>NZ_JAWPEN010000004.1:0-215258 GCF_033342815.1 Exiguobacterium artemiae
GTGAGCGCATCATAACGGCACCTAATCTTCTCGAGCGTGACTTCACAGCAAGTAAGCCGAATCAGAAGTGGGTGACGGATATCACCTATATCCAATACGGCAGCACGACAAAATATCTTTCCACCATCATCGATCTTTTTAATAACGAAATCATTGCCTACAAATTATACGATCACCAACAGACACCACTCGTCATCGATACGTTGAAATTGGCATTAGAGAATCGAAATCACCCCGAGGGGGTCATCCTTCATTCAGACCAAGGAAGTGTCTATACATCGTATGTCTTTCAAGATTTCGTCAAGAGGAATCATCTAACAAGCAGTATGTCGCGTAGAGGAAACTGTTGGGACAACGCAGTCATCGAATCGTTCCACTCCAATCTGAAGTCCGAGGAGTTCCAGTACGTCAAATTCAATTCACTAAAAGACCAGGAGGTCTACGAACGCGTTATCAACTATTTAAATTACTATAACGAAGAACGAATCCAAGAAAAATTAGGCTACCTGACACCGATAAAATATGGTGTACTGGCAGCCTAATCAAGGTGTTTTATATGTGTCTCATATCGCTAGGTCAGTCTACAGACGGACTTTTTTATCAAAAGAAAAAGACGAACATGCATTCTAAATCAAAATACGGTATGCTGTTTAAAAAGGAGAGATGACATGCCACCTTATACCTTAGCGATTGATTTTGAAACCGCGAACCGAAACAGCCGCAGCATCTGTGCCTTCGGCTGGTCTGTTTTATCCGAAGGACGCGTCGTGACGAGCGAGCAGGTTCTGATTAATCCGGAAGAAGATTTTGATGCCGGCAACATCCGTGTCCACGGCATTCGCCCGAGTGACGTCTGGGATGCACCGGCCTTACCGGAAGCAATGGAAGCACACGGATTGTTTAAGTTAATCGAGAAGGCCGAACTTGTCATTGCCCATAATGCGGCTTTTGATATGGGAGCGCTCCAAAAAGCCGTTCAAAAATATGACTTATATCAAATGCCGACGTTTCAATATGGCTGTACGGTTAAACTGTCACGCAAGCTGTATCCATGGTTACCGAACCATAAGTTAAATACGATGGCGGAATTTTTAAATGTTTCGTTTAAGCACCATGATGCGAAAGAAGATGCCTACATCTGCGCCTTGTTACTGCAGGATATGTTCGACCGGACGAATATCGAACATCCGGTCGAACTACACCGTTTTTGTGGCGTTCGGATGGGTGAAGTCGCTTACTGATGCTAAAAAAGGAGCCACTCAAAATTCTGAGTGGCTCCTTTTCGTATTTCTTATTTCGTTGTTTGTTTAATCGGGAACCAGCCTGGACGGCTCGTGATTCCCTGCCATAGTGCATCCGGTACGACGAGTTCCGCCTGTGCCGACGGATCGAGTTCTGTCCGGATCGATTCCGTTTCACCAGCTTCGACTTTTTCGACCCATTTCGGTTCCATGATTAACTCACGGCCCAGGGCGACGAGTGGCACGACTTCAAGCGAACGCTCGACTTCTTCTGGTGTATGGAGTGAACCGACACCGATAACTGGCACCTGTTGACCGACACGCTCTTGAACTAAACTGATTGGCGAGCGTGTTTCGTTTTGATCACGAATTGATCCGGCAAAGAAGTCCATCACAGAAACGTGCAGGTAGTCGAGATCTTTTTTCGCAAGTGCATCAACGAGTTGCATCGTATCGTCGAGTGTAATTCCCGGATTTTCAACTTCTTCCGGTGAGAAACGGTAACCGACGATGAACGAAGGATCTTGTTTTGCAACGGCTTCGACCGCATCGACGACGGCTAGTGGGAACGCAAGACGTTTTTCAAGACTTCCGCCCCATTTGTCCTCACGACGGTTCGAATGCGGAGAAACGAATTGTTGAATTAAGTACGTGTTCGCACCATGAATCTCCACTCCATCAAATCCGGCTTCCATTGCCCGGCGTGTCGCTTGACCGAACGCTTCGATGATCGCTTCGACTTCTGCTGCTTCCAGTGCACGTGGTGTCATTGCGCCTTCACGTTCTGGTGCTACTGCACTTGCGCTGACGGTTTGTCCGCCGACGAGTTCCGGTGGTGCCATACGACCCGCGTGGAAAATTTGCAGAATCGCTTTTGCGCCTTGATCTTGGATTGTTGTCGCGAGACGTTTCAGGCTCGGAACCAATTCGTCGCGCTCCGCGCCAAACTCATTCGGGAATCCTTGACCGTCTGCTGTGACGTTAGCACATGCTGTGATGACTGCACCGACTCCACCTGAACGTGCTGCGTAATAGGCAAGCTCCGCTTCTGAAACTTCACCGTTTTCTTCCGCCGCGTAGTTCGTCATCGGCGCCATCATAATCCGGTTTTTAAGGGTCACTCCGTTTGGAAGTGTAAACGTATCAAACATCTTTTCATTAGCCATTGAAGCATATCCTCCTCTGAAATCTTAACTTGAATATCGTCAGTATACGCCCGCTCTGCTTTAAATGACTAATGATGTGCTTCACTGATGTTCTGAACGCTGATCAGATCCGGTACTTCCGTTTCCGCCGCCCGCCCGGCCACCACCAGTTCCAGTGTCCGAACAGCTTCATCAGCGCCGGAACGAGGAACATGCGAACGATCGTCGCATCAATGAAGATCGCAAGCGCAATTCCGACACCAAGTTGCTTGATCGGACTGACGCCGGTAAAGGCAAAGGCCCCGGTGACGACAATCATGATTAAGGCGGCTGAAGTGATGATTTTACTTGTCTTCGCCAGCCCCATTTCCGTCGCGAGATCATTATCTCCGGTCTCATCGTAGTATTCTTCCATCCGTGAGACGAGAAACACTTCGTAATCCATCGACAGACCAAACACCAGCGAGAAGATGAAGACCGGTGTTAAAATACCAATTGTCTCGGCCGGGAACACCCAACCGGACTCAAACAAAATGACAAGCAACCCGAATGTGGCACCGAGGCTGAGCAGATTCATCAAAATCGCTTTGATCGGAATCAAGATCGACTGGAATGCAAACAACAGGATGATGAATGTGGCAAGTAAGACAAGACCTAACGCGAGCGGCATCTTCGAGTAGATTTCATCATAAATTTCCTGATTGAAGGCCGCCGGTCCTCCGACCTGATAGCCCTGGTCCCGTACTTCACGGACCCATTTTTGTGAACTCTTGTCTCCCGGATCTCCCGTCAACTTGACGTTAACCCGGGCAATTCCTGAATCAAACGCAATCAACGATGCTAACTGTTGTTTCCCTTGTTCACTTGCGGCAATCTGAGTCACGCTCTGTCCGTTCGCTTCCGCCAGTGACGTCGCTGAGATGACGCTGCTGACTCCGGCATCTGCTTCGAGACGTGTCGTCAATGCTTCCAGTTTTTCGACACCCTGTTCTGTTTGAAAATCAGCTTTCAGCAAGACAACGGCATCCGTTCCGTCGTCCCCGAAGGTTTTTTCCCACGCTTCAAAGGCAAGGCGCGATTCATAATCTTCCGGCAAAGCACTCGCTTGCGGAATGTTCAGTTCCAAATCACGCAACGGAATTAAACACGGCAACAGCAATAGAAGTGAAAAGATGGTAATGGCGACCGGACGTTTCATGACGAACCGGGCGAGCTTACGCCACCTGACTTCTCCCTGCTCCGAATCCGCTTTGAAAATCCGGCCCTTTTCCAGACTCCCGCCCAGTAATGCCAGCAAAGCCGGAAGTAAGGTTACGGCGCTGATGACAGCACCAAGCACCGAGACCAATGTTCCGATCGCAACTGCTTGAAAGACGTCGACGTCAATGACAAGTAATCCCGCCAATCCGACAAAAACACAAATTCCGGAAAATAAAATGGATCGTCCGGCCGTCGCCACCGAAACTTCCGCCGCTTCCGTAATCGATCGTCCGGCTGTCCGTTCTTCCCGGAACCGATTGACATACAGCAGGGAAAAATCAATTCCGAGGGCAAGTGAAATCATCGCTACGGCATTTAAGACAAAGATGGATAATTCCTGTTGTCCGGCGATGAAATACAGTGTTCCGGCCCCGAAGATGAATGTGACGAGTCCCATGATGAGCGGCAAGATAGCCGCGAGCGGTGTACCGAAAACGAGAAACAGGACCAGTAAGGCTGCCGGGACGCCAATCAATTCAGCACGGACCAAATCATTTTTGGACGCTGTATTCAAATCGTCAACGATCAACGGCTCCCCTGTCAGTCGAATCGTACTGCCGTCCTGCGGATCGAGTTTTTGTTGTACTGTCTTGACCCAAGAGGAATCAATGTCCGGTATCCCGATCGAGACATATCCTTTCCCGTCTTTGAATGCTTCTGGATTTTCCTGCGGACCGGCGACCTGTCCGACACCTTGAATCGTCCGAAACGCTTTGACGTGGCGTTCCATTTCCTGCCGGATGCTTTCTTTTTCCCCTTCAAACAACACGATAATTTGGTGAGGATCCTGCTTAAATTCCTTTTCTAACGTGCGTTCGACTTGTTGAAATTCCCCGTCCCGCGTAAAGCCGTTTCCTTTCAGCTGATCCGGCAGCTGCACTGCAAAATAACCGAGGATCAGCAACAATACCACCCAAGTCACGCTGATGCCTTTTCGAAAACGGACTACGTATCGACCAAAACGTTCCATCTGTCATCTTCCTCCCTGTATACAAGAAACACATCCTTCGCCTGCTGCGACAAAGGATGTGTTTACGTCTTCTGAAAAATTTGGAGCCACGTATTTCCGAAATTTGCCGACGTCGAGACGATGGCCAGTCGTTGCGCCGATTCATCCAGTAAGATCGTCTTTAACAGGATAGATGACTGGCATCCATCAAATTTAAATTTCAGTTGCTCTTTTTCGTACAGATAAAATCGATTGGCATCCGTTACAGAAAACAGATGTTCCCGGCTGTCGACCAGCAAATAATCATCGTACTCGGAAAACGGAATCAATTGTTCCTGTTCCGTAAACGCATCCCAAATGACATAACGCGCTTGATTCACATCATAGGAAATCATCGTTCCCGGTGCCAGCAGACGTTCAAACGCATACTGCGGGTCATACCCCCGTTCAATCAAACGTCCTAATAAAGGAGCTTCGTCATAATCCGAAAAAGTTCCTTCCTGTTTTTCAAAATCATAACGTACGACATCGGTTTCAGCCGAATACATAAAAATTTGTTCGCCTCGCCATTCATAAAGATTACTGAACCAAGCGTCCGCAAAGTGGCTGGGACGATTCATATATTGGAGACGTCCGTCTCTTAAATCGAGTAAACCAAACAATGAAGTTTCTTCAAAAACGATGAACACACGGTATCCGTCCGGTTCAAAGAACCAGGTAAATGGAACATACGCACATGCTGTCTCCCACCGTATTCTCAAATCCAAATCACATTTTGTAAATCCGCCTTGATCCCGGTATAAAACCAGATCATCACCGAATCGGTCAAAAAGTGAAACAGATTCATGGAACAACAGCTCAGCGGCTGGTTTATACATACGCATCACTTCCTACTTCCTACGGTATCAACCTTCTTCATTTCTAGCTACTGTCGATGCGCTCGAAGAGCATGTCCTGTATACTTAAAGGAAACAAAAAGGAGGTCTACACACAATGAAACCCCTACAACTGTCTGCTGATACAGCTGTTGAACTTTCGAAACGTCTCAATGTGCCGCTCGAACAGTTAATGCATATGCCGCGGCATATTTTAATACAAAAACTGGTCGAATTAGAAACAGAACAATCCGATTCTTCTTCTGCGGATGATACATCTTCAGAAGATAAATGATGCAAATATGCCCTTCTTTCGTGCGCTGGTCGCATAAAAGAAGGGCATTATTCTTTGTACAATCAAGCTTGTGGATTATATTCGGACTTTCCATAACGGAATACATTAACAATCGCTTTTCCATCACTCGGATAACCGTTCGGATGATCGATCGGAAATAACGAGAAGAAAATGAAATAGAACGAGAAATAGGCGAATTGATACGTAAAAATTGAAGCCTCGAAAACACCCGCATAAATCAGACCGTTTACAATCAAGATGCTCACCAGATTGAAAATGGCTCCACCGGCGTAAACCGTGATGTTCGTAAACTTATTTTCATGACGAAGCGCCTCGTACTGACACCACCCGTCCCAGAAATAAACGCGGTTCAAGCGGATGGGACCGACGCGTAACAAGGATTTTCCCGATCCGATATTGATTTCCATGTTACCGCCAAACAGACGTGCAAAAAAGTAATGACCCATCTCATGAATTAACGTGACAATTGGTAAAAGTAAAAAAAACGAGAAGAAAAATTTCCAGATATCATTGAAGCCAAACATATGATACATCCTTTCAAAAAAACCAGCACTCTAAATACTACTTATAGTATGTTCCCGGAAGTCATGAATTAAAACAGTAAACTTAAAAATTCATTAAGTCATTCTGATGACACCGCAACACGACTGTCACGTCATGCACTACGGCTAAATCAAAAAAAGAATCGGCGTCCACATCAGTGAACTCCGATTCTTCCAAGCGTCTTGTACATCATTTATTATTTTTACGTCGTTTGTTCGCTGCATAGAGCAAACCAAGAATCGTCAGTGCGGCACCGCCTGCCACTGCATATTTCTTATAGTCTGCTTTTCGTTCGGCAATCACCGTCGTCGATAAGGCTTTCACGACAAGTTGTTTTTCTTCGTGTAGACGGGGGGCGTGGATTTTTACCACCCCTTCTTCGACGAGAATTTCGAACTCGCCGCTCGGTAACTCGATTGTCACATCATGGTCCGTCGCATTGTGATATACCCGCTGACGCTCCACATATCCTTCGTACGTCCGCTTCAATTCATACGCAATGATACCTTCCCCTTCTTCGAGGAAGCGGAGATGTTTCCGAATCATTGCTGTATTTTCCAGACGGAACATCGGATACTGGCGCCGCAGGGCAATCAATCCTTTGACATATTCGACGCCGGCACGGAATTGTTCCGCGCGCTCATAATCCAATTGATTCACGACTTCTCCGGAATTAAAACTGTCCCGAATCCCGTTTTTCGTCCGGAAAAACTCCTGCCCTGCATGTAAAAACGGAATACCTTGGCCGGTTAAGATAATCGCATTCGCTAGCATTTGCCGCTTTCGACGGATTTCATCCGTATCTTCCGGTTTTGACACGGACAATTTGTCCCAAATCGTTAAATCATCATGAGCTTCAACGTACGAAACGACCTGATTCGGTTCCTCCGCAAAGCCTTGCGAAGAGACGTTTCCGGCGATTCCCCGTTTGACTTCATTCGTCCGCTCGAAAGCCCCGCTGATGAATCCTCGGTCAGCCGGTGTCTGAACGTCACCTTTGACACCGTCACGTAATCCGTTGTTGAAATGAGCGATTCCCGGCATCTGCGGCGCATTAAAGTAGTTGGCTTTTTGATCGGCTGCGAGTGGTGTGTCAAGATCCCACCCTTCCCCGATAATTAAAATCGACGGGTCAATCCGGTCAAGGGCATGACGAACCTGATTCATCGTTTCGACGTCATGTAAGCCCATCAAATCGAACCGGAATCCGTCCAGATGATACTCTTTCGCCCAATAGGTCACACAATCAAGAATGAATTTCCGCATCATAAAGCGTTCTGATGCTGTGTCGTTCCCGCAGAAACTTCCGTTTGAAAGTGTTCCGTCCGCTGCCTGCCGGAAAAAGTAACCCGGAACGAATTGTCCAAGTGGTGCCGTTTCCGCATCATAGACATGATTAAAAACGACGTCCATTACAACGCGAATGCCTCGATCGTGTAAGGCTTGAATCAAGGCTTTTAATTCCCGGATCCGTGCTGCCGGATCATCCGGGTTCGACGAATAGGAACCTTCCGGCGCAAAGTAATTGACGGGATCATATCCCCAGTTGTAGTTATCCGGATCATTTGGTGCCGCCTCATTGACTGAACCGAAATCATAAATCGGAAGAAGTTGGACATGCGTCACACCTAGGTCCGTCAGATAATCAAGACCCGTCAATCCACCTGCCGGTGTCCGTGTTCCCGCTTCCGTTAATCCGCGGAATGTGCCCCGCTCGATGACCCCACTCGCCGGATGGCTCGTCGCGTCCCGAACATGCAATTCATAGATGACAGCGTCTTGTGACGAATGGAACAGAGGACGTTCCTCAATCCAACGTTCCGGGTGAATCGCCGACGGATCGATTAATGCCCCCCGTTTGCCGTTCGTCCCGACTGCTTTCGCGTACGGATCGACTGCTTCGACTTTCTGTCCGTTGATGCTGGCTTGAAACGTATAAAAGTAACCTTCATACACAGCGCGATCCAGTTCGACGACGAATGTCCCCTGCTGATCTGCCGTCAATTCAAGTTCTTCAACTTTCCTTGCCCGCAATGTCCGGTACAAACGAATTACGACACGTTCCGCCGTCGGTGCCCATAAACGGACACGTATCGTATGCTCATCAAACGTCGCTCCTAAATCCGATCCTTTATAGGCATAGCGCTCATCCAACTCTTCCGGTGTGAGCGTCAACATATCTGCTGTTTGTTTCAAAGCCATGCACCCCTTTCATTTCATGGTTTTCATTATAACAAAATTTCATCCGGATGAACGATTCGACTCTCTTCCTTGCTTTTTCTTTGCCGAAAATTCAACCTGAAGTCAAAGCATTTCCGAGCAAATATGCTAAAATGGTTGTGGAACGAAAGGGGAGATTCTTATGGCAGCAAAAGACAATTCATTTGATATCGTGTCACAAATCAACATCGAAGAAGTTAAAAACGCGATGCAGGTTGCACTAAAGGAAATTACGAACCGCTTTGATTTCAAAGGATCAAAAAGCGACATGAAACTCGAGAAAGAAGATTTGATTCTGATCTCAGATGACGACTTTAAACTCGATCAAGTCAAAGATGTCCTGACAGCTAAACTCATCAAACGGGAAGTCCCGACGAAAAACCTGCAATACGAAAAAGTCGAGCAGGCAGCCGGAAATACTGTCCGTCAACGCGTTATTCTCAAAAGCGGAATCGATCGTGATGATGCTAAAAAAATCAATAACGCCGTCAAGGAATCAAAACTCAAGGTGAAAACTCAGATTCAAGACGATCAAATCCGTGTTACGGGAAAATCGCGCGATGACTTACAACAAGTTATGCAAATCGTCCGTGAGTTGCCGTTATCGGTCGACGTCCAATTCCTCAATTTCCGTTAAGCACAAAAAACCCTTACGCCAATTCGGCATAAGGGTTTTTTTATGCTTATTGAGCGGTATATCCGCCGTCAAGAACGACAGCTTGACCGGTGACACCGGCTGCTTTGTCACTTGAGAGGAAGATCGCGTAGTCGGCAATCTCTTTGACTTGCAGTAAGCGATGTTGCGGAACGAGCGGGTAGATGACTTCTTCAAGTACCCGGTCGAGCGGCACATTCCGTGTTTCGGCAAGCGAAGACAATTGTTTTTGGACGAGCGGTGTATCAACATAACCCGGACAAATCGCATTGACGGTAATACCGGACGTTGCCCCTTCTAGTGCGGCAACTTTCGTCAAACCGATGACACCGTGTTTCGCACTGTTGTAAGCGGCTTTACCGGCAAATCCGATCAAACCGTTAATGGATGACATGTTCAGGATACGACCGAATCCTTGTTTTTTCATGATCGGGAACACGTATTTCGTATAGAGGAACGGTGCCCGTAACATGATGCTTTGAAGTAAATCAAATTTTTCAGTCGAGAACTCTTCGATTGGTGAAACATGTTGCATGCCGGCATTGTTGATGACGATATCGATCCGTCCGTAGTGACTCATCGTTTGTTCAATGCTTGACTGAATCGCCGTTTCACTTGTGACGTCCCCTGCGACAGCAAAGGCTTCGAATCCTTTACTTTGAAGTGTTTCCGCCGCCTGCTTGGCTGCATTCTCCTGTAAATCGACGATGACGACTTTTGCGCCTTCCTGTGCGAATTCTTCCGCAATTTCGAGACCGATTCCGCTTGCTGCTCCGGTAATTAATGCGACTTTTCCTTCAAGTTGTTTCATCTTCATCTACTCCTCTTTACTCGTTTGTTTCTTTTACTGTACGCTTAGGCAATGAATAATAAAAATGAATACTTGTTATGATAGATATAACAAAAACGAATAGGAGTGAATCAGATGGATTTTCGCCAGTTGGAATATTTTACGGAAGTCGCCCGCTTCAAAAGCTTTACAAAGGCGGCGGATCACCTGCACGTCACTCAGCCGACCCTCAGTAAGATGGTCCGCCATTTAGAAGAAGAACTCGATATTGAACTGTTCGATCGAAGTAAACGGCAAATCGTCTTAACGGATGCCGGGGAAACTTTACTTGTCGAAGGCGAAAAAATTCTGAATCAGCTTGCCGATCTGCCGTCTCATCTCTATGACGTCATGCACTTGACGAAAGGAACACTCCGAATCGGTGTCCCACCTTTGATCGGTTCCTTGTTTTTCCCGCGTCTGCTCCGTCTGTTCCGGGAACGGTATCCGATGGTGACGATTAACATTACGGAAGCCGGCGGACATGCACTTGAAAAGGCCGTCGTTGCCGGCGAAGTTGATTTGATTGCGACAGTCTTTCCAGCCGATGAACATTTGACGGTCTATCCCTTTATTGAAGAAGAACTACATTTGTTCTTACCGGAACACCATCCCCTCGCTGAGCAGTCATCGATTGCACTGGCGGATGTTGCCGACATGCCGTTCGTTCTTTTTAATGAAACGTTCTCTCTTCACGACGTCGTTTTACAGGCCTGTGACACAGCAGGATTTCAGCCGGCCGTCGCCCATGTCAGCTCGCAGTGGGACTTCTTGTGTCTGCTCGTCGCGGAAGGAAATGCCGTGACTGTTCTTCCGCGGTCTTTGGCACAGCAAATGACGATCAAAGGTGTGAAAACCATTCCGCTCGATGTCCGTGTACCGTGGCAGATCGGTGTCGCTGTCCCGACCGGACGCTATCAGTCTTATGTGACACGTGAATGGATTCGCTTCATTCAAGAAAATCATTCTTAAAATGAATGACACATATAAAAACCATGTATTTGTAGCATGAGTATTCTTCCTTTAAGATAAACCGTATCGTTCATAACAGAAAGGAAGTTATTCATCATGGCTACACACTTAAACAACCGACACGAAGTAGGACTTAAAAAATTAAACGAATTTACCGATACGAATTCTGCGCAATCAACACACGAAAAAATCGCCGAATCGTTAAAAGATATCGCTCCGGCAGTTGGTGAATGGATCACCGATTTTGCTTACGGGGAAGTATACAGCCGCAACGGGCTCGTCAATCGCGACCGCGCGATCGTCACGATCGCAACACTTGTCACCCAAGGAACTGAACCACAACTCGCGCTTCATATTAATACCGGATTAACGGCCGGATTAACAGGAAACGAAATCGTCGAAGCCATCATGCACCTTGTTCCTTATACCGGCTTCCCGCGTGTCCTTAACGCACTCGAAGTCGCAAAAGTTGTTTTCGCTGAACGCGGCGTGACCGTCGACCCGGCTTAATTAAAAACAGGATGAGCCGCATGAAACGCGGGGTATACTCTTAGTACAAGGGAGCGATGCCACATGCAGTATGCACTCATCACCGATCTGCACAGTTCATTATCCGATACACGTGCTGTGTTGACAGCTATTCAACGGACGGCTCCGCAAGCAATTATTTTTTCGCTCGGAGACGTCCACGAATGTCATGTCGGAAAAAAACGGGCCAAGCGGTATACGTTTGAAGAAATCGAACAAGTCGTGACGCTTGATCCGGATTTTTTAAAGCTGCTGTTTTTTGAAACGTTGCTCGGAAATCAGGAAGAACGGTTGTTTTCATTGATTCCGACAGGGGTGTCCCATTATCTCGATCAGCTGCGCTCATCGGATCGGACAAAACAAACGGATTCTGCTTTGTTCATTCATGGTGATCAATTGAAATGGAGTTATGATTTGACGCCCGACACCTCTTCTTATCCGGACCGGCTCTTATTTTTCGGTCACAGTCATGTACGCGGATTGTTTAAAGAGGGCAAACGATTAACCGTTCATCATGATATTCCGATTTCGATCAAACGCGGCCGTTACGCCATCAACGTCGGACCGGTTCTGGTCGAACGGGAATGGTTGCTGTACGATACGACGACCGAAACCATCACGTTTTATCAAGCCAAATGACTGCCTGACATGAAAAATCCCCCGTTTCTTCACAATTCGTGAAGGAACGGGGGATTTTGAGTTATCCGCTGTTACAGATAACGGACAAGAGAAGCACGAACTAAATCCACTTGTGTGAACTCTGTCTTATCGGCAAACTGGTTGACGACGTGACGGACTTCACCTTGACGACGGACGAAGCTTGTCGGAACCGGTGTTTTCCGGACCAATTGTTCGTATAACGTCGTCAACTGATGATCATCGATGACCGTCGTCATCTGATCAAGGAATAACAGGACATGGAGACGGTTCAAATAGTCCCACGGCTTGTCTTCCGAACGAAATTCATTGCGGGCCAACCATTTCTTCAAACCGATCGCATCAATCTGGTTCAACGTCTCTTTTGTACGGGGTGCTTTCCATAACGCCAGCAACTCACCGAGTTTTTTGCGTGTCTGCTTTTTCGTCATGAAGAACTCAAAGTTGGTTTTCGTATCGAGTGCGTCACCGCTGATTGGAGCAATTTGATCAGCTCCTGGTGCTGTCACGAAATCGAATACGAAATCAACTGATTCGCCCGGAAGCCATGCAGCGACTTTTCCGTGAAAGTCAGCAATAAAAGCGATCGATGCAGCTAAGTCTTCCTGGTTCATTTGTGTAGATGCGTGCTGTAACCGTTCCATTGTCTCTTTGTTCATATGATAACCCCATCTTTAATCTGATTTATTTTACATTTCTTCCGGAGCGCCGACGCCAAGCAGGCGTAATCCTTCCGTCAATACAATCGTAACCGATTTTACGAGTGCGAGGCGAGATTGTTTTTCCGCATCGTCTTCGAGGACACGAACTTGTCCGTAGTATTTATTGAAGCTTTGAGCCAAATCAAGGACATAACGGCTGATGATCGACGGTTCGCGGCGTGTAAACGCCCGGTCAATGACAGCCGAGAACTGGTTCAGCATCGATACGACACCCCATGAATAATCATCTGCACTTCCGTTGAACGCTGATCCGTCATAAGCACCTTTACGAAGCAGTGAATTTGCCCGTGCATTCGTATATTGGACGTATGGACCGGTTTCTCCTTCAAATTTCAACATCTGCTCGAGATCAAACTCAATGTTGTTCATGCGTTCATTTTTTAAATCATGGAAAATGACGGCGCCGACACCGACTTCGCGTGCCGTTTGTTCCGCATTGGCAAGGTTTGGATTTTTTTCAGCGATGTTTTGTTTGGCAACGTTGATCGCATCTTGAAGCACTTCTTCAAGCAGAACAATCCGTCCTTTACGTGTCGACATCTTTTTCCCGTCTTTCATGATCAAACCAAACGGAACATGGTGCATGCCGTCAACATTTTCAAATCCGAGTTTCTTCAGGACAGCAAACAGCTGTTTGAAGTGAAGGGCTTGTTCGCCGCCGACAACATAAAACGCCTGTTCGAAACCGTAAGTCTCAAGACGATAGACGGCAGCCGCCAAATCACGTGTTGCATACAATGTTGCACCGTCTTTTTTCTTGATCAAGGCAGGAGGCATGCCTTCTGCTTCGAGGTCGACGACCATTGCGCCTTCCGATTCGACGAGCAGATCTTTTTCTTCCAATAAGTCGATCACGTGTTGCATCTTATCATTGTAGAAGGCTTCTCCGTTTAAGCTGTCAAAGCTGACACCAAGCATTTCATATACACGGCTGAACTCGACGAGCGAAACTTCACGGAACCATGTCCAAAGTGCTGTTGCTTGTTCGTCCCCCTGTTCAAGTTTCTTGAACCAAGCACGACCTTCATCTTCTAAGTCTGGGTTTTCTTCCGCTTCTTCGTGGAAACGCACGTACAGTTTGAGCAATTCTTTGATCGGCTCAGCCCGGACGTCTTCTTCCTTGCCCCACATATTGTAGGCGACCATCAATTTCCCGAACTGTGTTCCCCAGTCTCCGAGGTGATTGATACCGACGACATCATATCCTTTTTTCCGTGAAATCTGGTTCAATGCATTTCCGATGACCGTCGAACGCAAATGTCCCATCGAGAATGGTTTTGCGATATTCGGAGATGAGAAATCCGTCACGATTGTTTTACCGTTCGGCTCGCTTGATCCGTACGCCTGTTGTTCTTCCAAGACACGTTTGATGATTTCACGCGAAACCACTTCCCGGTTCAGGAAGACGTTCACGTACGGTCCGGCTGCCTGGACGTTCGAAAACAGCGGGTTATCGATTTTTTCAGCCAGTTCCGTCGCAATCATCATTGGTGCTTTACGGAAGGCTTTTGCGAGTTGGAAACACGGGAAAGCCAGGTCTCCGTGATCCTCATGCTTCGGCTGTTCAATCAGCTGTTCAATCTCTTCTTGTGACAGGGCGTCACCGATCACATCATGTAACACTTGGGCATACTGTTGCTTGTAACTCATTTTATTTCCTCCAAACAGTTATTTTTTCCAATAAAAAACGCCCTTTGCGCAACACGCAAAGAGACGGAATGACCGCGGTACCACTCTTCTTGGTGTCGACGGTACGACACCCACTTTAACGGGGATAACGGGGTTCCCCCGGCTAGGCCTGATCACATGGATTCGGATAGCATCTCGGAAGTGCGTTTCACGATGGTCTAATCTGTTCAGGCTTCCACCATTCCCTGATTCGCTGGTCGATTACATCCTATCGTTACTTTCTTCGTCATCGATTGTCTGATATCTTTCACATTATACGCAATTCACCCCATTCTCTCAACCTTATTTTTTTGTAAATCCCTTATCATAATTTCCACAAAACGGGTATAAGTAGGGAAGGACTGTTAAAGGAGGGGGACGCACCATGGTCTACTATCGAAAAGTGGCACGAAACAGTTGGCTCGTCTTGTGTCTCGTCGCCAGTCTGCTTACCTTCACTTTACTTACACATCCGACACTCATCGACTTTCCACTCTCACTTGGCAATGCCGCCTACCTTCTTGCACTCATCATCCTGTTTCAGTTCGACAACATCCGGCGCGGAGGTATTTATTATACGTTTCAGGAAGGGATCATCTTATTCATCTTCCTTAATTACGGATTATGGCCGTCCATCCTTCTCAGTCAGATAGGTATCATCATTTTTCAATATTTTTCTCACAAAAAAGAAATTCGCCGTCAACGCTTTTTATACTTGTATCCAATCAACGTTTTGTTTGATTTGGTTTACCTCGCCTGTCCGTCCCTTGTCTATTTAGCACTCGGTGGACCGATTGGGACCGGTTTTACTTACTCGAAAGCGCTCTTTCCGCTTCTCGGATATTTGGCGACCGTCATGATCGTTTCCTATCTCCAGTGCCGGTTCGTCAACCGGATCCTGTATTTAAAATATGATTGGGTCCGTCTTGTCCGCCTGCAGACGCTGGTCTACGGCATCAGTATCTTATGTGCCTTGCTCGGAATCTGGTTTTACGATGAGAATCCGCTCATCGCCGCGTCTGTCTCGACACTGATTTTATTTTTATTCAAACGTTTGCTCCAACAACGCGGGGAGACGATTGAAGCGAATGAGAAAGCCAAGCGGTTTGATGACGCCAAAGAACACCTGCTGATTTCCCGGTTTGAACAAGAAACGATTGATTCCTTATTACGCGACTTGCCGCACCTGATTGATTTCTCAGAAGGATGGATATCGATTCAGCAACAGCGTAAGCAAACCATCTATAACATACGAACGAAGACAGTCATTGACGTGTTGCCTCTATTTCATTCCTTGTCGGCCGAACAGTTGCACACCCCAATCATCCACGGCCTTCGATGCGATTGGGGCTCGGACATTCAAATCGACTTGCCCGTTGACCGTCATTCGATGATTGCCATTCCGTCGATTACGAACGAAGATGTCGATGTATCGATTGTTCTTTTCCATCAGATTGCCGATGCCTATGATGCGACAAGTGCAGATGAACTTTCGCGTTTGTTACGCATTTTTTGCCGGGTTTTACACCGTTCACGTGAAACTTATCAACTGTACGCCGAAAGTCGGACGGATGCCTTGACGGAGCTCGCCAACAGCCGTGCTTTTTACGAGGAAGGGGCCCAACAGTTTGCCTCCGATCGTTATCCGTTGTCGATTGTTTTATTTGATATCGACCACTTTAAGTATGTCAACGATACGTATGGGCATAAGGTCGGTGACCTCGTCCTGCGTGAACTCGGTCGCAGAATCCGGTCCATTCAGCAGAAAAAGCACAATGTCTTCGCAGCACGGTACGGCGGGGAGGAATTTGTCCTGTTACTTCATCAGTCTCCACAGAACCAGGCCATCGATGTCGCAGAAGAGGTCCGACATGCTGTACTCGATCGACCGTTCGTCGTCGACGGACATCGTTTATCCATCACCATCAGCCTCGGCGTCGATACCGTCGAATATCGGTCGGAACGATCGTTTGAAGAATCGCTTCGTCAAGCGGATCATGCCCTTTATGTCGGAGGCAAACACAACGGTCGCAATTGTACTGCTCATTACGCTAATCTTTGAAAGGTCGTGACTATCTTGTCGATTACTGAAATTGAACGATTGGTTCCTACACTTGAAATGCCCCGAACGATCCGAATTTATCGTCCGACTGAACTCCCGGCCGATGAAGCACTCCCGGTCATCTATATGCACGATGGACAAAATGTATTCAGCGGTGAAACCGCCTCTTTCGGAAAAGGCTGGGAAGTCCATCATGCTTTACACACCGTTCAGTTACACGCGATGATCGTCGCCATCGACAGTCCGGATGACGGGATGGACCGTTACGATGAATATGCCCCCTGGACAGATGAAGCCCTTTTGATGCGCACTGCATATCCGTCTCATCGCAAGACGATCGGCGGTAACGGAAAACAATACATGCACTGGATTGTTCATGAATTAAAACCGTATATCGATGCGCAGTATGCGACGATTCCGACGGATACGACCATGATCGGCAGTTCCATGGGAGGTGTCATTTCACTGTACGGCCTATTTGCTTATCCGGAAGTCTTCACACGTGTGGCTGCTTTATCGACGGCCGGTTGGGCGAATTTTTCTTCTTTACTGGAATTCATCGAGCGCAGTCCGGGTTTATCAGAGGACCATCGTTGTTACATGGACGTCGGTACGAAGGAAGTCAGCGGACCGATGACAGAAAATGACTATCTGCATACGAACGAGGTTTTGGCGAAAGCGGTGCAGAAAAAAGTTCAACAAGCGGCTTATGAAATCATTCCGGATGCCGTCCATCATGAAACCGAATGGGCAAAACGGATGCCGGATATTCTCCGCTTCTTATTTTCATCCTAAAAAAACAGGCTGACAAAATCCGGAACCCGGATTTTGTCAGCCTGTTTTTTTTATACGCCGTCACTTTACCAATTCTTCCATCTGCTCTTTCACATAACGGTTGCGCGGGTGTTCCCGGCATTCGTCTGAACAAGAACGCATGACTTTCGGTTCACACTCTTCACAGCAGAAGTGTTGACGATTACATTCCGGATTTGCACAATTCACGTAACGTGTTTCGTCTTTCCCACAGTAATAGCATGTTGAGACAACGGTTGGATTCACTTCGTTGACCGGTACTTGGATGCGTTCGTCGAACACATACAATTCCCCTTCCCAGTCTTCTCCGCGTGTCGCTTCATCTTTCCCGTACATGACGACGCCGCCTTTAAGGTGGAAGATGTCGTCACTGTTTTGACGTTTACGGAAATACGCTGTGAATTTTTCACAACGAACACCACCCGTGCAGTACGTCAGGACTTTTTTTCCTTCAAACAAGTGTTCATTTTCATCGAGCCATTGCGGAAACTCACGTGACGCATCGACATCGACCTTGACGGCATTTTTAAAATGACCGAGATCGTATTCGTAGTTGTTCCGAACATCGAGAATGACGACATCTTCATTTTGCATCATGTTTTTCCATTCGGCCGGTTCAAGATACGCGGCATGTTCTTCCGGGACGTTGAACTCGTCTTCAAAACGCCATGTGACCAGTTCGCTTTTATAACGAACGAAGATTTTTTTGAAGGCATGTTCGTCGACCTCATCGATTTTAAATTCGATATCATTAAACCGTGGATCGGCAAGCAGGTCTTGCATGTATTGATCGGTTTGTTCGACTGTTCCGGATAAAGTACCGTTGATTCCTTCCGGAGCAATCAAGATTCTTCCTTTGATGCCGAGCTCTTTGCAATAAGCAAGGTGCTCTTTTGTTAATTGTTCCGCATTGTCAATCGGAACATACTTATAAAATAATAGTACGCGATAAGGTTTCATAATCCTCATTGGCCCCCATGTCAGTTTTTTGCAGTAAAACGAACGTTGGCGAACGAAGCGTCATAGCTATAAGCTAGCTGGGAACGCCTGCAAAACGCACCCATTTAAGTATAATACCAACTTCATTTGAAATGCACAATTACTAGTTTCAGAAGAAGCTCCGGACAAACTTTCTCCCTTTCTGGCGGGGAAAGAGTTAAAATAGAAAGTAGCAGTTTATATTGTAAGGAGGATTCCGAATGCTCCAAACCGTCCGTCAGTGGATTGAACAGATGATTACGTTTCTCCAGGATCTTCCGGGTGGTGCTGCGACCGGATTGATCGCACCCTTTTTGGAATCACTTTTTCCGTTCCTCCCACTTGTTCTGATCATTTCCGCCAATGCCGCCACTTATGGATTTTGGATGGGTGTGCTCGTCTCTTGGGTCGGAAGCATGCTCGGCTCACTTGTTGTCTTTGCCTGTATCCGTTATTTATTCCGTCGCCCTGTCACGAGGTGGCTTGAACAACATAAAGCCGCTCAACAGTGGATTGAACGGGTTCGCCATATGAGTCCGATTTCGCTCGGTTTTTTCTTTTCCCTTCCGTTCATGCCGGCGTTCATCATTACAGCCATCTCCGCCATGATTCAACTGTCGCTTCGGACGTATTTGATTGCTGCCGGAGCAGGACGACTGATCGTCGTCATCATCTTCTCCTTAATCGGTAAAGAATGGTCGACATTTTTGGAACGGCCGATCCGGCTTGTTTTTCTGTTCCTGATTTTACTCGCCATCTGGGGAGTCAGCCGCGGCGTCGAAGAAATCATCAAGCGCCGTGCCTTGGCACGACGTTCGAAGTCATTACGTGAGCTTGAACAAGAAATCGAGCACAATAACAAATGATTTACCTCTAAAGATACATCCTGATGAAGGGTGTGTCTTTTAATTATGCTGTTTCATCACGCTTTTCTAAGGTTTGAATCCATTTTCCAGAGCAGGACTTTTGAATCATTTTTTGAAATCAATATGTTATTAAAATAACGTTCACATTTTGTTCACCATTGAAAACGCTTACAATTAATTGGTAAGACCAATACTAGTATAATATCTCTGTTTCCCTCTTCTAAATTAGGATAGATTTTCCAAAGTAAGTGTCTCTATAATGAATTTAAATTCATTTTCAAAGGAGGCGTCCCATGCATCAGGTATCCGAAACAGCTAAGACGGAAACAACACGCTCTGCTGAAGCGATTGTCGAAAGTCCATCATTTAAACAATTGATGCGAGAAAAAAAGGCATTCATCTTACCCGCTATTCTATTTTGTCTCATTTTTTATTTTACGTTGCCTATCATGACCAGCTATTTTACCTTCTTGAATCGGCCGTTGCTTGGTGATATTACAGGAGCTTGGCTATTCGCTTTCCTGCAGTTCATCATGACGTGGACGTTCTGTACCCTTTACAGCAAAAAAGCGCGTTCGTTTGATCGGTTGGTCGAACAAATCAAGGAGGAATCGAAATGAACTATACAGCTGTCGCCCTATTCGCCGCGATTGTCGGGTTGACACTCGTCATTACATACTTCGCCGCCCGTAAAACGAAGACGGCAAACGATTTTTATACCGCGGACGGTGGTTTGACCGGTGCCCAAAACGGAATTGCCATTGCCGGCGACTATATGTCAGCTGCTTCTTTCCTTGGAATTGCCGGAATGATTGCCTTGGCCGGATTTGACGGATTCTTTTATTCGATCGGTTTCCTGGTCGCCTACCTCGTCGTTCTTTACCTTGTCGCCGAACCGTTGCGTAATTTAGGAAAATATACGATGGCAGATATGATTGCTGCCCGCTTTAATGCCTCGAAAGTTCGGGGTGTCGCAGCGATGAACTCCATCGTCATCTCCATTTTCTATATGATTGCCCAGTTGGTCGGAGCCGGTGCCCTCATTGAGTTATTACTCGGGATTCCTTATACGACAAGTGTCATCATCGTCGGTATTTTGATGACGGTGTACGTTGTGTTCGGCGGGATGACGGCCACTTCCTGGGTGCAAATCATCAAAGCCATTCTGTTGATGGCCGGAACAGCTGTTATTTCCTTTATGGTATTTGCTAAATTCGACTTCTCAGTCATGAAGATGTTTTCGGAAGTGAAACAAGCAACGCCGCTCGGTGATTCATTCCTGAACCCCGGTAATAAGTTTAAGTTGCCGCTCGATACGATTTCCTTAAACTTGGCACTTGTTCTCGGAACAGCCGGCTTGCCGCATATCTTAATCCGCTTCTTTACGGTTAAAGATGCACCGACTGCCCGGAAATCAGTAGTGTATGCGACCTGGATCATCGGTGCGTTTTATATCTTAACGATTTTCCTCGGCTTTGGAGCCGCAGCTTTCGTCGGAGCAGATGACATCATTGCTGCGAATGCTGCCGGTAACATGGCGGCCCCTCTCCTTGCGCAGGCGCTTGGCGGAGACTTACTGTTCGCCTTTGTTGCGGCTGTTGCTTTTGCGACCATCCTTGCCGTCGTCGCCGGACTCGTTTTATCGGCTGCTTCCGCCTTTGCCCATGATTTCTACAGTCACATCCTGCGCAAAGGACAAGCGACGGAAAAAGAACAAATGACGGCTGCCCGTCTCGCTTCCATTGCCGTCGCACTCGTTTCGATGGTACTGGCGTTATTCGCGCAATCGATGAATGTCGCTTTCCTCGTTTCACTGGCCTTTGCAGTTGCAGCCAGTGCTAACCTGCCCGTCATTTTGCTGACGATTTTCTGGCGCCGTTTCAATACTGGCGGAGCTGTCACAGGTATGGTCGTCGGTCTTTTCTCTTCACTGCTTCTCGTCGCGCTCAGTCCTAACATCTGGGCAGTCGACGGTTCAGCCTTATTCGTCGGGGAAGCGTTATTCCCACTGTCGAATCCGGGAATTGTTTCGATTCCACTTGGTTTTCTAGGTGCGATCATCGGAACACTTGTTACGAAATCGGACGAAGTGGCCGGTAACTTCGAACGTATTCTTGTCAAAGCCAATACCGGTATTGATACAGCAACTGAAGTTGCGGCATCAAAAGAATAATCCCCTTAACGGCTCCTTCAACCCCCTTGAAGGAGCCGTTCCCTTTTACATTTTGCGAAGGGATTGCCATACTAACCGTATGAAAGAACGTGAAAGGAATGTCTCAAATGGAATTTTATTATTTTTTACCGCTCGGCTTTTTCATTGGTATCATCTCCGGTTTCTTCGGAATCGGCGGCGGCATCATCTTAACACCGCTTTTGCTGATTCTCGGTTTTGCCCCGAGCGTCGCCATCGCGACCAGCTTAATGTTGACGCTCGGCTCGACCGTATCTGGTACGCTCTCACACTTGCGCCTTAAAAACGTGGTTTGGCGTGACAGTCTGGTCGTCGGTCTCGTCGGGATCATCGGTTCTACCATCGCAACGCCGATCGTTCTCCGCTTGGAAGAAGTGAACGGTGCCCATCTCGTCATCTCGATCGTCTATATTGGTTTGCTGCTGTATTTCGCCAATAAATTTTTACGTCCCAAAACAACGACCGGATCACAGACCGGTTGGAAAAACCGTTACCTGGCGCTTGGATTCATCGGACTGTTTGCCGGATTCATCTCGTCGTTGCTCGGTGTCAGCGGTGGTTTCATCATCACGCCGCTCCTCGTCGGTATCGCCGGATATGAGTTGAAGCGTGCAGTCGGAACAAGTATTGCTTCTGCCTTATTGATCGTCTTGTCCGGGCTCGTCAACTATACGGTCGCAAGTACCGATGTCGATCTGCTCGTCGGAGTCATGCTGATCATCGGAGCGTTACTCGGTGCACCGATCGGGGCCAAACAATTGGCGCATTTCGACAGCCCGTTCGTCAAAAAATATCTCGGTATTTTTTATCTGACCGTTGCAACAAGCGTTCTTCTTGAGGTCCTTCATTTCAATACGGCTTCACTGATTGTCTTGATTGCCCTCAGTCTTGTCTTCTTGCTGACACTTGTCGTCTACAGTCGTAAACGCTCTGTCCGCCGCTGATTCTTTGTATAATCTCGCCTCCCGACAGTTCCCCGGTAAATCCGGTTAACTGTCGGGAGGTTTTTTGTGTCTGATTTTGACGTGGAGTCGTTTTATATTTTGTTAAAATTTACAACTTACAGGAATTTCTTTGTGCTTGTACACAACCAAAGATATACTTACTTCAATAGGATTTTTTAAATAGAGAAAGAAGGTCTGATTTTTATGTTGGAAGCGACGTATCATTCCCTTGAGGATTTAGCCGAAGCGATTGGTGTCGCACTGAGTGCTCCCATTACGATCGAGGACCGGAATCACCGGTTACTTGCCTACAGCACACACACAGCTGATACGGATCCGGCCCGGATTGCAACAATTATTGGGCGGCGCGTCCCCGAATCGGTCATCGATCAACTGTGGAAAGACGAAGTCATCCAGAATCTTGCTGCGCAAGACGAACCTTTAATCATTTCAGCCCGGACGGGTGTCGGATTGAATGACCGCGTCGCGATTGCAATCAAACAGGACACAGAAATTTTAGGGTATATTTGGTCGATTGCCCGCAGCACTCCCTTTTCGGAAACGGAGTTATCCGATTTAAAAAAAGGAGCGTTGCTTGCCCAGCGCCAGTTGCTCGCGATCGACATGCAAAAGAAACGCCAGGAAGAAAAAACGGAACAATTCTTTTTTGAACTGCTGCATGAAGACATGCCCGAATCGGAAATTTTAAAGACCTTCTCTAAGTTACATGTTGCGCCACCCGGAATCAGCCGTCTGATGGTGATCCGGTTTTCAGAAGCCATCACGCCGCGACTCGCGGATCGTTTACGCTATTTGCTGACTATCCAGCAAACCGTCCGACCGCTTTTGTACGCATATGATGAAACTGATTTTATTTTGTGGATCAGCACAAACGATCAAGATGCCCATCATGAACGACTCCAGTTCGATGCGTTCATCCAGTCATTCCGACAGATGCTCGCGGAACGGTTTAATTATACGAACTTCATCTCTGCCAGCAGCGAAGTGTTTACCGGCGTCCAATCGATTCCGGAACGGTACGAGGAAACCGGCATCGTTCTGCGGTTAAAAGATGCTTTTCCGTTTGAACTCAGTACGGTTACACGATATGAACGTCTTGGTCTGTTTCAACTCTTGCCGATTTTTTCTGAACGGTTGCGCAGAAGAACTGTCCGCTTGGAAGAAATCGAACGCTTGCGTTCCTATGACGAGAAGCATGCCGCTTCCCTTTGCGAGACGTTGGAATGGTTCCTTCATTATGACGGAAACGTCAAACAGGTCGCTTCTCATCTCCATGTTCACCCGAATACGATTTTGTACCGGATGCGAAGAATCGAAGAAGAAGCCGGTATTCGGATGGAGTCGCTTCCGGAACGGGCCCTTCTCTACCTATACCTAAAAGCAGACCGTTATCCTTTGTGATTTTTCACAAAGGATTGCTTGTATTTTTGAAATCGCCGATAAAGTAGAACGCTTTCATTTCTCGTATACTGAAGAAGAAG
Organism: Exiguobacterium artemiae; assembly: GCF_033342815.1. Lineage (GTDB taxonomy): Bacteria > Bacillota > Bacilli > Exiguobacteriales > Exiguobacteriaceae > Exiguobacterium_A > Exiguobacterium_A artemiae_A. The sequence continues at coordinate 23,937 of NZ_JAWPEN010000004.1, forward strand.
TGACACACTGTTTGTTTATTCGCGAAAGGGGATCGCATTTATGATCATCGGAGTATTAAAGGAAATCAAAAACAATGAAAACCGTGTCGCGTTAACGCCTGCTGGGGTAGCAGCATTAACGGGTCAAGGACATACGGTCATCGTCGAAACAACTGCTGGTATGGGGAGCGGCTTTACAAACGAAGAGTACACGCAAGCAGGGGCACAAATCATCGAGACAGCGGCTGAAGTTTGGGCGACTGCAGAACTCGCACTGAAAGTGAAAGAACCGGTTGCTTCAGAATATCAATACTTCCGTCCGGAACTGACACTGTTCACATATCTTCACCTGGCTGCAGAACCTGAATTGACACGCGCACTCGTCGATTCAAAAATTACAGCTATCGCATACGAAACGGTCGAAAAAAACCGGACATTACCACTCTTGACACCAATGAGCGAAGTCGCTGGTCGGATGGCATCACAAATCGGAGCGCAGTTCCTCGAAAAACCACACGGCGGCATGGGAATCCTGCTCGCAGGTGTTCCGGGTGTGCGTCGCGGTAAAGTAACGGTCATCGGCGGTGGTGTCGTTGGAACAAACGCAGCGAAACTTGCGGTTGGTCTCGGTGCAGACGTAACAATCATCGATGTCAGTCCGGAACGTCTTCGTCAACTCGATGATATTTTCGGTAATTCCATCAACACATTGATTTCAAACCCGTATACGATCGCAGAAGCTGTCGCTGAAAGTGATCTCGTTGTCGGTGCCGTCTTGATTCCTGGAGCAAAAGCTCCGAAACTTGTCACGGCTGAAATGGTCGAGCGGATGAAACCGGGTTCTGTCATCGTTGACGTAGCGATCGACCAAGGTGGAATCTTCGAAACAGTCGATCGTATTTCGACACACGATGATCCGACATATGAGAAGTTCGGTGTCGTTCACTATGCGGTCGCCAACATGCCAGGTGCGGTTCCACGCACATCGACACTCGCTTTGACGAACGCGACACTTCCTTATGTATTAGAGCTTGCGAACAAAGGCACGCATCGCGCGCTGGCTGAAAACGCCGCTCTTGAAAAAGGTCTGAACGTTGCCCAAGGATTCGTCACGTACGAAGCAGTTGCACGCGATCTTGGATACACGTACAAATCGGTGGAAGATGTGCTTCATCTACACGCTTAAGCCTATCTGATAAAGACAAGAAACAGCCCGTTGCTGAAGCAATGGGCTGTTTCTTGTCTTCTCTTTCCATTATCATGAAGATATCACATGACATAAGGTGGTCTTCACATGATCCATACGTTACAAGCACAATCAAATGAGATTACAATCCCTTTCGCAGAGCTTGATCTGTTGTCGCATTTGACGTCTGAATTTGAACCCAAGCTGTTTCAGCAAAAAATTGAACGCCTGCACCAGTTGGACCCTGGGCATCCGCTTCCCGGGATTGCCAAAGCCTATGCTTTCTTTCACGAACAAAACTTTTCAGCCGCACGTCGACAACTTGAACAGGCACGTTCCGAAACCGGTGATCATGTCCGGGCGCACCTGCTGCTCGGTTTGATGAGTGAAGTCGAAAATTTTCAACATGAGGCCGAACGGCATTTCCTGGATGCGTTGTCGCTTTTTCCGGAGGAGCCGAGTGTGCATCGTCATTTAGCCGTTCATTATCACGAACGGGAATTTTTCGGTGAGGCCGCGTCTCATGCACTCCAATACCTGAAAAAAATCGGTCCCGGTGGAGAAGGGACCTTGATGACCATCGATATGATGCAGTCGATGCCGGGGCATGATGAACATGTGCTGGAGTCTCTTTACTCATTGCTGTTCGAAATTCCGGAACACCACCACGATATGGTGTTCCATTCGATTGCCGCCAACAATGCGGAAATGCGTTATGAGTTATTCCATCAGGCACTGGACGGCGAACCGGATGAAGCAACCGTCTTTCGGCTCGATTCCATGCTTTCCCTGATGGTCGAACACAGCATGTGGGCAGCCGTCTACGATCAGACGAAAGACCGGATGTGTCGGACCGTTTTTGATACGCTTTGCCGTGACTTGACGTATCGCCATGCCGGAATCCGGTCCATTCCGCTCTACCTGACGATCCGGTCCCGGTATTTCATGCGTTGTCTGTTGCACCGTTCGTAATTCACAGGGCGAATGCGACAAGAGCTCCGATCGTCAGCGGAATCAACAGGTTATCGGTATCCCGGTAAGAGACCGCTTCGATCAAGGCCGCAATGTTGGCCAGTAAAAAACCGTAACTGACGGCAAGCCAAGCCGGTTCTTCATACAATAGGAAGGTCACTGTCAACACGAGAAAAGACGCTAAAAACATCGCGATGCTGCCTTCGAACGAACGACGGATTTTTCCGCGGGTGTAGAATGTTTTCCCAAAGCGTTTTCCGACGAGGGCGGCTAATCCGTCTCCCCAGGCAAGGACCATACTTCCTGCGACAAGCGCCATCGGTTCCTGTTCGAAAAAGAACAGAACCAGCAGGGCCAAGGCCATCGGGTAATACACCGTTCCATACGAAATCCGTTCCACCTGATTCATTCGTCCGGTCCCTCGTTTCAATGTAATCCAATTGATCAGTGTGAAAAAAAGCAGCGGTGTGATGGCGACATACCAATGCTCCATCCAAGCGAGGGCTAAAAACACCCAGTGCCCGACCGCGATATGAATCCACTTCCGTATCGTCTCGGGTTGCATCTGCAATTTTTTTCCCGTCCATTCGAGAAGGGCTAAGACGATTCCAACGATGACGATTGTTCCGACTGCAGCAATCCACTCCATACGAATCCCCCTTTTTTGATAGTTTCATTGTACTTCGTTCAATTGGCGTTTGCTCTTTCGAACCTTCATTTGTTAACATAAGGTCAAATGACGTTCTAGAGAGGAAGTATTCTGCATGTATGATGCTCAAGCAGTACAAACGTTATCCAGTTGCCTGCTTCGTTTAAAAGAAGGCAAAGGAATCGGGACACTTGTGTCAGAAGATGAGGCCGATCTGCCGAAAGTAATGACCCGTCTCAAACAGTTCGATCCTTCCAAAAACGGTTTATCCATTAATGAAATCGTTCACCTTGCCAATGCATTGATCGGGGAACATATGTCGGCAACGACGATTCAAAATTGGACGAAACGCGAAGTCCGTGACATCATCGGCGTTCCGCACCGGGGTAAGAAGTATTCCATTAACCAGGCTGCCATCATTTACTTACTGGATGATTTAAAGCATTTGTTTTCACTGGAGGAAACACGTGAATTATTGACGATTGTCTTCAAAAATCCAAACATTGATGAAGATGATTTAATCAGTCCGCTTGACTTCTATCTTGTGTATACACAACATGCTGAAACAAGCGGTCCGATCGAGTTGACGGAAAAACGCTTGAGACGGTCCTTAGAGCGCATCAACGCCTACCGACCTGAAACTGTCCACGTTCTCCAACTGTGCCTCTATGCGCGCCGTATATCGCATCTGACGCACGAAGCGAAGCAACGTCTTCAACATGTCTTACAAACTTAACAAAAAAAGATGTCCGGTCATCATCGATGGCCGGACATCTTTTTTATTTTAGACTGCTGTAAGTGACTTGTAGTTGACGTTATTCGTCAGGCTCTTTAGAACCGAGAGTAATTCGTACATCGAAAGCTTATCCGCATCTTTGACGAGACGGTATTCATCGCCGTCTTGCAGCAATTCTGCGACGACTTCTCCCGCTGAACTCCGTACTGAGAATTTTCCTTTTGTCAGGTCGAAGGAAATGGTGTACGTACCTCGTTCGTAAACGTTGTACTCACATTTCTTCGAGAAGAGTGAAAATTTCTCACGCATTTGACCTACTTCTTGACCATCGTGGTTCATCACGACCCATTTCTTGCATGTCGGGATGAACTTACCAAACGCTACCCCTCTACCTTCACCATTCATTACTTGAACACGACCTGTATCGTCGTGTTGAACCGCCCCAATCATTTGGTGGGATTCATCATAAATCGCGGCATGACCTTGCGAAAAAACGCAACCCTGCACATAGACAACTTTGCGCAACAGAAATTCTCCTCTCACTGCTAAAAAGTGCTGGTATTTCGTCCCCAGTATATTTAGACATTCCGTATAATTTTGATTTTCTTTATCTGACTGATATTTCGTTAACGAAAATGATTATTGCACCGTTTGAACAAATTGACAACCCCCTTTTGTCGACAATCATTCGACAACATTAGCGAAAGCCAATTTCATGAGCAAATTCCAATAATTCGTTCCGATCAATCAACCGAACCTGATTCGGTTCTGCCAGACGATACGCAGCTTCCGTATAGGTCGAGTTCGTCACGACCCATCCTTCATCCATACCGTAAAACGGGACGGCCGCCGCCACTTGTTGAACGGCTTCGAGTCCTACGACCGAACCATATCGTTTCGCTTGAATCGCAATCCTATACCCTTGTGCGTCTTCAATCAATAAATCTGCTCCGAAATCACGTGAGGCCGGTGTCAACTCGACACGATACCCGGCTTTTTCAAAAAGCTCGACCAACCATTCCTCAAACTCTCGTCCTTCCATCCGGTCCAGCCGATTGGCGAGTGACGGTGTCAGGAAGGAAAGGATTAAAAAGAGTGTACACCCTACTATACTGACAATCAAGATTAAAGGTTCCCAAGAACTCGAAAAAAAATAAGCAGCGGCTCCCCCGCCTCCTGCAAATAAGAAGGCAATCATTCTTCGTTTCGTATGTGTTTGCATCGTTTTGTTCCGCCCTTCCGAGTCCGCTCGTCGGTTTACGTGTCACACCCGTCCGTAGTCGGATTCGTTCTCTGTATTCATCATACTAAATTCGTGCCTGTCTTGCGTAAGTGATAGGAACGACGTCATGGGATGGAGAATATATAGAGAATACGTCACCTTACTGACTTTTTTGTACACATTCGTCTACCGCTCATTTCTTTTAAGGAGGCAGCTCATGGCAGAACATTCATCTCCTTCTTCCAGCAGAGTCATCCATGCAACGTTGCGCGCTCTCGAAGAGCCTGTCGTGTTAGTGGATCGACTTGGTATCATCGACTTTGCGAACCCTGCATTTCATAATCAGTTCCAGCTGTCATCAGCTGATACATCGCTTTCTTCATTCTTCTTACTGGAGGATACACTTTTCCCGATTTCAAGCCGGATTCAAGTCGTCTCGCTTCCATACACGTTGACGATTTCTCCGGTCGAGCAGACGGATTTCTTTTTAGTCACGATCAAGTCACTTGATCTCCACCAACTATTGAATTCAACGATTGATGCCGCGATTCTCGTGACAGATCCAGATTTCCGCATCACCGCCATCAACGAGACAGCCGGCACGATGTTCGGCGTCGATCCCGCTGCGCTGCCTCAGGAGATGACACCGATCTCGATTCATGATCCGGAAGAATTCCAACTCCGAAAACAACATCTTGAACAGTTAAATCTAAAAAACTTGTCCGATGAAGATATTCTCTTGTTACACGGACGGGATACAGAAAATGACTGGACGTATCACCGGACAGACGGTTCTTATTTTTACGGCCGCCTGTATATGACGCGTCTCCAAAATGGCGGTTTCTTTTTATTCATCACGGATATCAGTTCTCAAAAACAAGTCGAGCTGCATCTCGCGAAAAGTGAACGGCGTTTCCGTCTGATTGCCGAATCGGTTCTTGAAGCCGTCATCTTTCATGATAACGGCGTCATTCTCGATGCGAACCGGGCGGCGGAAATTATTTTCCGGACCCGACTCGAACTGATGAAAGGTCATCAGATTCTCGACTTTATCCAACCCGAGTTTCAGAACTCCGTCACTCAGCGAATCATGAAGCATCATGAAGAACCGTATGAAGTCATCGGGCGGCGGGCGGACGGCACTTCTGTCGAAATTGAAGTCTTTCCCCGTGAAATCACCTACGAAAAGACCCGGATGCGCGTCGCCGTCGTTCGCGACATGACCGAACAAAAGAAAATCGAAAAGATGTTAGAACGTGAAAAAAATGCCATCATGCGCCAACGCGATATCACACAGTCGATTCTCCAAGCTTCCAATGAAGGTTTTTTACTGACCGGGGAAGACGGCAGTTTTACCTATATGAACGTCAAAGCACGCAAGCTGCTGGATGTACCGGGTATCGCGCCAAGTAAAATCCAGGAACGGATCAGCATGATTCCGAATCTCGATTTAGCGACACGGTACGCCATGCTGCAACAGGTCGAGGAATTGTTGGCAGGGAAACATTCTGAGATCTCCTTCCGCTTCACCTTGCAGCAACCGGATGAATCCGGTCATCATTACTTTGAATTTTATGCGACCTCGATCAAAAAAGAACGGAGCCGCTTTTCACGACACGGCTTCCTGTTCGTCTTCCGTGACCGGACGGAAGAACAGAAAATGGATCACGTCAAAGATGAACTGATCAGCACCGTCTCCCATGAATTACGGACACCGCTCTCATCTATCCTTGGTTTCATGGAACTGTTGCGTTACCGGCAACCGACACCTGAAAAAACGACGCGGTATGTGGAAATCGTCCATGAAGAAGCGAAACGCCTGACGAATCTTCTCAATGATTTCTTAGACATCCAACGCATGGAAGGCGGCAAACAGGATTATGCCTTTAAACCATTTTCGTTACGCCAATTGTTGGAAGAAACGATCGAAACCTTCGGGGAGACAGCAGAGACTCATACGATCCATGCTGTGACGGACGATGACCCGATCCTTATTTTTGCCGATGAAGACAAGGTCAAACAAGTCATCATCAACCTGTTGTCCAATGCCATTAAGTATTCCCCTGCCGCTGATCATATTGATGTCCGTTTGGAAAAAACAGCAGATCAGGCCATCTTAAGCGTGACAGATTACGGCATCGGCATTCCGCCCACCGCTTTTGATAAATTATTCACGAAATTTTATCGCGTCGATAACTCCGCCGTCCGAAAAATCGGCGGAACCGGCTTAGGACTAGCTATTTGTAAAGAAATCATCGAATCTCACGGAGGCGCCATCTCCGTCGAATCGGAGTTAAATCAAGGATCGACGTTCACGATTGTATTGGAGCTGGATCCACGAAAGGATTTTGAGAAAAAATGACGCGAACTTATCTGATGACAGGATTCCCCGGATTTTTGGCAACGAAGCTGATCGAACGTTTAGCTTTGGTTCCTGAACAAATCGACTGCTTTTATCTGTTGCATCTTAAACATGAATACGCGAGCGCCGTCTCGCAGAAGGAACAGTTTTTACGGACGACGTCGCTCAAGGAAGAACAGCTGATTTTAATTGAAGGCGACATTACGAAAGAGGGGTTGGGTTTGCCCGAGTCCATCCGGAAGGAGCTGGTAAGTCGCGTCACTCATCTCTTCCATCTGGCTGCTCTTTATGACTTGGCGACTGCTTACGCTGCTGCCTTTCGGATTAACGTCACCGGCACCTCGAATGTGACGCGCCTTGCCCATACATTCGTCCACCTGGAACGTTATGTCTATTTCAGTACGGCTTATGTTTCCGGTCTCCGGATCGGAACGATTTCTGAAAACGAGTTAACACATCAGGTCGACTTTAAAAATGCCTATGAAGAAACGAAATATTTGGCAGAAGTACGATTCCGTGAAGAAGTCGGAACCTTACCCTATACGATCATCCGGCCCGGAATCGTCGTCGGACATTCCCAGACCGGTGAAACCCCGAAGTGGGATGGTGTGTATTTTGTTCTGAATGCGCTACGGCTGCTCCGTCCTTTTGCCCCGTTACCGTATGCCGGACGAGCAAACGCACTCGTCAATCTTGTTCCGTATGATTACGTCGTCAATGCGACGACGTATCTCAGTCATGCGCCAGCCGGCATCCGGACGACGTATCACCTGACCGATCCGTTCCCGCATGGTGCCCGCGCGATTTACGAGATGCTGCACGTCGTCTATTACGGTTCATATCCGAGAGGTACTGTTCCGTTTCGACTGGTCACGTCTCTTCTCACACCGCGGATCGCGAAACGCCTGCAGATGCAACGGCAGACACTCGATTACTTCGTCCATCCGGCCCGATATGATACGAGTAACGCCTTACGTGATTTGGACGGAACGGGTATTATCTGTCCGGATTTAGCGGAACTGATTCCCCGCCTTGTCACCTATTACAAAACAAAACATCCGCAGACAGGAGAACCCGTATGAATGTTTTAATAACAGGTATGAACGGAACGGTCGCGCCCGTTCTCGCAGACGTCTTCCGTTCCCATCACTACGATATCACCGCCTGGGACCGGTCCGTCGTCTCTACGACTGATTCTGCCGTCATGGAAGCGTTCATCGATCGTGTTCAACCCGACCTCTTGCTGCATATCGGGATGGGTCCGGCTGAATTCGCCGAAACACTTGCACGACTGTCGTTCGAACGAAACATTCCGTTTCTTTTTACAAGCACGGCTTCCGTCTATTCCGACGAACAAAAAGGACCTCATGATCCTGCAATCGTCCCTGCAGCAACGGATGAGTACGGAGCTTACAAACGAACGTGCGAACGGCTGATTCAAGCGGTCAATCCCGATGCCTACATCGTCCGGATTGGTTGGCAGATTGGGCAGGCAGCCGGCTCCAATAATATGATTGATTATTTGGAACGCCATGCTATCGCAGGTCCAATTCCCGCCAGCACACAGTGGTATCCTTCCTGTGCTTTTCTAGAGGATACGGCCCAGACGCTTTATACGATCGTCACGACGTATACTCCCGGTCTCTATTTGGCAAACGGAAATGCAAGTCATTCCTTTTTTGACATCGTGACCGCTTTGAACATCCTGCATGGGTCGAAGTGGCACATTACTGAAGATAACAGTATGACGCGCGACGATCGGATGACCGACTCACGGGTTGTCATCCGACCAATTTCAGAACACCTGTCCTTCGTTCATTAAAAAAGTGTCGTCCGTCCCATAAAAAATGGGAGAGACGACACTTTTTTAACCATTCCCGGAAAATCAGCCAATCAGCATATTTTCTTTCGGATAACGAATCAAACGATCGTGTTGAGCGGCAAACGTAAACAGAATCGTTAACGATCCGACACGTCCGAGTAACATCATAAACATGATCAAGGCTTTCCCGAAGTCGTTTAATTCCGCCGTGACATTCAACGACAGACCAACTGTCCCGAATGCGGACACCGTCTCGAAAAACAGACCGACAAAGGAGAGATTCGGTTGGGACAAAGCAAGCAACGTCGTCACGAGAGCGATGAACAACAGACTGAACACGGCGATGGCGTAAGCTTTTTGAATTGCCTGCGGCCGGACAGTTCGCCGCATCAAGACGGTTTCCCGTTGTCCGCGCAGGTACGTCCAGACATTTTTCAAGATGACCGCTGCCGTCGTGACCTTGATTCCGGATCCTGTCGAAGCAGAACCTGCCCCGATATACATCAAGACCATCATCAAGCCGATTGATAACGGGACCATCGTCGTTAAATCGATCGTTTGGAACCCTGCCGTCCGCGTCGTAACGACTTGGAAGAAGACGATGTGCAATGCTGCAAAAAAAGATTTATCGTGAAGCGATCCGAGATGTGATACCCACTCATAAATCATCATCGCAAGAACCCCAAGACCGTTGATGACGACAAGTGATAAGAGCATCAATTTCGAATGTAAGGAGATCTTCTTGAAATTCCGTTTAGCCGATATATCCGCGATGACGGTAAAACCGAGTCCACCGATCATCAGTAATGCTGAAATCGTCAGGATGAACGTCGTATCCTGTTGAAAACCGACCAGATTATCGCCCCATAACGCAAAGCCCGCATTATTGAAGGCCGATACAGCATGGAACAATCCGTAATACAAGGACTTACCGAACGTGTACTTATATTGAATGAACAGATCAAGCGCAATCAACAGCATCCCGATCAATTCGACGACGACAGTCGTCAGAATAATGTTCCGGGCCAGACGGATCGTACCGCCCGGACTGTCGAGATTAAACATCTCTTGAATGATGATGCGTTGCCGGATTCCGATCTTCCGTCCTGTTACGCTCAACAGGACAAGCGCAATCGTCATGAATCCGAGTCCCCCGACCTGAATCAGCAGCATCATAATGATTTGTCCCAACAGATTAAAGGATTCGGCAATATTGACCGTCGAAAGACCGGTGACCGTCCCGGCCGAAGTCGCGACAAACAAACAGTCGATGAACGGTATGTCCTGACCGTCCTGTTGAGCAATCGGTAACCACAGTAAAAATCCACCCAATAAGATGGTCAACGTAAAACCGGTCGCGATAAAACGGGCCGGTTTATCGAATAACTGATGATAAATCAGTTCCCCGAACCGTCCGAACTTCGCGAGCCGCGAACGTCTTTTATGAGAAAACATATTCGTACTCCTCCTAGATGAAATGACCCAATTGCATCTATCATACTCCCTCAAAAACATTTGTTCTATTTAAATTTTGAATCTGCTAAACGTTTTCGTTTTTTTTTGGTAAAATAGATAAAAGTCGACGTTTAATCATAAAAGGAGGTTGAGGGAAACAGTGGACCCTAGGACGGCTGACCATTCGATTGAAGATGTCTCGCGAAGGCTTGAACGCCAATCGCAATGGATGCCCGCACAGCTATATTATCAATTCGAGGAGTTATTATCGCTACATGTGGATCAATCAATTCTAAACGAATTGTATATTGCATTAAAAAAATACGATGTATTAACCGATATAGAACGTGACGAACGAAACGAAAGCATTCAATTGCTTATCGATGAAAACGGCGCGTGATTCTCGGTTTTTGGATTTCCGAGCAGAAGACGCCTCTTCTGCTCTTTTTATTTTTTCGTTCACGATCAGACAACATGGGAAAGGTGGCACAAATGAAATGGATATCGTGTCGATTATTGGTATTATACTGGGGCTCATCACCCTGGTCGGAGGAATGATTTTAAAAGGGGCCTCCCCGATTGCATTGCTGAACCCTGCAGCACTTGTCATCATTTTTGTCGGTACAGCGGCAGCAATCATGATTTCATTTCCAAAAGAACGTTTAAAGATCATCCCGGCTTTGTTTAAAGTCATTTTCTTTGAGCAACAACTGATGACGAAACAAACATTGCTCCAACAATTCCTGACCCTTTCGACACAAGCCCGAAAAGAAGGTTTGCTGTCGCTTGAGACGGCACTCGAAGAAGTCGATAATGCGTTCATGCGCCGCGGCGTCATGATGGTCATCGACGGTCAGCCGTCGGAATATGTCGAAGATGTCATGACGCGTGACCTTGAAAACATGACCGAACGACATCATGCAAATGCCAATATCTTCACGCAGGCCGGTACATATGCCCCAACGCTCGGGGTACTCGGAGCCGTCGTCGGACTTGTCGCCGCGCTGTCTGATTTATCCGATATCGAAAAGCTCGGACATGCGATTTCCGGTGCCTTCATCGCAACGCTGTTCGGGATTTTTACAGGATACGTCCTCTGGTTCCCGTTCGCGACAAAATTAAAGCAAAAATCAGCGACTGAAATTCAACTGTATGAAATGATGATTGAAGGGATTTTATCGATCCAGAACGGAGAATCGCCTAAAAACCTGGAGGATAAGTTACTTGTCTATCTGACACCGAAGGAGCGTGCGACGTATGAAACGGAAAAAGAAGCCGCATGACGAACACATTTCCGAAGGCTGGCTGATTCCTTACGCCGATCTCCTGACGCTGTTACTGGCCTTATTCATTGTCCTGTTCGCTTCGAGTAACGTCGATGCCGTCAAGCTGAAAGCGATGTCCCAATCGTTCAGCTCCGTCTTTAACGGCGGCTCCGGCATGATTACGAACAGTTCCTTATCGACCTCACAAGAAGAAGAGGACTCGAAAAAGACGGATGCCCGGACGAAAGCACAAAGCTATGAAATTGCTGAACTTGAAAAAATCAAGGAAGAAGCCAATGACTACATCAAACAACAGAAGCTTGAGAAGGACATCAAAGTCGAGGTTACGAATGAAGGGCTTGTCTTCACCATTCGCGACCGGGCTCTCTTCTCCCCTGCCCAAGCAGATGTTAAAGGTGACGCGATTCAAATTGCCCAAGGCATGAGTAATCTGCTCGTCAAAGCGGGACAGCGTCAAATTCAGGTGTCGGGTCATACCGATAATATTCCGATCAATACCGTTCAATATCCATCGAACTGGGAACTCAGTGCAGAACGCGCCATCAGTTTCATGCGTGCTCTTCAGCGGAATCCAAAACTGGCCCCTAAACGATTTACAGTCAGCGGCTACGGCGAGTATCAACCGATTGCTTCGAATGATACAGAAAGCGGCCGCAGTCAAAATCGGCGGGTCGAAGTTTTGATCCGTCCGCTGATTGATATCAAGGCACAAAATGTCCTCGATGAGACAAAGGTCAAACCATAATATCCACTTACTAATCAAAACAGGCCCACTCCGAAAAAAATCGGAATGGGCCTGTTTTAACGTGCTGTTTAATAATATGGACGAATCATCACATACACGATGACACCCGTCAGACTGACATATAACCAAAGCGGCATTGTAAAACGGGTCCACTTTTTATGTTTCTCAAAGTTTTGATTCAAGGCATGAGCGAGTGACATCAAGACGAGCGGGACGATAATCGCCGCCAAAATGATATGCGAAATGAGAATAAAGAAGTAGACGGGACGGACAAATCCTTCGCCGCCGAATTTCGTTGATTCACTGACCGCATGATACGTCACGTACGAAATCAAGAATAACGTCGTCGTCGTCATGGCACCGCCGATGAAACGACGGTGATTAATCCGGTTGCCCCGGCGGATCGAAATCCAGGCACCGAGCAACAGCATAAAGGTAAAGCTGTTAAAGATCGCGTTTAAAAAAGGAAGCAGCGTCCAGTCAAACCCGTCACCGACCTGAACAGGTGGTGCAAAAAACAACAGTGCGACCAACAGATTGATGACGAGCGTCAAGAGGATGACGACCGGAACGAAATTACGTTTTTTAGCAGATTGTTGCATGTATTATTCTCCTTGTTTCCAATCAAAGTATCGTTTTAACCATTTTGGCAATGGACCGTCAAACAGACGTTCACGCCAGTAAAGATCGGCGGCACGCTGAACGGCGGCTCCCCGGATCGGGTACGGATGCACGACACGTGACAGCTGACCGACTTTATCTTTGCGAGCCATCGCATACACGACTTCCTGCATCCATTCACCGGCCTGTTCGCCGATGGCATGGGCACCAATCAATTTCCCGCGTTTATCGGCAATCAGTTTGACACGCCCTTCTGTTCGGCCGTTGATGACAAACCGGTCGACTTCATCCAGTCCGGTTTCGTAGACTTTGATGTCGCTGTACTTTTGACGGGCTTCTTCTTCCGTCAGTCCGAGGTGGAACAGTTCCGGTGTCGTAAACGTCACCCACGGAACGGCACGGTAATCCGGTTTGGTCCGTAAACCGAACAGAGCGTTTGTGACGACGGTTTTTCCTTCAAGACCTGCGACATGCGTAAACGGTAACGATTGAATCGTATCACCGACCGCAAAGATATGACGTTGATTCGTCCGAAGTGAACCGTCAACTTGAACATAACCTTTTTCAACATGGACGCCGGCACGGTCGAGACGTAACGCATCAATCCGCGGCTTGCGACCGACCGCAACGAGGACGGCATCCGTTTCAATGACACGGGACTCTTCACCGGTTTTGACCGTAACTTCGATTCCTTTTGCCGCTTTACGGACACTTGTCACCGTCGTATCCAAGTGGAGCGTCAATTCCTGTTCAATTTGCCGTTGTAACACTTCGACCATACTGCGGTCTTCTTTCGGCATCAGTGATTTGGCACCTTCAATCACGGTTACTTCCGTTCCGAGATGCGCATAAGCTTGCGATAATTCAAGGCCAATCGCACCGCCGCCGATAACGAGTAATCGTTCCGGACGTTCCGTTTGTTCAAAAATCGTCTCATTCGTTAAGTACGGAATCGTATCGAGACCCTCAATCGGTGGAATGATCGGCTGTGATCCGGTCGAAATCGCGAATTTCTCTCCGACGACCAACTGACCCGCCACTTCCACTTCATTGGCACTCAAGAAACTGGCTTCACCGATATAGACATCCACGCCTAAATCCTTAAACCGTTTTGTTCCGTCATGCGACTGGATGATGTTCCGGGCACGGTCAACGCTTGCTTTCGTCTTGCTGTAGACCGCTTCCCCGTTCAACGTCACATTGTATTTGGCGGCTGTCTGCTTCATGACATGAACATCGTGTGCCGCTTCAATCAATGCTTTTGACGGGACACAACCGTAATGCAGGCAATCACCGCCGAGATGCGTATGTTTTTCAATTAATGCGACGTGTGCGCCGAGACTGGCAGCCCCTGCTGCAATCGTCATTCCAGCTGCTCCGCCGCCGATTACGACCAACTGATAACTTTTCATCGGGAAGCCTCCTTATAGCGTGCCGAGATGTCTTCCATTCGTTTGCGGTTGACGCCCCAGTCGGAATAGCCGACACGGGAAGCTGAGCGGAAATGGACTTTTTGCGAAGCTTCATCGAAGTAAAATTCAACATCATCTTTAAAACGAAGTACCTTACTTGAGAAGACCGCATGAATGTACGTTGAATCTTCTTTGACTACTGTCACCCGGTCAAGACTTTGAAGAACCCGCATGATTTGAAATTTTGATTCTGCTAGATTTCCGTTGAACGGTAAAGGTGTCATTTTCAACGCTTCTTTATCCGTCTGTGTCGATACCGCGTTCGGTTTCCCTGTAAGCGGACTTAATCTGCCGTTCGATACGCCAAGTGCCATGACTGATTCCTCCATTCGTTTCGTCTTGCTGTGAAGCATGATTCTCATTTTACTTTACCAGTTCAGTTTCGAAAGCGCTTCTCATTTGACTTTGCCGTTATGCTTTCGTGACCGGCAGGAGGATCGTCGCAATGGCTCCGCCTTCCGGTTGATTATCGATGAACAGTTTTCCTTCATGCGCTTCCACCAGTTCCCGGCAAATCGCCAGTCCTAATCCTGTTCCCCCTTTTCCTTTTTGAACCTGATAAAATTTCTCCGTGACGTGACGAAGATGATTTTTCGGAATTCCGGGACCCTCATCGCTGAAGGATAAAAAGAGGACACGTTCGGAACGGACAAGACGGATCGTAATTTCACCGTCAACCGGCGAAAAGCGGATTGCATTGTCGAGCAAATTCAAAAAGACCTGTTTCAAACGGTTCTCATCATATAAACCGACGACCTGTGCCGGTAATTTCCGGATGATCCGGATGTTTTTCTCCTCCAGCTTTTGCCGGAGTTGCGCCGTCACCGTCTCGATGACTTCCGTCAGATTCACTTCCTGCCGGTACAGGACTAAACGACTCGTTTCGAGCTTTGAAAAATCCAGTAACTGTTCGACGAGGGAAATCAGGCGTTCGGTTTCGGAATGGATGATCCCCATTCCGAGCGAGGCTTCTTCCGGCAATCGTTCCGGCTCTGCGAGCAACGTTTCACTCCACCCTTTGATCGAGGTCAAAGGTGTTCGCAACTCATGCGAAATACCGGAAATGAACTCATCTTTTAACGTTTCCTGTTGTTTGATCTGTTGTCCCATATAGTTGATCGTCCGGGCCAGCTCCCCCAGTTCAAACGTATACTCTTCATTGACTTTGACATCATAATGCTGTTTGGCAATTTGATCGGACGCACCGATGACTTCCTGAATCGGACGAACGATCGACGATACGAGACGGGACGAATAAATGTAGGCCAGTCCCCAAATGACGACACCCAACAGGAGAATCGCCAAACAAATTTCAATGACCCGCTGATCGATTTTCGCAAGCGACGTCGTATAACGCAGTGCTCCCGTCGTCTGTCCGAAAGAAACGATCGGTTCCGTCACTTCAAGCAGATGTTCCCCTGTCGTCGGATCATCATAACGTTTCGTGATTGTTCCCCCGCTCAACAGACGGGTCACTTCCTGTTTCGTCATGTTTCGTTTTGAGACGAATCCCGTCGACGAATAGCGGGGAATCCCCTTCGCATCAAGGACTTCGATTTCTGCATCCGTGTAGGCATAGGAATCGAGTACGTCATGAATCGTCGCCTCCGAATCTTGAAAATCATAGGCAAGACCGCTGTTCGCAAATAAGACGGCACTGGCATTCGCATGTCGTTTCAAGACATCGGTCGCCGTCACATAATAATAGTTATACGTCACGAAGGATAAGATTCCGATGACGAGCAGCACCGTCACCGTGATGATCGTCATGAACCGCATCAAAATCTGTCGTTTCATTTTTCGTTACGCCACTTATAGCCGTGACCCCACAACGTCTCGATGAATTGGGGTTCCGCTGGATTTTCTTCGATTTTCTGACGCAACCGGCGAATGTTGACGTCGACCGTCTTACGGTCGCCGAAATAGTTTTCGCCCCACACCGCATCGAGCAACTCATCCCGCGACATGACTTGATCTTCATTTTTGATGAAATGGCACAACAAATCATATTCCGTCGGTGTGACTTCGACATCGACTCCTGCTTTTTGCACCCGCTTCGCTCCGAGATCAATCCGAAATGGTCCGGAGACCAGTTCACGCGGTTGTTTCCGGCGGCGGAGCGTCTCGACCCGGCGGAGCAGGGATTGAATACGTGCCAACAGTTCAGCCGGACTGAACGGCTTCGCAATATAATCATCCGCCCCGACGCTGAGTCCCATGACTTTATCTTCTTCGCGCGTTCGCGCAGTCAGCATGATGATGCCGACAACTTCATCTTTCGAGCGGGCCTGTTCGCAGACCGCGAATCCGTCGACTTCGGGCATCATGATGTCGAGCAGCAGGATATCGAACGTCTGCTGTTCAAAATAGTCCAGTGCTTCCCGTCCGTTCTCCGCTTCAATCACTTCATATCCTGCACGTTTTAAATTAATGACGATGAAACTGCGAATCGCATGTTCATCCTCGGCCACTAATATTTTAGTCATCTTATTTTCCTCCTGCTTTTTCCTTTATTCCACGAGTGCTACGTTGGCAGCGTACTCTTCATAGGATTGATTGGTCGAGATGACATACACGTAATCAATGCCTTCTTTGATTTTTTTCTTGCGATGACTGGCGATGTATTGAGTCTTCGGAATGATTTCGAGCTCAAAATCAATCGTCCCGGTATCCCGGTTGATGAACCGGACCCGGTTGTCCTTTTTCTCAATCGTTTCACGCGTCGCCCAGTTTGCCGGGAAACGCATCACGAAATTGTATTCGAGATCGATGTATTGCTCTTCCCGAAGTTCAAAGCCGCTTTCGAGAAATGGTTGCACGTCGGCGCCATTCCAAGCGTAATATGCCGTAATCCGCGGTTTTTCTTCGGCCGCGCGTCCGATGCTTCCGTCAGGCGTATATTGATGCGCAAATTCGATGACACCGTCCTGATCGACATCTTTCGGGAACGTATACATCGGCTCGACGATTTCTGATGTCTCACCCCAACGGACGGGTGTCAGCCGGGTTTCTTCAAGCTGAAAGACCAGCAGATGCATCTTGGCTTCACGGGTAAAGGAGACGAATACCCCTTTTTTCTTGGCCGGATTGACGGTATCGATTTCAAACAGGTCATGATCCGCAAACAAATCACCGTCTTTGACCGGCAGTGTGATGTCTTGCCGGTTGGTCGGATTTAAGGCTTCTTCATAATATATGAGTTCTGTCGTCTGTTCTTTTTTGAGCAACACCATATCCTGACGTCGATCCTGATTCAAATCGGCAATCGTCAATCGATCATATGTATCGATTTTCGTAACGTGAATCGATGGCTTCATCAAATCTTTCAGGAGATAAACGGTATTCTTTTCAAGACTCGTCACACCAATCATCAGTTGATTCGACTTTTGGGATTCATCCAGGATGACATGGAGTTGGTCAATCGATCGGCCTGTCGCAATCGGCTGGCTGACACGCAACACCCACTTCTTTTTCAGGCGTTCATGTACCAACACTCTGATTTGAAATGCTCCCTGATGTTCAATCCGGTAAAACGTAATGGCTTCGTCCCGCCCATCCCGGTTTAAATCAATCAATTCATACAGCCTGGAAATGGATTGATTACGCGGCGCCACGATTTCCGCCTCTGTCGGCAAATCGGTATCAATTCTTGCTTTTAATGACTTTTCCCATTCCGGTAAAGCCGGGTGCTCCAGCAAGGAAGCAGGATGAGGCAGTGTAAGACCACATCCGGCCAAATATAGGGTCGATAAGAAAATTATAAAATATTTCATCAGACTTAAATCCTTTCCATACATGCTCTTCTCAAACTTTATCACACTCTTTCAAGCGAGAGTATATTGTGGAAGAAGAGTCAACTTGTTAAGATGTAACAGATATTCGAAAGGGGTTTATATTTATGGCTTACGAAATGATTGTACTTGATCTTGACGATACATTATTGACGAGCGACCACACGATTTCTCCAAAAACAAAACAATCGTTACTCGATGCACAGCGTCGCGGAAAAAAAGTCGTGCTCGCGAGCGGCCGTCCGACTTACGCGATGATTGATTTGGCAAAAGAGCTCGAACTTGCCCGCTACGGCAGTTATATTCTGAGTTTCAACGGGGCTTCGATCATCGACTGTAAAACAAACGAGTCCCTGTTCTCCAGTACCCTTCTTCCGGAAACCGTACATCGCCTTTACGATTTAAGTAAACGTGAAAATATCGATATCCACACATATGTCGGGCACGAGATTTTTACGGAACGGGCTAACGAATTTTCGACGATTGAAGGCGAACTGACAGGAATGGATGTCATCACGGTTCCGGACTTCAAGGCAGCCATTACAGAACCGGTCGTCAAGTGTTTGATGCTTGCGGAAGAAAATCGTTTGGCGGAAGTCGAGCTGAAACTTCAGCTTGAGTTAGCCGGTGAGCTCGCCGTCGCCCGCTCCAAACCGTTTTTCCTCGAATTTACGGAGGCCGGCGTGACGAAAGGAACAAGTCTCGCGTTGCTGGCTGAACGCCTCGGGATCAAACAGGCAGATGTCATCGCGTGCGGAGACGGCAACAATGATTTATCGATGATTGAATGGGCCGGTCTTGGTGTTGCCATGGCAAATGCTGCCGATACCGTCAAAGAAAAAGCCCAGTACATGACTGCCTCTAATGATGAAGACGGCATTGCCCTCGTCATCGAAAAATTCATGATGGACTGAACAAAAAAACCAATCCACTCCATTGTTGTCGGAGTAGATTGGTTTTTTGGGATGTCAGGAGATACACCAGTCGATCGGTGTTCGATTTTGTTGCTGCAACCAGTCGTTCGTTTGCGAGTACGGCCGGCTGCCGAAAAACCCGCGGCTCGCCGAAAGCGGACTCGGATGAACGGATTCGAGAACAAGGTGCCGATTCGTATCAATCAAACTCTTTTTACTTTTCGCATGGTTTCCCCAAAGAATGAATACAATCGGTTGTTCCTGTTGTCCAAGCACTTCGATGACGCGATCCGTAAACGATTCCCAGCCTTTTTTGGCGTGGGAACCCGCTTTTCCTGCTTCGACCGTCAAGGACGTATTCAGTAAAAACACACCTTGGTTCGACCAGGCTTCCAGATTACCCGTCGTCGGTGCCGGACATCCGAGATCGGACATTAATTCCTTGTACATGTTACGTAAGGACGGCGGAATTGCAACCCCGTCATTGACGGAAAAACTCAGTCCATTCGCCTGATTCGGTCCGTGGTACGGATCCTGCCCCAAGATGACGCAACGGACATCCTGCGGTGCCACCGCGTCAAAGGCATGGAAAATTCGATCCTTCGGCGGATAAACCGTCGTTTCCCGGTAAGCAGTCTTGACGAAATCCCAGAGCCGGATAAAGTAGTCTTTTTCTTTCTCTTCTTTTAAAATCTCTTGCCAGGCTGTATGCATCCCGTTCGCTCCTTTTTCAGTCTCAAGCCCCTGTTCGTCCGGCCTGATTCTGCTATGATGGTATATGAGGTGGAATAAAGATGATTCAAACAATTCAGTTGTTCGGGTTGCCTTTTGTCGATGCAACACCATCGCATTGGTATACCCATATTAAAACGATTTTACACAATAACGAAAAGGCCTTTCTCGTCACCGCTAATCCGGAACTCGTTTTACGGTCTTTGCGTGATCCCGCGTACAAGCATATTTTACAACAAGCGACGTTCATCACGCCTGATGGAATCGGCGTGACGGCAGCCAGTAAACGGATGGGGAAACCGCTCACTGCGACATTACCCGGCATCGAGACGGCCCGTGAACTGCTCCGGACTGCCGATGCTTTAAAAAAACGTGTCTTTCTACTCGGCGGTCGTCCGGAAGTCATGAAGTCGCTGATTCAGCAATTATCGATTCGTTTTCCTGATATCCAGTTTGTCGGAACCTTTCACGGATTCGGCAAGGAAGAAGAAGCCGCAAAAGCAATCCGGTCGGCCGAAGCGGATTTGATTTTGGTCGCTCTCGGGGCACCGAAACAGGAAGAATGGATTGCCTCTGTTTACGATCAGGTCGACCGCGGACTTTTCATCGGTGTCGGTGGTGCCTTTGATGTCTGGTCGGGTCACAGTAAACGGGCGCCCAAATTATTCCGGCAGTTAAAGTTGGAATGGCTGTACCGGATTTCGAGTCATCCGCGCGGACTCGAGAAATTGAAGGATTTACTCCTGTTTGCGTCTCTCGTCTTACGGAAAAAAACGCATCTGTAAACAAAAAATACCCGCTGTCCGGTTGAACGGACAGCGGGTATTTTCGTTTCTTATGCGTTGACTGTTGAGAATGAACGGCCGAGTTCTTTTGCTTTTGCGATTGCTTCTTCTTTAATTTCTTCTGCTTTTTCTGGGTTCATTGCCATACCTTCGATGAACAATGAGTTGTAGTCTGTTACACCAGTGAAAGCCAGTGCTTGACGGAGGTAGTCATCGCCGAAGTTGAGGCCAGAACCAGTGTAGACACCGCCTGTTGCCTGGATGTGGAGCGCTTTTTTGCCTTCCATCAATCCTTTAGGACCTTCTGCCGTGTAAGCAAATGTTTTACCTGCAAGAAGAACGCTGTCGATGTACATTTTAAGACGTGCTGGGAATGAGAAGTTCCACATTGGCGTCACGAATACGTATTCGTCCGCTTCCATGTACTGCTCAAGGTGTTTCGTCATTGTACCGACTTTAGCGATTTCTACTTCTGAAAGCTCTTCGCCTGTAGCGAATTTGCCCCATGCGCTGAGTACGTCTGTATCGATTTCTTGGACATCTTCTTTATATAGATCAAGAACTTGTACTTCAGCGTTCGGGTTAGCTGCTTTGTAGCTTTCGAGGAAAGCTTCACCAGCTTGAAGGCTGAATGAATGTTCTGTTGATTTCGGGTTTACAGTTACATAAAGTAATTTAGTCATTTTTATTTCTCCCTTTTATTTAAAGTAAATTCTGTAAGTAAATATACCAACACCATTTTCTTTTGTCAATTAGTTTGATTTCAAAGAAAGCAACAAAAAAAGCTTAATCAAGATGATTAGGCTTTTTCTGAATGTGTATAATGGTCTGCGCGATGACCGATCCGTTTGAGTTGGTCGATCAACTGTTCTTTTTCTGGAATCGAAAGGTCACTGAACAAGTCTGTGAGGAACGCTTCGTGCTTCGGGAACGTTTCTTCCATTAATTCTCTTCCCGCCTCCGTCAGTGTTCCGAACGTTACACGACGATCCGTCGGGCATGATCGTCGGGCCAGGAGACCCCGGTTCTCTAATTTATCCACGACGTACGTGACACTGCCACTCGTTAATAAGATTTTATCGCCGATTTGTTGAAGTGGTGTATCGCCTTTGTGGTACAACAATTCCAGTACACCAAATTCCGATAAATTCAGCTGATGGGTCTTGATGTCTACTTTCACTTGTTCCGCTACTGCATGCATTGTGCGAGATAGAACAACGAGCATTTTTAATGCCAGCTTCGAGTCTGTCGATTCCATTTTACGTTCGCCCCTCTTTATCTTGATTCGAACCAATCATAGACCTCTTTTTTCCATTGGTCAATTCCAGTCCGGATTTTCCACTTTTATGACGGACCTCTCAGTTTTTGCTTGCCGTGAAACGCGTTTCATAGTTTACGGTCTTGATATACACTACAAGGGAGGTCTTCTCATGTCAGTTCAAACATTCTTGTCTCGTCTCGTTCAAAAAAATGTTGCTTACGAATTAGCGATTGAACAGTTGCACACATCGACCGGTTACTATTTGTGTAAGCATACGTTGGTCGATCAATTCCCGGACTTGCCGCCAGCTCGTCAGGTCGAACTGCTTCAAAGAATTTCGGAACAACTCGATCGTTCGGCTTGGCTGGAAGGCCCGATCACGAGACAGGACTGGATTCAAATCCATCAACAATTATCCAACAGCTAGGAGGAAACTTTGATGACCAACATTCGTGACTTAGCACGTGAAGCAGAGGTTTCAGTGACGACAGTCTCGCGTGTCCTCAATGATCATCCGTACGTCGCGGAAGATAAACGCCGGGCCGTCCGGGACGCCATCACAAAGCTCGGTTATATCCGTAATCAAACCGCTGTCCAGTTGTCGACCGGTCAAACGAAAACGATTGGTGTCATGCTGCCTTACGTCGACCATCCCTACCACGCTGCCATCCTGCACGGGATTGCCCAGTGCGCTTTTGAGGAAGGCTATCGTTTTTTGACGTGGCAGACGAACTATATTGCGTCACATGAACAGACGGTTCTTCAAGCCCTCGCCCAACGTGAAGTGGACGGGCTGATTGTCGTGTCCCACAGTCTGCCGGTCGATGAGATTTTACGATACGAGCAGTACGGTCCGATTGTGTTTTGTGAGCATCATGAAGATGTCTCTTCCGTCTATATCAATCATTATACCGCGTTTCAAAGCGGGTTAAAGACCCTTCAGTCTTTCGGGCATACTCAGATCGGGATTTGTCTTGGTCGCCCTGACAGCACAAACAGTCGTGCCCGAAAGCAGGCCTATCAGGATACCGTGTCACCGGAAGATACGTCATGGATTTATCAACAGGCGTTGACGATTGAGGACGGAGCCGACATCGCCCGGCAGTGGTCCAATCAATCCTGTCGCCCAAGTGCTTTGTTGACCGCCAGTGACCATGTGGCCGCCGGTATCATTCTCGAGCTTCGCAAACAAGGTTACCGGATTCCGGAAGATTTAGCCGTGATTGGATTCGACGGCAGTGATTTGGCTGTCGTCCTGAATCTGACGACGGTTGCCGTCCCTTATGAGACGATCGGCCGCCAAGCCTTTTCCATCGCGATCAGCGACAATTGGCGCGACCATCCCCAAATCGAAATCCCGACTGCTCTGCTGAGTGGATTAACGGCTGTTGAAGTCAAAGAATAGATGAAAACCAAAACCCGCTCTTGTCTCGCAAATGCGTCAAGAGCGGGTTTTTTGAATGATTTGCTGTTTTATAGAGAACCTGCCGCAACGTAACGCGATCCCCAGTAGCCGCTCCGGAATGATTCTTTGACGACCTGTCCGTAATAGGAATTGGCATTGATCATCGTCGATCCATCAACCGCAATCCCGACATGCTGAATTCCGCTTCCGTGCGTGAAGAAGACGAGATCTCCGGCAACGGGAGCCGTTCGTTTCGTCGCGCCGTATTGTGCCGCTGCCGTCCGCGGTAACGACTTGCCTAACGCGTTGTAAACATAACGTGTGAAGCCGGAACAGTCGAAACTGACAGGCCCCGTCGCACCGAATACGTACGGACGTCCTTTTAAGCCTTCTGCGACCGATACGACGGCTGCTCCATTTTTAGTTAATCCTGTTGTCGCTTTTGCATTAAATGCTTTTGTATATGTAGCCGCTATGTACGCATTTTTTCCCGCATACCGGAGTTGATACCAATTGTTTGCTGTTTTACCGAGGACCGTTACCGTTTGTCCTAGTTTCAGTTGACCCAGTTTTTGTCCCATCGTCGTCGCTTTGGACCGGACATTCAACACATCGACCGCTACGACAACTTTTTTCGATGTACTGGCTTTCGTTTGTTGTGGAACAGCCGCGAAGCTGCTGATGAGTAATATTGCCAATACAACGATCCGCACTAAACATGAACTTTTCATCCGTCTGTCTCCTTTATAAATATGTTTATGCAAAAAACTAAATTATCAGATAATTACTGTTTTTATCCTATCATGCTGATTTCTTCCATCGTGTTACATTTTATTAACAGGGTTAGTTTCCCGTAACACTTCTGTAACAAATAAAAAAACAGGTCCTGAAACGGCAGTTTAGAGCCGTTTCAAGAAACCTGTTCAAATGATTAAACCTTAAGTCTGCTTAATCCATTGACTTCTTTTTCCGAAAGCGTGCAAAGAATTCGTAGACGATCGGAACGATCAGCAACGTCAAGAGTGTCGAACTCGTTAGCCCACCGATGACCGTTACCCCAAGTCCTTTCGAAATCAAGGCGCCGCCTTCAAGACCGAGTGCCAGTGGTGACAAGGCACCAATCGTCGCGAGAGCTGTCATCAAGATCGGACGAAGTCGTGTTCCTGCCGCGTCCAACAAGGCTTCCCGCGTATCGAGTCCTTCTTTTTCCTTATGAATGACACGGTCGATCAATACAATCGCGTTTGTTACGACGATTCCGATCAGCATCAATGCACCGATCAACGAAGAAACGGAAATCGTTTCGCCTGTAATCAACAGGGCAAGTAACCCGCCGATGATCGCAAACGGAAGCGAGAACAAGATGACCAGTGGTGTCAACGCGCCTCCGAATGTGACGACAAGAACCAGATAGACAATCGCGACGGCTGCTGCCATTGCAAGTCCGAGTTGCGTGAACGATTCCTGAATTTGTTCCGTCACACCGCCTGCTTTATAGGAGACACCTGTCGGAAGATCAATCTTTTTGACCGTTTTATCGATTGCTTGTGAAGCTTCTGTTGCTTTGTCTGTTTTTAATTCTGCTGTGACTGTCGCGACCAGCTTACCGTCCCGCTCACTGAGTGAATCTGGTGTCGTCCCTTTTTTAACGGAGACGAAATCCGACAGTTTCCGGACACCAAGCGGCGTCGTGACATCTGTTTTTTGTAGATCGTTGATGGAATCATATGTCGTCTGTTCGTTCGGAACGATGACATCAAGTTCCTTACCATCTACTTTTATAGTAGAAAGTGGTTTTTCTTCACCTTGCACATTAGCAATACCTTGAGCCAATTGCGCTGTCGAGATACCGAATTCAGCGGCTTTTTGTTGGTCGACTTCAAATGTGTACTGTGTATACGACTCCTTTAAATCAGTCGTTACTTTACGCACGTATTTCGATTCGCCTTCAATCGCTTTCACGAATTCAGGTGTAATCTTTTGCAGATCCTCAATCGAATTGGCATAAACCGAATACGAGACACCGGAAGAGGCCGCTCCTCCGCTGAAGTCCTGTTCTTTCCATTCGCCGGTCGGAATCTCTTTATTCAATTGTTTGATTGCCTGTTGTTTTACATCTGCAAAATCAGCTGTATCCGGATCATACTGGGCAATGAAAACAGCTTGCTTTGTATTTCCGGGATTCAATGGATTTTCTCCACCGACTGTAAATTGAAGATTATCCACATCACGTTGCTTTTCAAAATATCCTTCTGCCAGGTCGGCAGCCTTCAATGAATCATCTAACGTTTGACCCGGTTTTGGATTATACGTCACGTAAAATGTTTTTTCACTCTCTTGATTCAAGAAGTTGACACCGATGGTCGGAACAAGCGCGAAACTGCCGATCAGCAACAGTACAGCGAGCCCAAAGACGACAAGCTTATGGTTCAACGACCAATTCAGTACACCACGGTACCAGTTGGCGAGTTTTCCACCGTCTTCTTTTTCCGGTTTTGGTGCCTTCCCGCGTTTAAAGAGTGAATCAGCAAACATCGGAACAACCGTTACAGCTACGATCAATGAGGCAAAGAGTGCAAAGACGACCGTCAAGGCGAACGGAAGGAACAGTTCACCAACAAATCCTGTAACGAATCCGAGCGGCAGGAAGACGGCAATCGTGACGATTGTCGATGAAGCGACCGGAATGAAGACTTCACGTGTCGCATCAATGATGAGCGCCTTGCCTTTTAACGGTTCAGCCGGATCCGTCAATCGACGGTAAATATTTTCAATGACGACAATCGAATCATCCACGACTCGACCAATCGCTACCGTCATGGCACCAAGCGTCATAATGTTGAGTGAGATGTCCAACTGTTTCAAAACCAAAATCGCCATCAGCAGGGATAATGGAATCGAAATGACCGCAATGATTGTTGATTTGAAGTTCCGTAAGAACAAGAGAATGATGACGACCGCGAACAAGGCACCAATCAATGCTTTGCTGATCATCGTCGAGACAGATTCTTCAATCGGCTTCCCTTGGTCAAGCGTGACCGATGCTTTGACGCCGTCGTTCTCTTTCTCAAAGTCTTTAATCGTCTCTTTCACCGCATTGACGACTTCGACGGTATTAGCATCCTGTGATTTCGTTACCTGGACGCCGATTGAACGTTCCCCGTTCGACCGGGAAATCGATTCTTCGATTCCTTTGTCTTCAATCGTCGCCAGTTGTGACAATTTGACGGTCGGAACTTGCGTCGGTGTTGCAGCAGCCGGCGTTTGTCCTGCAGTTGCCTCTGCCGGTGCAGATGATGCAGGTGCCTGTGTCTGACCTTGTGCTGATCCTGATGCAGGTGTTTGCGTCTGTCCTTGTCCTGCGTCTGGTGTTGCTTGTGGCGTGTACGGCAAACGGAGATTTTTTAACTCGTTGACCGTCGTGGCCTTCCCATCGAGTACGACTGCCTGTTCTTTATCGCCTAATTCATATAACCCGAGAGCTAAGCGGGAATCATTTGCTTGAATCAGTTGTTTGACGTTCTCTTCCGTCAATCCGTACTGTTGCAGTTTCTTCTCATCAAATCGAATCTCAATTCGGCGGATTTCCTGACCGGCGATTTGAACCGTCTGTGCCCCTTCGATTCCTTCAAGTTTCGGTTGGAGTTCGTTTTCGACCAGTTTCGTCAAATCGGATAAGGAACGGTTTTCGTCCGATACAGCAAAGCCGATGATCGGGAAAGCATCAAATGAAATTCGGGAAACTTGAGGTTCCTGTGCGCCTTCCGGTAAATCTACATTAGCCAATGCTTCTTTGACTTTTTGTTCCGCTTCGTCCATGTCTGTACTGAAGCTGTAGTCGATTTGTAGATTTGAAGCATTCTGGAAAGAGGACGAGCGGACGGTTTCGACTCCGCCAAGATTCTCGACCTTACTTTCAAGTTCACGACTGACCTCATCGAGTACTTGTTCCGGTGTTGCACCCGGATAAATCGTCGTCACAGACACAGTTGGTGTCGTGATGTCCGGCAACGTCTCGAGTTTCATCGTCGTTCCGGCATAAATTCCGGCAACTGTGATGATAATCGTCAGTAACCAAAGAGCAAACTTATTATTGACTGAAAATTGAATGATACGCTTCATGGTAAAAATCCGCCTTCTCTCTCTTCTTTTTCAATTCCATCTTGTTACTTCGCTGCTTGATCAATCTTACGTGCTTGTTTTAATAAACGTTCAATCAAGGCTTGCCGTACGTCAGGTGCAGGCTGACCAAACTGAAAATGTTCCGACATTTTCAAGCCGTCCAGTGTAAAACGGATCATCATCGCTTCTACAGGATCTGCCTGTTCCATCAAGTGATCAAAAAATTGATGGACCTGCTTTTTTCGTTCTTCCACGAAAGCGGCATTTTCCTTTAACAGGGACAATAAAAACAATACCGTGTCAATATCGAGACAAAACTCGTCATCCCGCAGTGCCTGCAGCATGACGAAAGCTTCCATCGGACCAAACCCTTGTCCGAGATACGTCTGATACTGCTGGAACTGACGCCGTTCCTGTTCTTCGATCACACCCATCAACAATTCTTCTTTCGAAGAAAAATGATACAACAGACCGCCTTTCGAGACATTCGCCTGTTTCGCCACTTCTTCAAGTGTCAGTTGCGGAAATCCTTGGGTCAGCATGACTTGAACGGTCGCATCCGTAATTCGACGTCGTGTTTCTAACGCTTTTGTACTGACCATAACCTTTCTCCTTTCACTTTACTGTACCGTCTGGACGGTTTCTTTTTTAAATATACGAAGTTCCGTTCCGTTTTGCAAGATTAAATACATGTTTCACGTGAAACGCTTTACTTTACTTGAAACAACTTGTTCAAAAATGCCCGCCGCTTCTCTTGTAATCAAGGAGCGGCGGGCGTTTCGGATGAATGTTTAATTTTCTTCGCGAGCACTTTCCATCAAAGCCGCATACATCGTTTGTGTCAAGTCATGTTCACGCAACACACGGACTCCACGATCCGTCGGTCCGTCCGGTGCTGCCACATCCTTGATCAGTTCTTCTGTCGGACGTTCTTCATGCAACAGCAGTTCAGCTGATCCTTTCATCGCCTGGGCGATGATTCTCCGGGCAGAAGAAGCATCGAAACCGGCTTTCGTCAGCACAGGTGTCATCGCGCCGACAATTTCATAGAAGAATGCGGGACTGCACCCTGCTGCTGCCATCAGATACGGCATCGTCGCCGCATTCGTTTCGACCGTTTCACCCACGCGTTCAAACAATGCCGTCGCCTGTTGTCTTTTCTCGTCCGATACAAGGTCACCAAACCAAAGTCCAGTCATCCCTGTCCGAAATGCGACCGGCGTATTCGGCATCGCGCAGACAGCACCACATGAAATATGTGCTTCGATGTCTGCCGGTGTAATGTGCGCGGCGACGGACACGACCAGTTGATCCGTCCAATTCTGCTGTTTGATGTAGTCGAGCACTCCGTCCGGCTGCATTGCCAAAACGACGACATCAAATTGATTCACCTGTTCCTCAGCCGTCGTCCGGACACCGTACTGCTCCGCCAAAGCAAACAGACGCGACCGGTCCGCTCGATTGGTCATCGTGATCGTTTGAGGAGATATCCCGGAATCCAGCCAGCCTTTGACTAACGACTCACTCATCGAACCTGCTCCTACCATTAAAATATTCATTCGATTGCCTCCCAACAAAAAAAGGACCAATTGCTGGTCCTTCGGATTTCCTAGTCATTATACACGAACTGCCAAGTCCTCGACAGCAACGACGCGGAGTCCTTTTTCGTTTAACTTCTTGACGATTTTCTTTTTCGTCTTCTCATCACAATCCGTCGGTAATGTGATCAAGACACGGCGCATAACACTACTTTTTGCATCCAATGTCATCAGACTCGCAACCGTTGAGTATTTGTTAATGATTTTCGCAATTTTTTCAAGCGCCCCTTTTTGTTCACTGAGGGCGACCGTCAGGACATAACTGCCTGAATCGCGATTCCATGCTTCTTCGAGCATGCCAAGCATTTTTCCGTGGGGTAAAATCCCGAAAAATTGTCCATCATCGTTCAGGACAGCAATGTAAGGCAATTCTTTGATGGAGAAAAAGACTTCAAAGAAGTTACTGCCTGTGTAAATGAACTTCGTCGTATTTTTGATCAGTGTCATGACGTTGTCGTCTAAACTTCCACCGTTCATTCCGTGGCGGTAAATATGCATTTTATAGATGTTTCCTTTGAACAATTGACCGGTTTGATCAAGAACCGGGACACAGCGGTATCCTGTCTCTTCAAGCGTCTGTAACGCTTCTCGCAGGGTAGCCGTCTCTGAAATCTTGACACACTGGTGTTTCGGAATACACAAACTTTGAACGAGCATACAAAACGTCCTCCTCTTTCCTCTACATGATTCTAACTGATTTACATGACGTCCTAACTTAATTCCTTGTTCGTTCTCACTTTTCCTGCTTTTCTTCTATTCCCTTACAAAGGGCAACGGAAAACACAAGTTTCCTCAAGATTAATAAAGGAATCCATGTTATTGTCGCAATTTTTAATTCTTTGTTAAATCAGCAATCCCCTTAGTATTAAGATTTATTAAGATTTCGTAAAGACGGGACATAGTTGTATTCTTTTACAATAGCGTCTGATACAATCGAACTCGTGAAGTCACTTCACTATTCTATTCTTGTTCTTAATATGGAGGCAGAAGAAATGTTCAGTAAAAAACAAGATCCATTCGCGGTTAAATTATCTGAGATTGCAGGACACCTGCAACGAACATCACAATTTTTCGTCGATTTTAAAATTAATGGTATTGCCGATGTCAAAGAATTCGCCCATAAAGTAAAAGATTTTGAAACAGCCGGTGACGATCTGATGCACCAATTGATCATCGATTTGAACAACGCGTTCATCACACCGATCGACCGTGAAGATTTATTAGCACTTGCTAATTCACTTGACGACGTCCTTGACGGTTTTGAAGAATGTTCTGCTATTTTTGAAATTTACAACATCGTCCAAGCAGACGAGCATATGATCCGTTTCGTGGATGAGATTCACATTGCGGTCAACGAGCTCGCTCTATCAATGGATTTGTTAGTCGCACGTAAACTTCAGCCGATGCGTGAACACGTCATCAAAGTAAAAGAACAAGAAACAATCTGTGACAACTTGCGTCGTAAATCAATCAAAGCATTGTTCGCAACAGAAACAGATCCAATCAAAATCATTCAATACAAAGAAATTTATGAGTCGCTCGAATCAATCGCCGATTACTGCCAAGATGCAGCAAACGTCATTGAAACGATCATCATGAAAAACGCATAAGTGAGGAGCTAACGAGATGGATAGTCTGTTTATCATCACCGCCATAATCGTCATTCTCGCACTTAGCTTCGACTTCATTAACGGTTTCCACGATACAGCGAACTCGATTGCGACTTCGGTGTCGACTCGTGCTTTGAAACCGCGTCACGCTATCATTCTTGCGGCGACGATGAATTTTTTAGGTGCAATCACGTTTACTGGCGTTGCTAAAACAATTTCCAGCGATATCGTCGATCCGTCGACGCTACAGCACGGAAGTTATGTCGTCATTGCTGCTTTACTCTCTGCTATTGCCTGGAACCTCTTGACGTGGTATTTCGGTATTCCGTCTAGTTCTTCGCATACGTTGATCGGTTCAATCGCCGGTGCAGCCATTGCATCCGTCGGTTTTGGCGGAATTGAAGCTAAAGGGATTTTAAAAATCGTTCAGGCTCTGATCATTTCACCGATTCTTGCCTTTACGCTTGGTTTTATCGTTTACGGTATTTTCAAAGTTGTATTCAAAAAAGGGAATTTGGCGAAGACGAATCGTCGTTTCCGTCATATGCAAATCGCAACAGCTGCGCTTCAATCGTATACACACGGGACGAACGATGCGCAAAAAGCGATGGGTATCATCACACTTGCCCTCATTTCGTCCGGTTTCCAAACCGATCACGAAGTCGCACTTTGGGTTAAATTATCGTGTGCGATTGCCATGGGTCTCGGAACATCCGTCGGTGGATGGCGGATCATCAAGACGGTTGGTGGACAAATCATGAAAATCCGTCCCGTCAACGGGGTTGCGGCTGACTTGACGTCTGCTGCCATCATCTTTGGTGCGACAGCAATCCACTTACCGGTTTCAACGACACACGTCATCTCTTCTGCCATTCTCGGTGTAGGTACATCACACCGGAAAAAAGGCGTTAAATGGGGAACAGCACAACGAATGGTGATTACATGGGTCATCACATTGCCGATTTCAATGGCAGTGGCGGCGCTCATCTACTACATTCTTGATTTCCTATTCATTAAATGATTCATTCCCCATCTAGTCAGCTAGGTGGGGATTTTCTGTCTTGATTAAGCCCCTGCAGTTGTCGCTTGGACTAGAATTCGCTATGATTGATGGCAAGAAGATATGCTTATTTTATTTAGGAGGAATTCCACATGACAAAACGTAAAGCTTTAACGATTGCCGGCTCTGACACGAGTGGCGGCGCTGGTATTCAAGCTGATTTGAAAACGTTCCAAGAACTTGAAGTCTACGGGATGAACGCATTGACGGTCATCGTTGCTCAAGACCCTGATCATTCTTGGCACCATGCGGTTTATCCAATCGATGCCGAACTCGTCCGGACACAAATCCATACGGTCCTTGGAGGAATTGGTGTAGATGCGATGAAGACGGGTATGCTCCCGACTGTCGAAATCATTGAAGTTGTTGCTGAAAAAATCAAATCATCCGGTGTTAAAAATGTCGTCATCGATCCGGTCATGGTCTGTAAAGGCGAAGATGAAGTTCTGAATCCGGATACGGCTAACGCTTTACGCGATGTCCTGACACCGCTCGCAACGGTCGTGACTCCTAACGTCTTTGAAGCAGGTCAATTATCCGGTCTTGGAAAAACGCCTTCGACGATTGACGAAATGAAGCTCGCCGCTGCCCGGATTCATGAAAAAGGTGCGCAATATGTCCTTGTCAAAGGCGGCAGCAAGATCGACCACCCGCAAGCAGTTGACGTGCTTTATGACGGAAAAGAGTTTATCCTAATTGAGGACGAACGTATTGAGACACCGTATACGCACGGAGCAGGATGCACCTACTCTGCCGCTATCACGGCTGAACTCGCAAAAGGAGCTTCCGTGGAACAAGCGGTCCGTACAGCGAAATCGTTTATCACTTCTGCGATTCGTCATTCATTCCGGTTGAATGAATATGTCGGCCCGACTGACCACGCTGCTCATCGAACAGTAACGTCTTGATCGTTCAGGAAGTCCGCGCAATGCTCGCGGACTTCTTTCTGTATAGGAAAGGGGATTTATCTTATCATGCAAGCACTGGATTTAACTGCTGTACAAGACTATATCGATAAGCATGCCAATACACCACTTTACGTACACGTCGAAACGACGAACGGGGCATATGCAACACACCAGGATCCGACATTCCACAGTGCCGGCATGTTTTTCCGTAATGCCGAGATTACGTATGAACTTGGACTGATCACCGGAAACGGTCCTTACCGGATCGGTCTGAAACTGGCCCACGGCTGGTTGTATGGTGAAGGATTAACTGATTATGAATTTGCAGGCGATCAATTGTTGATTGCCGGACACGACGTTGAAGGACGCCTTGCGATTGCCTTCGAACTCAGTCCGACTCCATTCGCGCAAGGCGCAGAGGAGGTAGAATAATGGCGTACAACGAACAAGATCATCTTCTCGTCATCTTCCCTCACCCGGATGATGAAGCGTTCAGCTCGGCTGGAACGATTATTGAACATGCAGAGAATCGTGGACCTGTCACGTATGCCTGCCTGACACTCGGTGAAATGGGACGCAACATGGGACGTCCTGTCTTTACGAATCGTGAAGAGCTCGCGACGATCCGCAAACGCGAACTGATTGCCGCTTCGGAAAAGATGAAGATCTCCGACTTACAAATGTGGGGACTTCGCGACAAGACGGTCGAATTCGAAGACGAAGCAATGCTTGCTGAGCGGATCGGCGAATTGATTGCGAAAACACAACCGACACGTGTGATTTCGTTTTATCCTGGTTACGCCGTCCATCCGGATCACGAAGCAACAGCCCGTGCCGTCGTCCGGGCACTTCGCGCGATTGACGAAAACGAGCGGCCTGAATTTTTAGCTGTCGCCTTCGCTAACAATACGCGTGACGAACTCGGTGAAGGAACGTTTGTCCATGATGTCAGCGCCTATACCGATCAAAAAATCGCTGCCCTTCAGGCACATGCTTCCCAAACCGGCGGCTTAATGAAAGTCATCTCGGAAGACTCGAATATCCGTGATCTGCTCGTCAAAGAGCGGTATTATCATTATCCGTTATGATTCTTTTCACCCTTGAGCGCACTGTCGTTCAAGGGTGCTTTTTTTTGTCTCGTGAAATCCTTGATTGTCAGTCGACTTTTAACCCGCCTTCTGCTAGTGTGAATAGTTGAGACTGTGTCTCCGGAGTTCGTAACCTCCTCCGTCACAAAAACTAGGAATGGAAGTGTATCCAATGAAAAATGAACGTGCTCTTGTCGTCTTCAGTGGCGGTCAAGATTCGACGACCTGTCTGTTTCAGGCACTCGCCGACTATTCAGAAGTTGAAGTCGTTACCTTCAACTACGGACAACGTCATGCCGCAGAACTCGATGTCGCTCGCGAAATCGCATCTGAACTCGGTGTGAAGCATCATGAACTCGATCTCTCACTCCTCAGTCAATTGACAAGCAACTCTTTGACTGACCACTCACAATCGATCACGACAAACGAAGACGGGCTTCCTTCTACCTTTGTAGACGGCCGAAATCACCTGTTTCTGTCCTTCGCCGCCGTCCTCGCTAAAGGACGCGGCATCCGCCATATCATTACCGGTGTATGCGAAACAGACTTTTCCGGTTATCCCGATTGCCGTGATTCCTTCATCAAGTCACTGAATGTGACGCTTAACCTCGCGATGGACTATCCATTCGTGATTCATACTCCGCTCATGTGGCTCGACAAAAAAGAGACCTGGGCATTAGCTGATTCGCTCGGCGCGTTTGATTTTGTCCGCGAACGGACATTAACGTGTTACAACGGAATCATTGGAGATGGCTGTGGCGATTGCCCGGCTTGCGAATTACGGAAAAAAGGCTTAGATGCCTACATCGAGGAGGTCCAACACACATGAAATTCAACTACGAAGCACCCGAAACAGTCGAGCGCCCGACCGGCGACTCGCTTATTTATACAAAATCACGTGTCATGA
This sequence comes from Exiguobacterium artemiae, assembly GCF_033342815.1. Classification (GTDB taxonomy): domain Bacteria; phylum Bacillota; class Bacilli; order Exiguobacteriales; family Exiguobacteriaceae; genus Exiguobacterium_A; species Exiguobacterium_A artemiae_A. The sequence goes on from NZ_JAWPEN010000004.1 coordinate 58,625, forward strand.
TCGTCAAAAAATTGACGTTTGATGCGGCGCATCACCTGTATGACTATGATGGCAAGTGCCGCGCCCTGCACGGCCATACGTATCACGTCGATCTCGGCATCAGCGGATTCCTGGATCACCGCGGTATGACACTCGACTTTGGCGATTTGAAGAAAATTTTCAAAGAGCATCTCGAACCGTTACTCGATCACCGTTACTTGAATGAGTCGCTTCCTTACATGAATACGACGGCTGAAAACATGTCGGCCTGGATTTTTGAAACACTCGGCAAACACTTGCCGGATGAACGCGGTCTTCGTGTCGAGTTCGTCAAACTGTATGAAACACCGACTGCTTTTGCAGAAGTCCGCCGCGAATGGATGCTTGAGTCATGAGTCAATTGAAGAAAATACCAAAGATTCCGGTTCTTGAAATCTTTGGTCCGACCTTTCAAGGAGAAGGACGTTCAATCGGCCAAAAAACGATGTTCGTCCGGACCGGCGGCTGCGATTATTCCTGCGCTTGGTGTGACTCGGCATTTACTTGGGACGGATCGGAGAAGCCGGATTTACTGACAGCAGATGAAATCCTGGTACAACTCGATGCCCTCGGTTCATACGGGCATGTCACGATTTCCGGTGGTAATCCGTTGTTGCACGCCTCGATTGGAACCCTCGTCGATGCGCTGAAGAGCCGCGGCATCACGATGTCGGTCGAAACACAAGGTTCTTACTGGCAGAACTGGGTTCTTGATATTGAAGACGTCACCATCAGTCCGAAACCGCCGTCAAGCGGAATGACCGTTGACTATGACCGTCTCGATGTCTTTTTCAAGCGGTTGCCGGAGCAGCAACGGGCTGTGAAGATCGTCATCTTTGATGAGGCCGATCTTGATTTTGCCGCTGCCATCTCTGACCGCTATGCCTTACAAACGCTGTACCTGTCACTCGGTAATCCGGATCCTGCGGAAGAAGGCACGATTGCTCCACGGATGTTATCTGATTTAAAAACTTTATGGGAACGCGTTGCAGCTGACGAACGATTTAATCACGCACGTGTCCTTCCACAACTACATGCCCTCGTTTTCGCAAACGACCGCGGCGTTTAAGGAGATTAATTATGCGTCCAGAAGATTTAAACGATTTGTCCTTACTTGGTCAAAAGTCGGTTCCTTATATTTTTGAATATCAGCCGGAAGTGCTCGAAGCCTTCCCGAACCGTCATCCTGAAAATGATTACTTCGTTAAATTCAATGCCCCTGAATTTACAAGTCTTTGCCCGATTACGAATCAACCGGATTTTGCGACGATCTATATCTCGTATATCCCGGATGAAAAATTAGTCGAATCCAAATCACTAAAACTTTACCTGTTCAGTTTCCGCAATCACGGTGACTTCCATGAAAACTGTATCAATGTCATTGGAAAAGATCTCGTCAAACTGATGGAGCCCCGTTACCTTGAAGTATGGGGAAAATTCACACCACGCGGCGGAATTTCGATTGATCCGTATTACAACTACGGCAAACCGGGTACGAAATATGAACAGATGGCAGAACACCGTCTCTTCAATCACGATTTATATCCAGAAACAATCGATAACCGCTAATGCCAAAAATCCTCTTCCATCTGTTGGTGGAAGAGGATTTTTTTCTTGTTAACTGGATGGTAAATCGATGATTTTTTGATCTTCTTCCTGTTGAAGAATCATTTGCGCCGGCCAAATGTCACGCAGTAAATGTTCGTACGGAACACCCAGAACCCTTGCCAACCGTTCAATCATCGAAAAGGATGGATGGGCCAGGCTTCGTTCAATCCGATTCATCATTTCCGATGTCGTGTCCGTCAGCTCGGCAAGCTGTTCGAGCTCTATGCCCTGCCGGTTCCGTAACGTTCGAATTCGTTCTCCATAGTTTGTCAGAGGACCAATCGATTCACTCATGATTTCGTCTCCTTTTTCCAAGCACCTGACGCTCCGCTTTCGTTCCTGTTAACTTATTCCCGATTTTCATTTTTCAACACTCCTTCCATTTATAATATTCATTATCTGAAATATAATTTCAAAAAAATCATAAAAAAGAACTAGCTTTTTAAAAAGTTATCGCTTACAATTTTAGGTGCAAGCGGTTGCATTAATCGCTTACATTTTTTGCACTGATTATACAGATAACAGATACATAGAGGAGTGAGACCACATGAAAAACAAGATTTCATTTGATTTCTGGCAAAAGCTAGGAAAAGCGTTAATGGTAGTCATCGCAGTCATGCCAGCTGCCGGAATCATGATCTCGATCGGGAAGTTGATCGGGATGTACGGTGGCGACATCGTATTGATGCAAACGGTTGCAAGAATCGTTGAAGATTTAGGTTGGGCCATCATTACTAACCTCCACGTCCTGTTCGCCGTTGCCATCGGTGGATCGTGGGCAAAAGAACGGGCCGGCGGTGCATTCGCCGCATTGCTTGCATTTATTTTGGTCAACCGTGTTACAGGTGCCATCTTCGGCGTCAATTCGGCGATGCTGGCGGATCCAAAAGCAACTGTCACATCTTTACTTGGTTCTGATTTAATCGTGAAAGATTATTTCACTTCTGTCCTTGGTGCTCCGGCGCTCAATATGGGCGTATTCGTCGGAATCATCTCCGGTTTCCTCGGAGCCGTACTCTTCAATAAATTTTATAACTTCAGCAAGCTCCCTGATGCACTTGCTTTCTTCAACGGTAAACGGTTTGTACCATTCGTCGTCATCGGCGGGTCTGTCGTTGCTGCGTTCGTTTTATCACTCGTTTGGCCGTTCGTTCAGGGATTACTCAATGACTTCGGACGCTGGATTGCGACGTCACGTGATACGGCACCGATCCTTGCTCCGTTTGTCTACGGAACACTGGAACGTCTGCTCTTACCGTTTGGTCTTCACCACATGCTGACGGTTCCGATGAACTATACGGAGCTCGGAGGAACGTATAAGATTTTAACAGGTGCGGCCCAAGGTTCGACCGTCGCAGGTCAAGATCCGTTATGGCTCGCCTGGATTACCGATCTCGTTAACCTAAAACAAGCCGGTAACACACAAGGATACAACGATTTGATCAACAGTGTCGTCCCGGCACGTTTTAAAGAAGGACAAGTCGTTACTTCTCTTGCTTCACTGATTGGTGTCGCGGTTGCCATGTACATGTCAGTTGATGAAGACAAAAAGAAAGCTTATAAACCGGTCTTCCTATCTGCCGGTCTTGCCGTTTTCTTAACAGGTGTCACAGAGCCGATCGAATTCATGTTCATGTTCATCGCACCTGTCCTTTACGTCGTCTATGCTGTCTTAACAGGTGTTGCCTTTGCGTTAGCTGACGTCATGCATCTTCGGATCCATGCGTTCGGAGCGATTGAATTGCTGACACGGATTCCGCTGATTGCAAAAGCGGGACTGATCGGTGACTTGATCCGCTTTATAGGTGTCTGTATCTTCTTCTTCTTCTTGAACTTCTTTACATTCCGTTTTGTTATTAAAAAGTTCAATTATGCAACACCAGGCCGTAACGGAAACTACTTGGATGATGTCGTCGTTTCGGACAATACTCAAGCTGCGAATGAAGCGGCCGTAACAACCGATCAGTCACAAGCATCACGGATTATCGGATTACTCGGTGGTCAATCGAACATCGAGGAAGTCGATGCTTGTATGACACGTTTACGTGTCACGGTCAAAGATCCAAGCCTCGTCGCTCCGGAATCGGATTGGAAATCCAACGGTGCACTGGGGTTGATCCTAAAAAATAATGGCGTGCAAGCCATTTACGGTCCTAAAGCAGATGTCTTAAAATCAGATATCCAAGATCGAATCGGCGCATAAACCAGATGATTTAGGGTAAATAAGAAAAGGTGAAGCTCTTCTTGAGTTTCACCTTTCTTTATTGAAAAACAGGAGGATCAACCCATGCGATTACTCACATTAAACTGCCATTCTTGGCAAGAAGCTGATCAACTCGAGAAACTTGATCAAATCGTCACGCAAATCATTCAACAGGATTATGATGTCATCGCCTTACAGGAAGTCAGTCAACTGATGGACACGCCTGTTCTGTATGACAATATCCGTGAAGATAATTTTGTCTATCTGATTCAACAAGCTTTGGCTAAACAAGGTTTCGATTATTCGTTTGTCTGGGACTTCTCGCATATCGGATACGATGCGTATGAAGAAGGTCTTGCCCTCTTGACGAAACATCCCATTTTAAAATCGGACAGTTATTACATCAGCCGCAGTCAGGATACGATGGACTGGAAGTCCCGCAAAATCGTCCGGGCGACGATTGATCTCGACGGGACACCAATCACCTTTAATTCCTGCCATCTCGGCTGGTGGGAAGATGCGGATGAGCCGTTCAGCGAACAGTTCAACAATCTGATTGCCCGCATGGATCCTTTGGAATGGACGATGTTCATGGGAGACTTCAACAATGATGCATTGGAACGTGAGACCGGTTATGACTATATGATGCAACGCGGCCTTCATGATGTCTTTTTGCTGGCACAGGAAACCGTCGGCATCGAGACGGTCGAAGGAAAAATCGATGGTTGGGAAGAAAATCAAAAAGGATTACGTCTCGACTTGGTCTTATCGAATCGAAAAATTGATGTCGATCGTGTCGGAGTCGTCTTTGACGGTGTTTTCGCACCGGTCGTTTCGGACCACTTCGGAGTCGAAGTCGATATCTCGATTCAAAAAGAACCCATTTAACGGTTGACAACGCTTTCTTTTCTTTTTATGATGAGAACAACAAGTCAATAGTGCGGATTGTGACAGTACGGCTGGCAAGACCGATTCAGCATCTCGTTCGTGGAGATGCTGTTCGGTCTTGCCTTTTTTTGTGCCTTGTTTGCCGCACGCCTTTCCTAAAGGAGGAACTCAAGATGGATTACAAACAAACTGCAGCCCGTGTCCTTGAACTCGTCGGAGATCGGGAAAACATCATTACCGCCGCCCATTGCGCGACACGCCTTCGTCTTGTCTTACACGATGAATCGAAAGTCGATCAAGCTGCACTCGAAGATTTAGACGGTGTCAGCGGTGCATTTTCAAGTTCCGGTCAATACCAAATCATCTTCGGAACCGGCACGGTCAACAAAGTTTTCGCTGAATTCGCCCCGCTTGCCGGTGTGAAACTGGACGGTGAAGAACCGCTTGATGTCAAAAAAGCCGCTTCGCAAAAATTAAATCCGTTTGCCCGTCTCGCCCGCTCCTTATCAAATGTCTTTGTACCGTTGATTCCGGCCATCGTCGCTGCCGGTCTGTTAATGGGACTGCTCGGCATGATCAAAGCCTTCGGTTGGGTGAGTGGTGACTCGGCCATCGTTCAACTGCTCGATATGTTCTCGTCCTCTGCCTTCATCATCTTACCGATTCTGATCGGTTTCTCGGCGGCCCGTGAATTCGGAGCGAATCCGTACCTCGGTGCCGTCATCGGTGGAATCATGACCCATCCGTCGTTGTTGAATCCATGGACACTCGGAAACAGCGAACCGGAAGTGATGCATTTCCTCGGCATGAACATTGAATTGATCGGCTATCAAGGAACGGTCTTCCCAGTCCTCCTGACAGTTTGGGTCATGGCAAAAATCGAACAGCAGGTCCGCAAACGGACACCGGAAACACTCGATCTTCTCGTCACACCGTTCGTAACGATTCTCGTAACGGGATTCCTCGCTCTGATCGTCATCGGGCCGATTGGAACGTTGCTCGGAAAAGGGATCTCATTTGTACTCGTCTTCTTCTATGAGCAATTCTCGGTCGTCGCCGGTCTCCTGTTCGGCGGTCTGTACTCAACAATCGTCATTACGGGGATGCACCACAGTTTCCATGCGATTGAAGCAGGACTCCTTGCCGACAAGAGTATCGGTAAAAACTTCTTGCTCCCGATCTGGTCGATGGCGAACGTCGCTCAAGGCGGAGCCGGTCTTGCCGTTTACTTCATGACGAAAAACGTTAAACTCAAAGCACTCGCTCTCCCATCTGCATTTTCCGCGTTTCTCGGAATCACGGAACCGGTCATCTACGGGGTCAATCTCCGACTCGGTAAACCGTTTATCGGTGGCGCAATCGGCGGTGCAATCGGCGGTGGATACGTCGTCTTGACGCAAGTCGCAGCGAACGCTTACGGATTAACGGGTATTCCGATGATTGCCATCGTTGCGCCGCTTGGGGCTTCGAATTTGATCAACTACCTCGTTGGTTTTGCGATTGCTGTCGCAACAGCTTTCGTTTCTACCGTCATCTTGATGCGTCTCGATGCACGCAAACAAAAACAGACGGATTTGGCTGCTTAATTAAAAAATGCGACCCCTTGAGAATCCTCTTCGGGTCGCATTTGTCAGTTTTCCTAGATTGCCGATAACCCGTATAATGGAAGTAGAAAGGAGGTAGTCAGACTGATCATTCATAAAGTACTCAATAACAATGCTATTGTCACAAAGGAACAAGGTCAGGAACGGATCATCATGGGACCGGGCATTGCTTTCGGCAAGAAAAAGAAGGATCCTGTTGATCCGACGAAAATCGAAAAAATGTTCATCCCGTCTTTTGAGAATGCTGAACAGTTCAAGGAAATCCTGACGACGACACCACTCGATATCATCGATTTGTCGGAACAGATTATTTCTTATGCAGAAGGCGAACTGAAAACACCTTTTCATGACTACATTCATGTCAGTCTGACCGATCACCTCGCCCATGCCGTCCGTCTGGCCCGGGAACAACTGGTCGTCCACAACCGGTTGGCGGAAGAAATCCGGTTGCTGTATACTGCCGAATATCAGATTGGCGAATGGGCCGTCGCCCATATCGAACAAAAGTTAGCTGTTTCCTTACCAAAAGAAGAAGCCGCGAACATCGCGCTCCACTTGTATAATGCGCGTCAACGGCATCCCAACATGGCAACCGCCCTGCAAACGGCGACGTTACTAAACGAGTTGCGGGAACAAATCGAAGCCTTTTTCGATCAGACGATCGAAACGACGTCGATGACCTATTACCGGTTCTTCACCCATATGAAACTCGTCTTAGCCCGGATCGAACAAGGGCAAACGTTGCATGATATGGATGATGTCATCTTGTCTGCCGTAAAAACGCGGTATACGGACGCCTTCCGCTGTGCGGAAAATATGGCTGCCTGGTTGGAACAGGAACTGCAGACGACTGTGCCGCAATCCGAAGTTGGCTATATGGCCCTTCATGTAGAACGGATCCGGCCAGATTTTGAAAGGGGTAAATCACATGAAAATTTATAGTCTTGGTGAAGCACTGATCGATTTAATTCCACTCGATGCCGATAATGTAACATTCCAAAAAAACCCGGGTGGTGCTCCGGCCAATGTCGCCGTCGGATTAGCGCGGCTCGGTGCCGACAGTTATTTCCTCGGGTCCGTCGGTGACGATTCGATGGGACACTTTTTGAAAGATACACTCCACCATTACGGTGTGAAGACGGATCACCTCGTCTTTGATCCGGAGCATAAAACCGGCCTTGTCCTTGTCACGAATGCCGCCGACGGTGAACGGTCGTTTGAATTCATCAACAGTTACCGGGCAGATATGAGTTTTCATGAAAAAGATATTCCGGATTCCCTTGCAGAAGCGGATCTCCTGCACATCGGATCGATCTCCTTGATTTCCGGAGATGCGGTCGAAGCAACACGGCGGGCGATTGAAGTCGCAAAGTCGAATAATGTCCCCATCTCTTACGATCCAAACTTACGTGAATCGTTATGGTCGGACTTAGATGCCGCCCGTTCCACGATTCGTTCCGTCTTACCGGATGCTCAAATCGTGAAACTGGCGGAGGAAGAACTGACCTTTTTAACGGGACAGACGAATCTGGATGAAGGAGCTGCCGAGTTGCTCGCAGAATATCCGATCCGTTTGCTCGCTGTGACACGCGGCGCAGAAGGTTCTCTGATTTATACCGACCGCTCGATGGCTGAAATTCAGGCGATTTCGGTGGATGCAATCGATACGACGGGCGCAGGCGACGCCTTCATGTCCGGTCTCCTGCATCAATGCGCCATCCGCTCGTTTTCGTTTGACTGGGATGAAACAGAATTACAGGATATCGGTCGATTTGCTGCGATTTCCGGAGGACTGGCGGCATCCGTCAAAGGCGCCATGGCCGCCTTGCCGACGCTTGACGAGGTTTCACGACGGTTGACGTAACATATATGAGAAGACATCAAACCCGCTCCCCTGTCCAATCAGACAGAAGAGCGGGTCTTTTTTTACTGTGCAGATATGAATTCCCGGATCACCTTCAACGTTTCATCCTGTTGTGCTTTTGACGTCAACGGACTGTCATTGTCTCCTTTTTGTTTTCCATACATCCCGAAGTTTGCATGGTTCCCGTCTTTGATCAAATGAAAGACCGCATCGGAGCGGACATCCTGTTTGCTGTCCTCAATATCCTTGACCGGTAACACCCCATCCCGTCCACCGTAAACGGTTAGCGATGGGGTATCGATGGCATCAATCGGATAAGAAGCCAAAAAAATCATGCCTTTGATTTTCGGACTGTCTTCCAAAATCGTTGAGGCTGCGCTTCCGCCTAACGAATGTCCGATCAAATACCAACGTTTGATTTTCGGATGATCTTCGATGATCGATAATCCTTTTTTAGAGTCAAGCAGCGCAATATTAAAAGGTAATTTCGGAAGCGCTACGTAATATCCTTCTTTCGCTAATTGATGACCGAGATAACTGTACGCGGCAGGATCCACTTTTGCACCTTGATAAAAAATGAACCCTGTTTCACTCGTATCATCTCCGAATTGATAACCTTGTCCGACCGGTTCACCGAGATATTGCTGCGCTTCTTTTGTTGGATTGTAATCAAATTGAGCCCAAATCATGAATGCTGCAACTAAAATCCCTACCAGAATCAGTAAACTGATGCTGATTCGTTTTAACCATCTTTTCATATTCATCCCTCCTCTTTTATGATACCCAATCTAATGTGCAAAATCACATATGAAAGCATTGTTTTGAATTTTCAGTTAATGTAAGCGTATCTATCTCTTTTTCAATATTTGGTTTAAGATTAAAAAAGCATCCGTTATTCGAAAGGGGAATCATTTGTTTTGCCACGTACTGTTGTCTCCACGATTCAGTGGTTTTTGTTTATTATTTGTACTAACATTGCCCCGCCACTTGCGATTGCCGCCTCATTTGAACTATCAAGTGCAGATACCCTCGCTTTCCTCTCTCGTTGTTTATTCGTTTTTGCAATTTTGAGTCTTGTTCAGGTTTTATTCGGTCATCGTCTGCCGATCATGGAAGGGCCTGCCGGTATTTGGTGGGGAGTATTCGCTCTTTATTCTTCCATCGGGATCACATTGTACGGCAGTTACTCCAATACGTTACAGTCTCTTGGTTTTCTCCTGATCTTAAGCGGGATTATCTGCATCATCCTGACCCTGACCGGGGTACTTCGCCGCCTCGTTCCTTTGTTCACACCACAGGTCATCGGTGTTTACATGTTACTGTTATCGGCTCAATTATCCGGTTCGGTCATGAAAGGACTGCTGAATATCGAAGATGGAAAGATTCAGGTGCTTCCTGCCGTCATTTCTGTCTTAACGGTCATCATCTCACTCTACTTGGAACGCAGCGACCGGTTACGTCAGTATGCTTTATTGATCACCCTGCTCGTCGGTTGGAGCATGTTTGCTTTAATCGGTCGTGCCGAGATGCCGACATTTGACGGTCCATTCTTCACCTTCCCTGATTTGATGCCGTTCGGTGGCATTCATCTCGATTGGAGTTTGCTTCCGACAGCCCTGATCATCTCGTTATTACTGATGACAAACGTCTTGGCGAACATCAAAGTCATTGAACGAATCATCAGCGCAAAACGTGGAGAGAAGGTCAAAGGACAAGTGGCGACTGCCGGTGTGACTGCCGGAATCGGACAGATCTTCGCAGGAATGTTCGGAACAGTTGGTCCTGTTGCGATTTCCGGGACAGCCGGTTTCATCGCCTCAACAGATAATACGGACCGCAAAGCCTTTGCGATCGCGAACGTTGTTTGTCTGTTCCTCAGCATCGTCACACCGTTCGTCGGACTGATTGCTAAAATCCCGGTCGCTGTCGGATACGCGATGGTCGCTCCGATCGTTGCCGGTATGGCCATCATCGGTGTGACGGAAGCTTCACGGGAATTGAACCGTCAGACCGCGATGATTACGGTCGGCTTACCGGTTCTCGTCGGAATCGGTGCCCTGCTCCTTCCGAAAGGCGCCACTTCCGATTTACCTCCGCTCGTCACGACATTGATGTCGAACGGTCTCGTACTCGGAACACTCGTCGCCCTGCTTGCTGAATCACTGCGTCATATCCGAACGAATGATTAAAAAAAAGACAGCTGATTTTGGAAGGAGTTCTTCCAAATCAGCTGTCTTTTTCGTGGATATTTCTTAACGAATACCACGCATATATTTCTGAAGTTTTGGTGCGAATGCAAACAGGATAATCCCGAGAACGATCGCAACGAGTCCGGTAATTCCGAAGTACGCCACTTCAGTATCCGCTCCGTAATATTTTACGATTTGAGCGTTGACGGCTTGTCCGGTCGCATTCGTCAAGAACCACAGACTCATTGTCTGTGCCGAGAAAGCAGCCGGTGCCAATTTCGTTGTCGCTGATAATCCGACCGGTGATAAGAACAACTCACCGATGACAACGAGGAAGAAGCTGAGCGCAAGCCAGAGTGGGCTGACCGTCGTATCCGTTCCAAACAATAAGCCGGGTAACATCATGACGATGAACGACAAGCCGGCAAAGACTAAACCAAACGAAAACTTCTGCATCGTCGTCGGCTGACGATCGCCGAGCTTCACCCAAAAGCTTGCAAATACAGGTGCGAGGACGATGATGAACAATGGATTCAATGACTGGAAGAAGGCCGGTTCCAGACCAAAGCCGAGGAACGAAAGATTTGTCCGTTCATCTGCAAAAATCGAAAGCACGTACGAACCCTGTTCCTGAATCGCCCAAAATACTGCAGCAGCAATGAAGAGCGGGATGTACGCAAGCAGACGCGAACGTTCGTCATCCGTAATCTTCGGACTCCGCAGCATAAAGGTGAAGTAAGCAATCGGAATCAAAATTCCAAGGAATGTGACCATGAGTGTAAAGCGGCTGATCGTCAAAAGTCCTGTCAGCGATGCAATCGTACCAAGAACCGCAAGTGCGATAATGACAACCGCTGCAATCGTAAAGAACCGTTTCCGTTCGTTTCCTTCAAGCGGATTCAAGACGTATGTTCCCGCTTGTCCCAGGTTCTTTTTCTTCGTCAAGACGAAGACGATCAGACCTAAGAACATTCCGATTGCGGCAAGTGCAAAACCAGCGTGGTATCCGGCTGAGTCTGATACTTTACCAACAATCAATGGTGCGAGAAATGCACCGGCATTGATCCCCATGTAGAAGATACTGAATCCAGCGTCACGACGGTTATCCGTTTTGCTGTAAAGATCACCGACGATGTTCGAAACGTTTGGTTTCAAGAACCCTGTTCCGATGACGATCAGTCCCATCGAGATGAACAATGCCGTGATTCCGGCCGGTAACGCGAGGACGATGTGTCCGAGCATGATGAGCACGCCGCCGTAGAAAACCGTCCGGGAAGTTCCGAGCAGTCGGTCAGCGACCCAACCACCGATGATTCCGGACATGTAAACCAGTGATCCGTAAACCGCCATGATCGATGCAGCTGTCGGTTTGTCGATTCCAAGACCACCGTTGGCAACTGAATCATACATGTAGAAGATAAGGATGGCACGCATCCCGTAGTAGGAGAACCGCTCCCAAAACTCAGTAAAGAATAACGTGAACAGTCCTTTTGGATTTCCAAAGAATCCTTTTTGCGGAACAGTCTTGTAGACCTGATCGCGATCAAACTCTGCCATATGAACGGCTCCTTTCGTCTACCCTCGATCTGTGTACGTTGTCCAATCTTTTTCCCGCTTTCCCCAAACGATAAGCATGAACGAACCAATTGAACGCAAATACACTGTTTTGCCTGAATTGTCTCACTTCTTTTTTTGTTTATGAGACAGCACTATATCATTCAACCGTAAATCATTTGATGAGTCAAATATTAATTTCCGCCCATAAAAAAAAGAGTGACACGAAAAATTCGTTCACTCAGGTCTGCATCTCTTTTGATTCCACAATCGTCACGCCCGGTGGTTCATGCAAGGTATGATGAATCATCGCCTGTGCGACCTTTGCCGCTTCAATCGGTGCATACGGACTGCGCCGCAACAAGGGGCGTAATACGGTCGACACCCGGGCCGCCGCCTGTTCGCCGAAACGGAACTCGTCCCGCTCTCCTAATAACAATGAAGGTCGGAAGATCAGCAAGGCATCATAGCCGAGCACACGTAATCCGTTTTCCGCATCGCCTTTCACACGGTTATAAAATGTTTTCGCATTCGGATGGGCACCGAGTGCTGAAATCAAGGCGAATCGAGTGGCTCCGAGATCAAGCAATTCCCGCCCTGCCTCGATCGGATACGTGTAATCCACGAGACGAAACGCTTCCTGGGATCCGGCCTGTTTAATCGTCGTCCCCAGCGCACAGTAGACGTGGTCGACTTCCGGTAATTCGATTTCCGTCACATGATCAAAATCAATCACCCATTCTTCGAGTTTCTGATGAAATCGATTCATCGGACGACGTACGAGAACATGTACTTCCTGATACGCATCATGCGCCAATAGTTGATCGACCAGCTCCTGCCCCACTAAGCCGGTCGCGCCTAAAATAGCTGCTTTCATCATCCATCCTCCTCTTGATTTTCACGTTGCCCGATCGGTAAGAAATAGGATCGATTTCCCGTGATCCGTTCACCTGCCCGCACTCCGACAGCACTCGGTCGCCCGCCAAGCACAAACACACCAAACATGTATGCGACTTCTGTTTCATCTTCTAATGGCCACATCGGTAATTCCTGATACCGCTGATACACGGCCGACTGATTACTGAATGAACGTTGTTCGTTGCTAAACAGAACCGTTCCGTCCCCTTGACGGACGGTCACGGTATCCCCTTCCCGTCCAAAAATCGGTTTTTCGACGAAAGCTTGATGCTGACGTAAAAACGGCTCCGGACTCAAATAGGTCGGCAGGAAGTACTCCTCAATGACCTCATGATCGCGCCCGGTCAAATAAGGATGATTCGTTTCATGTAACAGCCAAATCAATGCCAGGACCGACTTCGCCTGCATCAAGAAAGCCGATGGTGGATTAATGATTTCAAGCAGCCCCATCTCGACGAGCTGAAGCAATAAACGTCCGAGCTCTGTTCCGTCTTCATCACGGTCGAGTAAAGCCATCTCGATCGGAAACGTCTGCCTGTAAAGAATATCGATTCGTCGTCCCTGCTGGTCATACAATCCATCTTCTGCTCGTATCTCAAGTTCGTCAAGAGGACAGTATGTAGCACCGGCAACAAATTGTTGCAGATACTCTGTCGTCCACCGGTCTTCGATGTTGTCTCCGTGTGAAGTAAACACGACATGCGGATTTTCGAGATGGATCCGGTGGCTTGCCGCCTTCACCGCACGATCAACGCTGTCCGCCAACTGTTTCGCCTGCCCGTCATTGTACGATCCCAATCCCACTTTCCGTGCAATCCGGTCGTTGACTTCAAAACATTCCTTGATGAACGTCGGCGTATCCGCATTCCATTCCATGACCGATATCCGATTGCCTGTGACAATGAAATCAAAACGGCTGATGACCGATAAAGGCCGCATCGTCTGCAACCGTAAAAAGGACAGGGCAGCTTTCGGAAAACCGAGTTCAATCAATCCGTCGTCATCCATCGTCCAAAGAATCGGAATCACTTTTTCAAAGATGGTATAGGCTTCCCGAGCCGCCATGCGCAAGGCTTCGATCGTTTCTTTCGGAACAGGCATCACTTCTGCCAAGGCATACGTTTCACCGTCGAGCACATCCCAAAAAGCGTCAATATCCCCGTAGAGTTCCTGCCGTGTCCTCATCCGCCGAAGAAGCCGGACGACGATCCCGTCCCAAATCCTTTCGTCTTGCTGTTATAACTTTTGACGTCTTTTGACCGGGGTGTATACCCTTTCGTCCGCATCGCACTATGCATCAAGGCACGTGAAGCAAAATAACTTCCTCCCCAGTAAAAGAACCCGGAGTGTGTCGAACTTGAATCATCGCAATACCAAACACCTTCATCATTATCATATTCATAATCGTCACAATCCGGATCATCCGGACGCTCCGCTTTTGCATTATCCGATCCACACCCGCTGAGCGTCGTTCCGACCAACAATGTAGCTGCAAGTGTCGCCTGTTTCATCCAACTCACATCGCATACCCCTTTCATCACAATTTGTTATTCTAAGTATACGCTTTTTCCAGCAAAAAAGTTTCTAAGTCGTTCCGGAACTTTTTTCGTTAATGCCAGTAGAATAACGAAGAAGACTTGAGGAGGAATTCAAATGTCACTTGCCTATTATGTCGAAGATCAAAATGAATTTAAATCCATTTATCAATACAGCCGTTTCGCCATTGACCCGGAAGAAATCATTGCGCATCAACTCTGCGAATTCCATATCATCGAAGGGCACTTATACGAGTTGCGGTCCAATGAAATGGACGGGGAATATGACCAGTTGATTGTCGATCATGTCGAGGCTTCCCCCCGTGATCCGGCGGACCGTGTCTATCCGCCGCACCAGATTCATCTCGAGTTCCGGCGCTTCCAGGCAGGCGGTTCACATCCCGTCATCAAGACAGTGACAGTCCCGAATCATATTCAGGCCATGCGCTTTTTGGTCAAAGATAAACTGAGTGTACCGGATCACGGGGTCTTTGAGCGGGACAGCTGTGAAGTCGATTTAGACCGAAACTGTTACGTGATTTATTTAGGTGAAGAAATCATTTAATGAAAGAATTAAGTATAGTTCGTTTTCAAGACACGTTTTTTTTGGCATACTAGAGGATAAGAACGAATTAATCGAGGTGAACACACATGAGCGAACAACCAAAAAAATTGTCTCTTCAAGAAGCAATGATTGAACAATTAAAAGCAAAAAAACAATCACAGACAAAACGTCCGACCGGTTTGCGCGGAACAGAAACAAAACAAATGACAAGCCAAAAAACGAAAAAAACGAACAACCAGAAAAAACGGACAGGCGTCTAATTGAATTCGTGAAATAAGGGAGTAACTATGAGTATTTTAACGGTATCAAACTTAAGCCATGGTTTTGGCGATCGTGCGATTTTCGAAGATGTCTCGTTCCGTCTGTTAAAAGGGGAACACATCGGTCTCGTCGGAGCGAACGGCGAAGGAAAATCGACGTTCATGAACATCATTACTTCGCAGCTTGAACCAGACGAAGGAAAAGTCGAATGGGCAAAACACGTTCGGGTCGGCTATCTGGATCAGCACGCTGTTCTTTCCAAAGGACTCACGATTCGTGATGCCTTAAAGGGAGCATTCCAATACTTGTTCGACATCGAGCAGGAAATCAATGATCTGTATACAAAAATGGGTGAAGTCGAACCAGACGAACTCGAAAAAATGTTAGAAGAAGTCGGGGTCTTACAAGACATCTTGACGAACAATGATTTTTATACGATTGATGCGAAAGTCGAAGAAATTGCACGCGGTCTAGGTCTTGATGAGATCGGTCTCGATCGTGATGTCCAGGAACTGAGCGGCGGACAGCGGACAAAAATCCTGCTCGCGAAACTGTTGCTCGAAAAACCAGACATCCTGTTACTCGATGAGCCGACCAACTACTTGGATGTGCAACATATCGAATGGTTGAAACGTTACCTCAATGATTACGAAAATGCGTTCATCTTGATTTCACACGACATTCCATTCTTGAATAGTGTCATCAACTTGATTTACCATATGGAAAACCAAGGACTCAATCGTTACGTCGGTGATTACGACAACTTCCTGACTGTCCATGAGGCGAAGAAGAAGCAACATGAGTCGGCCTTCAAACGTCAACAGCAGGAAATTTCCGAGCTGAAAGACTTCGTCGCCCGAAATAAGGCCCGTGTCTCGACACGGAACATGGCGATGTCGCGTCAGAAGAAACTCGATAAGATGGATGTCATCGAACTCGCGCAGGAACGTCCGAAACCTGAGTTTCATTTCCAGACAGCCCGGACACCAAGTAAGTTGATGTTCGAAGCGAAAGGACTTGTCATCGGTTACGATGAGCCGCTTTCCCGTCCGCTTGACTTGATGATCGAGCGCGGTCAAAAAATCGCGTTGCACGGAGCGAACGGTATCGGGAAGTCGACTTTGCTGAAAAGTCTGCTCGGAGAGATTCCTTCGGTTTCCGGTACAGTCGAACGCGGGGAAAATCTTCACATCGGCTACTTCGAACAGGAAATTAAAGAAAAAAATTCGAATACGTGTATCGAAGAGATCTGGGGCACATTTCCTTCTCTGACACAGCAACAGGTCCGGGCCATGCTCGCGAAATGCGGTCTGATGACGAAACACATCGAATCGAAAATCGAAGTGCTCAGTGGTGGGGAAAAGGCGAAAGTCCGTCTTTGTAAATTGATGAACACGGAATCCAACATTCTGGTTCTCGATGAGCCGACTAACCACTTGGACGTCGAAGCAAAAGAAGAACTCAAACGGGCTCTTCAGGAGTACAAAGGAACGGTTCTGTTGATTTCACACGAACCTGAATTTTACGAAGCCGTCGCAACGGATTTATGGAATTGTGAATCGTGGACGACAAAAGTGTTCTAAAGTTAAACACCATCTGACGGAAGGTCGGGACTCGATTTTTAGATCGAGTCCCGCGTTCCGTCTTTTTTTGTGTTCTCATTTAATTCATAGACTTAATCATTGCCTTGTTCAACGATTTGTATCAAACTAAATGGCAGATGCAACTTTTTCTGAAGGAGTGGATGTCATGGAAACGATTACTAAAAAAGCCAACTTATCATTACTCGAACTTCCGAGCGGTGGAGAGGAGTCGTTATTTTGCCGGCTTTATTCCCCGGCACTTGCCGCTCCCGCTCCACTCATCGTTCTGTTCCATGGATTCCCCGGAAAACAATTAAACATGGACTGGGCGGTTCAATTACAAAACCTCGGCTTTCATGTCCTTGTGACGTCTTACCGCGGAACGATCGGCAGTCCGGGAGCATTTCGTTTCCAACATGTCCTTGAAGATGCGACTGCCATCATGCAACATGTCATTTCTCCCGCCTTTACGCAAGCACACGATATCTCAGCCGATCAGATTTCAATCGTCGGCCACAGTATGGGCGGCTTTGCCGGACTCCACGCATTCGTCGATGTTCCGGACATTGCGCATTACATTGGAATCTCTCCATTCAACTTCGGTTTGATCGGTCAACTGGTACTCTCTTATCCGGAACATGAAGAGGCGTTACAAGATGTCTTGAGCCGTGGTGCCACGTTCCTGTCGCACACGGACGGTGCTACGTTACTCGATGAATTAAAACAACATCATGCCCAGTGGAACCTGTTATCACTGAAAGAACAACTCGGAACACGTTCAGCCCTGCTTGTCACGTCGGAGCGGGATGAAACGTCCATCAAATCACTTCACCATGACTTGCTTCAGGATGCGAGCGCCTTTGAACAAATCATCGTCGACAGTGACCACAACTATATCGACAATCGGGAAGAGGCCTTTGAGGCCTGGACGACCTGGTTAAGACAACGTTAAAAAACAAGCATCCTCATTTCACGAATGAGGATGCTTGTTTTTTAGGTGCTGCCGTTTTTGGCCGGATTTGCATCCGGTACAAAATCAGTGTGAACAGTGTCAGTGTCGAACAGGCGTACCAGATGGTCGTAAAGAGTGTTCCGGTATCCGTTCCGATGAAGATGCCATGAAGCGTCATCAAGAGCCAGGCCGGAAGGACAAGCCAGTGCGTTAATTTCCATAATGTCTTTCCGAGCGTCTCTTTCAAGAAATCGGAAGTCACCAAAACAAATCCGAACAGGTAGAGGCTGATCGTTCCAAATGCATTCCAAAGCGGCTCATATGAGGCTGTTCCCGGAACCAGAATCTCCAGTAAGCTCAGAGGGGCATACGTATCGACAATGATCAATGTCGCATGAAGTACAATCGCCAGTAAGCCGGCCCAGCCACTGTACAGATGAATGTTGTGCAAACGGGCTTTTTGTTTTTTTAAGGCCGGGAACGAACCGAGTAAACCGGCTAATACCGATAATGTCAAAAAGAAATGTCCGGTCAGTCCGCTCAAACGAATCATCGTCCATGTTGAAAATAACCATTTCATCCAGTCCATATGGCTTGTCCTCCTTTCTCTTCCGCAACCATTTTTCCGGATGCATCCATCAACAACAGCCGCCCGTTCGGAAACCATTTGAACAGTTTGTCCTGTCGTTCGGCTTCTGTCATCTGAAAAGCCAGTTTCGTCATTACTTCTGCCTCATAGAGCTGTGGAGCGGATGCCGTGACTTGGACGAACCGGCTTTCAATCGGGCGCCCTGTCTTGCCGCTTAATAAATGGTGATTCGTTCTCTCGCCGACTTTCCAGGAACGATACAGCCGGCTTGAGGTCGCTACCGCCCCTTGCCGTAAACGGACTTCCGCAATTTCCGCTTCCGTTCCGGGATCCGTAATGGCAATTTTCCACGGCTCACCATCGGACCAGGCGATGACATCCCCGCCCGCTTCAATTAACCCGCGCGGCTGATTCTTACGTAAACGCTGGGCAACCATCATCGCAGCCGCTCCTTTGCCGATTCCACCTAAGTCAATCGTTCCTCCCCCGACCCGGGTCACTTCGCATCCCTCCACTAAAAATGGACTGATTTCAGGCGGCAGATTCATTTCTGATTCAACCGCCCGGCGGAAGGGAAATGATCGGTCGTAACCGTTTGCGCGTTGCTGATCGAGTAAGAAGGGAGAAAAATAATGTTCAGTCTGTTCAAAATAACGGATTGCCCGCTGCAACAGTCGTGCAAGCGGTAACGATACTGTCAGCGTCTGCCCAATCAGCAGTTGATTCAACTGACTGACTTCGCTGGACGAACTGAATCGTGACCATTGCCGGTCCACATAATGAAAGAACTGCTCGATGTCCTGCCATTCCTTTTCTTCAATCCTTTGGTTCGTGATAAAACGAATGTTATTATGCATTGAATAGAGTTGCCGCTCCATTTCGTTTCACCTCCTATTTCGAATGACTGGACTGGCCGTCACTTCCGCCGCTCGGTTGATTAAATCCGGAAGAATCGTTGCTTTGCCAATTGCCGTCATCACCGTCATCCTCTTCGTTGTAATATCCGTTTTCATCATCCGACTCTCCCCATTCATCGTCATCACCGTTAGACGGTTGGCTCGGGATTGTCGTCTCGTTTGAATAAGAATCTCCCGTGTTGACGGTATTCGCTGGCTGATCATTTGTCGCAACGGTCAACTGACCAATCGCAAGCCCTAAAAAGACACTGCTGCTCAGTCCCACAATCCATTTCGCGAACGGTTTCGGTTTCACATTTTTCCTCTCCTCTCGTTTCCTGTTATCTTTACTGTATCGATAAAAACTGACAACTAGCTGATGACAACTGTGGGATAATAAGAAAAAACAAACCGGGAGGAACAAGGATGCGGATTTTGATTGCAGAAGATGACAAGCGGCTTGCCAAAATGTTGCGGCTCCATTTGGAACGTGCCGGCTATCAGGTCGATGTGGCTCATGACGGACTCGAAGCCATCGAGCAATGCCAGACTTTTCGTTATGATTTATTGGTCCTCGACTGGATGATGCCACATAAAAGCGGGATTGAAGTGGCGACTGAATTACGTGGGGAACGTTTCGAAGGCGGGATTCTGATGCTGACGGCTCGTGATACGGAAATCGATTTGGTACACGGACTGGACAGCGGTGCCGATGATTATCTCGTGAAACCCTTTCAGGCAAACGAACTGTTAGCACGCCTCCGCGCCTTGAGCCGGCGTCAGAAAAAGGCATTCGTCTCGACTGTTTCGTATCAAGAACTTGAACTTGATATCGCGACTCAGACGATTTCCTATGCCGGTCAGTTACTTGAGCTGACGCGCCGTGAATTCGAATTTCTATCGCTGTTGCTCCGCCGCCCGGAACAGGTCATGGGACGAGAGCTGATCATTGAAGTCGTCTGGGGAATCGGCGCAGATATCACCGATAATGCCCTCGATGCACTCGTTCGGCTCGTCCGGAAAAAGCTCGATGCTGCCGGTGCACCGGCTTTGATTCAAACGGTCCGCGGATTCGGTTATCGGCTCGGAGGTCCTCATGCTTGAAACCATTCGAAAACGGCTGACGCTACTATTCAGCGGAACGTTTTTACTGTTGTTGATTCTGATTTTAGTCGGGGTGTACTTCACGACAGCCCGGCTGCTCGATCAAACGGAGCTGAACCAATTAAAGTCGGTCTCCGACCGTGATCTGTTTGAACGGATTGAACATGGAGAAGACCGGCTAATCCGCAATCCGATTTACTTTCAGATTATGAATCCGGACGGATCAGTCCGCTACACGTCGCTTCCTGACGACTTACCGGCGAAGACCCTTCAACGCTTTATGACATCGGACGAAGAAACTCAAAAAATCGAATTCGACGACCGGCATTATCTGCTTTATCAACGGGATAATGATGAACAGGGAATAATTGTTCTGATGAAAGACATCTCTGCCACACAGGATACACTCCAGCGCCTGATCGCCATGTTAGCCGGTATCACGATTCTGTCGACCCTCGTCTTGATGGGTCTCAGTTATGTATTAGCCGGCCGTTCCGTCGTTCCGGTCCAGCAAGCATTTGACCGGCAACGCCGGTTTACATCGGACGCTTCCCATGAATTGCGGACGCCGCTGACGATTTTATACAGCGGCATCGAGTTACTCGAGACCGAGCCGCTCAGTACGGAAGGAAAAACCATCTTATCGGATTTAAAGGCAGAGACAGCCTCGATGCAGTATTTAGTTTCTGATTTACTGTTATTGGCCCGTGAAGGTCAACCCGGTTCGATGAGCCCCGTCGATTTAAGTACGCTCGTCACACAGACTTCTGAACGGTTTAAACATACGTTGGTCGAAAGGACATTGTCTTTATCTGTCGCGCCGAATCTGTTGATCAAGGGCGATCCTAACCAGTTGATCCGTCTGTTGACGATCTTTCTAGAAAATGCTGCTGCCTACAGCGATGCTAATATTGAAGTTTACCTGCAACAGACGTCAACCGATGTTCGATTAACCATCGCTGATCACGGAATCGGCATTCCACCGGAAAATTACGATAAGATATTTGAACGGTTCTTCCGCGGTGACCACTCTCGCCATGGTACCGGAACCGGGCTCGGGCTCGCCATCGCCAAATCGATTGCCGATGCACATCAAGCCACTATCTTTGTTGAATCCACACCCGAAACCGGAACACGCTTCACGATTCTTTTTCCAATTTCTTAATGACCGTCAGCTAACTGTCAGATAACCCGGTTAAAGTAACAGTATGTTCCATTACTTATCAAGGAGGTTATCTTATGTTAGGTGGCGTACCGCTTCATCCCCTGCTCGTTCATGCACCGATTGCTCTTTTACTGTTCGCAACACTCTTATTACTGTTCAGTTTCAAATGGGTCCAGTTAAAATTATTTGTCCTCATCACGTTATTTGCCGGTCTGCTGTCCGGCGTCGCAGCGTATTTATCGGGTGACGGGGCAGAAGAATATGCAGAAACCAATCTGAGCAGTGCAACACACGCGGCCATCTCGAATCATGAAAATTTCGCCTTGTTCAGCCTCGTTGCCTTTGGAATTGCCTTTGTCCTCCTGTTGCTCGGCTACCGTTCCAACAAAAAAACAATGCTTATGCTAAGCCTGCTCGTCGCAATCGTCGGAAGCGGTTTACTCGCTTATACCGGTCATCTCGGCGGACAAATGGTATACGCCAAATAAAAAATCCCCTTTCCTCCAAGATCCATGGAGAAAAGGGGATTTTCACTTACTTACTTATTTATGATGATCACGGCCCGGACGGCGGTTGCTCGAGCGGCGTGTGTTACCGCGGCCTTCCGCCGGTTTTTTCGTTCCTTTGCTTTGATCGTGTTGTGCACGAATCATTTCATCCGAAAGTTCGACGACAATCGGTGTCACTTCGACACCCAGTTCGCGTTCCATATCACGGAAACTGCGGCCGTCGCGTGGGGTAACGATTGAAATCGCTACGCCGTCGTTTCCGGCACGGCCTGTCCGGCCGATCCGGTGAACGTAACTTTCGGCATCATCCGGTAAATCGTAGTTGAAGACGTGTGTGACACCCGTCACGTCAAGACCACGTGACGCGACGTCCGTCGCAATCAGGAATGGTGTTTTTCCTTGATAGAACTTCGCCATCGCCTTTTCACGTTTCCCTTGTGTCAATCCGCCGTGCAATTCATCCGTCGCATATCCCTGCATCTGTAACTCTTCGTTCAGCTTACTGACGCGGCGTTGTGTCCGGCAGAAGATGATTGCGGCATACGGACGCATCTCGTCAAGCATCGTCCGGAGTGTCGCTTGTTTCCGGCGATCCGTCGTTTCGACGACGAACTGCTCGATGGCATCGACTGTTACTTTTTCAGCCTCGACTTGGACTTCAATCGGATCACGCAAATACGTTTTCGCGAGTTGCTCGACTTTTTCCGGCATCGTTGCTGATAACATGACGAACTGACGATCAACCGGTGCTGCTGCGATGATATCTTCGATTTCCGGTAAGAATCCGATTTGTAGCATCTGATCCGCTTCATCCAGGACAAGCGTCTTCAATTCACTCAAATCAAGTGTTCCCCGACCGACGTGATCCAAAATCCGACCCGGTGTCCCGATGATGATTTGTGGCATGCGGCCAAGACGTTGAATTTGTTTAAAGACATCCTGTCCACCGTACACAGCAAGCGCACGGATATCTTCCATGTTCCGGATTAACTTGTGTGTTTCATCTGCAATCTGACGCGCGAGTTCACGTGTCGGTGCGACGATCAACGCTTGGACCGTTTTGCTTTCTAAATCGATTTGTTCGAGAATCGGCAGAAGAAACGCCAGTGTCTTCCCTGTACCGGTTTGCGCTTTTCCTATTAAATCACGACCGGCGAGCAAATGCGGAATCGCCTGCTCCTGAATCGGCGTCGGTTGTTTAATGCCTTGTTTTTGTAATTTCTTGATCCATTGTTCTTGAATGTGTAGTGCTTCAAATGTTGACATAGTATCCTCCTAAAAATTATCCACAGAAAAAAGCTGTGGATAACCTGCTTCGAATCGACAAAAACAGTTATCCACAGCCGTGCTTTTTCTAGTATACACAATTTACGCGTTTGTTGCTTCCTGTTTTAACTTTCGATCGAGTACAAATGTCCCAAATGGAATGAACGAAGCAATAAAGGCGATCCCTGCTTTTACAAACGACCAACGATATTTAAATTTAACGACAGCAAGCCATAACGCATACATGACGAACAAGACACCATGCATAGCTCCGACGACGGAAACGGCTTCCGGAATGCCTGCCATATATTTTAACGGCATGGCAATCAACAGTAAGACTAAAAATGAAATACCTTCTAAAATCGCAATCAATCGAAATTGACCTAACGTAGTTCCTAACATCCCGTCACTCCTTTTTTCTGGTTCCTGTCTTTAGTATACGGGACGCCCGTCAGTCTGTGACCTGTGTCACAGGATTGTCAGATTTCGAGTGGGCGAAGACGGGCTTCAATCTCTTGGCGCTTTGGCTCAAGGAACGGTGGAAGTGCCAATGTCTCTCCGAGCGTTTCGACTGATTCATCGGTTGCAAATCCCGGCGTATCCGTCGATAACTCGAACAAAATATGATTCGGTTCGCGGAAATAAAGTGCTTGGAAATAATGACGGTCGACTTTCCCTGAGTTTGGCAGACGATACTCGTTCAGCCGTTTTACCCATAAGTCATACTCTTCGCTGTTCGGAACACGGAAGGCCACATGATGAACACCGCCGCGACCGAGACGTTCCCGGTCGAGATCCGGTCGCGCCTCGAGGTGCACTTCTGCCCCGATTCCGCCTTGCCCCGTCGAATAGACATCAATCTCCGCAAAGTCACCGGCAAGAGACGGATAACTGCCGATTTTCTTAAAGCCGAGGACTTCCGTTAAGACGAGGGCTGTCGGTTCCGGATCATTGACTGTCAACGTCACGGCGCCTAAGCCGACAATCGCATGTTCAGCTGGAATCTCATCGTGTTTCCACGGGACGCCACCTGCGACACCTTGTTCCCCGTTCTCTGCGACGAGAATCAAGCGGGTTCCCTCCTGATCACGAAACGCCAGTGTCTGACGTCCGGCCCGTTCAACAATCGCATCATGGTCGACGCCTTGTTGCGCAAAACGCTTTGCCCAAAACGTCAGGGAGTCTGTCGTTTTGACGCGAAGTGATGTCGACGAGATACTCGATGCGCCCGGGACACCGGTTCCTAAGTGCGGAATATCAAAAAACGTCAAATCTGTTCCCGGATTTCCTTCTGCATCCCCGTAAAACAAATGATAAGACGTCGTATCATCCTGATTGACGGTTTTCTTGATCAGACGCATCCCAAGAACTTGTGTATAGAATTGATAGTTCCGTTCTGCCATTCCTGTTAAAATGGATACATGATGAATGCCGAGTAATTCCATATGTGCCACGTCCTTTTCTGAATGAATAGTTGGTACCGTCAGTATATCTCACATATATCTTGAATTCAAGATATTAACTCATTAAAAAAATCGCCCCTTCGAAAAAGGACGATTGAAAAGTTGAGATTAGAGTTTTACGACGTTAGCAGCTTGTGCTCCACGTGCGCCTTCAGTGATTTCGAATTCAACTTCTTGACCTTCGTCAAGTGATTTGAAACCTTCACCAGTGATTGCTGAGAAATGTACGAATACGTCTTCTCCGCCTTCAACTTCGATGAAACCGAAACCTTTTTCTGCGTTAAACCATTTTACTTTACCTGTGTTCATGGGAACAACCTCCAAAAATAAATTACTTAATACATATGCCTCGCATATGAAAGAAATTCATTATTGTCCCGAAATACATGGAGCGACGAAAAGATTGTTCGTGACGCAATGTGAATCAGTAGTGACAATAACAATATTAAGCTAACGTCAGTATAAAATGATTGCGCTTTAAAAGTCAAGTTGTCTGACCAATAAATTTCCAATTGATTCCACTTTTCAAGCAAAAAAGCAGGTTCGGAATGATCCGAACCTGCTTCTGTTTATTAACGGTGGATCCAGACAGCTCCAGCAGAGTTATCTTTCGCTTCACCGATGACTTGAATTTTAAGACCATTGTTCGGGAGCAGTTTTCCTGCATCCGGAATCAATTGATTGATATACGATTTAGAATCATCAAACTTCGTCACACCTGCAAGTCCTTTGTAATCGTAAAGACCACGTGATGGCGAATCGATGAGCCATGCTGGTGCTTTATCGAAGCTGAAAGCCGCATCCGCGATTTGATAACGTGTGCTTCCTGCAACGACTGGTTTCCCTTTCAGAGTTCCGACGATTGCTTCAGGGTGCGAATCGACGACACCGAGGAATCCTTCACCTGGGTGAACGCCAACCCAGTTGTCCGTGAAGCTGCTGTCAGCATACCAAACGACAAGACCTGTGTTGTATTTCACGCCACGTGCATACTCAAGCGCTTTATCTGATCCTGCATAGTTCCGCCACTCGAGGTAGTATGCGTTATCCGCATAGCTGAAACCGTCCGAAGCAACGAAGCCATCTAATTTGAATTTCGGAGTACCTTCTGCATCGTCTTCAAAGACAACTTTTCCGTCGACTGTCAATTTCGCGTTATCCAGTGCGAATCCGTCGAGGGCAAGACCGGCATCCCCTGTGTAGTCGAATGTCAATGTGACCTTTTTACCAGCAAATTCGCTGAGGTCATATGATTTGTCGACCCATGCACCTTTTGAAGACTCAGCGCGTTGATCGCCGTCTGTATCTTCATCACCGATGACATCGATAACTTTTGAGACGCCGCCAGCTGTCGCTGTGACTTTCAAGAAGTCATAATCGAATTCGACATCAAAGTACGCTTTGTAATCGAACTTCGCTGATGTCGCAGCCGTCAAATCGAATTCCGGAGATGTCATTGACGTGTGGAGATCATTTCCTTTTGTGCTGTAGTAATATTTTTTACCGAAAGCCGGTGCGATGCCTTTAACCGGTTTTTTCGGAAGATTAACTTTGATGATGCCAGGGTTTTTCGATTTCGTTACACTTTGGTCAAGGTACGAAGCCGTTCCTGCTTTTGAAAGTGAATCAAAGTCAACGTTTTGGATGTTGGCCCAGTTCCCGCCCATGACGTTTTGGAAGAACTCTTTGTTTTGTGGTGAGAAGCTTGTCGGTTCTGCTCCGGCAATGTTCCCGTTCCAGCTACCGCCGCTCATGATCGACCATGAAGCAACCGGCTCTCCTTGACCTGTGTACTGTGTATCATACTCATCCGGAAGTCCAAGATCGTGTCCGAATTCGTGTGCGAAGACGCCGACTGCGCCGTCTTCCGGTTGAACTGTGTAATCGAAGGCTGCCATCTTGCCGCCCCAGTTTGTAGAATTTGAAGTTGTGTTTGCAATAGGGTAAACACCATCAAGCGTCCAACGGTGTGACCAGATTGCGTCGTCGCCGAGCGTACCGCCGCCTGCTTCTTGTCCTGTTCCGGCATGAAGAATCATCAAGTGATCAACAAGACCGTCCGGCTCATTCAGGTTGCCGTCACCGTCCAGATCGTACTGATCGAATTGATCGTACTCTGCCAGGTTAATGCCGGATTTTACTGCTGCATTCAATGAATCTTTAACAAGACCACGTGGTCCTTTTGCGCCCGGAAGGTTATCGTTGCCGCCTTTCGGATTGTCTGAACCATAATCTTTTGCCGTACCCGGTACTGTTAACCAGTTCGACACTTTCCCATCGACAGAATAGCTGCCGCCGGATTGTTCTTCATAATATTGTTTAAACGTTTTGACCTTATCACCGTTGAACAGTTCGAATTCCTTATCCCCGAACATCAAGTCTTGATAATGTTTTTGGTTGAAGTCTTTCGAATACATGTAGCCCGGCTCTTGGACGACATTGTTGTGTTTAAAATCACTGTATTCAACGAGCAAGACCAGTACTTTATCCGTCCGAGTAGAACCGTTGTAAGCTGCTTGTTTGGCTTTATCGACTTTGACAAACCCATCTTTTTTACCTTTTTTGTAGTTATTGTGATTTTTAGCGAGTTGTTTCGCTAATTGATCTTTTTGTTTCGTTAAGAAATCTTTTGTTTTCTGATCGAATTTTGCTTCTTTTTCCGACTCATGATCATGATTGGCTTCCGGTTTCCCGTTCGCCTTTTTATCAAGATACTTTTGAACGGCTTTTTGTTTTTCAGCTGCAGATGCAGCTTTTGAGACGACCCCACGCTTTTCGAGCACTTTTAATAACCGATCCTGATCGACCGTGTTTAAATCCATCGGTGCACCAGCGACTGCTTTTTCAGCAGCTTCAACAGATTTTACCTTCCCACCAGGTAAAACTGGACCAACGGCAAATGCAGCTGCCGTGATTCCGGATAAGACCGCTAAGCTAAGCTGTTTCTTTTTTCCCACGTGAACTGACCCCCTATGTAGTAGTGAAAAGCATGACTGAGATAACTTTTCTGAATATTCAAATCATATATTGTTTTAGTTGCTTAATCAATTACTTTTAGAACAATTAGTTCTTTATAACTATACCTATTTTTGGAATTTAGTTCATTTTTACGGAAATCGACCGATATTAATAATAAACGTTCATTAATCCTTATCCTCATTTTTTAAAAGTGAGAAGATTGTTGATTCCTTCTCGCGATACGCTACATACATGATCCAATCCTAAAGGAGGCACCTTATGACACCTCTCCAAAAATTCGAACGGCAACTTTTGAAGAACTACTTAATCGGATCCTTTGTCGCTGTTTTCGGCGTCGGCTGTTTGTTCATTTTCGAAACACTGACTTTCGACGTACGGGAACGCGCGATCTTGCTGGCAATCATGACCCTCTCGGTTGTGTTAATGTTCAGCTTTGAATACATGGTCTACCGAAAACATATGCGACCGCTCTATCAATTCTTTCAAACACCTGTACCAAGTCAGGAGCAGCTTGCTGCGGCGTTTCGGACAACTCATCGTTTTCCGTTACTGACCATTAAACGGATCCTCGGACCGCATTTCCTGGGATTGTCGATTCCTTCATCTTCCTTAACGGCACTCGCCATTCATTTCGACTGGCTCGAAATGCCCTATTACCTGATCGGTCTTGCTTGTTTTGGTGCCGTTCTCGTCGCCATTCTCCATGCGCTGATCGAATTTTTCCTGACGTATCGTGTGACGGAATCCATGTTGGCGGAACTAACCGTTCAATCTCAAACATACGGGGATGGTGCGCTCACATTAACGAAAAAAGACTTCATTAGTCTGCGCCAAAAAATGTTGATCAGCACACTGATCATCGGTGTGTTCCCGATCCTGTTATTCGTCCTTGCTTCTGCTGTCCAGCTGACAGAAAACGAAAGCCTGCGTTCTTACTGGAGTTGGTCGACGTTAATTTTAATCGTCATTCTTTGTCTCGCGACATTTTGCAGTTTGCTTCTATATGAAAATATTCAAAAACCGATTCTGGCTTTACAAGAAGGAGTCGCGCAGATTGAATCAGGCCAATTGAATACGATTGACAACCCTTTTTCCGATGAGTTCTCTCAACTCGTAGGCGGCTTCAATTTGATGGTCGAAGGGATTCAAGGGCGCGATCAGGAAAATGAGCAGTTGCTCGACAGCCTGTTTACTTTGTTTGCTGCAACACTCGATGCCCGGGATCCCTATACCGCCGGACATTCCTTACGTGTTGCGGAATATTCGGTTGAGATTGCCCGGGCCGCCGGCTTGGCCGACGATCAAGTCGAGCTGTTGCGTAAATCTGCTCTTTTACACGACATTGGAAAAATCGGAATCCGGGATGATGTTCTCTTGAAGGAAGGACGCTTAACTGGTGAGGAATTCGATAAAATCAAACAACACCCCGTCATCGGCGTGCATATTTTATCGCAAGTTCATCTCCCGGAGAAGTTACAACCGATTCTTCCTGGGGTAAAGTACCATCACGAGCGTTACGATGGGAAAGGTTATCCAGAAGGTTTGGCGGGAGAATCGATTCCTGTCTTCGGACGGATCATGGCGATTGCTGATGCCTATGACGCGATGACATCCGATCGACCTTACCGGAAAGGAATGCCCGTTGCGAAAGCACTCGCCATTTTGGAAGAAGGCCGCGGGACACAATGGGATGCTTCTTTCACACAATTGTTCCTTGATTTGAAGAGACCTTCCGTCATCACTGCCTCTTGACTCTCATGAAAGGAGTTTCTTATGCATCCTAAAATTGTCGATCGCCACGAATTGTATGTTGTCGGACTTGGCTTGACGTGCGAAGAAAATGAATTGCATACCCTGATGCCGGAACTGTGGCGCGAGTTTTCACGCCGTTCGCATGAGATTCCTGCTGAACCCGGAAGTTATCCACTCGATTTGTCACTTGGACAACGCGGAACCAAACATATGCAGTGTATCGGTCTTCCTGTCGCGTCACTTGACCAGATTCCTAAAGGGATGAAAGGACATCATATTCCTCCGGCCCGTTATATTTTCTGGAAACATGAAGGTCCCGATATTGAGATTTGGAAATCGTTTGAAAAGATGCAACGCTTTGCGCAGAAGCAAGGTATTACACTGGATCCACTGAATTTTAAAATTGACGAGACACGTGACAATACACATCATCTCTATCAACGCATCCTTTAAAACCGCTTTCTAGAGCGGTTTTTTTGCTGTTTTGTTCAATTCCCTTAGGTGACTTAACTATTCAGTCCGGGTATTAAGTACTATATTCAGAAAATTCTAATTAATGCAAACGGCTTATTCTCGTTTCATCCTTTCTTTGGCATAGTTAGACTCAACCCAAACAAGGAGGCGATTTATTTTGAAAAAGTTTCTCGCTACATCGCTTGTCGCAAGTGTACTTGTCGTTCCTACAGTCGTCGGAGCAGAAGGTCTTCAAACTGGTAAACTGACGAAAGCTTCATCAGCACCAGCTGCATCAATCGTTAAAGAGTACGTGAACAAAAAAGGTGATTTCTCTGTCCAGGATGTTCAAAAAGATGGATCATCTAACATCGTACGTCTCCAACAAGAAGTGGATGGCGTCCCGGTCTTCGGTAGTGTCGTCGTCGGTAACGTTGCGAAAGACGGTACTTTGAAAGCAGTCGTCAATGATGCAATCAACGTCAAAGGGAAACCTGGCCTCGCTAAAAAAGCATCACTTTCTGAGAAAAAAGCAGTTAAACTTTATCAAAAAGCCATCAAGGCAACAGAATTCGAAGTAGCTCCTAAAGCAGAACTCGTCATCTATCCAGTTAAAGACGATGCGGTCTATGCTTACAAAGTTACATCTACTGTCCTCGCCGGCAAAGAGCCGTCACGCTGGACTTACTTCATCGATGCCAATTCAGGTAAAGTGCTTAATAAATATGACCAACTCGCTCATGCAAAACCAGTCAACACTGTTACCGGAACGACTTCTGTCGGTACAGGTACGACGGTCCTCGGAACGACTGCCACTTTCAACACAGTGAAGAGCGGTTCTTACTACTACTTACAAGATTCGACACGCGGTAAAGGCATCTACACATACGATGCGAAAAATCGTAACACGCTTCCAGGTTCGCTTTGGGCGGATCTCGATAACCAATTCAATACAACATATGATCGTGCCGCTGTCAGCGCGCAAGTTAACGCCGTGAAGACATATGACTTCTACAAAAACACTTACGGCCGCAACAGTTATGACAATGCAGGTGCTGCACTTAACTCTTCTGTCCACTATTCAACAAGCTACAACAATGCGTTCTGGGATGGAACGAAGATGGTCTATGGGGATGGAGACGGTTCAACATTCACGTACCTCTCTGGCGCACTTGACGTCGTTGCGCACGAATTGACGCATGCCGTCACAGAGTACACGGCTGGACTCGTCTACCAAAATGAATCGGGTGCCATCAACGAAGCGGTTTCCGATATCATGGGAACAGTTGCTGAGTACTCAGTCGGATCGAACTTCGACTGGCTCGTAGGAGAAGACATCTATACACCTGGTGTCAGCGGTGACGCACTCCGTTCAATGTCTAACCCGGCTGCTTACGGCGATCCGGACCACTACTCAAAACGCTACACAGGTACACAGGATAACGGTGGTGTCCACACGAACTCAGGTATCGTCAACAAAGCCGCTTACCTCCTCGGTAACGGTGGAACACACACTGGTGTCACAGTCACTGGTGTCGGCGTACCGAAACTCGGCGCAATCTACTACCGTGCCCTCAGCGTTTACTTGACTCCGAACTCGAACTTCAGCTCGCTTCGCGCAGCAGTCGTTCAATCGGCGAAAGACCTTTACGGTTCAACAAGTGCAGAAGCAACAGCAGCAGCGAAATCATTTGATGCTGTTGGCGTCTACTAAGAAAACTTCCTCCCAAGGATTTTCGACCTCCCGAGTCTATCGCTCGGGAGGTTTTTTTGGTCAAAAAAAAACGATCTGTCAACGACAGACCGTTCCGGTTTACTTCCCAGGATCACGTGCGAGACGAAGTCGCGTTGATCCGTTGTCCGGGAAAGCTTTCAGTTGCAGTTTTTCACCTTGGTACCATGTTCCGTAACTCGTTTCAACGACCGGTTGACCTAAGGCCGACAGACCGGAAGCCGATGCATTCGTCCAGTCGATTGCTTCGACGATTCCGTCGGAGACGACAAGCAGATAACCCGCATTTGAGAAGTGATACGTGTTGACGGCGTCTTTTTGTGTATTTCCAAGCTTACCGTACTTCGCTTCAAATTTTTCAAGCGGTTGCCCGAGGTATTGTTCCGGCTTCTCGATCGGTTGATTGGCAACGGCTTGGGATAACGTCTCAAGCAAGGTCTTGTCTTTGACTGACGACGGAACATCCATCCGGACATCTGTTTCCGGAATATAACCTTCGACCGCATCATTCAATTTTAAGTGAACCATCCCGTTTTCCGCATCTACAATTTCATAGACATCCCCTAAATCAGCTTTGTAAATCACACTGCTCCTGTTGGCATCTTGATAGACATCCGCAAAAGGACGTGTGACCCATGCAGCTTGGCTGATTTCCGGTTTATCCGCTTTTTTCTTCGGTTTCTTTTCTTTTTTCTTTTGCTCGTTCGACGCTGATTTTTTCGTATCTTTCTTGTCTTTCTCTTGCTCGCTTCCGACCGCTTTAGGGGACTCGACGGTCGACGTCGCTTGGCTGGCATCATTCGTCGACACCATGTAACCCCATCCTCCGACAATCAGCACGGTTGCCAAAATACCACCAAGCGCAACGCTCCGGCGATTCCGTTTTTGCTTACGGCGCTCTTTCCGGGATAACCGGTCCTGTTCCTTCTGTTGTTCATTTTGACTCATCTATTGTTCCTCCTGAATTGATCGCGACACTTTTTTAATCACTATACCACCGAATCCTGTACCGACAGTGGTTAAATTTCGATGACAGTTCTGCCTTGGTGGGTTCCGTCAAGAAGTGACGCGACGACGTCTGAAATCTCCCGTAGACTTTTCGTCTCCACCCGTTCACGAATCGGCAGTTTCCAGTCATTCGTCAGTTGATGCCACAGTCGAACCCGTTCAGCAATCGGAAGTTGAACAGCATCAATTCCGATCAAGCGAACCCCCCGTAGGATAAACGGATATACAGTTAACGTCATTTCAGCCCCGCCGACGTTGCCGCATGTCGTGACGACGCCCCCGTATTGAACATAACGAATGATGGAGGCAAGTAACGGTCCTCCGACCGTATCGATGATTCCGGCGTACGTCCCTTTTTTCAGCGGGCGGGTCGTCTCATCCAAAAACGATTGACGGGATAACACTTCCGTCACACCTTCCTGTTTCAACCGGTCGGCTTCCGCTTCTTTTCCGGTAACCGCATGAACGGTGAATCCGAGTTTCAACAGAAGCATAACTGCAGTACTGCCGACTCCCCCCGTTGCACCGGTCACGAGAACCGGTCCGTGTTCCGGCTTGACCCGCTGCATCAGTTCGTCAACCGACTGGGTGGCTGTTAATCCTGCTGTCCCGTAAGCCATCGCTTCAAAAGTCGTGACTCCATTCGGCAACGGTGTGATCCAGTCTCCCGGAACGCGTATGTACTCTTGAAAACCACCGGACGTATTCATGCCAAAATCAAAACCGTTGACGACAACCGCCTCGCCTTCTTGAAACCGCGGATCGGTCGACGTGACGATATGACCGGCTGCATCGACTCCCGGCGTATGCGGATATTCTTTCGTCACTCCGTGGTTCCCGGAAACCGACAGCGCATCTTTATAGTTGATGCAGGAATAGTCGACGCGAATCAAAACCTCCCCTTCCGGTAAATCGGCAATGTGCTTCGTTTCGAGTGCTCCCATAAATTCCCCGTCCTGTTCCCGAACGACGAATGCTTTAAATGTCTCTTTCATCTTCCAGTCCTCCTTCATGAATGACTTCCAGTAAGTTATACCCAAACACTGTCCCGGGCATACCTGTTCTGATTGGATGGCTATAAAAAAACCATGAATGCCGAAGCACTCACGGTTTTTGGCGTCTGACGAAAGGAAACTGGTTTTCCGCAGGTAGTCACGAGTGACAGGTAAACATGTCATCGGTCCGTGGTCATGGGTGTGCCGTGGCCGTCGAGATTCCCGATTGGAAGAGGTTTGTGTCAAAGCGCCGTCCTTGATCAGGAGTCTCACCTGATCAAGGCTTACATATAACGTGTCCCGTCAAAATCAATCTCTGTCCGGTAATTGGCGGCATTGATTGCATTGGAAACCCGGTGCGCCGAGCGCTCGATTTCCTGCGCTTTGATCCGGTACGCATCCGGATCATACAAGGCATGCCGGATGACCGTCGTTCCTTCGAATCCATACTGGAATTCGCGTTTCGGACGGGCCGCAAGTTCCTGGAACTGAGTTGCTTTCGCCCGGAGCTGCGTCGCCAGTTCAATCGCTTCCACGAGCGGCATTTCACCTTCCGTCGTCTCGATCATCGTCGACAAGTTCGCTGCGTACACTAACCGGTCGAGTGTCCGCATATCCCGTCGGACTTCATCCATCGCTGACTCGACATCCAGTAATGTACGGTCTTGACCAGTCGGCAAAGCCTCACCTTTTTCAAGATCAACAAATGCAATCCGGTCCACTTCTTCGACCAGCTGTTCGAGCTGTTTCCGTAAGATACTTTTCAGTTTCACAGCATCTGCTAAGTACATCTCTTCAGTCCCCCCGTTTCTTGATACCGTTCTTCTAACCAGTACGCCTTACCGGTCGGAAAAGTTTCACTTCAATTGTCCGAGATAAGCGGAAAAGTCTTGCTCGATGTCGGTCAGTACCGTTTTTGTCACATCAGGCGATTGGTTCGGATCATAGCGGACCGTCTCGTACAGCTGTTGCAATTCAGGTGACGGCTGAAAACCGATTCGGGCAAACCATTCCCGGAACGACTCCGTTTCCCGGCGTTTCAGTTTTTGCGGGAGGTGACGATTAAACAGGACAACCTGTTGCCGGACCTGTTCGACCGGTAAAGGCGGCAGTTCGTCTTCTAGATTCACTTCTGCGGAATGTTTTTTGGTTCGAACTGGACGCGGGATTCCCTCATCTTCAGTAGAGTCCCACTTCTTCCGTTTCCGGAAACGCCGGCCGATCAGAATCAGTAAGATCACCCCGGCAAGACCAGTTGCGACCAGCAGATACGGAAAACCGCTCTCGTCTTCTTCGCCTTGACCTTTTGAGAATGGATGAAATCCTAGTAAAATGATCTTTTCTTTCCTTGGCTTTCCGCCCTTTCCTTTTTCATCTGTTTTATATCCATATCCGACTTTTCCAGGCAATAGTTCCTTTTTCTTAAACAAGTACGACCACCAAAACGTCAACGGTTCAGATTCACAGTTGCTTACACAACTCGGCTGCTGACCGCCACCCGGAAACACTTCGACTTTTTGCACAGCACTGTACCCTGCCTCAGCCAACGGTTTGATAATACCCAGTCCTAAAATGACCATACCTATCAAAATAAGCAATCGACTTCGAAAACGCATGTCCTCACCTCGTTAATGTCATTTTTATCCATTATATACGAGTCCAACCCTAATTATCGGAATTTTTTGTTTTTTACAGAAAAGAGCTTGAATCCAGAGTGGGACGGGAAAAGGAAAGAAGTGATTTTTAGAGAGGGGTTTCAAGTATGTTGAACTTAGATCATACACATGATCCATATCAAAACGGACAATTGATTGCAGAATATACAGAAACAAAATCAAATCAAGAGGCCGTCTTCCGGGCGGAGCAATTGATGAAAGACAGTTCATTCGTCGCGCCGCGCCGCACACCTCATCCGAGCCGGTATCTCCGGTCCTTGATTTCGCCGCTCTTTTTGACGGATCGGGATAAACATATCCTTCCGTTGACAAAAGCGTTCGTCAGTGAACAGGATGAAATCCGGCCCAGCTGGTTCGGACGGCTGACGTATGAATTCGAGCAATTGATCAGTAACGTCGAAAAAGTCGATGTCAAGGACTATGGGGCGGTCGGTGACGGCGTGACCGACGATACGCTCGCTTTTAAGGAAGCACTCGCGGACGGACACCGCCAAGTTCATGTCCCGACCGGCACGTATCTCGTCCGCGGCATCCGCCTGCCGAGTTATACGATTTTGACCGGGGACGGAAAAGGACAGACGATTTTAAAACTGCATGACGCGGCACCGAAAGGACGCCGTTTGATTACGAATCAAAATTACTTACTCGGTAACCATCACCTGCTCGTCGAACGGATGACGCTGGATTGGAACATCGAGCGGATCGGCGACGCCAAAAAAAGTAGCACGTGGGGCAATCATTCGAGTTGCTTGACCTATGCGCACGTGACGTACGGGTGGGTCTTTGACGTCGATGCGGTCAATCCGGGACTACACTGCTTTGATATTTCAACTCCGTACTACAACTATAACGGTGACGGGGCACGGGCCAATCTCAGCAGTTCGTTCATCTGGTTCGACGGTCTGACGGGATCCGGATTTGGTGACGACGGGATTACGACCCATCACAGTGACCATCTGTTCATCTCGAACTGTTTCATGCATGACCCGAGCGGTCGTGCCCATGCAGCCGGCTTCTCGAACTCAAACGGGATTGAGATTGATGACGGTTCCCGGGATGTCTGGTTATTTAACAATGCGACGACCCGCTGCTTCGGCGGTCTTGAAATCAAGGCGCACGCGACGTCATCTGCCGCATCGACCGTTAAAATCGTCGGGCATCTGTCTGTCGATGATCACCGGTCATTTAACTTCCGTCATATCGGTCATCATCAAGCGACGGATCCGACGTCCCAAACGGCATACAACATCATTGCGACCCGGCTGATTGCCCAGACACCGCAATATACGCCGCTGTATCAAAACTCGAAGCCACGGGCTCTTATCGTCTCTGCCTATCGAAATGTCGTCATTCACGATTTCACGGTCCTCGGTGATCCGTATTATGATTATCAGGAACAGCCGGTCATCGGGATTCAATACAAAGCCCGAAACGTCACATTGAGTCAGGTCAAGATGAGCGGCTTCCGTCAGGCAAAAACGGATATCCAGATCTTCGGCGGAGACAACCGGGCAGAAGACGTCCGGCTGATTGATGTCCGGATTGAAGATTCGGCCAAACACGGCATCACGATCGGTCCGAACATCGAGCGGATCCGTCTGGCGAATGTCGCCATTAAAGGGGACGGAACAGTCGGTCTGAACGCCAAATCCGAGCCGGAACTGGAACGGTTTATTGCGACCGGCTACAAAGTACCGGTCCGGACGCATGCTACATCAGGCTAATCCACTAAAATAAGGCTGCTTCGACAAAAGTCGAAACAGCCTTATTTTCATTGTGCCCGAAGATAGGCAAGAACGCGTGTATCAATCGACCGATCCGTCTGTTCCCGCATCTCGAAGTTTTCCGTATGCAGATACGTCCGGAACGCTTCCGCAAACGAGCCGCGGTACCCGAGTTCAAGCAGCTTATCCATCAACTCCGATTCGAGCGCATCATCAATCGGTTTGATTTCTTCCGGCTTACTTGGTTGTAAATAGAGTGTATGCAACTGATAAATCCGTTCCAGTTCCTGGATCGGACTCGCGTGATCATCGACGCGCAGATCAATGTAACGATCATTAAATCCACCGTAACCGCCACCTTCTTTGACGACTAACAGTGCTGCCGACTGCATGCCCCGCGAGTCTCCGCCTGCCGCCTGCCCGGCTGCGAGCGCGCGCAGTAACCGTTCTGCGAGCGGTCCTTCCGTCGTCTCGAACACCCGGGCCATCTCCTTGACCGTATTCCCATCAACCAGGATATTTCCCTGTGCCGCAAAGTGCTTTCCCGCGATACCGCCGGCCCAGTCGTTGCATCCGTCACCTGTGAACGTCGCGCTCTTACCCGATGCATCCACGATTCCGACTTGGCGATCGGCCCGTCCTTCATCCGCTTCCGTCAAGCGTTTCAATACTTCGTCCGCCGACTTACCTTCTTCAATCATTCGCAACCCTTCCGGTCCATAGGCTGTATTCGCAAACGATTGTGTCGCAATTGCGCCAACACCGGCTTTCGCAAACGGTACGGCACTGCCAACTGCTAAAAATTTAGATTGAACCGCTACACCCCAAGCCTGTTCTTTTTCACAATACCCAACGATTGAATATGTCATCTGTCTAAAATCCCCCTTGATTGTCATACGTATCCGTTCGTCGTAGGAATTCCCGTTTCCTGCATGTGAAAAACCTTCCGTTCATTTCGAACGAAAGGTTTAAAACGTACTTATTGAATTCCGAGGACGACTGCAAGCAGTAATGCACCACATGCCAGGACAATCCAGATCGCAAACAGTTTCCAGACGAATCGTAACCATTTTTCGTACGGAATACCCGCAATCGCCAGGAACGCCATCAAGTGCGCACTCGTTGGGAAAATCATATTCGTCAAACCGTCACCGTACTGAAAAGCGAGTACTGCGACTTGCCGCTCAATACCGAGCAAGTCAGCAAGCGGCGCCATGATAGGCATCGTCGTTGCCGCCTGACCGCTTCCGGACGGGATAAAGAAGTTCGTAATCAACTGGACGACGTACATCCCGATTACGGCAAGGGACGTCGGTAACTGACCAACGGCATTCGACAAACCGTAAATCACGGTATCAATGACCCGCCCATCTTCTAAAATGACGACGATTGCCCGGGCAAAACCGACGATCAAGGCACCAAACGTAACGGCCTTGGCTCCGTCGATTAAACTTTCGAATGTCCGATTGACGCCCATCGTCACGATTCCTGCGAGTAAGCCGATAATCAGGAACGAAGCCGTCAGTTCCGTCAAATACCAACCCCACTCAAAGATACCGATGACGTTTAGGGTGATTCCGCCAACAAGCACAACCAAAACAAACAGGTGTTTTTTCGAAAATCGAGAAAAAGTTGTTGCTGTCTCTTCTTTTCGATGTTTCTCCAGATCATGTACCAGACTCTGTTCCGGATTTTTTTTGACCTTTTGTGCATAGTTCATGACATACAGAATCGTCACGACCAAAAAGACAAGATAAACTGCCGTCCGGTAACCGAGTCCACTGAACAGCGGCACTTCCGCAATTGACTGCGCGACGCCGACCGTAAATGGGTTCAGCATACCTCCGGCAAAACCGACGGCGGCTCCGAGACTGACAATCGCCGCACCCGTCATCGCATCGTAACCAAGGGCACGTGCCAACATGATGCCGATCGGGACGAAGATAATGGTTTCTTCCGCCATTCCGATTGTCGCACCGGCAACGGAAAAGACGAACATCGTCATCGGGATCATGATATGCCCTTTTTGACCGAACCGATTAATTAATTGATTGATGCCGGATTCAATCGCGCCCGTTTGCCGGATGATTCCAAACACACCACCGACCAAAAAGATGTAAAAGATAATGGCGGCACCTGCCTCCATCCCTTTTGGAATGGCTTCAAACAAACCGAAGAAATTGACGGGTGCAGATTCAACTGCACGATACGTCCCATCAATGACGACCGTTTGTCCGTCCTGCTTTTCGCGGTCAAACTGACCGGCCGGTAATGTATACGTCAAGATGACTGCAATCAGTAAAATTCCCATGATAATCGCGTACGTGTGAGGCATCTTGAAGAAGGAGCGCTCCGAAGCATCTGCCTGTGGTTTTCGTTCATTCATCCATTTGCCTCCTGACATACCTTTAATTTTTTAAGTCTCTTCAAAGATAATGCCCTATTTATGGAAAAAATAACAGTCTATTTCGTCATTTAATTTTTTTGTAATATATTAAATCAATGAGAAAAACAAAAAAACCCGACCGCAGTCAGGTTTTTCGGATGTAATTTACGCGTTAAATGATTGAACATCAAGCGGTTTCGCAAGCGCTGTTTGTGCAAATGCCACGAACTGCCCGAAATGTGCGCTCGTGTTATGGGATTCGATTGCTGCCTGATCTTCCCATTTTTCAATCATCATGAAGACATTTTCATCTTCCGTGCTTTGGAACAGGTCATAGCTGATATTGCCCGCTTCCAAGCGTGATCCTTCGATCAACGTTTTAGTAGCTTCTAAAAACTCTTGACGTTTTACTGGTTGTACTTCTAATTTTGCTTCAATGGCGATCATTGGAAAGCCTCCTCTAAAATTTCATTAACTCAAGTATCGTAGCACCTTCCTTTCCCATTCTCCATTAAGATGCTTGGACGATTAAGGAAGTTATATTTCGGGTAAAAAAATGTATCATTTTTACATCAGAGAGGAGTTCATTTTATGAACGTCGAGACTTTTTATTTTGAGGATGACGGCGAAATCCCCAACAATCCTAATTTACCTGTACTTATTTATCGACATGTTTTTGAAGATCCTTCTTCTATTGAAGAGACGTTTCATACCCACAACTGGCAGAACAGCTGGGTGGACGGGATTTTTGATTTTCACCATTATCACAGTGTCGCCCACGAAGTCATCGGTATTCTCGAAGGACATGCGAGCATTCAATTAGGCGGACCGCTCGGAAAAACCTTTACGTTGACGGCCGGCGATGTCGTTATCCTTCCTGCCGGTACGGGCCACAGGGCTTTACACACAAGCCGGAAGTTTCAAGTCGTTGGTGCCTATCCTAAGGGACAGGACTACGATACCTTAACCGGTGATCCGTGTGAACGACCGGATAACCTGAAGCGGATTGCCCAGGTTGAACGTCCCGAGACAGATCCTGTTTATGGCCAACATGGACCGTTACTCGAGCACTGGTAATGGCGTCTGCTTTCCTTTAATCGGAAAGCAGACGTTTTTTTCTGTTACATCAGTGGTAAACCCTACTATTGTGCTTTTTAAAGGAGGAATTGAGATGAATGAGACAGAACGGACCGTCATACTGGCGGCACTGAAACAAAAGACCGTCACGCTTCCGGATCAGACACATGTCCGGGCACTTGGTCAAGGAACATGGCGGATGGGAGAAGATCAAAGTAAACGCCAAGCTGAAATCGAAGCGTTGCATGTCGGACTCGACAGTGGGATGGAATTGATCGATACAGCGGAAATGTACGGGGAAGGAGCTTCCGAACAACTGATTCGCGAGGTACTGAAAGAACGGCGTGACGATGTGTTTCTCGTCTCGAAAGTCTACCCGCATAATGCCGGTGGCGAAAAATTACGGGCTGCATGCGAACAGTCGCTCAAAAATCTCGGAACGGATTACCTTGATCTCTACCTCTTGCACTGGCGCGGCAGCATTCCGCTTCAGGAAACGGTCGACGGGCTCGAGCAGTTAAAAGCAGAAGGTAAAATCCGTCGCTGGGGAGTCTCAAACTTTGACGTCTCCGATATGAAGGAACTGTTGTCACTTCGTAACGGCGACCAGTGTGCCGTCAACCAGGTGCTGTATCATCTCGGTTCACGCGGCATCGAATACGAATTGATGCCGCTGTTAAAACAACACGGAATTCCTGTCATGGCGTACTGCCCGCTCGCGGAAGGCGGCGATTTACGGGAACAACTGCTGGATCATCCGACCGTCGAACGTCTTGCAGAAGAACACGGTGTCAAACCGGCACAAATTCTACTGGCCTGGGCGATTCGCAGCGGCGATGTCATCGCGATCCCGAAAGCCGGACAGGCTAAGCATGTCGAAGAAAACGGAAAAGCAGCGCTAGTTGAGTTAACGGACGAAGAATATGCAGCGCTCGATGAAGCATTCCCGGCACCCACTAAAAAAGAACCACTTGATATCGTTTAAGGAGGAACAGTCATGAACAAATCAGTCAAACTTGGAAAATCCAATTTAACGGTCAATCCAATCGGTCTCGGAACGAATGCGGTCGGTGGACACAACCTGTACCCGAACCTCGATGAGCAAGCCGGTCGTGATCTCGTCCGTGTCGCTTTGATGAACGGCATTAACTTCCTCGACACGGCTTATATTTATGGTCCGGAACGTTCGGAAGAATTGGTCGGCGAAGTGTGGAGCGAAACCGTGGAACGTGAAGAAGTCATTCTCGCGACAAAAGGAGCCCACCAACTGGTTGACGGAAAAGTTGTCATGAACAACTCACCCGAATTTTTGAAACAAGCGGTCGAAGACAGTCTGAAACGTCTGCGGACAGATTACATCGATTTGTATTACATTCACTTCCCGGATGAAGATACACCAAAAGATGAAGCCGTCGCGGCGCTTGCTGAGCTGAAAGCAGAAGGGAAAATCCGGGCAATCGGTGTCTCAAACTTCTCGCTCGAGCAATTAAAAGAAGCCAATAAGGACGGTCATGTCGACGTCTATCAAGGCGAGTACAATCTATTTAAACGTGACGCCGAAAAAGAGATTTTACCGTATATCCGCGAACATGGCATTTCATTCGTACCGTACTTCCCGCTTGCTGCCGGTCTGCTTGCCGGAAAATATGATGCCGAAACGAAATTTGATGATCTTCGGAAAAATGATCCACTGTTCCAGGAAGATGTCTTTAAAGATAATCTGGCAAAAGTCGACTTGTTGCGCCCGATTGCAGAGGCAAAAGATGCCGAAGTCGCGCATATCGTCCTCGCCTGGTATTTGGCACAGGACGGCATCGATGCCATCATTCCGGGGGCGAAACGGGCCGAACAGGTCACGGATACAATCCGGACACTCGATGTCGAACTAACGGAAGACGAAATTCGTCAAATCGATCAAATCTTCAGCTGAGACCAAAACACCACGCCAGAAGGACATGGCGTGGTGTTGCTTTGAGCAGATTAAGCGAAAATCTTCGGGAAGGCTCGTATGATAAAGAAACAGGAGGCGATTACTATGAAACATCATTTTCACCTGACAGCGGACTGGCCCGGCAACCGCAATGACGTCGGACAAATCGAGACCGGCGAATTAAAAACGAAGATTTCGATTCCGGACGCAATGGACGGTCCCGGTGTCGGTACCAATCCGGACGAAATGTTACTTGGCGCGGCAGCAACCTGTTACATCATCACACTTGCTGCGATGCTGGAACGGAATGACATTCCGAAAGTGTCACTGACGATGGAATCGGAAGGAATCGTCGACGTCACGAACGGTGTCTTTACGTATGATGCGATCGTTCACCGCCCGACACTGATTCTGCCGGCAGAGACCACCGAAGCGAACCTGACAAAAGCACGCCGTCTGGCTGAAAAAGCAGAAGGATCGTGTATGATTACGCGGGCATTGGCCGGTAATGTGAAGGTTTCGTTAGAGGCGGTCGTGGAGTTGGAAGCCTGAGGATTCTTTTCGATGTATGCTGATACAGTACGACTTCATTTCTTTATTGAAATGAGGTC
This sequence comes from Exiguobacterium artemiae, assembly GCF_033342815.1. GTDB lineage: Bacteria > Bacillota > Bacilli > Exiguobacteriales > Exiguobacteriaceae > Exiguobacterium_A > Exiguobacterium_A artemiae_A. The sequence continues at coordinate 101,682 of NZ_JAWPEN010000004.1, forward strand.
TTTTACTTTTGATTAGATTCTTGCTGCACAATTTTCAGTTCCTTCGTATACTGAACTTAGTTTGGAATTTACTGGAGGTCATCAGATGTCATCGTTTCAAGAAAAATTACGCAGTCAAAACACTGAATCTCATCCTTTTGAAAAAAGCTCTCCGATTCAACCGGCAGATTATACCGCCGAATTACTGACACACTTAAATGAGCTCTTCTATAAATCGATTGTTGAACTTCAACGCAATCAACTGACCGGGGAAATGATTGAAACCACAAACCGTTGGCTCTCTGCATTAGATGAGCCGCTTTTGGTTGCGCCCTTGCATCGTGAATTAACATCTCCTACTACGACATCTGTATATTATGAAAAATCATTAAGAGCATGGGATTTAATTGCACCGGGACAGGAAAATCAGGAAAAACTGTTGCATCACTTGATCGATGAATTATCAACAGCCCAATCCGCCGACTGGATGGTCAGCTTTACACGCCATTCCGGGATTCAGGCATTGGTCCCCTCACTTCAAGAAGCGGAACGCATCCAAAAACCGATTCGTATTTTAACTTCATTTTATATGAACATTACAGAAGCCAAGGCATTGCGTACCCTGATGCAATTTAAAAATATCGAGATTAAAATTTACGAACCGATTAAAAAAAATCAGGCTTTCCATCCAAAAGCTTACTTATTTACGCGGGAAACTAATTTACATAGTGCGATTATCGGTTCATCCAATTTATCAAAGTCTGCTTTAACCAACGGACTGGAGTGGAATGTTCGAATTCCCCATTCTCCTCTCACGTCTTTAGTTTCTCAAGCGCAAACTCTTTTTAATAATCTCTGGAGCAGTAACGAAGCCATTCCCTGCACTTCAGCAATTTTAGATCAATATGAACAACACCATTTAGACTCTCCGAAAATCAAACAGTTTATCGTCAATGACCGCGTTGCAGAACCGCTTGTTGAATACGAAGTAATTCAGCCAAATGAGATGCAGCTTCCGGCTTTGGAACAATTACACCGTTTACGGTTAAAACAACAAACAAAAGCCATGGTCATCGCAGCAACGGGAACAGGAAAAACTTATTTGGCTGCCTTTGATGTGAAACAGTTTGATGCCAAACGTGTTCTATTCGTTGCCCATCGTGGAAAACTGTTATCTCAAGCTGAAGAAACATTCAAAAAGATTTTCACAGATGGCGATGCTACTTTTGGTCGTTATCAAGCAAATCAAAAAGATCTTGATAAACAATTTATCTTTGCGACAATCCAAACGTTTTCAAAAGAAATTCATTTGGAGCAGTTCGATCCAAACACATTTGATTACATCATCATTGATGAGTTCCATCATGCCGCTTCAGAATCGTATCAAAAAATTCTCAACTACTTTACACCGCAGTTTTTACTCGGAATTACGGCAACGCCGGAACGAATGGACGGTCTCAACATCTTTAAGTTGGTCGACCACAATATCGCGTATGAAATTCGATTATATGATGCTCTGGCCCAAGACTTATTAACACCGTTCCATTACTTTGGTATTCAAGATGATGAAGCGATTGATTATGAAGCCATTCCACAAAAAAACGGGTTATACATTGAAAAAGATTTAGTGGAAGCACTCGAACGTTCATCTCGAACAGAGTATATTCTTGAGATGATGACTAAGTTTGGTCACAGCGGCGCAAATCAAGTTGGTCTTGGTTTTTGTGTCAATATTGATCATGCCGAATACATGGCTGCTGAGTTTAACAAGCACCAGATCGAGTCATTGGCTATCACAAGTAAACAAACGGAAGCAGAACGGGAATACGCCATTCAACGGCTGGAAGATGACCGGGATCCGCTATCGTTTATCTTTACCGTTGATCTTTTCAATGAAGGTGTCGATATCCCTAAAATCAACGTCATGCTGTTTTTACGTCCTACGGAATCGCCGACGATTTTTATCCAGCAACTCGGTCGCGGTCTACGGAAACATGAATCAAAAGAGTACGTCACCATTTTAGACTTTATCGGCAACAGTCAACGCGCTTTTGTGGCACCGCTTGTGTTATCCGGCCAACAATCTTTCCATTCGATTGACCGTTATCATGTCGCAAACGCGGTTCAAAACCATTTCCCGATTTTGCCTGAAGGTTCCTTGGCAATTTTGGATCGTGTGACAGAGTCCTTTATCATTGAACAAATGAAAAAAATCGAGTTTTCGGCCAGTAAACAGTTACGTGAAAGCTACCAGCGTCTGATAACTATGATTGGCGACACGCCATCACTAAACGATTTGGTGACACATCCGGATGCACCGGCCATTGAAACGATTATTCAACAATGGAAAAGTGTCCTGCGATTAAAACAACTGGAAAAAGTAGCAACCGATGAAGAAGTGGCTTTGTTGCTTAATCCGGATACACGACGTGTTCTTCAACATATCGAAAGTTGGTTCCCGATCCGCGAACCGTTCAGCTTATTGATGATTCAATTGTTGCTCACCCAGCAAAGCATTTCCGCTGATGATGTCATTCAATCGACCGCAACCCGCTTTGCCGTTTCACCGGAAGCCTCAACACATCGTTTGCCTTTGATTCAGCATTTGTTTAATCGCTGGTCTACTTCTTTAAAACACGATCGGATTATTTTGCTCGTTGAATCTGCCGCTAGTGAATATGCCTTCTCGGAAGAGATGACCCGGGTTTTAGCATCGTCACCAGAGTTAGTCGACTATTTGCAGGAGCTGATTCAAGCTGGTCTCCACTCATTTGAGCAACTTTCCGGAGGCGAAAACTGGTTGACTAGCTCTCAATCGCTGATTTCGAGAATGACATACAGTCGTTCTGTCATCCAACGATTATTACAATCTCCAAGCCAGGAAGGCTCATGGCGTGAAGGAGTCGCACAAGCCGGAGACGATTATGTATTATTCGTGAATTTACACAAAAATGAATCGATTGAAGATCAGTTGAATTATCAAGACTACTTTATTGATAAAGATCATTTCCATTGGCAATCCCAAAGTATTGCTACAGCTAACGGAAAAGCAGGAGAGTTGTACCGCCACCACGAAGCACGCGGAATCAAGATTCATCTGTTTATCCGCAAGGCTGAAAAAGAACAAGGCCGGTCCTTACCGTTTACGTACTTCGGTGAACTGATTCATAAACACAGTCACGGATCTAAACCGATTAATGTTGAATGGATTTTAAAAGAACCTTTAACTAGCGAAGAATTTATTTCGTGGAAAAAGCTTTCATAATTTTTTCAACAGCTGGCACATCAGCCGGCGCCCAGTTCAAAGAATTTAACTGTTTGACGGGTACCCAGCGTAATTCGGCATGTTCCAGTGCTTCCGGTGCACCCGATACAATCCTTGATTGAAAAGTCGATAACTCAACAATCACTTTTTCATATTCATACCGTGTCGTTTCAATGTGATTGCCTACTTGAATCGTACAATTTAACTCTTCCTGAATTTCGCGGTAAAGAGACTCTTCAGGACGTTCACCCGGTTCGATTTTTCCACCCGGAAACTCCCAAAGGTTCGGTAATGACATGACAGGACTGCGAAGAGCACACAGAATTTCGTTTTTTGAATTAGTCACTACTGCACCTACAACGGAAATTGTCTTTTTTGACATGCTGTTCATCCTCTCTTTAATCAATCATTTATGTCTATCCTAAACTACAACTCGTGAAAAAGGATCACTTCTTTCATGCGACTCCTACAGGAAAAAGCGCAGGAATCTGCGCTGTCAGAGACAAATAAGACCCGATTCTCGATTCCATGGAATCGAGAATTCTGGCTTATGTCTCGCCTGAGGAAAGCGCATGGAAAAGAAGCGATTCTTTTTTTACAAAAGTTATCCACACACTAACAGCTATTTGGGTCAATCTTTTTTTATTCAAATTATCCACATGTGGATAACTTTCCATATGCTATACTTTTACTACTTATCCACAATTAGAAATGAGGAAATCGTGTGCCACGTGAAATCTATCCGGTTGTCGTCAAAGCGACAGCCATCGAACAAATCAAAGACGGACAACCGCTTCTGTATAAAGAACTGTTCCAAAAGACCAACCATCTTAAAGAAGCCGGTGCCTTGCTCCGGTTGACAACAGAAGATAAAGAATACCTTGCGACGGGTTATTTTGGCAAGCAGGAAAAAGGGATCGGTTGGTTACTGACGACTGATGAACTGCAAGACATCGACGAAACCTTCTTCAAAGAAAAAATCGAGGTTGCCCTCGATCGTCGAAATGATTTTTTTGAGAGTGATTTGATTGATACGTTCCGGGTCTTTAACGGTTCAGGAGACGGAATCGGCGGCCTGACAATCGATTGTTTTGATCACCATTATCTGATTACGTTTGAAAACGAAGGGATCTATTCTTTTAAATCTGATATCATGTCTGCCCTTGAATCCCTTATTCATTTTAAGAGTATTTACGAAAAACGGGCTTTCCAGATTGATGGACAACCCGTCAAAGGCGACGATTTCTTAGCCGGTGAACGCGGTGATTTCCCGGAAGTCCTGCAGGAAAACGGAATCCCTCTGCTGTACCATTTGGATGCCGGTATGCGCACCGGACTCGATATCCAGCAGCGCCAGCTCCGTTCGATCGTCAAAGAACATGCCGCAGACCGATGTGTCCTAAATCTGTTTTCTGATACCGGTACGTTGACCGCCTCGGCGTTGCTCGGTGGTGCGACTGAAACAACGAGTGTCGATTTCTCGACCCGGAGCCGTAATAAGACAATCGAACAACTCGAGCTACATCAACTCGATCCCGCAACACAGACCATTCTCGTGCAGGACGCGTTTGACTATATCGATCAAGCCGACAAAAAAACACGCTTTGATTTCGTCATCGTGCATCCGCCGACATTCGTCAAAACACAAGCCCGTCATTTCCGGGCAGAAGTCGATTTAACTGCTTTGATTCAACAAACGATCCACATGACACATCGCGGCGGTTTATTGCTGATTACGACAGACTGTCCCTTATTCGACCAAGCCCGCTTTATGAAGATGGTCGATCAAGCATTTAAAAAGTTACGTCAAACGTATGAAATCGTTTGGGAAAGCACTCCTTTAGAAGACTTCCCGGAACATGCTTCTTTAAAAGAAGTAGCTTCAAAATCCGTCTTGGTCCGGCGTAAATAATCATATAATTAACAATTCTGCTGATGAAAAAACCATCAGCAGAATTTTTTTGGGATTAAAAGGAAAAGTAAAATGAATATCGAATCATTATTCTTAGGAAAATGAGCTTCCCTTTAAAGGACACTTATCTTTCCGAAATGTGACCGCTGATCAAAGGTTTGATAGGCCGCATTCAATGCATCAAGCTGACGCGGCACCTGCTCTTCGATCACAAGATCGATGACTCCATCCGCGACGAGTTGTGCGACTTCCGCCAGATGCTGCTGTTGACGTACCATTTCTTCCTTTTTCCCTTTCAGTAATGGAAGAGCAACAAAGACGGCTTCGAGCGTCAGTGCTTTACTGTGCATCGGTGTCAAATCCTGTGTCGTCCGGGTGGCGATTGAAATAATTTTCCCGCGTTCCTTCGCCAGGATGAACGACTCCTGCAAATGACCTCCGCCGACGGTATCAACGATGACATCGAATCCATCATGACCAAGACGCGCTAATAATTGTTCGGCTGACTCATCCCGGTACCGGTGCGGGCGAATACCGTGTTCTTCTAACCACGTTGCCTTCTCATCACTTGAAGCACTCGCTGTCACGTCACATCCATAATGTTTAGCCAATTGTCCGACAAGGTGACCGACTCCCCCCGTCCCACCTGCTACATACAAGCGCATCCCCGGATGAACGGCTGCCCGCTCCTTCAACACTTCCATTGCTGTCAGACTGATGACCGGCAGACAACCTGCTGTAGCAATGTCCAGATTCTCCGGTCTGAGTACAGCCATCTGTTCCGGAACCAACATTTGATCTGCCAGTGCTCCGGACCGGTTACCGAGTCCGCCGCCAAATGCGATGACGTGATCGCCGATAGAAAAAGACGTCACACTCTCTCCGATTTCAATGATCGTCCCCGTCACATCTCCCTGGAGAATTCCAGTTACAGGAGCTGCCGCCACATGACCAAAAAACATTTTGGTATCCAGTGGATTCAAGCTCGTTCCTTCCACGATAATTTTCAAATCATATTTTCCTAATTGTTCGAGTGTGACGTCTTTTTCTGTTAACGCAGCGTCTTTTCCATACTGTTCCACGACATATGCTTTCATAAAAAATCCCCCTTTTTTCAAATCAGCTTATCTTGTTTCAGAATACTCTAACATTCCTACTTCATGCTATGATGAAGCTACCTTAACTCAGAAAGGACGTTTTTGCTTTGAAACATGATTTGATTCGTCGCTTGACTACATATGCGAAAATCGATACACAGTCTGACTATGCCAGTACGACCGTCCCGACAACCGACGGACAATGGACACTCGCCCGTCTGCTTGTTGAAGAACTGAAGGAAATCGGCATGAGTGATGTGACCGTCGATGAAAACGGATATGTCATGGCGACTCTTCCTGCCAATACCGATGCGGACATTCCGACAATCGGATTTTTAGCCCACCTGGATACGGCGACTGATTTCACGGGAACAAACGTTAATCCGCAAATCGTTGAAGGATATGACGGGGAAGACCTGGTGCTTAACCCAACGATTCCTGTCATCCTGTCCCCAAAGGATTTTCCGGCACTAAAAAACTATGTCGGGCATACGTTGATGACGACAGATGGTACGACATTGCTCGGCGCAGACAATAAGGCCGGTATCGCCGAAATCATGACTGCGATGCATCATCTCCTCACGCACCCGGAAATCAAACATGGTCGGATTCGTGTCGCTTTCACACCTGATGAAGAAATCGGACGCGGTCCGCATCATTTTGACGTCGCTGCTTTTGATGCGAAATTTGCATATACGGTTGACGGCGGTCCGCTCGGTGAACTTGAATATGAAAGTTTCAACGCAGCTGCTGCAGAAATCGTCTTCCACGGAACAAACGTCCATCCGGGTACGGCGAAAGACAAGATGGTCAACTCGCAAAAACATGCGATGGCTTTCCAGAACCGGTTACCGGGCGATGAAGCCCCTGAATTTACTGACGGTTTCGAAGGATTCTTCCATTTGATTTCGTTTGATGGTTCAGTTGAAAAAACGACCGTCCATTACATCATCCGCGATTTCGACCGCACGAAGTTCGAAGCCCGGAAACACTTTTTGACGGCTTTGGTCGAAGAATGGAACAAGAAATACGGGGCAGGCAGCGTCGAAATCAAACTGAACGATCAATATTACAACATGCGCGAGAAAATCGAGCCGCATATGGAAATCGTTGATATCGCACATGCTGCGATGGAATCACTCAGTATTACACCGATCATTAAGCCGATTCGCGGTGGTACGGACGGTTCGCAACTGTCGTACATGGGACTCCCGACACCGAACATCTTCACAGGTGGCGAAAACTACCACGGGAAGTTTGAATTCATCTCTGTCGACAACATGGTCAAAGCGACAGAAGTCGTAGTAGCGATTGCCGAGCGATTTGCTCAGTCAGCAAAATAAGACGGTATAACGAAAGCAGATTCTCGACATGAGAATCTGCTTTTGTTGTGCTCCATATTTTTTTGTTCAGACGATAGATAAACTTTATTAAAAAATTACAGTTCACTTATTTTTCTTCTGTTGTTGTTTGTTGATCCGGAATCGGTAATTGGACCATACTGCCTGATCCGCTGACCAACGGTGATTTTCCGTCCCACTTCTTGACGGCTTCGTACTGAATCATCTCTTCGGTTAATGTTTTCTGTAATTCTTTTTGGGCTTTCGCCAGCCCCTGCGCTTCGATTAAACGCGCATCCGCTGCTCCCTTTGCTTCTACGCGCAGGCGTTCTGCTTCTGCTTTCGCAATCGCAAGATCCGTCTTCTTTTTGTCGAGCTCTTGTGACGCTTTGACACGCGCATCAATCGCTTCCTGCGTTTTAGCATCCGGTTTCGGTGCTCCAAGTGCCACGTCTTCGATGATGAAACCAATCTTTTTGACGTCTTCGGCAAACTGTGTCTGAATGTTCGTCGAAACCGTTCCCGATTGCTCCCCGAATAACTCAAGGACGGTGACTTTCGAAATCTGTTCACGGGACGCATCATAAAGGCGTTGTTTTAAGTAACCGGCTGCAATCTCATCAATTTCAATCGGACCAAATTTATTAAAAACTTCCGTCACCTGATCTGGTGAGACCGAAAAACTGTACGTAAAGTCGACGACGATATTTTTCCCGTCCTTTGTTGCCAGTGTCATATTGTCGAGCGATTTCGTCTGTGTCCGGATTGGATACTCGGTGACACGTGTGATCGGCGACACGATGTGCCATCCTTGCGACAGGGTCTCGTCCTGGACACCGCTTGACGGTTTATAGACGACCCCGACCTGTCCGGGTTCGATTTGTTCGACGATGAATGGTGTCATCGCAAGAAGTGCGACGACGATTACACCTGCGATGATCATCGACGGCCTGATACGTTTTTTCGGTTTGATTTCTCTCATTTTGAGTCTCCTTTATCAATTTTATCTTGGATATACTTATACAGTTCAATGGCCAGCAAGACGATCAGTGCAAAAAATAATAACGTAAAAAGTGTTGCCACGCCGTCCTCCTCCTTCATGAATGTTCTACCTACTCTTACGCTTCCTGTTGGAAAATGTTTCATTTTGTTTAAAACCACGGTTGCTAAATTTTGCAATCCGGTCTAAGATGTAAAGAACTTTGTCCTTGAAACGAGACGTATCATTTTGTGGTACACTCGTAACAGCACATCACACACTAGAAACGAGGGTTCATCTCTATATGATTACAGTACAAAACGTCGGTCTCCGCTTTGCGGACCGTAAATTATTCGAAGACGTCAACATCAAGTTCACACCGGGCAACTGCTACGGTCTCATCGGTGCAAATGGTGCCGGTAAATCAACATTCCTTAAAATTCTTGCCGGTGATATCGAAGCCCAGCAAGGAGACGTCATCATCACGCCGGGCGAACGCCTTGGTGTCCTTCGCCAGAACCACTATGAATATGAAGAGTTCCAAGTCATCGAAACCGTCATGATGGGTCATAAGCGTCTTTATGAAGTCATGAAAGAAAAAGATGCTATCTATATGAAAGAAAACTTCTCGGACGAAGACGGCATGCGTGCTGCCGAGCTCGAAGGTGAGTTCGCAGAAATGAACGGATGGGAAGCGGAGTCGGAAGCAGCGATGCTTTTGCAAGGTCTCGGTATTAAAGAGAATCTGCATACGAAAACAATGGCTGAACTGACAGGCGGAGAGAAAGTTAAAGTCTTGCTTGCCCAAGCATTGTTCGGTAAACCAGACATTCTGTTGCTCGATGAGCCTACCAACGGTCTTGACCTAAAAGCCGTTAAATGGCTTGAAGAATTCTTGATCGGGTTTGAAAATACGGTCATCGTCATTTCCCACGACCGTCACTTCCTCAACAACGTTTGTACGCATATGGCCGATCTCGATTACGGGAAAATCCAACTGTATATCGGAAATTATGATTTCTGGTACGAATCAAGTCAGCTTGCTTCACGTATGGCAGGCGACCAAAACAAGAAAAAAGAAGAAAAAATCAAAGAACTTCAAGCCTTCATCGCCCGTTTCAGCTCGAACGCTTCCAAAGCGAAACAAGCAACATCACGGAAAAAGTTGCTTGATAAAATCACACTTGATGACATCCGTCCGTCTTCACGCCGTTATCCGTTCGTCGGCTTCACGCCGGAACGTGAAATCGGAAACGATCTGTTGATCGTCGACGGCATTTCGAAAACAATCGATGGTGTCAAAGTTCTTGATAATGTCCGTTTCTCGTTAAACAAAACGGATAAAGCCGTCTTCATCAGCCAAAATGACATCGCGATCACGACACTCTTCAAAATCCTGATGGGTGAGATGGAAGCGGACAGCGGAACATTCAAATGGGGCGTCACGACATCACAGTCGTACCTACCAAAAGATAACTCTGCTTTCTTCGAAGGCTCGGATAAAACGATTCTCGATTGGTTGCGCCAGTATTCGCCGGCCGATGAGAGCGATACGTTCCTCCGTGGTTTCCTCGGCCGGATGCTCTTCTCCGGTGAAGAAGTCATGAAAAAAGCGTCTGTTTTATCCGGGGGAGAAAAAGTCCGTTGTATGTTATCCAAAGCGATGCTCAGCGGCTCAAACGTTCTTGTCCTCGACGATCCGACGAACCACTTGGATCTCGAATCGATCACAGCGCTTAACGATGGATTGATTGCTTACAAAGGTGCGATGCTCTTCAGCTCGCATGACCATCAGTTCGTCGAAACGATTGCAAACCGCATCATCGAATTGACACCAAACGGTATCGTCGATAAAGAAACGACATACGATGAATACCTCAACAATGAGTCTGTTCAACAACAGTTATCAGCGTTGTACGCAACAAACTAATTCCATCAACAAGAGACCGGTCCTAGCGGATCAGGTCTCTTGTTTTGTAAACTGAAGATATACAGACCAAACAAAGGAGGAAGTCATGTGCGGCATCGTGCCTGTGCAGCTCTAATCGAAGACGGTCAGATTCTGATGGTCCGGATTGAGACTAAAAAGCAAAGTTTTTGGACCTTACCGGGCGGCGGCCTCAACACCGGTGAAACATTCGAACAGGCCGTTGTTCGGGAAGTCGAGGAAGAGATTCACTTGAACGTCCGCGTCATCCGACCGTTGTATACGAAAACCGATTCGTCCGGAACAGAAGTCTGCTTTCTCGTCGAACGTGTTGATGCCGCGGCTCCTTTACTCGGACACGATCCGGAACGACCGCTTCATCAGCAGATCCTGACCGGGATGGACTGGCGTTCTCTTGCTGAGATGAAAGAGGATATACAAGTTTCCGAAGTATTGACTGCTTTGAATAAGACACCGTCTCTCCTTTTGTAAATGAAAGATTAACCAAGTGAAATGAAACTGTCCTGTTATGTTTACATCCTCTTCATAATCAACTGATTAAATGAGAAAGTAGCAAGATAACAAACAACTTGGAGGAACTTATCATGAAACGAACACTTATCGTCGGTCTATCCGCAGCTGTCCTGTCATCGAGCCTGATTCCAACATTCGCTGATGCCCATACATCCCATGCAGCACGCGATATCAAGAAAGTTGAGTTTCTATCGATGGATGCACCCAATACAGTCAATGAAATGGTCAAAACATATACAGAAGCGAAAGTGAAAGTCACGTACCAAAACGGAAAAACGGAAATCAAGCCGCTCGATTACAATCAATTGTTCTTATCACAGGATAAAATCGTCGAAAATAAAGGCGCCATGATTGCTGCCGGAACACCCATCGATGTCAACGGTGATCCGATCATCGACCGGAGCGTTCCCGATAAACCGGAAGCCTTCGTCTCTGACGCACCGGATTCAAACAGTCTGCTTGAAGTCCATGGGAAAAAATATATGGTCTCACACTTTGAATATGATTCAATCGACAACGCTGGAAACGAGGTCAAGGGATTACCGGCCTCGATGACGTTGACAGAAGTCGTACAGGATAAAAAGACAGGTAAACTGGCTGTCAAAAAAGCAAGCAAAATCGATTTCAAGAACGTTAACGGTCTCTGGACACCATGTAACGGTTCAACGACACCATGGGGAACACATCTCGGTTCGGAGGAATATGAACCGGATGCCCGGGCTTTCGAGTCGGATCCGACCTCTTCTGCTTATAAAGAAGTCAATGCCTTCGCAGAACGTTACTTCGGAACAAAAGAAAAAGCGAATCCTTATTTCTACGGCTTCACACCGGAAATCTCGGTTGACCGCAAAGGAAAATCATCGGTCGTCAAGCACTACAGTACCGGTCGTTTCTCACACGAAATGATGCAGATTCTCCCGGATCAGAAAACGGCCATCTTTGGCGATGACGGTAACAACACGATGATGTTCATGTACGTCGCCGATAAAAAGAAAGACTTCTCACAAGGAACGCTGTACGCTGCCAAGTTCAATCAAACGAAAGCAACCGAAGGCGGTGCCGGGGATCTCGAATGGATCAAGCTCGGACATGCATCCGATAAGGAAGTAAAACGTTTAATCGACAAAGGAACAAAGTTTAGTGACATTTTTGAGACAGCTGACGTTCCAACACCAGGCTTTAAAGCAGTCAAGACAGCTGCCAGCAAAAAGGTCGAGTATCTGAAGCTGAAACCAGGCAAGGAAAAAGAAGCGGCCTTCCTCGAATCCCGTCGTTACGGTGCTTTACTCGGGGCAACGTCTGAGTTCAACAAGATGGAAGGCATCACGGTGAACGCACAAGACAAAAAAGCCTATATCGCACTCTCTTATGTTTCCGGCAGTACGGAAAAACAAGATGGTGCCGTTCAGGATGATATTCAGCTGGAAAAACGCGAATCCGGTGCGACGTTTGAAATCGACCTCGGTCGCGCTAAAGGCATCAACAGCCGCTATGTCCCGACGAATATGCAAGCCCTCGTCATCGGTGAGGATTTAGCGAAGCCGGATGCCTACGGCAACACAGCGAATCCGAATCTTGTTTCAAATCCGGATAACCTGGCCTATTCCGCAACATCGAACACACTCTTCATCGGTGAAGACAGCTCGTTGCACACGAATAACTTCGTTTGGGCATACAACTTGAAAACGAAGAAGCTCTCACGGATTCTGTCCGTTCCGGTTGGGGCTGAAGCGACAGGACTCCGGTCACTCGATCGTGTCGGCGGATACAGCTATCTGCTCAGTAACTACCAGCATCCGGGTGAAGGATTAAACGGAAAGCAGATTACAGCCGTTGATCCGAAGAAACTCGAACAAGCGATGCAGGAAGGCATCGGCATTCAAAAAACAGGTGGTGTCGGTTACTTGTCCGGTCTCCCGACAGGTCAGAAATCGTATTCTCACCGGTAAATCACAATAAGAACTTAGCAAAAAGCAGGCAGTGGATACTTTTAATCCGCTCCCTGCTTTTTTAGTTTCATAAGCCGGCTTTTTCGATTATGTGCGCAACTGATTGGCTTCCTGTTCCACACGTCGGAGTAATTCCTGCACGATCTTTTCCGTTTCCCGCTCGCCGCCAAGCGACAGCAGGCTTCGTCCGACGAAATTAGCCCCTTCGTTTTTCCCGGTATAAATCAACTGACAGCTCGTTTCGTCAAGCCGCTTTAACGTAAACGTCATCTCGAGCTTAAAGATTTTAGCAAGCGTAAAACCAATCGTATTTTGCTTGAAATCCTGTTCATTCCGATAGGCAAGATCCGTCACGATGTACGTCTCCAGCCGATTTCCCTGCATATACGTTTGCCGGTACGTCGAACCGACGACCTCCGGCTTCCGTTCAATCACTTCATGCTGGACGACACCCGGAATCAGGCGTTGCAACCGGTCATGATCAAAGATATGCCAGGCTTCCTCGATTGGGACATCAAGCCTTTTTTCTTCATGCCACGTAATCATCCGAATACCTCCTTTTACTGAAAAATACCCTGATGTGTGCAGTTCTAACTTCCGACGGCACACATACAGGGTATTCGGCTTATTTGAATCGGTTCGTGATGATCATTTTACCGTTTGACGTTCCAGTGCAGCACCGAGGAACTTCGCCAGTTCGAGCATACCGAATTTACCGGCCGCCGCTTCCGCGTCCGAGTTGTAATTCGTATTCGTATTGACGTCATACGTATAAATCGTCCCGTCCGCATCCTTGATGAACTCAATCCCGGCAACCGCAATCTGATTCGCCTGCAGGAATGCTTCATACTTTTGAATGATCGGATCATTAAATCCGTCGACGACTTTAAACTTCATCGGTGTTTGTGGTGCTTCTTCCCCAACCGGGCAGAACAGGTCGTCAATGACACACGCATCTGCCGGGCACAATTCGAATCCTTCCGACGTATCGACTTGGACCGCGTAGACAAACTTCCCGCCGACGAATTCACAGCGTGTAATATACGGCTCCGGTGCCTGAATATATTCCTGGATCAATGTGATACCGTCGACCGGCTCATCAAACGTCGGACCGTCAAGATACGTCTCAAGTGCCTCAATCGAATGGAACAACTGGACACCAAGCCCTTTTCCGGCGCGGTTGTGTTTGGTGATGAACGAAGACACCCCGATATTTTTCGCCGCTTCGACGATTTGATCGCGTCCGACGGCAGCCGTCGTTTTCGGCACCCGGATTCCGGCTTTGCGAAGTGCCGTATACTGATTGATTTTACTGACTTCAAGACGCAGGGCACGTGTTCCGTTGAAGACGGTCCGGTCATGTTCTTCGAGCCATGCCAGGACCCCTTCCGTCAGTTCCGGTGCATAACGGTGACCGCGTGTGTGCGACGATGCACTCATCCGGCTGTAAAAGACACCTTCCGGCGGCACTTCATCAAGCGGAACCTGCCCTTCGTCGAGGTGCCATTGTTCATACGGCAGTTCCAGTTCCTCCAGTCGTTTGATCAGATGATCCGTCCATTCCTGATTTTCGTGTAAGATATGAATTTTTGTCATTTGATTTGACCTACCTTTCGTTTTTCTTCGACGAGCGGCATGACGTCGCGCGCGAAGCGTTCCATTTCTTCCAGTTGCGGTGAGAATTGCAGGAGCAACAGGGTGACGCCGACTTCTTCAAACGCAAGAATCCGCTCGGCAATCTGTTCCGGTGTTCCGATTAAATCGGGACGGAGTCCACGGTTTGAGACCGAATAGTCATTCCGTTTCACCTGTTGTTCGAGTTGCGATTTACTGACGAAGTCGTCATAACCGGCGTATCCGGCACTGTCTTCCTTCACATCCGTAATCCGTTGCCACTCGCGCACCGCTTCTTCTTCCGTATCCCGGCAGATGATATAAGCTGCCAGTCCAAAACTTTCAAGCGGCAGTTGCCCTGTCGCTTGTCGGCGCGCCTTCATATCCTCAATCTTAACGGACACTTCTTCCACTGTTCCGCCGTGCATGACATAAGCGTCACAATGATTGACGATGGTTTGTTTGCCGGCTTCACTTTCTCCACCTGCATACAATTTGATACCCGGGCGTTGCACCGGTTTTGGATGCAGTTGTGTCTTCTCAAGCGTATAGTAGTTACCGTCAAAGCTGTACGGGGAAGCGTCTGCCCATAATCCTTTCATGATCGTGACAAACTCTTCCGTCCGGGCGTAACGTTCGTCGTGAGCCGTGAAAATACCGTTGTACTGCCGGGCTTCTTCTTCCCACCAGGCCGAAACGACGTTTAGCGTAAACCGTCCGTTGCTGAGCTGATCGATGTTCGCCGCCATCTTCGCGGTCGTCGCCGGATTATGGAATCCCGGACGGACGGCTGTCATGATTTCGAGACGCTCCGTTGTTGCGGCAATCGCCGCTGCTGTCGTCCAGGCTTCGAGACTTGGTGCTTCAAGCCCTTTGATGTCATTTAAGTTTAATTCCGCAATTAGTGTCGTCGAAAACCCGATTCGTTCTGCCGTTTGCGCGACCTGTTTCGCATAGTCGAACGTCGCCGGCATCTGTTCGTCTTCAACATTTCGTAACCATCCGCCAAAAATCGGTAACCAAAATCCATACTCCATCCGTTATGTCCCCCTTATAAAAAAATCGCTCTTCTCGAAAATCGAAAAGAGCGACGGATTGATCATGTCTGCTCTTATCTTCAAAGGAAAAATTCCTTTTAGGAAGTAGCACCTTCCGCTACGCGCGGGGTTGCTGAAGTGTCTTCGGGCCGTTCCCTCGACTTCTCTTGATAAGAATTATTGGAATTATCGTACACTTTTTAGCAGAGTAAAGCAACCATTAAACCTTGTTTTCCAATCGGAATTAATAACAGTATTAAAAAAGGACGAGAGCCAGGCTCTCATCCTCATGGTCTTAATATGGGGCAACAAACGTCGATTGTTCGACAGGTGCTTCTTCACCGCGGATACGGTCATAAAACTTCGCGAGTGTGACGCTGAAGTAAGGGCCAACCCATAGGAAAGCGATTCCGATGGTAATCAAGCCGAGCAGGAACCAACCAATGAATGAGAGGACGAGCATAAATGCTTCCATTTTATGTCCGTCCATCATTTGACGTGAACGTGTAATCGCATCCAAAATCCCGATTGAAGGTTCATCCCGTAAAATATAAAACGTCATTAGATACGAAAATGACTTGATAATACCCGGGATGATGAATAGCAAGAACCATAAACCAAGGAAAATACTTTGGACAATCGAAAGACCGACTGCCTTTAAGAAAATTTTGTATGGCTCAAATAAATCAACGATTTTTGCCTGTTCTTTCCGAGCGACAGACATCGCAAGCCATGTCCAACCAATCGCAAGTGGCAGCAAGAGAATGTTCAGTAAGAAACCGATCAAATCAATCGCTTGAATATCTTCATTCGCATCAGAAGAAAACATCGTCGGGATACTTTGAATGATGAGAAACAGTAAAAACATAAGTGCCATGAAGACCCAGCGACCACTGAGCGCTTCACGGGCGGATAATTTTAATTCTTTAATCATGGAGATCCTCCTCAAAATAAGTTCTATCCTTATTTACGGCTTATGAAGAGAGGAGTTTCACCTTTTTCAGGATTTTCCTGTTTTTAACTGATTTAAGCGTGCTTTTTCAAGTTGGCGCTGGCATGCCGTATACAACGAACGTCGTCCGTCGAGCCGCTCCATCGCAAACGAAATATCATGTTTCTTTGCCTGCGCGATGACGTGTGCTGAAGCCGCATGGGATACCCGGCTCGTCACGACGACAATCGCATCGGTCTTTTTCGCGAGACTGGCAATCTTCTTCGCTGATTGGGCATCACCCGACAGATGAATCAACTCGATACCTGTTTTTTCAAAAAATGTCCGATAGACCGGTGCTTGCTGTTCATTGCCGACGATGACGAGCCGCATGCCTTCAAATGGTGCAAAATCAAGTGGTTCCTTATCGAGGAAGTCGATGGGCTGCCCCGGTACGGACGTCGTGACGAGTGGTGTCAACGGTCGGGATTTCTTTTCACGAATCCGGCGCGTTTTCTGCTCTTGTTTTACTTTCGACTTTCGTTTCATTTGCTTCAGATAGCGTCCCGATTTTTTGACGGCTGATCCGTGAGTCGGTTCAACTGACGAAGGCCCTGGTGTGGTTGGACTGTTCGACGTTTCTAACAGTTGTACCGTCGGTTCTTCATATTGGAACGGATACTTCCAGGCAATCGTCAATGTTTCCGGACGACCTTTCCACATGACGAGATCGACGAGCTGTCCTTCTTTCAGATGGAAGAATCGCATGTCTTCAACCGGTGTGGCGTAATAAAAGGACTTACCCGTCTCATCCTTTAATGGTCCTTCGACCGTCGATTCAATGATGCCATGATTTTTAACGATACATTTTTCAAAAACGATTCGTTCAGACAGTGGCTTCATCCGGTCAGTCGCGACAACAGCCATCACTTCAAGTGTCGTCCGGCGGGAGTCCTGATGTACGACTTGGACACGGATTTCCATTCCATGTTCAAGGTTCCATTGCCGGATTTCTGTTTCCGAGATATGACTGTTCGGCCATTCCCGTAAAGAACCACCTTTTAATTCACGCACAAACGTATAGGCGTAACGTTGTTCGATGACAGGATTGATCTGTGCAGGAGGAATGACAGATTGTTCGAATGTGACCTCTTCTTCTGGTTCGCTCCACGCGATGTCCGGTTTTGCGGAGGGTGTATAGTAACGCGACATCTGCACCCATTCATCGACTCCCCGGATTTCCTCGAGCAGTAAGTCCCATTCTTCCACCGTTTCGACTACTTTCATTTTACCGGCGACTAACGTCTTCGCCTGTTCTACGATTTGTTGCATCATCTTCAACAACCCCTTTGCTTTTTTTCAACTATAGCAAGGGGCTGTCGGTTAGGTTGGTCAAAAAAAGACCTGGTTATTTTTTTGGATATGGTTAGGCCTTTATTTCGATTGACGGATCACCGAGCCGGTATTTTTCGACAGAGACAATCAAAATCGTGATGATGACAAGTAAAAACCAGGACGATAATTTCCCGAAGTCGACCAGCTCCCATCCATCCTCCTGATTCGGATACACCCATCCCTTAAAAAAGGTTACGATGTTTTCCGCCAGCCAGATGAACCAGGCAATCAATCCAAACGAGAGGGTAAGCGGCATCCGGTAGACCGTTTCATCCAGTCGGAAATAGACCCAGGACTTATAAAAGACGAGAGCGACAATCCCCATCAAAATCCAACGAAAGTCAAACAACCAATGATGGGTAAAGAAATTGGCGTACACGAGCAGACCGGTCGCTAAAGCAAACAGTGGCCGGGGAAACTGCGTAATGCGGAGATCAAAACGGCGAAATGCCTGACAAATGTAACTGGCGACGCTCGCATACATGAAACCGGCATAAAGCGGAACACCCAACACTTTGCTGAAGGCGTCTTCCGGATAACTCCAGGAGCCGACCTGGACTTTAAACAGCTCCAGTCCGAGTCCAATCGCATGGAATATTAAAATCAATTTAAACTCTTCTTTCGTTTCATAACGCGTGACAAGTAAAACGATTTGTACGAGGAGACACCAGATCAGGAGCAAATCGTAGCGGGCAATCGGCTCCGCCGGCAGATAACGGGAGGCAGCAAGTGCCAAGAAAATCGCGACCGGAAACACACAACAGATGGCCTCAAGGTATGTAAAACGGAAAAAATGGCGGATTTTTTGCATGGACGGACCTCCTTTTCATTAGTATACGGATCAGCAGAACGGATTCCCTCCATCTCAAGATGGAAAATATCGGATTCGCTTTAGTTTCTTTCCTCAAACATGGTACAGTTAATGAATCAATTTGATTTTGAAGCGAGGTGTCTCCCATCCATGAAGCAGATCATCCAAACGTCTTGGCTGTTCCGTTCCGTTCTGAAATGGGCATTATTCTTATTCGGTCTTTTTTTACTCGCTGTCGGTTCATCGATGATGATCACGGCACAACTCGGCGTCTCGACTTGGGATGTTCTGCACCTTGGTCTGCAAAATAAAACGCCGTTTTCCGTCGGCACGATCATTCTTCTCGTCGGGCTGTTGTTGGTGTTCGTCAAATACTTGCTCGACCGGATTACACCGCAGATCGGTACACTCGTCAACGCGATTTTTGTCGGCGTGTTCATGAATCTCGTTCTCGGTTCCGGCCTCCTGCCCTCTTTCTCCTCGCTTTGGCAGAATACACTATGGCTGATTGCCGGCATCTTCATCATCGGGATGGGCGCGGGACTGTACGTCGCTGTCGGCTACGGAGCCGGACCGCGGGACGGACTGACCCTGACGCTCGCTGAACGGTTCGGTACATCCATCCGGATGATGCGGACATTCATGGAAATCACCGCTTGCGGGATCGGTTGGTTGCTCGGGGGACCCGTGTTCTTCGGAACGATTTTATCGATTTTCCTGATTGGTCCGTTCCTGCAGTTTTGGTTAGGGCATTTCCGCCGGATGATTGCAGCGATTGATGCCGGTACGATTCCCCGCAAGCAACAAAAAATTAGTTAAGTCGTCTGACTCGATACCATTTCACCTGAAATGGTATCTTTTTTTGTGGATGAAGCATATTAGTTGCGGCATGAAAGCAGACACGTTATATTCGTTTACATATCAATCTTTGATACGTCAAGGATTTTTCGAACGAAGGGAAGGATGTGATGAACTTGAGTATTTCCTGTACTGAAAAAGGACGACTGATTTATGCACTCGTCTCCGTTAATAAGACGATTGCTCAAAAATTCGATCTCTGTACGGACGGCTTCAGCCAAACCCGGATGGACTTATTAGCGCAACTCGAGGTCGACACGACCATCAGTCAAAAAGAGTTGCAACAACGCGTCAATGTTGATAATGCAGCCGTGACACGACATTTAAAACACCTGGAAACGAAGGGCATGATTGAACGTGTCCGTTCCGCAACCGATAACCGTGTCATTCTCGTTTCGTTGACGGCAGAAGGCGCTACACGAATCACCCGGTTACGTCAGCAAAAAGATGAATTCCTCGAACAACTGCTTGAAGGATTCACGGCAGACGAACAGCACCAGCTGGCACAAATGATTCAACGCATTGAAACAAATGCCCTTACCTTACCTAAAACAACTGTTAATTAAAAAGGAGACTTTCAAATGACTACACAAACTGCAACTGACTTCATGGAAATCGTTAAAGGACGCCGCTCGATCCGCAACTACGACACAAACGTCAAAATCTCAAAAGAAGAAATGACACAAATTCTTGAAGAAGCGACGCTTGCTCCGTCTTCTGTCAACATGCAACCGTGGCGTTTCCTCGTCATCGACAGCGAAGAAGGAAAAGCAACACTCGCCCCGCTCGCTAAATTCAACCAGGTACAAGTCGAGACATCATCTGCTGTCATCGCTGTCTTTGGTGACATGAAAGCAATCGATCAACTTGAAAACATCTATGATACAGCCGTTGAAAAAGGACTGATGCCGCAAGAAGTCCGCGATCGTCAAGTACCTGCCATTCAAGGAATGTATGAAAATGTACCGGCAAGTGCACTGAAAGACAGCATCTTGATCGACTCAGGTCTCGTCTCAATGCAATTAATGCTCGTTGCCCGTGCACACGGTTACGATACAAATCCGATTGGCGGTTATGAAAAAGACCAAATCGCTGAAGCGTTCGGCATGGAAAAAGATCGTTACGTACCGGTTATGCTTCTTTCAATTGGGAAAGCCGTCGACGCTGGTTATCCGTCAGTTCGTCTGCCAATCAACGATATCGCAGACTGGAAATAAGCAGTACCCGTATCCATCCAAAAAATAGAGAACAAAGAAAAGGGAGATTATTACTATGACAACTCAAACAACTACAGACTTTATGGAAATCGTTAAAGGACGCCGCTCGATCCGCAACTATGACACAAACGTTAAAATCTCAAAAGAAGAAATGACTCAAATTCTCGAAGAAGCAACACTCGCTCCATCTTCTGTCAACATGCAACCGTGGCGTTTCCTCGTCATCGACAGTGCAGAAGGAAAAGCGACGCTTGCTCCACTCGCTAAATTCAACCAAGTGCAAGTCGAGACATCATCTGCTGTCATCGCTGTCTTCGGAGACATGAATGCTGTCGACAGCATCGAAACAATCTACGACATGGCTGTTGAAAAAGGCTTAATGCCGCAAGAAGTCCGCGATCGCCAAGTACCTGCCATCAAAGGCTTCTACAGCCCGGAAGATACAGATACGCTTCGTGACAGCATCCTGATCGACTCAGGTCTCGTCTCGATGCAATTGATGCTCGTCGCCCGTGCACACGGTTACGATACAAACCCGATCGGCGGCTACGAAAAAGATCAAATCGCTGAAGCTTTCGGTATGGATAAAGACCGTTACCTTCCTGTCATGCTCCTTTCAATCGGAAAAGCAGTTGACGCCGGGTACCCATCTGTTCGTCTGCCGATCAACGACATCACAGACTGGAAATAATCGTTTGAAAGCTCCGGATTCCTACTTCAGGAATCCGGTTTTTTTGTATACTGACAAAAAGGAGCTGATCCAACGATGTATGATGTGACGATTATCGGTGCCGGTGTCGCCGGAATCTTTCTGGCACACGAACTGATGGCACAAGGTCAGACGGTCCTGTTGATTGACGCCGGAAAGTCGCTTGAACAACGGACAACAAAGGAAGCCTATCTCGGCTTTGGCGGGCTCGGAAAATCGGAAGGAAAATACAACTATTCTGCCGGATTCGGTGGTGAACTCGCTGAGAAGCTGGGAACAGAGACGATGCTTCGTCTGATGCAACAAGTGGATGATATCCTTTGCCGTTACGGCGCGAATGAGGTCGATACCTATTCGACCTCCAATCCTGAGCTCGCAGCCCGGGCACGCGCTGTCGGTCTTGATACGATTGAAACGACGGTCCGTCACCTCGGGACCGGCTTATCGGAACGTGTCTTACAGCGCTTTGAAGCCGCCCTTCAGAAGCAGGTCACCTTTCGTTACGAGACGCTCATTGAACGGATTGAAAAACAATCAGATGGATTTCAGCTTACAACGGCCCGCGAAACGTTTTTAAGTCAGCGTGTTGTGTTCGCAACCGGACGTTCCGGTACTGACTGGATGCAGACGCAACTGCGGATGCTTGGACTCACTCAAGACAAAACACGCCTTGATCTCGGGATTCGGATCGAGCTGGAGGAAACCGCCTTCCGGACGCTGTTACAGGACACGTTTGAAACGAAGCTCGCCTATCCCTCAACCGCCGGAACGGCAGTCACGTACTGCATGAATCCAAAAGGACGAATCATCCGCAAACATCAGGAAGGTCTTGTCATGCCGGACGGTCAGAATTTCCGGGAACAAGCGTCCGGAACGACCAACTTGAACTTTACACTGTTTTTACCCCGTTATTTTGCAACACTTGCAGAAGCAAATCAGTTTGCTGCTTCCGTCATCGGACGGATCAATCAGGGAACAGACCGGATTGTCGTGCAACGACTCGGTGATTTGCGTGCAGCCTGTCCTACTTCCTCAACTGATCTTGCCGAAAACAAAATCAGACCGACTTTGGAAGCGACTGCCGGCCACCTGATGGAGGAAGTACCGGAAACCGATATTACCGTTCTGTTGGAATTCCTCAATCGGCTCGAGCTCCTTCTCGAAACACCGCTTTCTCCCGATACGCTGCTGTACGGGATGGACGGAAAGTTTTATGCCCCGGTGCTGTCGACGTCCCGAGTCTTCGAAACAGATATCAATGGGCTCTATGCAATCGGCGATTGCTCCGGCGTGACCCACTCATTGTCGCAAGCAGCTGCGAGCGGACTTTATCTCGGACAACACCTGACACAAAAAACAGCTGTCTTAAGAGAATAAGATCTCTTAAGACGGCTGCTTGCGCTTATTTTTTAAACGCTTCGTATACTTTCAGCTGTTTGCCTTTAACTTTTGTCGTCTTCATCGCCCGCAGGACGAGCGGACCTTTTCCGTTCAGGATTTCCACGTACGTGACCGTATCCTGAATCGTGATGATTCCGATATCTTGCGCGGTCATCCCTTCGATTTTCGCAATCGTTCCGACGAAATCAACGGCACGCAGTTTCTTTTTCTTCCCGCCGTTAAAGTACAGTTTCATGATATCGGCGTTGAGCTGCTCCGTTTTTGAAGCCCGGACATCAGCTGTCGTGATTTTTTCTTCAAATGCATCGGCTGTCCGGATCAGTTCCCGTTCAGTCGGTGCTTGGCGTCTTTCGATCGCCTGACCGCGGTACTGCTCGACTTCACGGAGAAGACGCATATCCGACTCCGTCACCAAACTGATGGCTTTTCCGAGTGCTCCGGCACGTCCTGTCCGACCTGTCCGGTGCACGTAACTTTCTTTTTCAACCGGCATATCGTATTGGATGACGTGTGTGATGTTTTCAATATCAATCCCGCGGGCTGCGACGTCTGTTGCGACGAGGTAACGGAACTCACCGGCCCGGAAGGCTTTCATGACGGCGAGACGCTCGTCCTGTTCCATTCCACCGTGAATTTTTTCGACCGGATAATCCATCGATGCCAGTCCTTGGGCGACGAAATCAACATGTTCTTTTGTCCGGCAGAAAATCATGCACCGGTCCGGGTTTTCAACGACGGTAACGTCTTTGAGAACGGCAAACTTCGTTTTATCCGTGACCTTGATATAGCTGTGTTCGATTTCTGCGATTTCCGTTGCCTTCGTCGTGATTTCAACTTGTTTCGGTGACTGCATGTAACGGTCGCTCAACTGATGAATATCTTGAGGGAACGTCGCTGAGAACAGCATCGTTGTCCGTTGTTTCGGCAATTGTTTTAAAATCGTATCCACTTGATCGAGGAAGCCCATGTTCAGCATTTCGTCCGCCTCGTCAAGGACCAGATATTTCACTTTTTCAAGCGATAACGTGCCCCGCTCCAAGTGATCAAGCACTCGTCCCGGAGTTCCGACGACGATGTGTGTCTTCTGTTTCAGTTCTGCGATCTGTCCGCGGAACGGTTGTTTCCCGAAGACAGCTGTTGCTTTAATCCGTTTATAACGGCCGATGTTCATGACATCTTCCGTGACTTGCAGAGCCAGCTCGCGTGTCGGCGTCAAAATCAATGCCTGTGGTTTGTTTTCTTCCCACTCGACGAGTTCGCAAAGGGGGATCCCGAATGATGCTGTCTTCCCGCTGCCGGTCCGTGATTTGACGATGATGTCTTTTTCCGACAAGGCGACCGGAATGACGGCTTGCTGGACATCGGTCGGTGTATGATAACCGAGCTGTTCGATTGCTTCTAGAATCGGTGCACTGAGTTGAAAATCAGTAAATGGTTTTTTGGACATAAGAATACCTCATTTATTTTATAGTTTATGTTTAAGTTAGATTTGTTAATCAGACGTGACCTCTCATTATGCGCTACTTTCAGCAGGACGTCAAAAGAGCTTCCCGTCAGAGTGACAGGAAGCTCCACTTGCTTATTTTGCTGCGACTGTATCTTTTTTGATTTGTTTACTGCGGAGCTGACCACATGCAGCATCGATATCCGTACCGTGCTCAAGACGGACACCACAGTTGAGACCGTTCTTTTTCAACGTGTCGTAGAACGTTGAAATATCTTCCGACGTACTGCGTTGGTATTGACCGTGCTCGTCGACCGGGTTATACGGAATCAAGTTGACATAAGTCAAATGACGTTTGTCTTCGAACAATTTCGCAAGCTCGATCGCTTGGGCTTTCTGGTCGTTGACACCACGTAAAAGGATGTACTCGATCGTGATTTTCCGGTTCGTCGTCTTGACGTAGTAATCGATGGCAGGCATCAATTTCTCGAGCGGAATGGCACGGTTGATTTTCATGATTTGTGTCCGGAGTTCGTTGTTTGGCGCGTGTAACGAAATCGCCAGGTTAACTTGAAGTTTTAAATCTGCGAATTTGTAGATTTTATCTGCGAGTCCACTTGTCGATACCGTGATGTGACGCGCACCGATTGCAAGACCGTTGTGATCCTTGATGACGTTCAGGAAATCGACCATGTTGTCAAAGTTATCAAACGGCTCACCGATACCCATGACGACGACGTGGCTGACACGCTCTTCTTTACCGACAGCATCGAGGTGATGCTGAACGTTCATGATTTGCTCGACGATTTCTCCGGCCGAGAGATCACGGCTCTTCTTAATCAAGCCACTTGCGCAGAAGCTACAGCCGATGTTACAGCCGACTTGCGTCGTGACACAGACAGACAGACCGTACTTATGACGCATCAGAACCGTTTCGATCAGGCTGCCGTCATATAATTTGAAGAGGAACTTGATCGTTCCGTCTGCTGATTCCTGTTTAACGGCTTGCGTCATTGAATTAATCGCAAAACTCTGATCTAACAACTCAAGGCAATCCTTGTTGACATTCGTCATTTCTGCGAAAGTAGTGACACGTTTACGATACAACCAATCCCAGACTTGTTTTGCTCGGAACGGTTTGTGACCTTGATGCGATAACCATTCAGTCATCTGCTCAAGTGTTAATCCATAAATGGATGGTTTATTCATTAGTGAGACCTCATTTCTTTTTCCAGAACTATAACATTCCTTTATCTTAGTAAAAATCAGCCGCTTACGCAACGTTCAAATCCTAAATGTTCACTTTCTGTAAATTTTCACGTTCACTTTGGCTTGTTTTCCGGTCCGGTTGTGTCAAATCGACAAACTGCGCTTCCGGAAACTGACAAAGGCACCGAGATGGAATAAGAAACTGATAGTCGCCAACAGCAGGAGATGCAAAAAGAAGTGGTGGGTCCCTTCCAATAGTTGTTGTGTGTTGAACAAACTGAAAATTGATCCGTAACACATCCATTCCGTTTTTTCACTGAGACCGGATCCGATCGTCAGGACGATCGACAGCACAAGCACACCGCCGGCAATCGAAAAGGCGCGTCGTTCATCATCAAACAGGGTCGCAATGCATAAGGTAAATCCACCGATGGCATACAGCAAGAATAGCGCGTTTACTTGAAAGCGGACGAGCGTCATCCCGTCAATCGAAACTCCGGAAACAAACCAGTCGGCCATCAGTAAAACGAACGTATTACATACTACAAGACATGTACTGGCAAGAAACATGACAATCATCGCTGATGCCGTATATTGATGACGCGTAATCGGCGCTGCCAGATATAAAATCAGTTCACCGTTATCAATCGGCCGTGCCAGCAAACGCGCAGCAAGTGACAATAAAAATAAAGACGCGATGATTTGAAAAATCAGCCCGTAATAATTGCCGCCCAGTAAATCAAGCACATTATCAAAACCGGTGATCTTATCGTACTGGAAAGCTTTCAAGACTTCCGGCGGCAGTGCCTGCAGTTTCGCTTCGAGTAACCCAGTCTTCATCATTGACGGGTAAAGTGCAGCAAGCATCAAGAGATACAGGCTTGTCCCGACGGCATAAGCTGTGATCGGTTTGCCGTTATGCTTGAGCAAAGACCAAACGATCGTCATCATGATGGTTCCTCCTCACTATAATAATGTAAGAAGACGTGTTCTAAATCATCTGCTGAAGTTTGAATCGCCCGGACATCGTATTCAGTCAACAGACGAATGATTTGATTTAATGTCCGTTCGTTACCCGTAAAGAAGGAAACATGATTTTGAAACCGTTGACTTCCGATCTGAAGCGCAAACTGTTCAGCATGTGCCTCGAGACCAAATTCAATCGTGTACTGTTTGCGGCTCGACCGGACCAATTCATGAATGTCTGCTTCGATGATGATCCGTCCTTCTTTAATGAGCGCTGCCCGGTCACACGATTTTTCCATCTCCGGAAAATGGTGTGAACTCATTAAAATCGCTTTGCCGCGCTGCCGTTCCTTGTCGACCAGACTTAAAAAGCGTTCCTGCATCAACGGATCAAGTCCGCTCGTCGGTTCATCGAGCAGATAAACGGGAGCATCCTTCATGAAACAACCGACCAATGCCAACTTTTGTTTCATCCCTTTCGACATTTTCCGGATTTTCGTTTTCGTTTCAAAAGGAAACTGCTCGAGTAACTCCGACTGACGTTCCGGTTTACTTTGGTGGAGTTGTTGCATTAAATGCAGAATCTGTTCACCCGTAAAATCACCGGGCAGATTAATCTCCCCCGGTAAATAACCGACGATTCGTTTTACTTCCTGAGACTGCTTCCAACAGTCGTA
The DNA here is from genome assembly GCF_033342815.1 of Exiguobacterium artemiae. Classification (GTDB taxonomy): domain Bacteria; phylum Bacillota; class Bacilli; order Exiguobacteriales; family Exiguobacteriaceae; genus Exiguobacterium_A; species Exiguobacterium_A artemiae_A. The sequence continues at coordinate 128,933 of NZ_JAWPEN010000004.1, forward strand.
TCCACCGATCGTCGCATGACCGGAGTCTGCTTGAATCAATCCCATCAATTGTCGGATCGCCGTTGATTTCCCGGCACCGTTTGGTCCGATAAAACCGAACACCATGCCCGGTTCAACCGTAAAGCTGACATCAAATAAACCTCGTTTCGGCGCAAATTCTTTCGTCACATGTTGTAAATGAATCATCCGAATCGCCTCACTTTTTGGGGTGGTTGCTGTTAGTACCTTATACCCGTTTTGGTACTTCTTGGGACAAATCCACCCGATAAATCACGAATCGTTCGTCGTGATTTTTTTCAAAAAGTTCTTTCAGACGGACTTCCTCCACCTGCTCGAAAATCGTCTGATGTTCGAGATAATACCGGTATTCGTCCGCCGGATAATACAAAATCAAATCAAGCGGTCGGGGCCGCTTTTCAACGGATGCCAAGATCTGATCAACGACCTTCATGAAGATTTGAACGGAAAACGGATTAAAGAAGTAACATTTTGTCGCGTCATCCGGAATCGGATAGTTTTCCGCATACGTATGTTCAAAACGAATGCTTCCCTGACGTCGCTTCATTTTTTTCATGTAGGCCGCTTGATTCCTCAAAGCGTCTTCATAAAACTGTCCGTTCATCTCGACACCGATGACGGAACAATCAAACCGGTCATGCAGATAAAAGTTCAACCGTCCTTTTCCACAGCCGAAATCAATGACCGTGTCCGTGTAATCGAAAGGATAGACGGCACACAACTCTTCCAGCGCTGCATAAGGCGTCGGTTCGTACCGGTTATAATGGCTGAACGCATTGTAAAGATGCTGCACATCAATCGTCTCGATGCGCAACCGTTCTTCGTACTCTTTATCATTCATGTTTGATTCCTTCTTTCAAGCATTGTTGGTTTCATCGTACTATACTATGAATGTACACATTTCATTCTATAAGGGGGATAATCCAATGATCGTCGTTACGAATCGGATTAAAGTCAAAAAAGGAATGGCCGCCGCAATGGCACCACGCTTCACCCGTCCAAGCGGTCTCGATACGATGGAAGGATTTGTTCGTGTTGAAGTGCTCTTGACGCAAGGACTCGAAGAACATGATGAAATGAACGTCAACATGTACTGGGAAGACATGAAGTATTTTGAAGCCTGGCGCAACAGTGATGACTTCAAAGCTTCCCATAAACGTCCGGAACCAACAGACGGGAAACAGGAAGAATCACCAATGCTCGGCAGTCAAATCATCATCTCTGAAGTCGCTTCTGTCAAAGAACGGACTTCTTGATACTTCATTCTAAAACAGCTTTGTCTCCTATTTCTTTTGGAGACAAAGCTGTTTTTCATCTCTTGCCCACGTAACCCCTTACTATATTGATATGGGTTTAAATTGTATGTAATACCATTATTTGTTATCATAAGTCCAATACAGAAAGAGAGAGGACTTATCATGCTGAATTCATTATCCATTTTTGAACAGGCCATTCGGGCTTTGCCGATTGATCGACCGCTGACCCGCCAAGATTTATGTGTGGACAGTTTTTTATTACAGGAGGAACAGGATTTATCCGTTTATTACTCCCCGATCGGTGAATATATCAACTCTTCCGCAAAAGTCGTTTTCATCGGGATTACTCCCGGTTTCGAACAGATGCGAATCGCTTATGAAGAAGCGGCGGATGCTTTTCATCATGGCGCGACAATCGACGAGACGGCAAAACTCGTCAAGTACAGTGCCAGTTTCGCCGGTCCGATGCGTCGTAATTTGACGGCAATGCTCGATGAACTGGAATTAAACCGACTGTTGAAGATTCCTTCAACGGCAACGTTATTTCATACGAATCAGGAACTGTTACACACGACTTCGATTCTGAGACATCCCGTTTTTTACCGTGATAAAAATTATACGGGACATCAACCGAAGATTGACCGGACACCACTTTTACAACATTATGCCTATGAGCACTTTGCGGCGGAATTAAATCAGTTATCCCACCCCGTCATTCTCGTACCATTCGGACGCGTCGTCGAATCGACGGTCCGGACATTGCTTCATCAGGGACGAATCAAAAAACATACCGTGTTGTTCGGTTTCCCCCATCCTTCCGGTGCCAACGGACATCGAAAGCGACAGTTTGAAGAAAATAAAGACTATTTGATGAAACAATTGAATTCTTACTTCAATACTTAATCAACATCCTTAATTTTTTTTTAGGAATGCGATAAAATTTTGTTATGAAAAGAATATGACTATTCTATCGATGAGGTAGAGGCGCGGTTTTAATGAGTATTTGGTCTGAGGATGACAACAAAGACGATCAAAGAAAGGTGAGACCGCCGAAGTATCGTCACGTGTCAGACATGACGATGCTGGTCGAACCGGGAAAGACCCGTTCGATTGCCATACGCATATTGTATGGAGCACTCCAATTCGGCTAAGAAAGACGCATCCAGCAAGGGTGTCGGCTTTGTTGCCGGTGCCCTTGCTTTTTTCTGTGCAACGGGTCTCATCTTCTAAAAAAGGAGGAGAAACCACAACTATGGTCAATTATTCAGATTCTATCGTCGCACTCGTACCAGCACTTGTCGCCATCGTTTTAGCGATCGTTACACGCAAAGTCGTCATCTCACTTGGTGTCGGGATTTTGATTGGTGCCTTGCTGCTTCACAGCTTCAATCCGTTGGATACTGCAGTTTATCTCGGGAAAAACATCTTCAGCCTGTTTTGGGCAGACGGTGCGTTAAATGAATGGAATGTCTTATTACTTGTTTTCTTACTATTACTCGGTGTCTTGTCGACACTGATTCAAACATCCGGCGGTGCCCATGCCTTCGGTGAATGGGCGACGACGCATGTCAAGACGGCACGTGGTGCAAGACTCGCTGCTTTCGGGTTAGGGATTTTGATTTTCATCGATGATTACTTCAACAGTCTTGCTGTCGGAAACGTCAGTCGTCCTTTAACGGACCGTCGTGGCGTCTCACGTGCGAAACTGGCGTATATCATCGACTCGACCGCTGCACCGGTCTGTGTCATCAGTCCGTTGTCCAGTTGGGGTGCCTTCATCATCTCAATCATTGCCGGTATTTTAACGACGCATTCGATTACGGATTACTCGGCGTTCAGTGCCTTCATGATGATTGTGCCATTGAACTTTTATGCTATCTTTGCTTTGTTACTGACGCTCTACATTGCCTATACGGGAATTGCTGTCGGACCGATGCGGACGCACGAGTTGCGGGCTTTACAAGGCGAATTGTTTGATTCCAACAAAGGGACACCGATGGGAATGGCGGAAGAAGTCAAGGAACACGACGGCGGAAAAGTCCGCGATCTGGTTGTTCCGATCATCGTCCTAGTCATCGCGACTGTCACAGCACTCCTTTGGACAGGTGCACAAGCCCTTGCGGCGGACGGCCGATCCTTTACATTAATCGGTGCTTTCGAAGCGACAGATGTGACACGTTCACTTGTTTCCGGTGTCGTCATCAGTTTAGTCGTAGCCTTCTTAATGATGATCGGTCGGAAGATTCCGGCACGCGATTACCGCATCAGCATTTGGGCAGGGCTAAAATCGATGTGGCCCGCTGTCGTCATCCTGTTGTTCGCCTGGACGATCATCGCAGTTATCGGTGACATGAAGACCGGGGATTACCTTGCAAGTTTCGTCAGCAAATCGATTCCTGCTTCTTACCTGCCGTTCTTATTGTTCTTGATTGCCAGTGTCATGGCGTTCTCAACCGGAACGAGCTGGGGAACGTTCGGGATCATGTTACCAATCGGAGCCGACCTGATCATGGCAGTCGATCCAAGTCTGTTATTGCCGACACTCGCTGCCGTCCTCGCCGGATCTGTCTTCGGCGATCACTGTTCGCCGATTTCCGATACGACGATTCTCAGTTCGACCGGTGCCGGTTCCCATCATATTGACCATGTCACGACACAGCTACCGTACGCGTTGATCGGCGCAGCAGTATCCGCTGTCGGTTACCTCATTCTTGGTGTCACCGGTTCATCCGTATTCGGCTTCCTCGGTGCACTCGTCGCCTTCGTGATTTTCCTTGTGATGTTGAATGTTCTGTCACGCCGCGGTGAAGTGCCGTCGCAACTTCGCTCGGAGTAAGACGAAGTAAACAAGCCATCCAAAAAAGCCGGACCTGATGAATTCATCGGGTCCGGCTTTCGTTATACGATCTTTTTATGTCAGATCATCAAGGCGCAGACTTCGTTGGCAAAGGCAACCGGATCTTCAATCGGTAACCCTTCCATCAACAACGCCTGTTGATACATCAGATTCGTGTAACGTTCAAATTTCGGACGGTCTTCCGCATACGCTGTCTCAATCGCCCGGAAGACATCATGCGACGTATTCAACTCCAGAATTTTGACCGCTGCGACATCCTGATTATTCGGCATCGCCTTCAGGATTTTTTCCATCTCGATCGATACTGCCCCATCCGTCGCAAAGCAGACCGGATGTGACTTTAAGCGGGTCGAGGCTTTCACTTCTTTAACATGTCCCGCGAGTACTTCCTGCATCGCTTTAAACATTTCGGCTTGTGTTTCTGTCGTTTCCGGCTGCTCTGTCTGTTCGATTCCGAGATCGCTGCTCGTGACGGACTTAAATTCTTTTCCGTCATAGTTGAGGAGCATTTGAATCGCAAACTCATCGATTTCTTCCGTGAAGTACAGGATATCAAATCCTTTGTCTTTGACAAGCTCGGATTGCGGCAGTTTATCCAGCCGATCCGTGCTTTCACCTGACGCGTAATAGATATACTTCTGTTCTTCCGGCATCGCGGCGACGTATTCTGCGAGCGTCACCAGCTTTTTCTCCTTCGCTGAATGGAACAGAACAAGATCTTTCACCGTATCTTTTTGCATGCCGTAGTCGTTGTAGATGCCGAACTTCAGCTGACGACCGAACGCTTGATAAAACGTCTCGTATTTTTCCCGGTCATCACGCAGCAACGCTTCGAGTTGTGTCTTGATTTTGCTTTGGATGTTCTTCGCAATCAATTTCAACTGCCGGTCGTGTTGCAGCATTTCACGCGAAATGTTGAGCGATAAGTCTTCCGAATCGACCATTCCTTTGACGAAACTGAAGTGATCCGGTAAGAGATCGCTGCATTTTTCCATGATTAAGACGCCGTTCGCATACAGTTCGAGTCCTTTCTCGAACTCTTTCGAATAATAATCAAATGACGGTTGCTCCGGAATGAACAAAATGGACTGATAACGGACGGCTCCGTCGGCACTGATATGAATGTGTTTGATCGGTGCGTCAAATCCATATCGTTTTTCCTGATAGAAGTTGCGGTAATCTTCATCCGTCAGCTCCCGTTTGTTCTTGCGCCAGATCGGGACCATACTGTTGACCGTCTTCATGACTGTCACTGACTCTGTTTCATCTGCTCCTTCGACCGGACGCTGTTCCGTCTCCTCCATCTCGATCGGATAGCGGATGAAGTCGGAGTATTTCTTGATGATGCTCCGGAGACGGTAAGGTTCTAAGTATTCATCGTAGTTCTCGTCCTCTTCGTTTGCTTTGATGTGAAGGGTGATGTCTGTTCCGACCGTCTCTTTTTCGACCTCTTCGATCGTATAGCCGTCGACACCGTGCGACACCCACTTGTAGGCGACGTCACTGCCGAACGGTTTCGTCACGACCGTCACTGTATCTGCGACCATAAAGGCAGAATAAAAACCGACACCGAACTGCCCGATGATGTCATGACCGTCTTTCGATTCATTTTCCGCTTTAAAAGCGAGCGATCCGCTTTTGGCAATCGTTCCGAGGTTTTCTTCGAGCTCGTCTTTTGTCATCCCGATTCCCGTATCGCGCAAAATCAGCTGACGTGTTTCTTTATTCGGTTCAACCGTAATTTTATAGGCATCCTTGTCGAACGTGATCGTCTCGTCCGTCAACGCTTTATAATAAATCTTATCCATGGCGTCACTGGCATTCGAAATCAACTCACGTAAAAAGATTTCCTTATGCGTGTAGATGGAATGAATCATCATTTCGAGCAATCGTTTCGATTCGGCTTTAAATTGTTTCGTTTCCATTTTCGATACCCCCTGTTCATTTTTAGCACTCTATCAACAAGAGTGCTAATTCATTTCCATTATTACGGATACGAAAACGGCTGTCAATCCTCTGCCGGATAGAATGCTTCGAATTTTTCGCGGACATGTTTTCCGATCTCCCGCAGCCCGTTCGTCGAGCCATACGTCCCATGACTTCGTCCATTTTCATCGACACGGCTGCCGAGACCGAGGAACTGTTCGCCCGGTTTAAAATGAAGTCCGATGACAGGCAAATCAAGTCCAGCCGAATACCCGAATTCAACGATAGCATCCGGATAATCGGGTAATGAGAAGGGATTTTCCCAGACGGTACTTGAATCCAGTTTCCGAAACCGGTCCGTATGCTCCCGGCCGAGTAAAATGATACCGTGCAAAGAAAATAGCGGCAGTAGTTTCATGAAAAAGGTTTGTCCAAAAACGGATTGCTCCAGTTCATGCCGCATCGAAATCGTCCCCATATACTGTTTCGTCGGGAACGGAAAGAAATCGGTATGGATGACGGACTGGAGAGAGGAATCGTACAGGGACGCACCCAGTCCGTTTAAGAATCCTTCCAGTTTTCCGCCCTGTTCTTTTCCGAACCAGGTTTTGTAGATATCTTTTTGTTTAAAATAGTCATTAAACTTACGGATGCTTTGTTCCAGATTGTCATCGGTTAGATACGTCTCTAAAGACATACCCGGATCCAGTAAAAAGAACGGTCCCGTCGAGTCAAACCGCAGCGTTCCATCCTTTTTTAAAAACTGTCCGGCGGATGGATTCGTCGCCACCGTCAACCAGCTTTTTTTAGTCGCATCACCAAACCATAAGACCGGTGTCGTTCCCTCAATCAGTTCTTCTTTCATCCGTCCATTCTTCAACTCGATCTGATACTGAACGGCTTCCGTTAAGAGTTTTTTTGCTCGTTTTAAATGTCCGGATGTCAGCGTTCTCATTCCCTTCCTGTTGCGCTTTCCTGTTTGAGTTGTTCCCTTTCCTCCAAAACGTTAGACAGTTTGATGGGTTTAGCACGATGGACGCAGGGAATGTTTCATAAGGTGAAGCACAACAACGGACATTATTTTTTTAGGAGGAGATTTTTTATGAAACGACTTGAAAACAAAGTAGCCGTCATTACCGGCTCAGCCACAGGAATCGGTCAGGCAACGGCACTCGTCTTTGCCGAACAGGGTGCGACTGTCGTCTGCGCGGACGTTGATCTTGAAAAAGCACAAGTAACGGTCGAAAAAATTAAGGAAGCCGGCGGGAAAGCAGAAGCCGTTCATGTCGATGTCTCACAAGTCGACAGCGTCAAACAACTTGCCGACCATCTAGAGTCTACATATGGAACGGTCGACGTCCTGTTCAACAATGCCGGGATCGACCAACAAGGCGGGAAAGTCCATGAATATCCGATCGAACTGTTTGATCAAATCATCGCCGTCGATTTACGCGGAACATTCTTAACGAGTAAATTCGTCATTCCATTGATGCTGAAGAACGGCGGATCAATCATCAATACGTCATCGATGTCAGGACGTGCAGCCGACTTGAATCGTTCCGGCTACAATGCTGCAAAAGGCGGCATTGCCAACTTCACACGGGCGATGGCGATTGATTATGCCCGTGACGGCATCCGCGTCAACTCGCTTTCTCCAGGGACGATTGAAACACCGCTCATCGATACACTCGTCGGTGGAAAAGAAGAAGAACAAGGCAAACAGTTCCGCGACGCCAACGCCTGGATTACTCCGCTCGGCCGTCTCGGAAAACCGCGTGAGATGGCGACAGTCGCCCTGTTCCTGGCGTCAGATGACAGCTCTTACGTCACCGGCGAAGACATCACAGCCGACGGCGGCATTATGGCCTATACGTGGCCGGGTGAAATGTTAATCGACGATAAATGGAAAACAGACGCGGAATAAACGGCTTCGGTTTTCTGTTCAGCACGGTTCCTACTTATGGAGCCGTGCTTTTTTTGTTCATTTTTGAATGGTTTGAGCCTAAGAAATTTGGTGCGCTTAAATGTTTTGGCCATTAGTTTACCTCACTGAACTACTTTTGAACGGGAAAAGTAAAACAAAGGGGGAGAATCTATGCTTACAGAATCGATTACTTATTTACAGCGTTGTTTACAAATTCCAAGCACAAATCCACTCGACGGTGAAGAGAACGTCGCCGCGTACGTCTATGATTTACTGACCTCTCACGGTATCAAGACAGACTGGATTGAAGTCTCTCCGAAACGGATTTGTCTTGTCGCCACGATTGAGGCCGGTGCTACTGCCGTTCACCCGAAAACGATCGGTTTCTCGGGTCATCTCGATACGGTACCGGTTAAAATCAGTGAATGGACAAAAGATCCGTTCGGCGGTGTCATCGAGGACGGACGGATTTACGGACGTGGTGCCTCCGATATGAAGTCCGGTGTCATGGCGATGGTCAGTATGATGATCGAATTAAATCAACGTGATGACTTGCCGAACCGTCTAAAATTGTTGATTACATCCGATGAAGAAAACGGTATGACCGGCGCCCGTCATTTGACAGAACGTGGTGACGCCGATGATTTAGACGCGCTGCTGATTACAGAACCGACGAGCGGTTTTCTCGGTTATTCGCAAAAAGGGGTCGTCGGTGTCGAAGTATCCTGCACCGGAAAAAGTGCGCACAGCTCTTCACCACAGCTCGGTCAAAACGCCATCGATGATTTGTATCGTGTCATCCGTGAAATCAAATCCGGCCGGTTTACGATGACCGATCAAAGTCACCCGGATCTTGGTCCGGTCATCGCTTCCATCACGTCGATTACAGGCGGCGAAGGTCCGAACGTCATTCCGAGTAAAGCCGCGTTTTATATGGACATCCGAACGATTCCGGGATTTGGACGGGAGCAGGTCTTACAGGCACTGGAAGAAGTGAACCAACGTCTGTCTCAACAGGACGATAGCTTTTCGATGGAGGTGACAGTCATTAAGGATATTCCGTCCTGCGAAACAGACCGTGACGATCCGTTCTTACAGATTGTCGCAGATACGATGGAATCCATCCGGCAACAGCCGACAACACGCGTCGCGATTCCGGGCGGAACAGACGGTGCGATGTTCAGTCAGGCGGCCCGAAGCTTTCCGATTGCGGTCGCTTCGTTCCACGATTTCCGGCTGGCACATCAAATCGATGAGTCAATCCCGCTGTCAGAGTATGCGGAAACGATTGAGTTGTGTACGCGTCTTGCGCTGCACTCCTATACCTGAAAAATCCTCCATCTGTTCCCGGACAGATGGAGGATTTCTACATATAAACGCCGATTGAAGCCAGGGCCTGTCCGATATAACTTTGATCGGACGCCAGAACGTGTGTCGCTTCACCGGCAAGACTCCATTTAATCCGGACGTGCCCCAGCCGGTCGTACGTCAGCTCCAATGTAAAGTCTCCTTTTTCGAACGAGATACTTCCCGGAAACTGTTCATGTACCTTAAGAAATTCATGCGCAAACCGGTCATACTCCGAAAAGCTTACCGTCATCTGATGTACTTTTTCCGCTTGATACCAGACATGAATGAGTAGCGCAGCGTGTGCCGGATCGACTTCCATGATGTGCCACGCCAACGTTTCGTCATATCCTGCAAACGAGATTATATGTTTCAACAGAATCACCTCTTTTTGAATGAATGCCTGTCAGACAGGGAATCGTTTACTATCGAATTGAAAATGAGTGTTGCCATCCTGCGAAGGGAGACTTCCGAATGAGTGATTCACAAAAAACGTTACCGACCACTCAGAGTGTCGATACCTTTTTGAGTACGATTACGCCATTGTCAAAACGGACGGACTGCGAGCAATTGCGGCAGATTTTTGAAGAAATGACGGGGGAACCAGCCGTCATGTGGGGAGAAAACATCGTTGGCTGTGGACATTACCAGTATCGTTATCCTTCCGGTCATCAGGGAGAATCGTTCCTGGTCGGATTTTCTCCGAGAAAAACGACAATCAGTCTCTATCTTGCGACCGGTGTCGATCGGGAGCAGTATCTCGCACGTCTCGGGACACATAAGAGCGGAAAAAGCTGTATCTCTATCACTAAACTAGCAGATGTTGATCTGCTTGTCTTAAGAGAACTGATTGTCCATTCGGTCGCTTTCCTCGAAAAGACGTATCCGAAGTTCTGATGTCACCAAAAAAACGTCCTTTCTTCCGCGGATTCAGCGAAGGAAAGGACGTTTCGTTTACTGTTTCAATTTAATGCCCGCTATCTGCTGTATCGATGTGACGAATGTGTTTGAGATTGACCCCGATGATGACAACAGACAGTAAGACGAACGCGCTACCGACATAAAACGGCAGGTTGGCATTATAGATTTCAGCCAATTTACCGGCCATGAATGGCGCGATGGCTGCCCCGAGAAAACGTAAGAAACTGTATGCAGCGGATGCCGTCGAACGTTCGACCGGTGCTGCATCCATGACGGCCGTCGTAATCAAGGTGTTGTTGTTCCCGAGAACTGCCCCGGCAAGAATGACACAGACGATGACGACAGCTGGTGTTTCCGTAAAGATCCCCATTAACAATAACAAGACAGCAAACAAGAGAAGCATCAGTACCATTGCTTTAATGGTGCCAAGCCATTGTTTTAATTTTGGTGCTGTTAACACGGATGTTAAAGCAAGCAACATTCCCCAGCCGAGGAAGACGAAGCCGAGTCCTTTTGCCGGTAATTTCATGACGAACGGTGCATAGGCCATGATTGTGAAGAATCCGACGTTATATAAGGCTGCGACGATTCCGAGCGTCAGTAAAGACCGGTGTTTCATGGCCTGGAACGGCGCAATCAACGAAATCTTTTTCGCCGGTGTTGCGGTTGCGACCGGTTTCGGCATCAGGAATAACAAGACGAGAAACGCAATGACCATGATCGTCGCTACACCCATGAAAGGGGCACGCCATGTGATCGAACCGAGTGTTCCACCGAGCAATGGACCGATTGAAATCCCGAGACCGACTGCTGCTTCATATAAGATGATTGCTTTCGCCGTTCCGCCGGATGACAGCGAGACGATTGCTGCAAGGGCCGTTGCGACGAACAGTGCATTCCCGAGTCCCCAACCGCCGCGTAACGCGACGAGTGTCCAGATGCTGTCGGCTTGTGATGCAAAACCGGCAACCGTAGCGATGACGGCAATCCCGAGCATCAGTGTTCCTTTTTGACCGATCCGTGAAGAAATCGCACCGGTGATCAGCATCGCAAACGCCATAACGGCGTTATAACTTGTAAATAAGAGCGTGACTTCACTTTTTGACGCTTCGAGGTTTTCGGCAATCGTCGGTAAAACCGGATTGACGAGCCCCATTCCCATGAATGCCGTGATACTGGCAAAAAATACGGCCCAAACAGCAATCGGTTGATGCAGTAAACCGTGTTTACTTTCCGCTAAGACTGTTTCAGGCGCAAGTGTTGTTGTTTTTTCAGCAAGTGCCATATGAATCCTTCTTTCTTAAATAAACTGTTTAAAGGAGTGACGGATGACGTCACCGCGACTGATGATTCCGACGAGCTTGCCGTCTTTGAGAATCGGTAATTTTTTAATTCGTTTTGCGCCGAGTGTCGCCGCAATTTCTTCCATTTCCGTTTCTGTCGTAGCTGTCACGACTTTCCGGCGTGCCATCTCCATGACCGGTCGCGTCAAGATGTGACGGACCCGTTCTTCGTAATTTTCGTCATCACCTTTGATGACATCGACATATAAAAACGTATCGACAATGATGTCTTTATGTTTGCCGATGGCTCGCATGATATCACCGTCGCTGATATAGCCGACGACTTCCTGTTGATCGTTGACAACCGGAACCCCACTGATGCCGGACGTGATAAAACGTTCAACCACCGTGCGGATCGTATCCTGTTCGTTGACGGTAATGACTGTTTCTTTCATCGATTGATAAGCTTTCATCGGAATTCTCCTTCATCAGACGCTGTAATATAAAATAAGTTCATAACAACAAGTTTCACGATACAATTAAATAACATTTATGATTGTATAATACAACTATAACCCTGTCAAGAAGCCTGCCTTTGATTGACAGAGGACAGCCCGTGCGTAATGATGAGGGCAATGAATGCTAATGAGAGGTGACAATATGTCGAATCAATCCCTGGAAACAATCGAACTGGAACTGGCGATTCTTATTCGTCGTTTAACGACGGCAACGGCCGATAATCGGAACCTGGACCGTGCTTCCTATTTACTCTTGCGCCAGTTATCCGACTCCGGTCAAGTCGGTGTCAAAACCCTTGCCCGTGAGTTGCAACTCGACGTCTCGACCGTCAGCCGGCAAGCGGCTGCGCTCGATCAGAAAAAATTAGTCGAAAAAATAAAAGACCCGACAGACGGCCGGGCCTTCTTTTACAACATCACAGATTATGGTCAACAAGAGCTCGAAATTTACCGGACAGCCCGTTTAACAAGCATCGAACGGTTATTACATGACTGGCCGGATGAAGATGCCGAGTCATTTGGTCGATTGCTGAAACAATTTAATCAGGCGTTACGGGAACGGTGAACTTCTTAGAATATGAAACAGAGGACGGATTTATATCCGCCCTCTGTTTTTTGTTTTGTATTGTCGTCAGGTATCGTCGCCTGTTAACTGATCGTTACCTTTTGTTGAATCCGTTCGATTTGCTCCGGCGTCGTCCGGCAACACCCGCCAATTAACCGGGCACCTGCTGCATACCATTCCGGGGCAATGTCTTCAAACGCTGTACACACTGCTTCACCGGACCAGGTTTTGCTGACCGGATCATACTGTTCTCCGGAATTCGGATAAACGATAATCGGGACATCCGTCAGTTGTTTCAACGCTGTGATGAAATCCGTCGCAATCGATGCCGGAAAACAGTTGGCACCGACCGCTGCCAGTTGCGGATGATCTCCTAACGCTTCCATACATTCGCTCAACGGTGTCCCTTCACTGATGTGTGTTGCGTCACGCAGGGAAAAGGCCAACCAGGCCGATTGTTCCGGAAACTCCTCGAGCAGTCGGAACAGTACTTTCGCTTCCTGCAGAGACGGAATCGTCTCAAACGCTAACACGTCCGCCCCTGCTTCAATTAACGCTTCGATCCGCGGACGATGGAATGCTTCGAGCTGTGCATCGTCGACTCCGTAATGACCGACATATTCAGATCCGTCCGATAAGTAGGCACCATAAGGACCAATCGATCCTGCAATCAGAGCGTGAGCCGCGGCCTGTCCGGTTTCCGCACGCGCCTGTTGTGCCAAATAGACGGTTTGTTTGATCAGTTCAACCGCTTCATCCTCTTTAATTCCCCGACTGCCGAATCCGGTCACGCTTGCCTGATAACTCGCGGTGATGGCGCAATCTGCTCCAATCTTAAAATAATCCGTATGGATCCGGTGAATCTGTTCCGGTTCTTCAAGCAATACCCGTGCCGACCACAGCGGGTCGTCGAGATTACTCCCGTGACGTTCGAGTTCCGTTGCCAGTGCTCCGTCCAATAAAATATAAAGCTGTTTTTTTAATAGTTGCTCAACTGGATTGTTGTTCTTTGACATCTTCCTCACTCCGTTTCCATGATGTTTTAGTCAGATGATGAACGATGTAGCAGACCGCGATAAAAGGAACACCAAAATAAAGGGCAACCCGTTGCGTCGGATCAAAGGCGATTCCGATCAAAGAAGCCAGACACATCAAAAAGGATAAAATCGGTACAAACGGATACCAGGGCGTCTGGTAGACCAAATCGCTGACATCCTTTCCTTCTTGCAGATACCGTTTGCGGAACATGAACTGTGAGGCACTGATGCTCATCCAGACGACGACGACGGCCAGTCCCGAGATCGAGACGAGCGCAATGTAGACGGAACCCGGTGCATAGACGCTGGAGAACAGGGCAAGCAGACCGCCGAGCATACTGAAGAGAACAGCACGTGTCGGTACTCCGCTCGCATTTAATTTAGAAAAGAACGGCGTAATCATCCGTTGATCGGATAAAGACCAGAGCATCCGTGAGGCGGCATAAAGACCTGAGTTCGCTGCCGATAAAATCGCTGTCAGGATAACGAAGTTCATGGTGTCTGCTGCAAACGGGAGACCGATCCGTTCGAACACGGCAACAAATGGACTTTCGAGTACTCCTTTTGAGTCGTTTGGTAAAAGAATCGCGAGCACAATGATCGTTCCGACAAAAAATAACACAAGCCGGAAGACGGTCGTTCGAATGGCCAGCGGTACCGTTCGTTTCGGATCAACGGCTTCACCTGCCGCAATCCCGATCAACTCTGTTCCGGAATAGGCAAAGTTGACGGCGAGCATGGTCATAAGAATGGCGAATGCTCCGTTTGGAAACAATCCACCCTCCGTCAAAGGAGCAAGCATCGGAGCCTGCGATCCATCAGCAAGCGGTAAAAATCCGACAATGGCCGCTGTTCCCAGGACGATGAACACTAAAATCGTCAGCACCTTAACGGCGGAAAACCAAAATTCGACTTCTGCGAACAACCGAACCGTCAAGACGTTAATCCCTAAAATCATGACGACAAATAACGCGCTGAACAGCCAGACCGGAACGTCCGGAAACCAGCGTTGCATCAATAAACCGGCTGCCGTAAACTCTGAACCGAGCGCAACTGTCCATGTCAGCCAGTAGAGCCAGGCGACGGTATACCCTGTTCCGGACCCAAGATATTTTGTCGCGTAACTGTGAAAGGCACCGGTTTCCGGCATATGTACGCTTAACTCTCCTAAACAAAGCATGACGAGATAGACGGCCAGCGCTCCGACCAAGTACGATAAAATCGTTCCGACACGCCCCGCCTGCTCCAGCGTATAACCTGTACTTAAAAATAATCCCGTCCCGATGACACCGCCAAGTGACAGCATGACGATATGCCGGGATTCCATTTTCCGACGAAACGTTCCTTCTTTCATTGCTCCTCCACACTCCTCTTTCTCTCATAAAATAAAAAACGCACCCACATGCATGGGTGCGTCGGTCGACAATAAAAAGAAGCTTATCGATCGGGTGCAACACCCGCAGGAATTAGCACAGTATCTTTCGACCTGTTGCTGAGGCTTCAAAGGGCCAGTCCCTCCACCTCTCTGGATAAGAATGTAATTTTTCATAACAGTACCAACCCCGTTCTGAATTGTCAACACAATTCAGAATTTATCATACAAAAAAAACGCCTTACACCAAATTGGTATAAGACGTCTATCGCTTATTTTTTTGCAAACAAATCGGCAGTCTTCAATGCCATCCGAACCGCTTTGCGGTTCAATGTGCCTTGTTGATGCTTCATTTCTTTTGTTTGATTGTTCAACTTGCCTTGAAGCGATTTGATTTTTTTATCTTTTTCAGCCATTTTTGCTTTATCGCGTTTTTGAGCAGCCACGATTTTTTGCTCTTCGGCCGGGAAGTATGATTCAAAACGTGAAACAGCTTCTTCAATGCTGATTCCTGTGATCGGTTTAACGACCGGGAGCAACTCTGCTTTTGCCATTTCGCGATCAAACGGAACGTTCTCCGGATAGTTCGTTTCTTTGTAGATGTGCTCTAAATCATTTGTGTTCAAGAAATCAACGAAGTTGTCGAAGTTACGTGCTTGAACACGTGTCGGGCTTTGGAAGTCAGCTGACTCAATCACATCCGACAAGCGTGTGCTGTCTGTGATGTCATTTGCCCAGATGTGTGTCAATTGGTGATAATCCGTTAATTCACGCATTCGTGCATCTTTCGGAATCAGGATACTTGGTGTTCCGGCAAGTGTTGCCGTGATGTTTCCGTGAAGACGTGCTCCGAAGCTGAAATCTGCTTCTTTCAAGAAGTCGATCCATGTCTGTGCGTTCAGGAAGAAGCGGACACGGTCATTCATGTAAGTCGGATCTGACATTTTAACCGGATAGTTCGTGACCGATAAGTCAGCAATCGGATGTGTCCCTGTGTACGTCAAACGTAACTCTTTCATCCATTGCGGGATGAAGTAATGGTTCGGGTACTCTTCCATTCCGCGTGTGATGAAGTTGAGGACGTTTTGCGGTGCGAGACGTGACGAGTTGACTCCGATCATTGAATCTTTTGTGATGTTCGTTTCACGGATCTTCAAGTCACGACCGAACGCATACATCGATGGGCAACCGATGACTTTGTGGTCGATTCCTTCACGGAAACCAAGACGCGTCAGGTATTTTGATGTGATTTCGCCGCGAAGTCCAAGCATGCTTGAGCGCTCAAGAACTGCACTGACAAACGCTTTAACATCTTCATCGAACGAGAAACCTTCGTTTAAGTTCGCTTCAAACGGTGCACGTAAACCGACACCGATGACGACGACCGGAATCTTTAATTTTTTAATTAATTTTGTATATTTACGAAGTGTCGGAACGAATTCTTTACGGAATGCGTCAGCGAGTGGAATGACATACAAATCGAAGTTCGCGTTGATCTCATCTGCACGCTCTTCTTCATAATAGTAGTAATCAGGCGTGATTGTCGTACCTTCTGTCATCAAAGTGCGGAAAATACTGTATTGATAAATCAGGTTTCCGACATTTCCTCCGATTGAGTTATGTTTCATCAAGTACTCTGCGTCGAACTGTTCAAACGGTGTCATACCCGCACGGATAATAATACGTTTCATGTAAAATAATTCCCCTCTCACTTCTGTTCTTATAAAATATATTTTGGTTTTTTAACCATCTTGTCTTTTCAAGAATAGTTGAATGCAATTCAGCAAGTCAACGAATAGCTGAAAATTACACATTATTGTGGCTAATATGTCATTTATAAAATTAGTACAACCATGTTAGATTTCCCGATATAGTAAATAGTTAAACGTCTTCTCTTGATGTACGGTAAATTTCGAGATTCGCATAGATCGCCGGCAATACGACCTGGGTTGTATCGTCTTTCGAAAGAAGTGTCCCGAACAGGTGGGCGGATTCAACTTCACTGCCCTTCTCCATGTCACGTAATAAGGACGATTTCATCGTATCCGCCATTTGTGCGATCTGTTTCTGTTGAATCTGTTCAATCTCCTCACTGAATACGGCTCCCTGCCGTTCCATCGCCGCTTTCGCTTCCGTTGCCAGGCGGTGAATCATCGCCGTTCCTTCCTCTTGCGAACGGATTAGACCAATCGAAGAGCGGAATAAGGATGTCACACCGGAAAACGTCGTGATGAACAGATACTTATTCCACATGTCGCGGGTAATCGTATCTGAATAGTTGATCGGAGCCGCTGTTCCGGTCAAATGCAGCTTCAATTCTTCCAAGCGGTCTGTCCGCGTTCCCGGCAATGGACCAAATAACAGATGATGGGACGGACTCGTCTGAAGGATACGCCCTTGTGCATCAAGCGTCGATTCAATAAAGCAGAGTCCACCCAGCACACGCTGTTCTCCAAACCGGTCCACTAACTGTTTCAAATGTGCCATGCCGTTTAAGAGCGGCAGGATGTATGTATGTTCCGAAACAAAAGGTGCGATATCGTGCAACACCTGTTCCAAATGATAGGCTTTTGTCGACAAGATGATCACATCAAAGGTCTCGTCTGCCCCTGCTTCAATTAAACGCGGCGTAAGATGGATATCACCATGCAGACTGTTAATTTCGAGTCCTGATGTTTTTAACTCCTGTAATCGCCGCTCCCGGACTAAAAATGTGACATCTTCCCCTTTTTCCGCCAATCGTGCCCCGAAATAACCGCCGACGGCACCGGCACCGACCACTAAAATCTTCATTTAATCCCCTCCATCTGACTGATTCATCACTTTCTCTTATATGCTTTCATTCTTTAGCCTATCACATCAGAAAGCAGCGATTCGGGAAAGATGACAATTTAATTAAAGCGCTTGCATTTTAGTTTCCGTCGTTTATACTACTTGTATACAAGTATACTTATCAAACAAAGTAGGTGCTTTTTTATGTCTGATCTTTTATACCCGATTAAATGGTTATCAAAAGCATCCGCCGGTGATCGTGTCGCTCATGAACTGCGGATGCGGATCATTTCCGGCAAGATCGAGAGCGGTACCGTCCTATCCGAAAACAAACTGGCCGCTGATTTTTCCGTCAGCCGGTCTCCTGTCCGGGATGCCCTGAAAGTATTGGCTTCAGAACGGATTATCCGGTTGGAACGGATGGGTGCCGTCGTCGTCGGGTTGTCCAAAAAAGACATCCAGGAAATTTATGACGTCCGACTGTTAATCGAAACGTTCGTTTTTGAACGGATCGTCAAGATGGATCGTCAGGATCTGGTCCGTGAACTGAGTAAAGTTCTCGAGATGATGAAGATTGCCATCAAGTATAAGGATGCGGATGAATTTTCGTATCAAGACGTCCTGTTTCACGAAACCATCATCCGGTCGATTGATCACGGATATGTCAGCATGATGTGGCAGAATCTCAAGCCCGTCATGGAAAGCTTCATCTTACTGTCGATGCGTCAGCGTCTCGATGAGGACATCGAAGATTTCGAGCGGATTCTCGAAAACCATGCGCTTTACGTCGAAGCCATCGAGACGGGTGACCGCAAACGGATGATCGCTTCCCTGCACCAGAACTTCGATGATGTGCAGGAAGTTGAAGACTTATGGAAATCGCAACAATTAATGTCGAAGGGAGTAGAGCCGCATGACTGAATACATGTTAGGGATTGATATCGGGACAACAAGTACAAAAGCAGTGCTCTTTACGACAAAAGGGGAAGTCGTCGGTCAAACGAATGTCGGTTATCCGCTCCACACACCGAATCGTTCGACAGCGGAACAGGATCCGGAAGAGATTTTTCATGCCGTCCTTGAAAGCATCCGGTTGATGACGAAACAACATCCGGCGGAGCAACCGAAATTCGTTGCCTTCAGCAGTGCCATGCACAGTTTAATCGCAATGGATGAACACGATCAACCGTTGACGGCCTGCATCACATGGGCCGACAGCCGGAGCGAAGTCTGGTCGAACCGAATCAAGGAACAGTACGGTTACTCGATTTATCACCGCACCGGAACTCCGGTCCATCCGATGTCGCCGCTCAGTAAGATTTGCTGGCTCGTCAAAGAACATCCGGACATTGCAGCGCGGACGAAAAAATACATCGGCATCAAGGAATTTGTCTTCCAGCGTCTGTTTGGACAATACGTCATCGACCATTCACTCGCTTCAGCGACCGGTTTATTCAACATCCATGATCTCGACTGGGATGCGGAAGCGTTACAGGTCGCAGGCATCGATGCAACCAAATTGTCGCGACCGGTTTCGACGACAACGTCCTTTACCGATTTAGCACCGGAATACGCCAAACAAATTGGCCTAGATCCTTCTACACCGTTCCTGATCGGGGCAAGCGACGGCGTCCTGTCGAATCTCGGGGTTAACGCGATCCGGAAAGGCGAAATCGCCATTACGATCGGAACGAGCGGCGCAATCCGGACGATCATCGACCGTCCGCAAACGGATGAAAAAGGCCGGATCTTCTGTTACGCCTTAACCGAGAACCATTGGGTCATCGGTGGACCGGTCAATAACGGCGGCATGGTCTTACGCTGGATTCGTGACGAACTGGCCTCGGCGGAAGTCGAGACCGCGAAACGTCTTGGTATTGATCCATATGCCGTCCTGACGAAAATCGCCGAACGCGTCCGTCCCGGATCAGACGGTTTACTGTTCCACCCGTATTTGTCAGGCGAACGGGCTCCGCTTTGGAATCCGGATGTCAGCGGTTCTTTCTTCGGCTTGACGCTGTCACACAAAAAGGAACATATGATTCGGGCCGCCCTCGAAGGTGTCATTTATAACTTGTACACTGTCTTCCTGGCGTTAATCGAATGTATGGATGGTCCGGTCACACGGATTCAGGCAACCGGGGGGTTCGCCCGTTCTGAAGTGTGGCGTCAAATGATGGCGGATATTTTCGAATCGGAAGTCGTCATTCCGGAAAGTTTTGAAAGTTCATGTCTTGGAGCCTGTATTCTCGGATTGTATGCGACAGGGGAAGTCGATTCGTTCGAAGTGGCAGCAGACATGATCGGCGATACACATCGCCATGTGCCAAATGAGGAAGCCATGCACGAATACCGTCAGTTACTGCCGATTTTCATCAGTTTGGCACGTGTTCTGGAAACGGATTATCGACGCATCGCTACGTATCAACGGGGTCTGATTCAAAAAGAAATTTAATTTAAGTTTTTGGGGGAAGTCACATGCCATTAGTCATTGTTGCCATCGGGATTATTCTGTTACTTGTTTTAATTATGGGGTTAAAATTAAACACGTTCGTTTCTTTAATCATCGTCTCGTTTGTCGTCGCTTTACTGCTTGGAATGCCGCTTGATCAAATCGTCACGACGATTGAAGCCGGTCTCGGCGGAACGCTTGGTCACCTCGCCTTAATCTTCGGACTCGGTGCCATGCTCGGGAAACTGATTGCCGATGCAGGCGGTGCGCAACGAATCGCGATGACGCTTGTCGCGAAGTTTGGGGAAAAGAACATTCAATGGGCTGTCGTTGTTGCTTCGTTCATCATCGGGATCGCGTTATTCTTTGAAGTCGGACTGGTGCTATTGATTCCAATCGTCTTCGCCATCTCACGTCAGTTGCGTGTCTCGATCCTCTATCTCGGGATTCCGATGGTCGCGGCACTTTCCGTCACACACGGCTTCCTGCCGCCACACCCGGGCCCGACTGTCATCGCCGGCGAGTACGGTGCTGATCTCGGACAAGTTCTTTTATACGGTTTCATCGTAGCCGTGCCGACCGTCATCATCGCCGGTCCGATCTTTACGAAAATCGCGAAACGAATCGTTCCGGAATCCTTTAAAAAGACAGGCAACATTGCGTCACTCGGGGAACAAAAAGAATTTAATCTCGACGAGACACCAGGATTCGGCATCAGTGTTTTCACAGCGATGCTGCCAGTTCTCCTGATGTCGATTGCCACGATTTTAACGTTATTGCAAAAAACGCTCGGTTGGGAAAGCAATTCGGTTTTATCTGCCATTCAATTCATCGGAAACGCATCGACGGCGATGCTGATTTCCTTGCTTGTCGCCATTTATACGATGGGACTGGCACGTCAGATTCCGATTAAAAGCGTTATGGATTCTTGTACGACAGCCATCACGCAAATCGGTATGATGCTGCTGATCATCGGCGGCGGCGGTGCTTTCAAGCAGGTCCTGATTGACGGTGGTGTCGGTAAATTCGTCGCTAAGATGTTTGAAGATACGACCTTATCACCGATTTTACTGGCGTGGATCATCGCAGCTATCTTACGGATTTCACTTGGTTCGGCAACCGTCGCTTCACTGACGACAGCCGGTCTCGTCATTCCGTTGCTCGGCCAATCGGATGTCAATCTGGCACTTGTCGTTCTCGCAACAGGAGCCGGCAGTTTGATCGCTTCACACGTCAACGACGCCGGATTCTGGATGTTTAAAGAGTATTTCGGATTAACCATGAAAGAAACTTTCGCGACGTGGACCTTGCTTGAGACAATCATTTCCGTCTTCGGACTTGGATTCGTCCTTCTGCTCAGTCTCGTCGTCTAAAAAAAGGAGTCGGTACACTATGCTACATTCAATCGGAGTCATCGGGCTCGGTGTCATGGGGCGCAACATCGCCTTGAACATGGCAAGCCGTCAGGAAGACGTCGCTGTCTATAACTACACACGTGATTTGACGGATGACTTAATGGCACATAACGAAGGATTGCCAGTGCATCCTTATTACGAGGTGGCTGATTTTGTTCAATCCCTAACCCGTCCACGAAAAATTTTCGTCATGGTCACGGCGGGAAGCGCAATTGATTCGGTCATCGAGTCGCTGATTCCACACCTCGAAGCAGGCGACATCATCATGGATGGTGGAAACTCGCATTTCCATGATACGGAACGCCGCTTTGATCAGTTGCAACAACACGGAATCGAATACATCGGTGTCGGCGTCTCCGGCGGGGAAGTCGGTGCGCGGACCGGTCCTGCCATCATGCCGGGCGGTACAAAAGAAGCTTACGAACAAGTCGCGCCGATTTTGACGAAGATTGCGGCACAAGTGAACGGCGATCCATGTTGCGTCTACATCGGACCAAAAGGTGCCGGCCATTTCGTCAAGATGGTCCATAACGGGATCGAATACGCCGACATGCAGCTGATCGCGGAAGCGTACAGTTTCCTCCGTGTCCGTCTTGGACTCGACGTGGAAGAAATTGCGGATGTCTTCGCGTCTTGGAATGAAGGCGAGCTGAAAAGTTATCTGATCGAAATTACAGCCGATATTCTCCGGAAAAAAGATGATGAGACCGGTCTTCCGTTAATCGATGTCATCTTGGATCAAGCCGGTCAAAAAGGGACAGGCAAATGGACGAGCATGCAATCGATTGATAACGGGATTGCTTCGTCCATCATTACGGAAGCCCTCTTCGCCCGCTATCTCTCGGCCGTCAAAGAAGAACGTGTCGCTGCTGCTTCCGTTCTCGGTGGACCGGAAGCCCGTGAGACACTCGATAAAGACGTCTGGATCGAACGGATCCGCCAAGCGCTCTACATGGGGAAAATCGCTGCATACGCGCAAGGATTCACACAGTACCGGACGTCATCCGAGCTGTATGACTGGAACTTACGTCTCGAAGAAATCGCCTTGATTTTCCGCGGCGGCTGTATCATCCGTGCCGAGTTCCTCAATGTCATCAGTGAAGCGTTTGCGAAAGACGAGTCGCTTGCGAACTTAATGCTTGCACCGTACTTCGCGGACAAAGTTCAGGACTATCAAACGTCACTGCGTCAGGTGGTCGCTGAAAGTTCATTATCCGGACTCGCTGCTCCATGTCTCAGCACATCGCTGACTTATTACGACAGCTACCGGACGGCGAACTCCAATGCGAACATCCTGCAAGCCCAGCGTGATTATTTCGGAGCCCATACGTATGCCCGGACCGATCGCGACGGAACGTTCCATACGGACTGGCAGTAACTTATACAGCTTCCATTTCCTGTTTCATTTAAGGAAATGGAAGTTCTTTTTTTGTTCACACTTTGTTTATCAGAATAGGAAATTGCAGGTTATGTCTTGACAAAACTAAGCGTCTATATGAAATTAGTATTAGATTAGAATTATTCTAGTGTGATAGATACAGTTGTTACTTTCTACTAGAACAGATTCTTAAATAGAACCCAACAGGAGGATTTTTATCATGTCTTTAATCGGAAGTGAAGTAAAACCATTTAGTGCATCAGCATTCCACAACGGAGAGTTCGTCGATCTTACAGATGCCAACCTTCGTGGAAAATGGAGTGTCGTTTGTTTCTACCCAGCAGACTTTACATTCGTTTGCCCGACTGAGCTCGAAGATCTTCAAAACCAATACGCAACACTCAAAGCGCTCGACGTTGAAGTTTATTCAGTTTCAACAGACACGCACTTTACACATAAAGCATGGCACGAAACTTCAGAAACAATCGGTAAAATCGAGTACGTCATGATTGGTGACCCGTCACACGTCATCTCACGTAACTTCGAAGTCTTAAACGAGCAAGACGGACTTGCAGACCGCGGAACGTTCATCATCGATCCGGACGGCGTCATCCAAACGGTTGAAATCAACGCAGGCGGAATCGGCCGTGACGCAAGCACACTCGTCAACAAAATCAAAGCAGCACAATATGTACGCAACAACCCAGGCGAAGTTTGCCCAGCGAAATGGGAAGAAGGTTCTGCAACACTTACACCGAGCCTTGACCTCGTCGGAAAAATTTAAGGAGCGGATTTGAGATGGCTTTAGCAGCAGATATTAAAGCACAACTCGCTCAATACCTCGATTTATTGGAAGGAGATCTTGTCCTCGCGGTCAGCGCCGGGACAGACTCCGTTTCTCTTGAGATGAGCGAGCTCGTCGAAGAAATCGCGAGCATGTCACCACGCATCAGCATCGAACAGGCGGCCTTGCCGCGGACACCAAGCTTCAGCGTCAACCGTGTCGGAGAAGAGAGCGGGATTACGTTTGCCGGGATTCCACTCGGTCACGAGTTCACGTCCCTCGTCTTGGCGTTACTCCAAGTCAGCGGTCGCGCGCCGAAAATCGACGCCGCACTGATCGACCAGATCAAAGGTATCAAAGAAACGTATCATTTCGAATCGTACATCAGTCTCAGCTGCCACAACTGTCCGGATGTCGTTCAAGCCCTAAACGTCATGAGTGTTCTGAACCCGAACATCAGCCACACGATGATTGACGGCGGTGCCTTTAAACAGGAAGTCGAAGCAAAAGAAATCATGGCTGTCCCGACAGTCTTCGTCAACGGCGAAGCGTTCGGAAACGGTCGGATGTCGCTCGAGGAGATTCTCGCGAAACTCGGTACAGGTGTCGACGCTTCTGACTTTGCGGACAAAGACCCGTACGACGTCCTCGTCGTCGGTGGCGGTCCTGCCGGTGCCAGTGCTGCGATTTACGCGGCACGTAAAGGAATCCGGACGGGAATCGTCGCGGAACGGTTTGGTGGTCAAGTCATGGATACGATGAGTATCGAGAACTTCATCAGCATGAAGTATACGGAAGGTCCGAAACTCGTGGCGAGTCTTGAAGAACACGTCAAAGAGTACGGGATCGATGTCATGAACCTTCAACGGGCGACACGTCTTGAGAAAAAAGACCTCGTTGAGCTGGAGCTTGAAAACGGTGCGGTCTTGAAAACAAAGAGTTTGATTCTCTCAACAGGAGCACGCTGGCGCAACATCGGTGTGCCGGGCGAACTTGAATTCAAGAACAAAGGGGTTGCGTACTGTCCTCACTGTGACGGTCCACTCTTCGAAGGAAAACGCGTTGCGGTCATCGGCGGCGGGAATTCCGGTGTGGAAGCCGCAATCGATCTTGCCGGTCTCGTCAAACATGTGACGGTGCTTGAATTTGCACCGGAACTGAAAGCGGACGCGGTCTTACAAGACCGTCTCGCGAGTCTTCCGAACGTCACGGTCGTTGCCAACGCCCAGACGAAGGAAATCACGGGTACGGATAAAGTGAACGGCATCACGTATGTCGAACGCGAAACAGGTGCTGAGCACCATGTCGAGCTCGAAGGTGTTTTCGTCCAGATCGGTCTTGTGCCAAACACAGACTGGCTCGGCGAAACAATCGAACGCAACAAGTTCGGTGAAATCCTTGTCGATCGTCATGGCGCAACGAACATCCCGGGTGTCTTTGCAGCCGGTGACTGTACGGATAGTGCTTACAAACAGATCATCATCTCGATGGGATCAGGGGCGACAGCAGCACTCGGTGCCTTCGATTATATGATTCGTAACTGATGATGGAAACGTCTTGCTTCGGCAAGGCGTTTTTTGATTGTAAAATCTAGTATGAACAGAATCGCTACGAACAAAAGAGAATTTTTCCCGTGCTTTTCTCGGGCGAGGCGCAAGCCGCGGCTTTTGCGACCACAGGTTTTAAAGCCGGGTCTCGCCTGCCTCTGACAGCGCGCAAACGCGCTTTTCCCCGTAGAAGTCACGGAAAATCATCTTTTAGATGTTCCTATTTCATGATTAGAAGTCAACCCGTAAACTGACCCCTATAAATTGTTCGAAATTGATACTTTTAGCTAGTCCAGTAATCTGATAGATTGAGAGTATTCAAAATCTATCATAAAGAAGGTCTGACACATGCAAAAAGCAGCACCGTATTCAAGCACTCGTACCCGGCAACTCGTCATCACTGCAATGTCGATTGCACTTGTTTTGATCACAACTCTGCTCGTGAAAATCCAGTTACCGATTGCTCCAAACGGTGGATTTGTCCATCTCGGAACAGCAATGTTATTCCTGATTGCGATTCTCTTCGGACCCCGGACAGCAATGATTGCTGGCGCAGTCGGAATGGGACTCTACGATATCCTGACTGGCTTCATGATTTGGTTCCCTGGAACATTTGTCGCACGCGGTCTTCAAGGTTTAATCGTCGGTTGGATCGCATGGTCGGGCGGACGAAACGGAAACAACGTCAAATTTAATCTACTCGGGATGATTTTATCGGTTCCTGTAATGCTCGCTGTGTACTTTGTCCATGAAGGAATTGCTTTCAGTAGTTGGACAGCTCCAGTTGGTTCAATTCCAGGTAACCTCATCCAAAACGTCGTCGGAATTCTTGTTGCGATTCCAGTCGGGATTGCCCTAAAGAAAACACGTTTCTTCCGTCAACGTGGCTAATTTCACACAAACAACCCCGCTCTCTTCAAGAGAACGGGGCTTTTTTATGCTTCCTATAATGTGTTTAACGAATCGGTTGTGCTTCCGTTAATTCAAGTGTTTTTGTTGTTTCGGCGTGGATTTGATCAAAGAGTTCCGGATTCGCGACGAGTGACGTGCCGTACGACGGAATCATTTCTTTGATTTTTGCTTCCCAACCAGGCAGTTGATCCGGGAAACACTTGGCCAGCACTTCCAGCATGACCGGTACGGCTGTTGAAGCGCCTGGTGATGCGCCGAGCAACGCTGCAACCGAACCGTCTGCCGCACTGACGACTTCCGTTCCGAACTGAAGTGTCCCCTTGCCTTGTGGTGTATCTTTGATGACCTGAACCCGTTGACCGGCAACGACGACATCCCAGTCTTCCGTCTTCGCGTTCGGAATGAACTCACGCAGTTCGTTCATCCGTTGCTCCGTCGACAGTAAGACCTGTTCGATCAAATACTTCGTCAATCCCATCTCTTTTGCGCCAGCCGCAAGCATCGTCAAGACGTTATTTGGTTTGACCGATGTGATCAAATCAAGATTTGATCCTGTCTTGAGGAACTTCGGCGAGAAGCCGGCGAACGGTCCGAATAAGAGTGATTTTTGACCGTCGATGTAACGTGTATCCAAGTGCGGGACAGACATCGGTGGTGCGCCGACTTTCGCTTTCCCGTAGACTTTCGCATGATGACGCTCGGCGATTTCCGGATTTTTACAGACGAGGAACAAGCCGCTAACCGGGAATCCGCCAATCTGTTTCGACTCCGGAATCCCTGTTTTTTGAAGTAACGGCAAGCTTCCTCCGCCGCCGCCGATAAAGACGAACTTCGCTGTATGGTGTTCAATCCGGTTGTCGCGTTCGTTTTTGACTTTGACTTCCCAACCGCCGTCGACCCGTTTCAAGTCTTCGACACCATGACCATAATTGATCTCGACATCGAGTTGTTTTAAGTGATCAAACAAAATCCGTGTCAACGCACCGAAATTGACGTCCGTTCCCGAATCGATTTTAGTTGCTGCGATCGGCTCCGGTGATGTCCGGCCTTCCATGATTAATGGAATCCATTGTTTCAGTTGTTCCGGATCTTCCGAAAATTCCATTCCTTTAAACAACGGATTAGCTGAGAGCGCTTCCAATCGTTTTTTCAGGAATGTGACGTTTTCCGCTCCTTCGACCATACTCATATGTGGAATCGGCATGATGAATTCTTTCGGATTCGGCAAAACTTGTTCTTTGACGAGGTGCGACCAGAATTGGCGCGACAGTTGGAACTGTTCGTTGACTTTGACAGCCTTGCTGATGTCGATCGTTCCGTCGGCATTTTCCGTCGTATAGTTCAGTTCGCAAAGTGCTGCGTGACCTGTCCCCGCGTTGTTCCATTCATTTGAACTTTCTTCCCCAGCACTCGCTAACTTCTCGAATACTTTAATCTTCATGTCCGGCGCAAGCTCTTTTAATAAGACCCCTAACGTTGCGCTCATGACTCCGGCACCAATTAAAATAACATCTGTTTGTTTAGGCATACTGCTCATGATATCCTTCCTATCCCCGTTTGATATTATGGACCTGTCATACCAGTTGAAAGCGCTCGTATGACGACAACTTACCTTTCCAGTATAACCCTATCACAGGTCGTTCATAAATTAAAATATCCGGTGCCTCCAGCTAAAAATAAATACACTTCCCTTGCAGCGATCATGCACATCCTGAGACATACTTTCAGAAAAAGCGGCTATATACTCTTATAGAGGAAAAAGGGGGGAACCATTTATGGCGACACGCTGGATTTTCGGTAATCAACTCAGTCAAAGCTTACCGCTTCTAACAGAAGCCGACCCAGAAGAAGATATCATCCTGATGGTGGAAGCGACATCCCGCTCAACCTGGAAGGCATATCATAAACAAAAACTGGTGCTGATTTTTTCAGCGATGCGTCATTTCGCAGACGAACTCCGGGACAAAGGATTCACGGTCGATTACCGGGAAGCCGATTCGTTTGATGAAGCGTGGAAGCAACACCAAAAGCAGTACAAACCGACACACCTCATCTACACAGCCATTACAGACGAACCGATGCGCCGTGTCATGAAAAAATTTCAGGACGCTCTCCCGAAATCCATCACCGTCGATGTCTGTTCGGATGTTCCGCTCTTTTTATTGACGCAGAACGAAGCCATCGCACTGCTTGGGGACAAACCATGGAAGATGGACCGCTTTTACAGGCAGCTTCGCAAAGAACGCAATTTGTTGATGAACGGGAATAAGCCGGTCGGCGGAAAGTGGTCGTTTGATGCGGATAACCGGAAACCGGCAAAGGACGGCATCGATTTTAACGCACCGATCCGGTTCCGTCCGGACCAGATTACACGTGACGTCATGAAAAAGATCGACACGTCGTTTACCGACCATCCGGGTCAGCTTGAGACGTTCCACTGGCCGGTCACCCGAGCAGAAGCCCAGCGCGCACTCGCCCGGTTCATCGACGAACGGCTTGAGACGTTCGGGACCTATCAGGATGCGATGCTGACGGGAGAAGATACGTTATCGCACTCCCTGCTCTCCTCGTCGATCAACATCGGCTTACTGTCACCGGACGAAGTCATTAAAGCGGCAGCGGCCGCACTGGAAGAGCAGGACGCACCGCTCAACGCTGTTGAAGGATTCATCCGGCAGATTCTCGGGTGGCGCGAATACATGCGGGCGGTTTATTTAAGTGAAATGCCGGGGTACGAACAGGTCAATGTCCTCAAACACAACCGTGACTTGCCGGACTTCTTTTGGGATGGCGAAACAAAGATGACGTGTGTCGCGGAGTCGCTGCGACCTGTCATCGAAACGGCGCACAATCATCACATCCAGCGGCTGATGGTGCTCGGGAACTTTGCTAATCTGTTTGAGATTTCCCCGCAACAGACAGCAGACTGGTTCAACGAAATGTATATCGATGCCTATGATTGGGTCGTCCTGCCGAATGTGCTCGGGATGGCCTTGCATGCCGACGGTGGTCTCCTGTCGACGAAACCGTATATTGCCTCCGCGAACTATATCCATAAGATGAGCGATTACTGCGGGAACTGTCCCTTTAATCAAAAGGATGCGCTTGGCGACAATGCCTGTCCCTTCAACGCCTTATACTGGGACTTCATCGCCCGGCACGAGGAACGGTTCGCCGGTAACCAACGGATGTCGATGATGTACCGGCAGTGGGCAAAACGGGATAAAAGCGATCAGCAGGCGATTCGTAAAAAGGCAACAGCCTTGAAAAAGCAATTGGCGGACGGACAGTTCCATCGCTGAGCTTTTCATCAACATCAAGAAAGACCCGGCTCCCTGCCTTACTTGGCAGGAAATCGGGTCTTGGTTTATTTCTTTGATGCATTACGCACTGTGACGTTCTGCTTTTTGATGTTTTTTCGTCCGCAGCTGATACAGGACAAACAATCCGATGAACCAGACCGGTGTCAGCAGAAGCGCAGGACGTGTTTCATCCGCAACCAGCATAACGATTAAAATCAGTGTGAACAGACCGAGTACAAGATAGTTAACGAATGGTGTCCACGGCGCTTTGAACGTCGATGCAGCATGTAATTCCGGTTGTGTCTTCTTGTATTTCAAGTGACAGACGAGAATAACGCCCCAAACCCAGATGAAACAGATCGCACTGATCGTCGTCACGATGCTGAACGCTTGTCCCGGAAGTAATTTACTCAGCAAGGCTCCACCCGAGACAACCAATGTCGAAACGAACAACGCATTCGCCGGCACGTGATTCTTATTCAACTTCGAAAAAGATTTAGGTGCCTGTTTTTGATTCCCGAGATTATAAAGAATCCGGCTCGTCGAGAACATCCCGCTGTTACAAGCGGATGCGGCGGATGTCAGGACGACGAAGTTGATGATTCCGGCCGCGACCGGAATCCCGATCAGACTAAACGTTTTGACGAACGGACTTTCCGTTGCGTTCAGTCCGGTCCATGGATTAATCATTAGAAGGACCAATAAGGCACCGACGTAGAAGAAGAGAATCCGTAACGGAATCTTATTGATGGCAGACGGAATGTTCTTTTTCGGATCAGCCGTTTCAGCGGCCGAGACACCGACCAGTTCAACACCGACATAGGCGAAGACGACCATTTGGAACGACAACAGGAATCCGGTGACACCGTTCGGGAACATCCCGCCATGCTGCCACAAGTTCTTGACCGTGACAGGTCCCGCATCTGTATTAAAGCCGATGACGAGCAGGACGATTCCGACGCCGATCAAGGCCAAAATCGTGACGACTTTGATCAAGGCGAACCAAAACTCGAGTTCCCCGAACAGTTTGACCGTCAGAAGGTTAAAGCCGAGCAGAATCAACAGAGCGATAACGGCCGGAATCCATTGCGGGATATCAAACCAGTATTTAACGTAAACACCGACGGCAATCACGTCGGCCATCGCCGTCATGATCCAGCAGAACCAATACGTCCAGCCGGTTACGAACGCGGCGCGCGGTCCGAGATAATCTTCCGCGATATCCGTCAGTGACTGATAACCGGCTTTTGACAACAGTAACTCTCCGAGTGCCCGCATGACGAAGAAAATCGCAATCCCGACAAGCAGATAAGCAAATACGATCGATGGACCGGCCAGCTGAATCGCTTTCCCCGATCCTAAAAACAACCCCGTTCCAATCGTTCCACCAATCGCAATCAATTGGACATGACGATTCGATAAATCCCGCTTTAATCCTTGCTGTTCCAAACCTGAACTCCTCCTTTGATGATCTCTCTGTTTCCCCCGGTCAGACTGTTCTGTCAGTCCAACAAAAAAAGAGACTGGACGGGTGTCCAATCTCAAAAAAATCATCAGAATAGCAAATAATCATTTTCCGGTCGGCAAAGCCCACACAAAAAATAAAGATTTAGTACTCTTCTGTCCTTTTGCCTGAGATTGTGAACCCTTCGGCGCCGTTTACACGGTCTCTCCAGAAGCTGCTCCTGCCATAGTGTGACCCATGACAATCATAGCTTTCTCTTTTTATTCGGTTGCTGAGGTGACATAATCACCTGAATTGTTTCTAATACTAGTAATCTTAAGATCGTTTGTCAACCGTTTTATCGAATTCTTTCATTTCTTCTTTCATAACTTGAAAGAGGATTTTCCATTCTATTACCAGAACTCTTTTATATGGTTACATCCAGAGGAGGTACTTACATTGCAGACCTATTATCTTATCCGTCATTGTGAAGCGACCGGACAAGCAGCCGATGCTCCGTTGACGGCTCAAGGTCAAAAACAAGCGCTATTACTCGCTGACTTTTTCAAATCCATTCCGGTTGACCGGATTTTATCGAGTCCATTTCAACGCGCATGCGACACTGTTTTTCCGCTTTCCACTATGTATGATTGTCCAATCGAATTGGAGAATCGGTTGCAGGAACGTATACTCAGTACTTCTTCGTTAAATGACTGGCGGGCTGACTTAAAAGCGACATTTTCCGATCTCAATCTCCGATTTCCCGGTGGTGAATCCAGTCGTGAAGCAATGGAACGGACCTCATCCGTCCTCCATGAGGCATTTCTTCATCCTGCCCGTCATACCGTATTGGTGACGCACGGAAACGCGATGGCTCTATTGTTAAAATCCATCGATTCAAATTTCGGCTATCCGGACTGGGAACAGTTGCGTAACCCGGATATCTATCGTCTCGTCAAAAATTCTGAGGGTCTGACTTACGAACGCTTGCCTTTCAATGCGTAAACAGACTGAAGAAAAAACGTCATTTTTTCAAGTATTCACCAAATGCATATGATAACTTTTTATCTATTCTTTTAACTTATGGAAAACATAAGAATTATCTATTTTACTTCCCCTTCGAACTCGACTACATTTAACGAATTGATAACAAAGTGAAGTAGTTCGAATTCCTGTCTTACAGCGATTCGGCTTAAGAAAAGAAGGGGTACATTATGTCTACACAAGCAAGTCATGCACGAAAAGGGTATTTGATGATGGCTGTTCTCTGGTTCGCCTATGCGACGTTCGCCATGAACTGGGTCGCCGGTTCCTCATTAACCCCGCAAATCACGGCTCATTTTTTCGGAGACCGGACCGTTGACCCGTTGATTTCACAACTCGTCAACTACTCGATCACGACCGCCCGTGTTTTCGCGAACATCTTGGCGGCACTGATTCTGATGAAACTGGGACCTAAAAAAGCACCGATGCTGGCACTGTTCTTCCTGATGATGTCGATCGTCGCCATTTATCTGCCGAACTACTGGGCATACACGGCAGCCCGGATGGTCATGGGGCTCGGCGGCTCGATGGTCATCGTCTACATGAATCCGGTCGTCACCCGTTACATCAGTAATCCGACGGAAAAACTCCGGATCAATGCGCTCAATACCGTCTCGTATAATGTCGGTGCGTTTGTCGTCTCGTTACTGTTTACGTTTTTTGCGACCCAATTTACGAACAACTGGCAACTGACGTTAACGATTTTTGCTGCTTTAACAGCCGTCCTGTTCCTCGCCTGGTTGATCTTCAGTGAAGAATTCGATTTGAACACGGCAAGCGACCAAAATGAAGTCGTCACGGCTTACGGCTACCGGGATGCGATCAAAGACAGCTTCTTATGGAAGTATGCGATCGCGTTCGGCGGCTTCCTGACACTGTATATTCTGTCGCTCGTCGGACTCAAACCGGTGTTTGACACGTATACCGAGTTAAACGGATCGCTCGTCAATCTGCTGGTCTCCGGCGCCGGCATTATCGGGACCTTGGTCGGTCTGAAAATCGGCAGCCGCGGGACACCACGAAAACCGATTCTTCTGATCAGCGGCTTCGTGATGATTGGCAGCTTCATCGTCACGGTTGCATTTGGCAATATCTCACCGCTCGTCTCGTATCTCTTTGCTTTCGTCTCCGGGTTTGCGATGTACATTCAGTATCCAATTTTCATGAACCTGGCCCACGAGATGAAAGGCATGACACCACAAAAGATTACCGTCTTGTTTGGCCTGTTCTGGGCGATTGCGTATGCGACCCAAACCATCTTTACGATTATTTGGAGTTACACGCTTGGTCAGATGGGTTATACGGCTTCGATGGTCGTCTTTTTCCTCAGCTGTTCGACGTACCTCATCTTTAGTCTCTTTTTACCGGAAACCAAACCGAAACAATCGGTTCCGGCTTCGAAAAAAACAGCCTGATTGCAAACAATCCCCAGTGTCGCCGGCGACCTGGGGATTGTTTATTTTTGATGCGCACCGTATTGATGCCGCAGGATGAACAGCAACCGGATCAACGGTTCATGATAGGAGATGAAGACGCCTTCCCGGATCCCGGTAATGATTTCGTCTTCCGTCGCCCATTTAACGGTTTGGACTTCTTCTTCCTGTAACGTCAAGGTCGTCAAATCGACTTCCGTTTCAATTAAGTAATAGTCGTCAAATCCGACTTCAAATGGCACCATCAACTGTGGCCGCCGTCCTTCGAATGACAGCGATAGTCCGAGTTCCTCGAACAATTCACGCTCAGCTGCCGTTTGACTCGTGTCACCCGCCGTCGCGCTTCCCCCGACACTGAGGTCCCACATGTTCGGCCAGCCCTCTTTGAACGGCTGACGTTGCTGAATCAACATCTGTCCCTGCTTATTAAACAGGCAGACATGTACAGTGAGATGGTAATCGCCGTCTTTTAATTCTGTCCCCCGCGGCCAGGTCCGGCCTGTTTTTACGCGGTCTGCCGTATAAATATCCCATCGTTCCATTTATTTCTTCCCCCTTGTCCAGTCATCTGAAAACAGCGTCGAAACCGTCTTATCGGCTTTCGCCCGGTCAAGACCTAGGACGACACTCAAAAACAGTTGTTCTGCCGTCTCGTCAAGCAGTGTCAATTCGTATTGTTTACCGAAACGGACCCAGCGTCTTTTGCCTTGCCCGATTTTATTCCCCTGATACATGACGCTGAATGTCATCGTCGCCCAGTTGATGTCGACGTGCAACTCCCGGCTGTCGATCCAGTAATTCGAAAACATCACAAATCCGGTTTTTTGAATCGTCGCAACGACGCGCCCGTCCAGTTCAATCAGGACGTGGGGTAACATACTGAACGTCTGTTTCGTCACCCGGCCGACTTCGGACCCTTCGTGCACGAGTTGCCAATTTTTCTGCATCTGGAACAATTGTCCTCTTACTTCATACACGATTTGTCCGGTTTCATCCGCAACTGTAAATCGGCGGTTCCATTCAAACGACTGTTTCATCAAAAGCTGTTTCATATCCGTTTCCTCTCCCGAGTGCTTTCTTATCACGAACTGGATTCTTCATCTTCTTTGACACAGTCAATGGCGACGACAAGCGCAATCAAAATCTTCTCGATGTCCGGATCAAAGACTTGAATTTCATAACTGTCACCAAATGTGAACCATTTTTTCTCGACGCTTCCGACGACTTCGCCGTGACGCTTGATTTCAAAATCCATATCCCACCAGTCTCCGTCAATTTCAAGATCCGCCGCATCAATCGTGTAGCGGTCCTTAAAGAACGTAAATGATTTTTCGATCGTCAGTGTCTCACCGTCAACTTCGATAAAAAACTTCGGTAACAGGCTGAGCATTTTTTTCGTGATGACAGCGACTTCCTCTCCCTCAACCGTCGAGATGGAAAAAGTCTTCGGCAGTTTCATAAAGCTGCCTTCGACAAGATAGACGTCTTGTTCCTGCTGATCTTGAATCGAAAATCGTCCCCGTAAACTGAATACTTTCTGTTTCATGTACAGTGTATGCATAAGAAATCATCCTTTCATTCATCTGATCCGTTAGGTTTGTATTCTTTTGGCAAGTGGTATCGGGATAGAACAGTCTTGTTTTACCTTATTCGACTAACGTATTTATTTTTCCCTCTTCATCGTCCCGCTGCTCCCACTCCTGAAGGAGGCACTCCCATGTCGACTGATACCATTATTTTAACGATCATCCTGACATTGATTTCACTCATCATCTTCGTTCCGTTGGCGCTTGGACTCTACCTGTGGAACATCGATCACAGACAACAGGAACATTCCATCTTACGAAACTTTCCCGTGCTCGGAAAAATCCGTTACATCCTTGAAAAAATCGGTCCTGAACTTCGGCAGTACTTATTCTTAAACAACAATGAAGACAAACCATTTTCCCGGAACGATTACAAAACAGCAGTTTTATCCGGTAAATATAATACGCGGACGATGGGATTTGGTTCCGAACGTGATTTTGAAGCAGCCGGCTTTTATCTGCAAAATGCCCTTTTTCCGACGAACCGTCAGGAACTGAGGATCGATAATCAACATAAAATCACGACTCACCTCTATCAGCTCGATCAAGATAATCTCCTGACCCGTAAAGAACACTTAGTCGAAAAGCAGATTGCGCCGTTTTTACTTCCCGCCGCTGACGCTCCGATCATTGGGGAGCATACCTGCCGTCAGCCGTTTCAAGTCTTCGGACTGATCGGTCAATCGGCGATGAGTTTTGGTGCGCTCGGTGACCGGGCGATTACGGCACTGTCGATCGGTCTCGGTCGGGCGGAAGGAACCTGGATGAACACCGGCGAAGGCGGACTGTCCGATTATCATTTAAAAGGTGACGTCGACATCATTTTTCAGATTGGACCGGGACTGTTTGGTGTCCGGACGGAAGACGGTGCTTTTTCACTGGAGGAATTCAAAAAGAAAAGTGAGCTGACGCAAATCAAAGCCTTTGAGCTGAAACTGGCGCAAGGTGCAAAAACACGGGGCGGCCACCTCGAAGGCGAAAAGGTCACGGCCGAAATCGCAGCCGTCCGGAACGTCAAAGCCGGCGTCAGCATCGACAGTCCCAACCGGTTCAACGAATTCCAGACACCGGAAGAGATGCTGACGTTTGTCGAGCTGTTGCGGGAAACCGGTGGAAAGCCGGTCGGCATCAAACTCGTCGTCGGCAATCTAAACGATCTGCACGACCTCGTCTCTTATATGGCAACGTCCGGTAAACATCCGGATTTCATCACGATTGATGGCGGAGAAGGCGGAACCGGTGCGTCGTTCCAGGAACTCGCGGATGCAGCCGGCTTACCGCTCAAATCCGCCTTGCCGTATCTGCATCAGTTGCTGGTCGCGCATGGCATACGCGACCAGATCAAACTGTTTGCTTCCGGAAAACTGATCAGTGCCGATAAGATTGCCGTCGCCTTAGGGCTCGGCGCCGATTTCGTCAACATCGCCCGCGGCTTGATGTTTAACGTCGGTTGTATCCAGGCGCAAGTCTGCCATACAAACCACTGTCCGGTCGGAGTCGCGACGACCGATCCGAAACTCCAGCAAGCGTTGATCGTCGATGAAAAAAGTTTCCGCGTGACGAACTACATCATCTCGCTCCGGGAAGGGTTATATAATCTGACTGCCGCTGCCGGTCTGAAGTCGCCGACCGAGCTGTCGGCAGACCACATCATCTACAAACAACAAAACGGCCAGGTCATACCCGCCACCTCGTTGATTCATTATCCGCAACAGCCTCTTTCCTGAACCATCCGCTTGCACTTTTTCCTTATTACGCTTAAAGTGTATAGTTGATGAAATTTTAATTGAGCAAAACGAATTACCTTAAGGAAAGGGTTTTATATACGATGAAAAACAACTTTTGGCAGGACCTGCCACGACCATTTTTTGTACTTGCCCCAATGGAAGATGTCACGGACGTCGTTTTCCGTCACGTCGTCGCGAAAGCAGCGCGACCGGATGTCTTCTTCACTGAATTTACGAATACAGAAAGTTACTGTCACCCAAAAGGGAAACAGAGTGTCCGCGGACGCCTTGAGTTCACGGAAGATGAGCAGCCGATGGTCGCCCACATCTGGGGCGACAAGCCGGAATATTTCCGTGAGATGAGTATCGGAATGGCGGAAATGGGCTTTAAAGGAATCGATATCAACATGGGTTGTCCGGTCCAGAACGTCGCCGTCAACGGAAAGGGATCAGGACTGATCAACCGTCCCGATGTCGCCGCTGAACTGATTCAAGCAGCAAAAGCCGGCGGTCTGCCGGTCAGCGTCAAGACACGACTCGGCTATTCGAAAGTCGAGGAGTGGCACGACTGGTTACGTCATATCCTTGAGCAGGACATCGCCAACCTGTCGATTCACCTGCGGACGCGTAAAGAAATGAGTGCAGTCCCGGCCCACTTCGAACTGATTCCGGAAATCAAGAAACTCCGCGATGAAGTAGCACCGCAAACGCTCTTGACGATCAACGGAGACATCAACGACCGTCAACATGGTCTTGAACTCGTCGAACAGTACGGTGTCGACGGCGTCATGATCGGACGCGGGATTTTCCATAACCCGTTTGCGTTCGAAGTCGAAAAGAAAGACCATTCGAGCGAAGAATTGTTGGGTCTGTTACGTCTGCAACTCGACCTACATGATCAGTATTCAGCTGAATTCGAGCCGCGTCTCTTCAAACCGCTCCGCCGGTTCTTCAAGATTTATGTCCGCGGTTTCCGCGGGGCGAGCGAACTGCGCGCCCGTTTGATGGACACGAACTCAACGGATGACGTCCGGGCATTGCTTGACGAATTCGTCGAACAAGAAGGCATTCACGCTGTTAATTCGTTTTCGATTTAAGGATTTGAATTGAACATGTAAAAGAGCAAGGCATCGCGCCTTGCTCTTTTTTTGGCGTTAGTTCACTTCCGCTTCCAATCGAATCTTTAAACAGGTGAATTCAAACGGTGTGTCACCGTTTATCCGTTCCAGCCTCCGTTTCCCGACCCGCCGATCGAGCAACGCAAAACCGCGGATGAAGGCATGGGGATGGCTCAACGCTTCGTCAATCGAGAGCGTCGGGTACAGCAGCAAATCCTGTTGTACGTTGTAATTGGCATGCCATCCTTCTTGCTCCAACTCATGTTCAATCTGCTCATATAATTCACGAGATGTTTTATACCAGTCCGATTGAAAAATCTCCACCGTGATTCGCTCCGGCTTTTGGGGCAATCGAGCCTTCGCCAACGCATAGCGACGGTCTACTTCGTGCGTAAAACGTAAATCCTCCGCCCGAAAAATTTCTTCCCCATCCAGCGTCATCCAGATTCGGGCTTCACCGTCATGAAAATGCCGGTCGACTGTCGCATAAAGATCGAGACGTGGTCGAAGTGACGGCGCGACGAATGATAGCATCTGCTTTTTCATTTTTGAGAATTGCATCGGGTCCTCCTTTAAAACGCGTTAAACACCAGGCAGCAACTGACTGCCTGGTGTTTAAGTTTACCCGTTTTTCATATGGAACGATTCCGTTAACGTAAAGGTGATGTTTTTGAGCTCAAGCCCGCCAAGTGCAAAGTACAGCTTGAAGTAGTTGTGCGGATTAAAGACGAAGACGTCTTTCGTCTGCGTCACCCATTCGCCGTTTGTCCCGTTAAACGTAAACGTCGCGACCGGCATGTTGTTCGCAAACAACGTCACCGGCATCTGTGCCAGTTCCCCGGCATAGGACCGGGCTTCAAACGTGACGTGGTACATGCCGGTTTCTTCCGCCGTCACGGCGAAGACATGGCTGCTTCCAGTCGACGTGTCGAGTTCATCAAACACGATCGGGACACCGCTTTGAAGTTGCTGATGCGTCACGGCCTGTTCGTTCAAATCATCTGCCTCTTCCGGTAATCCGGTGACGTCGACTGTCGCTTCCTGACCAAGTGTGCGCTCCATGACCGGTGACCGCAGGATGAACTGACAGATGTTCGCCGCACTCCGCAACAATTCTGCCCGTGTCAACGTCCCGTCCGCAAGCGATGACAGTGTATCATCCTCAAACGGATTCGCCCCCGGTTCTCCAACGACCATGTAAAGGTCATTTTGAGAACGGACCATCGTCGCTGTCTGTTGCCGGTTGGCTTCCGTTTCTTCGGTATTGATCTTCGCCCACCAGTCGGTCATGACGACACCGTCAAAGCCCCACTCGTCACGGAGAATCCGTGTATTCTGATCGTACAATCCAGCCGTCCACAGACCATTGACAGCACCGTATGTCGTCATGATCGCATACGCTTGTCCCCGTTTGACGGCGTGCTCAAATCCTTTTAGATAAATTTCCCGTAACGCCCGCTCCGAGACGATCGAATCGAGATCGTGACGATGGAATTCCTGATTGTTGGCACTTAAGTGTTTGAGTGTTCCGGTCACGCCGACCCGGTGCATCCCGTCGAGCTGGGCGACGGCCATCATCCCCGTTAAATGCGGATCTTCCGAGAAGTATTCGAAGTTCCGGCCGTTGAGCGGATGACGATGGATGTTCATCCCCGGTCCAAGCAACGTGTCGATGCCGTTTTTCCGGAGTTCAAGCCCTGTCATTTCAAATAAGTCGGCCACCAGATCGACGTTGAACGTTGACGCGACGAGCGTTCCGTTCGGCAGTGAGAAGGCTTTGGTTCCGATATCCATCCGGATGCCGGACGGACCATCGGCACAGCAGGCCGCCGGAATCCCGAACGCTGTCAACCGGTCGGTGACACCGCCGAATGCTGCCGCCGTACCCGGCGTGACGCGCGGGGAATTCATCCCTTCGCCGCGGACGATTGCTGCCAAATCCTCATCCGACAACTGATCAAGGAACACATCGAGTGACGTCTTCTCTTCGTAGACGTCCTTCAGCGTCAGTCCCTGGTTGTCCGAATACGTGCGTGCTGCCGGTCGTTCGGCTAAACGGCGGGCTTCCGGATCAATCGTCCGAAGTGGTGTCGCTTCATACGACACGTCATATCCGGTCTCTGTCTGTTGCGGCTTCAGCCGGTCGAATGCCGTGACCGGTGCCATGTTTTCACTTAATGTCTCCATGACACGTAACGTCTCAATCGTTTGTGTCGCTACATGCACCGATGTCCGGACGTCCGTTCCGGCGTACAGATGATAGGCCCCTGCTTCGATGACGTAAGACGATTTATGCCCCGTCGCACCGGCGTCATCGTAACTCGCATATTCCGTCAGCGGAACGGTCAGCGTCAACGTTTCCTGTTGGCCCGGTTCAAGCTGTTGCGTTTTCGCAAACGTCACAAGTCCGCGTGCCGGATTGCCGAGTTGTCCCTGCGGTTTTTCAAGATATACCTGGACGACTTCTTTCCCGCTGTGCGCTCCTGTATTCGTGACGGTGACGGTTAACGTGACCTGTTGCTCCGTCATGTCGACCTTGTCAGTTACGACATCAAACGTCGTATACGATAAGCCGAATCCGAACGGATAAAGAACATCGTCTTTCGCAAACGTCTCGAAATAACGGTATCCGACATAGATGTCTTCTTTGTAAATCGCCCGGTCCTCATGGCCGAAGTACGGTGTTGACGGGTATGCATCGAGGGAACGGACAATCGTATCCGGCAGTTTTCCGGATGGTGTGACTGCTCCCGTCAAGAGATCGACCAACGCGTTGCCGCCTTCCATTCCGCCTTGCCATCCGTACAGGATCGCACTCGGACTGAAATCAAGCGCCCACTGCATGTCGATGACATTTCCGACGTTTAATAAGACGACGGTCTTCGGGAACGCTCCCGAGACTTTTTCGATCAATGTCAATTCGACGTCCGTCAGCAGGTAACTGCCGGGATCCGCTGTATTATCGCGGTCTTCACCGGCCGTCCGGCCAATCATGATGATGGCAACGTCCGATTGCGACGCTGCGTCTGCGACGACTTCATCCGTAACCGGCATTTCTTCCTGTGACCATGGTTCCGCCGCCCAGCCTTCGCCTTTATCAAACGGATGATCTTTCAGCCAGACTTCATAGACGTCGAGCAACGACTGGTTTACCGTCACATCCGGATGTTGTTGCAACGCTTCGAGCGGACTTGTCACGTGCGTGACGTTGACCATTCCGCCGGACCCCGTTCCGCTTTTGTAATAGTTGAACTGATTGCGTCCGAACACCGAGACTGTTGTTCCCGCAGGCAGCGGCAACGTCTGTTTGTCATTTTTCAGCAGGACCGCTCCTTCTGCGACCGTCTGCCTTGCCAGTGCCGTATAGGCGTTCCAATCTAATGTATATGTCGTCATCGATTTATCCTCCTGTTGGTTGTGTAGTCGCAAACCGTTTCTTCAGACCGTTTGCAATTTCCGTGATGCAGTCTTCCGCTTGCGGATACTGCCCGAGCTTTTCGATAAAGGCATGATCCATGCCGTTGTATTGAATCCGTTTTGTTTTGACGCCTGACCGCGCGAGTTTTCGTCCGTACGCTTCGCCTTCGAGACGGAGGTAATCGTATTCCGCCGTGATGATCAATGCTTCCGGCAGTCCTGCCAACTTGTCGCTGAAGAGCGGAGAGACATGTGGATCCTGGACGTCCGTCGTCCCTTGCAGGTACAACCGGTTCAACAGTCCATCCGTGTCTTCAAGGGCTGTGACGATTCCTTCAAGGAGTTTCCGGTTTTCATTCATCTCGTATGCGTCAAGACGCCAGTTGAAATCATCCGTCGGCAGAGCCGCGAGATTGACGACCGGATAGAGCAGGATTTGGTACTGGATCATCTCAGTCTGTTGTTCGCGGTCAAGCAGGGCACAGACCGTCGCTAAGTTCCCGCCGGCACTGTCGCCGGCTACAGCCAGTTGTGTACGGCTGATTCCGAGCTCTTCCGCCTGTTCATAAACCCATTTGACGGCCGTAAAACAGTCGTTCAGACCGGCTGGAAATGGATGTTCCGGTGCGAGTCGGTAATCGATCGAAATCACGACGACATTCGCTTGTTCCGCCAACAACCGGCAAGGATGTTCAACCGGTTCAAGCGTTCCGCCGAAAAAGCCGCCGCCGTGGAAATAGACAACCACCGGTAATGGTTCCGTCGACCGGGGACGATAGATTCGTGCCGGAATCGGTTGTTCCGCACTTGGAATTATGATGTCTTCCGTCGTGATGTCTGTCGTTGTCAGGTCGGTGTTGACCCACCCCATCCCGGCCCGCGCTGCTTCGAGTGAAAAAGGACCGGCCGGTGAACTGTCCTGCTGTTGCTGCATCATGACTTCTAAAACGCGCGAATCAAGTACGCCGCTTTCCGGACGGTCCGGCACCGGTTTGATGACGACTTCGACACCATCCTGCCGTTCGCCGGTCTTTTTTTGCGCTAACCGGTCGACCAATTGCTGATACTTATGTCCCATGTTTCTTCCTCCTTTTATCGAATTCCTGACGTGCTTATAAGAGATCATTCATTTGTAAAAATAAGTATCGAAACCGCTTTCGTAAATAATTAAAAAAATATCGGATATCTCTTTTCGTTAAAAGATACCGCTTACAAAACCAATCATACGCATCTTTATCCGATTAATCAATCATTCTGGATGATTCAAAAAATGGCACCCGTCTTTCGTGTACTTTCCCTGTCGGAATGACGCGAAACGGGTGCCTTTTGAGTTAACTTAAAATATTTTCTTCCGAAACGAGCGTGAATCCGTCGATGACGGTGTCTTCCTCGACTTCAATCAACAGACATTGTTTGCCGTTGTAATTGACCTGCTTGATGTACTTCAAGTCTTGCGCACTGACCGAGATGTTCGCGACTTTTGTATTGATTTTAATCGATTTCGCTTCATAGTTCGGGACAATATTACTTGCCTTCATTTCGTATGTCGTATCATCGATGACCGTCTTGAAGGCCCGTTCGACCTGTTCCGTACTGACGTCTTCGATCCCGCTCGCTTTTAAGACCCGTTCGACTTCTTTGACGTCAAGCATCGGGATGTCTTCCGGTTCGTCCTCTTTTTCGTCTTCTGCGACAAGTAGATGATTGACTTCCTCATAGACGCCGGCGAGCGTTTTCGAGTCGACCGATTCGCCGATGACGAGTTTGACGATTTCTTCAAACACCGCTTTGTCTTCTTCCGCTGTCACGATTTGTTCGCCGTTTAAGACGTTTTCGATGAACAGCAGGTCCGGTTTGTTCGGTTTGCTGGCTGTGTAGAGGACACGGTTGACGTCCGCGGCATTGTCCGTGAAGCACGGGAATAAAAAGCCGCCGATCGGTGACGCCAGTTTGATGACCGGGTTGATCAACAGGTTCGACTTGAACTCGAGATCGACGTAGTCGAAGACAAGCGACTGTTTCG
This sequence comes from Exiguobacterium artemiae, assembly GCF_033342815.1. Taxonomy (GTDB): domain Bacteria; phylum Bacillota; class Bacilli; order Exiguobacteriales; family Exiguobacteriaceae; genus Exiguobacterium_A; species Exiguobacterium_A artemiae_A. Next base: position 172,311 of record NZ_JAWPEN010000004.1, read on the forward strand.
GCAGTTCCGTCTGATTGAGACTGCTCAGAATAAACGGTGTCGTATAGACTTCATCGTTTTTATTGACCTCCGTCTCGTCCTCCTGCCGTTTTGTCGTCTTGTAGTACTGTCCGCGGATGAACGTGACGACGATATCATTGTCGTACTGGACGTCCTGGACCATCTTCAGTGCAATCTGTTGCATCTGTTCCGTCCAGTCTTCCGTTTCTTCCGTGTAGAGTCCTTCATACAGCAACTGTTGCGTATGTCCGGTTGCTCCTTCTTCCGGCTGCTGAAACTTGACTTCAAACAATTTGATGTCGAGTTTCCCGGTCAGGACTTTCTTGAAATTCGCGAGGAACAACTCCTGCTGCTCGAGTTCAAGAAAGGCGAACGGTCGGCTTTCCTCATAGAAGATTTCACTCGTTTCCTTGCGGATATATACATTATAAATTTCGTTGATTTTAAGTAGTTCCGAGTCGACCTTAAAATGGCGACGGATATCACTGATGTCTTGTTTGTTCATGGTACGGTCTCAGCTCCTTGGCGTTTGAATTCCTCGTGGCTCCTAAAAAAAGGAGTGCCTCCTGTCCAAATCGAACAGAGGTACCCCTTTACTATACAAGATTTGAATCAGATTCGCTGACAGAGTTCAATTCTTTGCCCGTGAACTGAATAAATAATGTCGAATCAGATAAACGACCAGAACAATCAGCAACGCGATGGAAAAGTAGACGATGAAATTCAGTGCGACCGGCAGAAAAATCGACACGACATAAATGATCATCACCGTGACGGCGTAGAACAGTAGAAATAGACTGATGGCTTTCAACGGACTTCTCCTTTCGATGGGGTTCTTGTTACTCCTGTTCGAATGCTCTAAAACTGTAGGAGTTCGTGATTGGTTCATGAATCACCAATTCGTAGCCAAAACCTCGTTCATTTGCCTGCTCAACAATGGATTCAATCTGAATCGAGTTGAGATGACGTTGAACGAAAACAAGTGTAATGATCATCAAGACAATTAGTCCTGCTAAAATAAAACTTGGTTTAATGGACATATGTAATCTTTTTTTCATCCCCTCAGCTCCTTCCTTTATTCATACGTTTTTTCTTATGTAAAGTTCCAGATTTCCCCATTATCCTTCTTGGATGATACAGATTCGTTGGAAATTTGTTTAAGAAAAGTTCAACTAAGGAAAAAATCATACATACAGATCATGTAAAAGAAAGCAGGTGTCTCATGGTGACTCAAATCATCGGTCTCGTGTCAGTCTTCCTGGTTCTCGGCTTGATTTTTACCAATCGTTCTCTTCTGACCATCCTTCTGGTAGTGTTCGTAAGCTCGATTGTTTTGTTTTTTATACGCATTTCACTGGAAAAAAATGCCGCTCTTAGATGCTTTCTTTGATTCGTTTGGTTTTTTATCAAATATTGTTCTAGTTTTTTTAGTCGTCCATTTTTTCAAAAAACGATCAGCGCACGATAAAAGTCTGTAACCAAAGCATCCCAGTAGCGGGTGCTTTTTTCACGTTAAAAGTCCCCGCAATTTTAAATCATTCACTTCGTTTTGATCCGATATTGATTTTAATTTTTTTTATAATTCCTTTCTCCATTACTTTAGGCTTAATTCCCAAAAAATTTTTCCGGTAAAAAGTATTCAACTTTTGTAATGTTTACATTATTTTAACCCTATCCAAAATATTCGATGGCATACTGAGTGAGTTGAGAGGATTCTCTCATCACACTTACATAAGAGGAGGCAGTTCATGTTCCAGAAAATCAAGCTACTCGCCGTATCGTTTGTTTTGTTTCTCACTGCGTTTCAGTTCGACCTCTCACCCGTTTCCGCACTCCCGTCCGGCATCCCGTCAAAAGCGACGGCTCAATCTGAGCTCAACGCACTGACAGTCAAAACCGAAAGTACAATGACCGGTTACTCCCGTGATCTCTTCCCCCATTGGAGCAGCCAAGGAAGCGGCTGTGACACCCGTCAAGTCGTCTTGAAACGCGATGCGGATTCTTATGTCGGCAACTGTCCGGTCACGTCCGGCTCATGGTACAGTTATTATGATGGACTGACATTCACGAACCCGTCCGATCTCGACATCGATCATGTCGTGCCGCTCGCGGAAGCATGGCGTTCAGGTGCAAGCAGCTGGACGACAACGACACGTCAGGCATTCGCAAACGACCTCAACGGTCCGCAATTGATTGCTGTCTCCGCAAGCTCAAACCGTTCAAAGGGTGACCAGGATCCATCGACATGGAAACCAACTCGCGCCGGCGCAAGCTGTGCCTACTCGAAGATGTGGATCAACACGAAAAGCCGTTGGGGCTTAAGTCTCCAATCCTCTGAAAAAACAGCACTGCAAACGATGCTGAACACCTGTACATACTAAGAAGGAGTCGATTCGATGGAAACGAAAACCTCTACTTTCACCGCCACGCACGGTGTGATGACGAATGAAGTCGGCGTCATCAGCGGCGAACTGGAATTACGGACGACCTGCCAGGAAGACGGCAAACTCGAACTCGCCATTTTCTACGTCGGCTCAACTGACGTTTACACATTACCCGGCAAGGATTATCAGCTGCATGATGTCCGCGATCACGAAGTCGTGCACCGGATGTTAGCGACTGTGTTAGAAAGAACATAAAAAATTTAAATGTCCTACAAAAAACATATGTGGAACTGACCTCGCTGTCCGTTCGACATGTGTTTTTGATTTTTCCAATAAGCACAATGAACAATTTCGGCTCAGGTTGAGACTCAATTCTTTATTTTTCATGACTTTTATTTATAAATCGGTTCATTGCTGTTTGATAAAAATATTCGTTATAGTGAAGGAAATATACAGTTTGATTTCGAAAGGAGTCTTTTTAGTGAGAGAAGTGTTGATTGGATCAGGCGTCGCGCTGAGCAGCGCCGGTATTTTCATGTTGTTGTACGGACACATCCCACAAGGTTTTATCGGTTTGGTTACAGTGACTTTTGGTGTAGTCGTAGCCATGTTAACGAAAAAGAAGAAGGTAGAATTAGAATGATCATTACGTAGAAGGAGGCAACGTCATGATTTATGAATTAATACGGGCATCTGAATCTACTACGATTGGCGGATTCAATGACCCTATCGTTAAACCTGTCAGCTTGTCTCATTCTGATTCATTTAGATCATTATTTTATTATGTCCTTTCATATATTAAAACTATTTATAAAGTTTCTTTATATTTTTCTCCATTATTAACTAACCATTGTTTTATAGGTGAAATATAAAATTCCCATCTCTCATTAGCTTGGACTGCGTCTATAACTCGTGTTAGACCAACTTCTTTATTGGAATAGCCTAATCTATCTATTATTTCATCAATATATTTGTGAGAATTATCTTCTTTATGTATATCATGCGCTATTTGAATTACTTGATTCGATGCTGGAAGTTCTTTTAATAAGCTATGAATAAAAAACTCTGGTTGATTATCTTCAGGTAAATTAAATTGCAGGAAACAATCCAAAAGTAAATTTCTCATATCTTGATTTTCTGAAGTTGTCCCTGTTAAAGATTTTTTTATAGATTCCACTTTACTCTCTTTAGATTTATATTCATCACCATCAAGTACAAATAAGAAATCTTTCTTAAGCCTATTAGATAATAAGAGACCTGCTGCTGTTGTAAAGCTATTCCTTGCAGCACCAAACCTTGTAATTTCTGTATACCTCGATAAATTTAATTTTTCAGTTATACTACTGATAATTGCAACAGCAAGAGTATCTTCTACAAAAATTTGTATTGGTTTTTCCATTTCCCCTGTTATTCTAAAAATGGTATCTGGTTTAGTATCAATTAAGCACATAGTTTTTTCTGGAGTATTGTATAAATGTCTAATGTTAACCTCTTTATTCATATTCAATATGTCTAAAGAATGGGTTGAGAATATAATCTGAAGATTTTTTTCTTCAGCTCTAGTATGAATTACTGATATTAATCTTTTAAGTGCATAAACATGTAATAATAAATCAATTTCATCTATAAGAATTAATGAATATTTTGGAGCATTAAATACTTCGGATAAGATTGTGAATATACGTTGTTCTCCTGCAGACATACTGAGTGAAGAATACTTAGTCTTGTTAAATTCGACACCTATATAGTCTCCTTTTGTAGCACTATGTAAATGATAAGAACTATAATCTCTATTCATAATAAAACTAGCTTTTTCTTTTATAATTTTAGATATATCATCACTCAATAGTTTTGTACTGTATTTAATAAAACTCTGTTTCTTTTCTTGTTCTATTTTTGGAACTGCAGAATCTATTCCAATATAATAAACATTTCTAGGAATTCTTCTATCATATTTTGGTGACCACCGATCTAAGTTTTTAGAGTAAATCGTCGACTCTCCTTCGTGTTTATCAACACCTATTCTATAATCATGATATAAAGTTAATTGGCTTCCTTTCCAATGCGAGTCAACCGTTGGAGTAAAAAATTGACTGAATTTATAATTTATTGTTTTAGTATCATCAACGGGTTTATAACAACAAGCTAAAGCATGCAAAATTGTAGACTTTCCTGATCCATTTATACCTATTAACGCTGTCAATGGTGATCCTCTAAAGTCTATTTCAACTTCTTTTAAATTTTTTAAATTATTAATATAAATTTTTTGTATTTTCTGCTGACTGTACTCTGACATAATAAAACCTCGTTTCGGAATTCTCTTACTAGCGAGAAGAATACTTCTCTGAATTATACAAAAATCAGTACTTTATTTTAATTTTAAAATATAATTTTTCCTATTCATTTTTTGTTAATTTGCTCTAAAAATTGAGGAAGGCTAAATTCTTTACGTTGTTTCCAATCACAAATAAACATTTTTATTTCAAAAGATTCATTAAAATTTTCACATAAAACAATTTTATTTTGAAAAGTTTCTCCATAAAAACTTACATAACCCATTAAAGAATTTCCCTTTTTAAATATCACTATTTTATGCGAATCTTTTGGAAAATCTAAAATTTTAAAAATTTCTTTTTCTTGTACTAATTTTACAAATTCATTTTCTCCACTATTTACAATCCAGTTACGTAAAGGATCAAAGCAATCTCTTATTACAAATTCTTGACCTTTTATATATGATAAGTAATTAAAGATAATCTTTGCACAAACTCTAAAATATATATTTAAATCCATTTTAAGCGTTTGATTTACTTCTAAACGGCTACTTTTATAAATAGGATCTACGTTATATAATAATTTTTTTGATATAATTTCTTGCATAGTCTTTTCAAAATAGTTTATGTTTTCTTTACTATTTAATCCTAAATATAATTTTCCATTATAAATACCTAGTAAGAATTCATTATTTTTAAAATTATCTCCTTCAAAAAAAATATATTTCTTTTTTGATTTTTCTATAGTGTTAATAAAGTTTTTTATTACGGTCTTAGAGTCACCAAAAGAAACATCTGCAGTAAAAGAACAAGCTCCAAAAGTATCAATTTTAATTTGAGGAATAATAAAAGCTTTTCCTAAGCTTATATAACCAAACTCCAATTTATCTGGATGTTCTAATGAATTAAGAATTGAAACTTTAGACTTCGTTGATTTTTTTATAGATAGATTCCCTCTTTTTCCTGGTCCGGAAAACTGACGTGGAATTGAAATGATAGAATCTCTCATAAATTCTAATTCCATTTTAGAAAATGCATTATTGCATTCATGGCTAACGTATTCTACAGGTAACTTTTGTATGCCCCCTATTCCTGCCGGAAAAATATGCTCTCCTGAAGAAAAAGAGACAAGCGGCTCTGTTTTTTTTAGGTAAATACAATACTTCATAAACATATCCTCCTTTTTTGTTTCTTTTGTATCTAATTTTTATAGAATACAAAAAGAAATAAAAGAAACACCATCTTAAATTCATGGATTAGCTTCATATTTCAAATACGTTTTATATTTATGAAATCTTTAACAAGTTTCACTTCAAGCTTTAAACCCAAAAATACTATTCATATTTAAGTTTACTTATGATACGGCTCATTCCGATTAATCCGATACGCCCGGTAAATCTGTTCACACAGAATCATCTTCATCAATTGATGGGGAAATGTCATCTTCGAGAACGAAATCGTATCGTTTGCCCGTTGCATGACTTCCGGTGCGAGACCAAGCGATCCGCCGATGACAAACGCGATTTTACTTTTACCGTACGTCGCCAGTCGGTCGAGTTCCGTTGCAAACTGTTCGCTCGTCCGTTGCTTTCCTTCGATAGCAAGTGCGTAGACATGAACATCCGGTCCAATCTTCGCTAAAATCCGTTCGCCCTCTTTTTTCTTCACTTGCTGCATCTCGGCGTCACTTAATTGTTCCGGTGCTTTTTCGTCCGGTACCTCGATTTCTTGAATCGAACAATAGGCGCCAAGACGTTTCGTATATTCGGCAATCCCTTGCTTCAAGTACTTCTCTTTCAGCTTTCCGACCGTGATAATGGTAATTTGCATCATTTTTCTCGCTTTCTGACAGAAAATTCAGGAGTTATCCACAGAGTTATCCACATGTCCACATGTTGATAATTATTTTTTGCTTGACACAAGATATGTCGCGAGCTGGTCACAGTACTCACACGTGACGTTTTTCTCTGCCGGCACCTCTTCCAAAATCGGGTACTCTTCCGTTTCATCGACTACTTCGTCGAGCGCTAACTCGACGTGTTCTAAACAGACATATTTATCCACAGGTATTTTCCTCCTTTTAAGTTATCCACATTTATCCGCTACCAGTATAACAAAAATTGACTTCTCCGGCCGAAAAAAGTTATCCACAGCTTTGACGTTACTCACTCCACTGTTTCGCTATTCCCTTCATTCATCGTGTCCGCTGCACGCGACTCCTACAGGAAAAAGCGCGGCTCGCCCGCGCTGTCAGAGGAAAACGAGACCCGGGCCTCGACGCCGACAGGCAAGAAGCCCGCGGCTTGTTCCTCGCCTGAGGAAAGCGCGTGACCGCGAATCACGATGAGAGCCGGAGACACCCTCTTTTCTGTGCACAAAAAAACTACCCGCACGCATACGAGTAGTTGATCTGAATCTGTTATTGCACCGTCGCCGCTTGCGCCGAAAGTTTGACATCCAATGTCTGTTTCTCGCCGCCCCGGTAGAACGTCACCTTGACGTTATCGCCGACTTTTGCATCCCGGTACAGGACACTTTTTAAATCAGCAAACGAGTTGATGTCTTTACCGTTGATTTCAACGATGACATCATTTTCTTTCATCCCTGCTTTTGCTGCCCCGCTGTTTTTCGTCAAACCGACGACAACAATCCCGCGGTTGACGTCACTCGGTAACTTCAGACGATCTTCCCGGAACCCGCTTGGGAATTCCTGAACGTCACGGATCTGAATCCCGAGTTGCGGGCGAATTACTTCACCGTTTTGTTCGAGATCACGCATAATCGGCAATGCTTCGTTGATTGGAATCGCAAAACCGACCCCTTCGACACTCGCTTCGGCAATCTTCATCGAGTTGATGCCGATCAATTGACCGGACGTATTGATGAGCGCTCCGCCTGAGTTACCCGGATTGATTGCGGCATCGGTCTGAATGACTTCGGTGTTGAAGTCCTGCTGCCCGTCCTTGTTCGTATCGACCGGCACCGTCCGCTCCTGGGCACTGATGACCCCACGTGTGACCGAGTTCGCAAAGATTCCGAGCGGATTTCCGATTGCAAGAACCGTCTCCCCGGCACGTAACGTATCCGAATCTCCAAGTTTGACGACTTGTGTCACTTTTGATGAATCGATCGACAACACGGCTAAATCATATGTCGGATCTTCCCCGAGCACTTTCGCTTCGAGTGCCGTTCCGTCGGACAACGTGACAGACAGCCGGCTTGCACCTTCGACGACATGATAGTTCGTTACGACATACGCTTTGTTGCCGTCTTTTTTATAGATGACACCCGATCCGGCTCCGGTCTCCTGATCGGTACCCTGGAACGAGCTTTGCAGGTTCGTCACGCTGACGACCGCTTCCTTCGTCTGACCGACGGCACTGACGATATCGTTTTCCGATTCCGTTGCTTTCGTCGCCGCCTGTTCCGGCGTCGCGTTTGAGACCGGCGTCGGACTTGTCATTTCGTCACGGACGAACGGCCAGGCAATCAGGGCAATCAACAGCGCACCGATGATCCCGCCGATCAGGCCGACAAAAAAGGCTTTCCCGCCGCCGCGGCGTTTTGGTTCCTGCGGTTCTTCTTCATATGGTTCACGATAGGGACTGACCGGCTCGTCTTCACTGGGCCGTCTTGGCGGAAAGCCGCCTGTCTCATCGGTCGATGCGTAAGGCTGATCTGATTCATTCCGTGGTTCTTCTGGTCGATCCATCGACACACGCCTCCTTCTAGACTCTCTTTACACAAGTATACCCCCATCACGTGGCGAGTTAGCCAAATGTGGGGGTCTTTTGAGCATATTCAGTAATTTCCCATAATCAAAGCTTCAAGAGGGGTGTCGGAATGACCGGATCCGTGTCGAGCAACTGGATTTTGCTAAGGTCGACATCGCGGCTTGCGAGCGTCTGTGAGACACTCATCCGGGCCAGTTCCTTCATGTTGTTGTCCTTACTCAAGTGGGCCATGTGGATCCGTTTCGTCCGGTCGTCGAGCACTTCGCTCATCGCGATCGCGGCGTCTTCGTTTGAAACGTGTCCGTAATCGCCAAGAATCCGCCGTTTGACGCTCCACGGGTAATGCCCCATCTGAAGCATCCCGATATCATGGTTCGCTTCAAAGATGTAGGCATCGGCTCCGCGGATGACACCCTTCATCCGGTCCGACACGTAGCCGGTATCCGTGATGTGGGCCAGCCGTTTGCCTTCGTGGGCAAACTGGAAGAACATCGGATCGGCCGCGTCATGACTGACGTTAAACGACTCGACTTCGATATCGCCGAACTGTTTGACTTCACCGACTTCCCACAGGAACTTCAGTGCGGGATCGATTTTGCCGATCTTCGCTTCCATCGCCGCCCACGTCTTTTCGTTCGCATAGAGCGGGATGTTGTACTTCCGGGCCATGATGCCGACACCTTTAATATGATCAGAATGTTCGTGCGTGACGAACAGGCCGTCAATCTGATCCGGTGACCGGTGAATCTGGTCAAACAGGGCGAGCATCGCTTTCCCGGTCAGGCCGGCGTCAACGAGCAGACGCGTCTGTTCACTTTCGATATAGAGGGCATTCCCCGTCGAGCCACTGGCAAGGACGCTGTAGTATAGGCTCATCGTGCATTCCTCATTTCTCTGAAACGGTATCAAGCCGTTCGATGGTCTGGACTCCGCCGTCGATTGCATTGACGAAATACAGTTCTTCTCCGTTCAGTTCAATCTGCCACGTCGGCGGTAAAATCTGCACCGATTTCGTTCCTTCCGTCACGAGACAGAAGTAACCGAGTTTTTGGCTCGTCATTCGTTTCGAAGCGGGGAACAGACCCTGCTCCGACAGTTGGATGACGGATTCACTCGCCGATAATAACGTGACATCCTGCGCCTGACGGACGACTTTGTTTAAGTGACGTTGTTTGTAGCTAACGATTTCCTTCTGATCGTTCAACTGGAGCACCAGCAGGGACGGACCAATCATCGCGTCATCTTCGCGCGACTGTTGCGGCGTCGAGTACAGCGGTTGCTCCTTGTACGTCTGAACAAACGTCATCTCGTTGTGTTTGCTGTCATATTTCCAAAACGTATAGTCTGTCCCGTACGCAGCCGACGACTGGACAAACGATGTCGCGGAATCGCGCATCGCTTTCGCTTCGAGTGGGAAGGGTTTCGTCAGACGAACCGACCACTCGATTTGATTTTTGACAGACGTGACAGCATCTTGAATCGGTGAACCTGATTTCGGCGTCAATGAACTCGTATCGACTTCCGCCGTCAAATAACCGATGTCTTTCGAGACGGTCTGCAGTTTCTTTTCATCAATTTTTCGTTCTTTCAAAACAGTTTTCCCGTCCGCGTTCGTTGTGACGATTCGGGGATCGATCATTCGGTCCATCAACTGAACGGCAAGATAGGCGTTCAGGATCAGGAACGTCAAAATCAATAACGTTTTTGCTTTACTCCAATCCATGAATCCTTACCCCTCTTTTCCGATAGCTTGATCGACCGTCGTCCATTTCCCGTTGTGTTTGACGAACCAGGCCGGCTTAAACAAGGCATAACGACTCGTTTCAATTTCGTATGTCATCTCATACCCCATCCGGATGCCGGAAATCTCATCCAACAGATCAGCGGATTCAAGCTGTTTTTTTATCTGATCGATCGACGGCAAGGTTGTTTCCCGAAGCAACAACTTCCGATCCGCCCGAATCATGCTGCGGCTGAGCGAACGGATTTGATTTTCTTCGAACGTGACTTTGATGGTCGCGAGATCGAAGTCCGGTTGTTCGAGCAACGGTCCTGTTTCACCGAAGATCGGATACCGGTTCAAATACAAGCGGAACGTCGCCGCCTGTTCTTCATCCGTTTTCGACATCTGATCAAAGTAATACCGGAAGCCGCTGCGTTGCGTTACAGGATCGAGCCATCCGCCATGGATGTTGATATAACTCACGATAGTACTGTAATCGATGGACGAGGTCTGGGTGTTCGGCGACAACGTATTGAAACGGAACGCATTGTAATCCCGGTCATAGGTCGAGACACTGACACCGTCCGTCAGAACGTCGAGATCATCCCGGCTTTTGATTTGCTGCACGTTCGAGTTTTCCGTAAAGAACGCACTCTCGATCCGGCTCAGCGGTTTCGGATCCTGTGCGATGTCATCGTAGACGAAGACTTCTTCCAGTTTTGTTGCACCGCTCGGGACATACGTATAGTCACCGCCCTTGAGCTCGACTTTCGTCATCGGTTTTTTCTTGTCATAGGCGAATAACCGTTTTAAGACCGTTTCATCGCCGATTAACTTAAAGTCTTTAAATCGTCCGGTCGTCGACTCCAGCCGAAGGATCGGTCCTTCATAATCGAGCAGATAAAGCCGTTTGATTGGTTCAGACATCGCAATTTGTTTTTCCCCGAGTAATTCCTCGAGCATCTTCGAACTGATCGGCGTCGGGAAAATCATCTCGACACTCCGTTTACTGACCGGAATGTTGGATGCCTTATCGGTCAAAACAAGAACACCGACATCAAACGAGGCGCCGATCCGGTTTAGAATCGTCCGACCGATGATCTGGGTCTGATAGGCACTTTCACCGTTCGAGTAGACGACAAGTTCCGGATTAATCAGCTGATTTCCTTCAACCGTCTTCGAGGCATCGATTTCATTAAACGACACCTGCTCCTGCTCAATCGACTCACTGCTCGGATGATACGTCCATAACATCGCCGTCTGGACAATCGAAGCGCTGACCAGAAGAATCAACGCGATGGATTTCAGTCGCTGTTTCGTCATCCGATGTCCACCTCTTCGATCACCTCATACGGAAGCGTAAAGTAAATCGTCGTGCCGCGTCCCCACTCGCTTTCTGCCCAAATGTCACCGCCATGCGCCGAAACGACATCTTTGGCAATCGAGAGACCGAGTCCGGTTCCGCCAATCTTCCGGGCCCGTGCTTTATCAACCCGATAGAAACGTTCAAAGATTTTCTGTAAGTTCGCTTTTGGAATCCCGACACCTTCGTCTTTGATGCTGATGACGATTCGTTTTGCCCGTAACATCGTCCGGACGGTAATCGTACCGCCTTCCGGTGAATACTTGATGGCATTCGTCAGGATATTGTCCGCGACCTGGATCAACTTATCCTGGTCCCCGCGGATGTAGACTTTCCGCTTCATGATCTTGCGCCGGAACCGAATCCGTTCCGGTTTTGTCATATCGTGACGGTCTAGGATATCGTTTAAGAATTGAATGTAATCAAAACGGACTTTGTTCATCTTGTATTCCTTGCTGTCCATTTTCGACAGTTGCAACAGATCGGTGACGAGGCGGATCATCCGCTCCGTTTCGTTTTGTGTCGTTTCAAGGAAACGAGGTGCCAGTTCTTCATCCTGGTATGCGCCTTCCGCCAGGGCTTCCAGATAACTCCGCATCGTCGTCAGCGGTGTCCGGAGTTCGTGGCTGACGTTCGCGACGAATTCGCGTCGGTCCTGCTCGACCTGTTCCTGCTCCGTGACGTCATGCAGGACGATGATCATCCCGGTAATCGGACCACTGTGCTTTTTGACCGGCGAGAAGAAGGCCCGGACAAGGAACAGTTCATCCTCACTGCTGAAATCGAGCAGACGGGGCGGCATCGTTCCGTCTTCCGGAATCATGAAGTCGTCTCCAAGTGCGAGGAGATCCTTTAAGTTCGTCCCGACAATACCGGATTCATCGACACCGACGATATCCTTCGCTTGATCGTTCATCAGGATAACCCGTAATGTCCGGTCTGTCGCAATCACGCCATCCGTCATATTTTCGAGGACGCTCGTCAATTTCCGCCTCTCGGCTTCAGTCGTCGCGTTCGCTTCGAGCAATTCATCCGTCAGTTCGTTGAAGGAACGCGCCAACTGACCGATTTCATCGTCGGAATACACTTTAACCTTCCGCGAGAAGTTCCCGCGCCGCATCTCGATCGCTTGACGCCGCATGTCCGAAATCGGACGGGTGATTGTCCGCGATAACAGGACACCGAGAATCGAGGTGATGACAAGTGCAATCACTGTCCCCGTTGCCAAGATCCGTGTGACTTGTTGCATTTGAGAATAGATCGACTCCATCGACGCCCGGACATAAATCATGCCGGTCGTCGCCCCGGTCCGCTCGGAGGTGACAGGGACGGCAAAGATACGGATCTTGTCTTCCGTCGTCGGATCAAGGACGGTATCGACACGAGATGAACTCGTGGCTTGTGCTTTTTTAATCAGTGAATTCGTTGCCCGTTGTCCGACTGCTGACTGATTGTCTTCGTCGGATGTCGCTTGAATGATCGAATCCTGATCAATGATTTGTACTTCGAGAATGTCGTTTCTTGACGTCGAGCCACTACTAAACTCAGACAGCAGCTGTCCAAGAGATTCAGACAACTGCCGTTTGGAGGCCTCATCATCGCCTGTCTTATCGAATTCCTTCCCGACATTGTACGCGACAAGTCCGGCCCGGTCTTCAACAGATTTTGAGAAGTTCGTAATGTACTGTTTTTCAAGAGAACGAACGAAGTAAACCCCAATGACTTGCATCGCGACTAAAATCAACAACGCATAAATGACGACAAGCTTCCACTGGATCGATTTAAAGAAGTTCGTTCCTTTTAACATCGTTATTCATTCTCCCCGTCTTGGAGATAGTAGCCGACACCGCGGCGGGTCATGATATAGATTGGTGTACTCGGGTTGTCCTCGACTTTTTCACGCAGACGGCGCACTGTGACGTCGACGGTCCGTACATCACCGAAGTAGTCGTATCCCCATACTGTTTGAAGCAAGTGTTCCCGGGTCATGACTTGCCCGATATTTTTTGCCAAGTAATGTAACAGTTCAAACTCACGTTGCGTCAGCTCGATTTTTTGATCTTGTCGTGTAACGGTATGAGAATTCGTATCGATATACAGTTCTCCTACTTTGAGCGGACCCGGTCCTGCATTGGCAGGTGCCGCTTCGACGGTATTGACGTTCCGCAAATGTGCCTTCACACGTGCTAATAATTCGCGTGAGCTGAATGGCTTCGTGACGTAATCATTGGCACCAAGCTCAAGGCCGAGGACCGTATCGATTTCGGAATCCTTTGCTGTCAGCATAATGATCGGGACTTTTGAAGTTTTCCGGACTTCCCGGCAAACTTCCATGCCATCCATCAAGGGCAACATGATATCCAGCAAAATCAAATCGGGATTGAACTCTTCGACTTTCTCGAGTGCTTCCACTCCATCATTTGCTACGGCGACACTATAACCTTCTTTTTCTAATTTAAATTTTAATATATCGGCAATCGGTTGCTCGTCATCGACGACGAGGATTTTACGTTCCGTCACTGGGTGTTCCCCCTTAATAATTTCTATTCAATCTATTTTACCTGTTTTTCAGGCATATAGAAAGGTGGCGACGGAAACTCCCGACGCCACTCTGTTGACTTCATCATACGTTCACGTCATGCGTTCCACGTGAAACATTATCTTCATTATACGCCCGTTCCATCGATCTTGTGAATGATTTCGCTTAATCAGAGATGAAAAAAGCAACTCCAGATTCAAAAAATCCGGAGTTGCCGTCTTTAAAACATTAAGCTTCTTCGTATAAATCACGGAGAACGACCGTTTGTTCACGACCCGGTCCGACGGAGAACGTGACAAGCGAGATCCCTGTCAAATCTGCAATCCGTTTGACGTAGTTCTGTGCATTGATCGGCAGATCTTCAAACTTACGGATATGCGTGATGTCTTCTTTCCAACCCGGTAACTCTTCATAGACCGGGACACATGCTTCGAGATCACGGAAGCTTGCCGGATACTCATCAATCTGTTTGCCGTTGAATTCGTACGACGTACAGATTTTAAGCGTTTCGATTCCTGTCAGGACATCGATCGAGTTGAGTGAAAGATCCGTCAAACCGCTTGTACGGCGTGAGTGACGCACGACAACCGAGTCAAACCAGCCGACACGGCGCGGACGGCCTGTCGTCGTACCGTATTCACGGCCGACTTCACGAATCTGATGACCGATTTCGTCAAACAATTCTGTCGGGAAAGGACCATCACCGACACGTGACGTGTATGCTTTACACACACCGACGACGTGATCGATCCGGGCTGGACCGACGCCGACACCTGAAGCGACACCACCGGCTGATGCGTTCGATGACGTGACGAACGGGTACGTTCCGTGGTCGAGATCGAGCAGGACGCCTTGTGCGCCTTCAAAGAGGACTTTTTCCCCTTTATCGAGGCTGTCGTTGACGACGACCGATGTATCGCAGACATACTTCGCGAACTCTTGACCGTAGGCGTAGTATTCTTCGAAGATATCGTCGAACGCAATCGCTTCCGCGTCATACATCTTCGTGAACATCCGGTTTTTCTGTTCGAGGACGATTTTTAATTTTTCAGCGAATGTTTCTTTGTCGAGTAAATCAGCCATCCGGATTCCAATCCGTGCTGCTTTATCCATGTAGCACGGTCCGATTCCTTTGAGCGTCGTTCCGACTTTCGCATCGCCTTTTGCTTCTTCTTCGAGCTGATCCTGCAACTGATGGTACGGCAAGATAACATGCGCACGATTCGAAATCAGTAAGTTATCCGTTGAAACACCACGATCGTGCAGATACTTCAGTTCCTTGACGAGCGATTTCGGGTTGACGACCAGTCCGTTCCCGATGACACATTTCTTGTCTGAGTAAAAAATTCCAGATGGAATCAGGTGTAACTTATACATCTCATTATTAAATACGATTGTATGTCCGGCATTGTCTCCACCTTGATAACGAGCAACGACATCGGCTTTTTTCGAAAGAAAATCGGTAATCTTTCCTTTTCCTTCGTCGCCCCATTGTGTTCCGACTACTACTACTGATGACATATTCTCATCCACCTCCACGTACGATTCAAAACCACGACTAAGTGTAACGCGGAAAAAAAAAGAAGTCAACCAAATACCGAACAATTAAATGTTACATTTCTTTTTCGTTCGTTTAAAAGACGTTTTTAATTCATTTTTTTCCTTTCTCTTCAAGATATTCAAACATAATGATTGAAAAAACGCCTCTGTCCCGGAAGACAGAAGCGTTTTGAACCCGTTTAGGCGGGTGGGGCATACGAATTATTCGGTTCGAGGTCAACGAACTTGTTGAACTCTTTCCGGAAAGCGAGTTTGACGGTACCGGTCGGACCATTCCGCTGTTTCGCGATAATGATCTCAATCGTGTTCGCATCTTCCGTTTCTTTGTTGTAATAATCATCGCGGTATAAAAAAGCGACGATATCGGCATCCTGCTCGATTGCTCCGGATTCCCGGATATCGGACATCATCGGCCGTTTATCCTGCCGGCTCTCAACTCCCCGTGACAGCTGCGATAACGCAATGACGGGGACTTCAAGTTCACGGGCGAGCGACTTCAAGGACCGGGAAATCTCAGAGACTTCCTGTTGCCGGTTATCGCTTGAACGGCCGTTCCCTTGAATCAGCTGCAGGTAATCAATCATGATCATCCCGAGACCATGTTCCTGCTTCAAACGGCGGCATTTCGCCCGGATGTCGTTGACACGGATACCCGGTGTATCGTCGATGTAGATGCCGGCTTGTGACAGACTGCTCATCGCAAGCGATAACTTACCCCAATCCTCGTCCTCAAGCTGTCCGGTCCGGAGACGCTGGGCATCGACATTGCCTTCTGCACAGAGCATCCGCATGACGAGCTGCTCCGCACCCATCTCAAGACTGAAGATGGCGACATTCTCATCGGCACGGGTCGCGACATTTTGCGAGATGTTCAAGGCAAACGCCGTCTTCCCGACAGACGGACGGGCGGCCACGATGATTAAATCGTTGCGCTGGAATCCGGCCGTCACTTTGTCGAGATCACGGAAGCCGGTTGGAATCCCGGTCGTCTCGCCGCTCTGTTTATGCAATTTATCAATCGTCGCATAGGCGCTCGTCAGGACATCCGAAATCGGAATGAAACTGGCACTGCCTTTTCCTTGTGATACTTCGAGAATCTTCCGTTCCGCTTCATTGAGCAGGACGTCGACCTCATTTTGCCGTTCATAACCATCCGTGACGATTTCATTGGCGGTCCGGATCAATCGGCGCAAGGTCGACTTTTGATCGACGACATTGACGTAATAATTGATGTTTGCGGCAGTCGGAACCCCTTCCGCCAGTTCACCGAGGTACGGCAAACCGCCGACTTCCTCGAGGATGCCAAGCGTACTCAGTTCCGCCGTAACGGTTACGAGATCGATGGCTTCTCCGCGATCCGACAACACAAGCATCGTTTCAAAAATCCGTTGATGGGCCGCACGATAAAAATCTTGTGGCAATAATCGTTCGGACGCACTGATCAGTCGATCCGCATCGATCATGATCGCCCCAAGGACGGCTTGTTCCGCCTCAATGCTCTGGGGGGGCGTATTTTGCATTACATCACTCATCACCGGTCCCCTTTTCTACTCACGCTTCTTTAACCTGGACATTTAACGTTGCTGTGACTTCATTGTGCAGTTTCAGTGGTACTTTCGTGACGCCGAGTGTCTTGATCGGGTGCTCGAGTTCGATTTTACGTTTATCGATTTTGTACCCCATCTGTTTCAACTCATCTGCAATCTGTTTGCTTGTGACAGAACCGAAGACACGACCGCCTTCACCTGTTTTTGTTGAAACGATGATCGTTTCTTTTTCAATCTTTTCTTTTAATGCTTGCGCATCTTGTAATGCTTGTTTCGCTTCTTCTGCCGCTTTACGCTCATGTGCTTCATGCTGCTTGAGGTTTCCCGTTGTAGCCGGACGTGCCAATTTCTTTTTGAACAATACGTTGTTTGCGTATGCGTCAGCGACGTCCTTGACGTCTCCTGTTTTACCTTGGCCTTTTACATCTTGTAAGAAAATAACTTTCATTCTGTTTCCTCTCCTTTTGTCTCATCTTCTAAATAGTGGTCAATCGCTTTTCTCAATTCGGTTGCGACGGTCAGGACCGATTCGGTCATCTGTGTCGCTGCATTCGTTAAATGACCGCCGCCGCCAAGTGTCTCCATAATCAGTTGAACGTTCACTTCACCGAGTGAACGGGCACTGATCGCCGTCCTGCCGTCCTGTAATTCCGCAATGACGAACGCGGCACGGATGCCTTGGAGCGATAACAGCTGATCTGCCGTTTGGGCAATCAGGACCTGATCATGAATGACACCGGGCTCGGCCGTCGCAATCGCCATCCCGGCAGCGTAGACTTCTGTCCGCTCGAGGATATGCGACTGCTCGACGTACGTCTCGAGGTCCTGACTTAGGAACTCTTGCACGAGGACTGTATCGGCGCCCTGCGAACGTAAATACGATGCCGCATCGAACGTCCGGGAACCGGTCCGTAACGTAAAGCCTTTCGTATCGACGATGATTCCGGCAAGTAAGGCTGTCGCTTCAAGCATCGCCAGTTTCTGATTCGTCGGCTGATATTCAATCAGTTCCGTGACCAGTTCTGACGTCGATGACGCATACGGTTCGAGATACACGAGAACCGGTTCTTCAATGAAGTCTTCGCCCCGCCGGTGATGGTCGATGACGACCAGGCGTTCAAAACGCTCCAGCAATGCCGGGACGACGACGAGCGACGGTTTATGAGTGTCGACGATAATCAGAAGTGCCTGATCATCAATCAACTGATCGGCCTGGAATGCATTGATGAAACGGGTCTCGAGTTTTGGTTCCTGGCTGATTTCATTCATCATCCGCCGGATCCCTTGTCCGATATCGGCTTCCGGTAGAACGATATGAGCTTCTTTATCGTTCATCTCGGCTAATTTTAAAATTCCAATCGAGGAGCCGAGGGAATCCATATCCGGATTCCGGTGTCCCATGATAAGGACACGGCTTGATTCCTGCATTAAATCACGCAAGGAATTGGCAATGACACGGGCCCGGACACGGGTCCGTTTTTCGGTCGGATTGGTTTTTCCGCCGTAAAAACGAACTTTCCCGTCCCGCTTGATGACGACCTGATCGCCCCCGCGGCCTAAGGCCAGATCGAGACTCGATTGAGCCATCAAACCAAGTGCCGGAATCGGATCACTGCCGCATCCGATTCCGATCGAGAGCGTCAACTGGACACCGCGTTGGCTCGTTTCTTCCCGGACGGTATCGAGAATCGTAAATTTCGACCGTTCCAAAATCCGTAAGTTCTCTTCCGTCGTCACAATGAAGTAACGGTCGGAAGCAGTCCGTTTGATATACGTGCCGTGATCCGCGGCCCAGTGATTCAACAATTGGGTGACGCGGCTGTTCAATTCGCTGCGAAGCTGATCTTCAATCCCTTGTGTCATCTCGTCATAGTTATCGAGATAGATGACGCCGATCACCGTTTGATTATCGACCAGTTGCTGCTCGACCTGGGCTTCTTCTGTCATGTCGAACAAGTAGAAGGTCCGGTTTTCGCTGTTTGAAAAGACACGGTAAACCGATTCGCCGATTTCAAGTGTCGCTTGATCTTCATCGACACCGATCATTTCCACGAACAAAGGATCAAGATCCGTCAAAACGTGTCCCATGGCCAGATCTCCGAAAATTTCACGCATCGGATCATTAAACCAGGTGACACGTGCTTCTTCATCATAAAGTAAAATTCCAATCGGCATGTTCGTCAAAGCATCTTGACCGGTGTCTTCGACTTGAATCGATATACCGGCGACGTAGCTTTCCCAAGACTTCCGACCACGTCGTTCCTCCAGCAGATGAAGGACAAACAGTGCCGTCGTCAAGACGGCTCCAACCGCTGCGATGATTGGGTGATCGACGGCAATGACAAAAAGTAGAGCCACGATTAACAGATACGGAACGAAGCGAAAAAAGCGCTGTTCTCGCTCAGGTGATACTTGCTGACCTAACCCCATCGCGTCCTCCTTGTATACTAAATATACTCGTATGAAAAATTCGGTAACTTGTATATTATAACCGAAAAGGCGGACCGGTTGAAAGCGAAGCGAAAAAAAGCGCCTTTCCTTCGAAAAGGAAAAGCGCTGGACCGTAATCAGTCAGCTACGTATGGAATTAAAGCCATTTGACGTGAACGTTTGATTGCGATTGTAAGTGGACGTTGGTATTTCGCTGAAGTACCAGTCACACGACGTGGAAGAATCTTACCGCGTTCCGAAATGAAACGTTTGAGAAGTTCTACGTCTTTATAATCGATATGAGTGATGTGGTTCGACGTGAAGTAACATACTTTACGACGACGTTTTCCACCTGGACGACGTGCCATGTGATTAACCTCCTTTTTAGAGTAAATTTTTCAGTCCGACGTTTCCATTAGAATGGAAGATCGTCGTCTGAAAGATCGATCGAACTGCCGCCGCTGAACGGATCAGCGCCGAAGCCCGAATTCGATGAAGATGAAGCGGGTGCTGGCGAGGAAGAGTTGTTCTGCTGTTGCTGTGAACCCCATCCTGCAGCATTTCCGTTTCCACCTGTATTTGAATTCGAAGAGTAGCTATCACTATCGGAAGAACGGCTTGCATTGCGTGATTCAAGGAATCGAACACTATCCGCGACGACTTCTGCACGATAACGACGTTGACCATCTTTATCGTCATAGCTACTAATCTGAAGGCGACCCTCAACTCCTGCAAGGCTCCCTTTTTTCAAATACTGAGCAACGTTCTCTGCTTGCTTGCGCCATACGACGCAATCGATGAAGTCAGCTTCTCGCTTCCCATCTTGTCCTGTAAACGGACGGTCACAAGCGAGTGTGAATCGCGTTACCGCAATCCCGCTCTGCGTATAACGCATTTCAGGGTCACGAGTTAACCGACCGACTAAAACGACGCGGTTAATCATCAGAATCACTCTCCTGTTTCAGCTTATTTCTCGTCTTTTGTGATCATTAAGCGAACGATATCGTCACTGATCTTCATGAGACGGTCAAGTTCTTTAGTAGCTGCTGGTTCAGCAGTCACGTTAAGAAGAACGTAGAAACCTTCACGCATATCATTGATTTCGTAAGCAAAACGACGTTTACCCATTTCAGTTGTTTTTTCAACTGTACCACCGTTGTCAGTGAGGACTTTGTTGAAACGCTCAACTAGAGCTTTTCGTGCTTCCTCATCAACTTCCGGACGGATGATGTAAAGTACTTCGTATTTACGCATATCTGTCACCTCCTCTTGGACTGGCGGCTCGATTCATCGAGCAAGGAGCAATAATTCATTACTCACATTTGTTAATACTATCAAAGTATTTTGGTTTATGCAATAACCATTCGTTCGCTTCGCTTAAACGTTGAAGCGGAATGTGACGACATCGCCGTCTTGGAAGACATATTCTTTTCCTTCAGAACGGTAGCGCCCTTGTTCTTTAACAGTTGCCATGTTTCCGGCTGCTGCCAAATCCTCGTAAGCGACAACTTCCGCCCGGATGAATCCGCGTTCGAAGTCCGAGTGAATGACACCGGCACATTGCGGCGCTTTCATACCTTTTTTGAACGTCCAGGCACGAACTTCTTTTTCACCCGCTGTGAAGTACGTCGCAAGACCAAGCGTGTTGTATGCTGCGTGGATCAACTGATCAAGACCTGATTCTTCGATTCCGAGGTCAACGAGGAACTCTTGGCGTTCTTCCGGCTCGAGTTCAGCAATTTCTTCTTCAATCCGGGCACAGATGATGATGACTTCCGCGCCTTCTTTTGCTGCGAATTCACGAACGAGACGGACGTTTTCGTTACTGTCTGCGTCTGCGACTTCATCTTCGCCGACGTTTGCGACATAAAGCATCGGTTTCATCGTCAACAATTGGAAATGCTTGACGATTGCTGCCTGATCTTCCGTTAACTCGGCAAGACGTGCCGGCTTTTCGTCTTCCAGTAATGCCAAAACGATTTCAAGTGCTTCGAGTTCACCCGCTGCATTTTTATCGCGTGACTTGACTTGTTTTTGAACACGTTGGATTCGTTTTTCAACCAATTCGAGATCCGCAAGAATCAATTCAAGGTTGATTGTTTCGATATCATCGATTGGTGAGACTTTTCCTGAAACGTGTGTGATGTTCTCATCGATGAAACAACGGACGACCTGACAAATCGCATCCACTTCACGGATGTTGGCCAAGAATTTATTTCCGAGCCCTTCTCCTTTTGAAGCGCCTTTGACGATTCCGGCGATATCCGTGAATTCGAATGCCGTCGGGATTGTTTTCTTCGGATTGACGAGTTCCGTCAATTTACGAAGACGCGCATCCGGCACCTCGACGACACCGACGTTTGGGTCGATCGTTGCGAACGGATAGTTCGCCGCCTCGACACCTGCTTGTGTAATTGCGTTAAAAAGTGTTGATTTTCCTACGTTTGGTAAGCCAACGATTCCGGCTGTTAATCCCACTTGGAATTCCTCCTTTTCGGTATTTCCTAGGAAATCCGTGCTAGCGGCCGCAGTGGGTAGAATGATTACACCACGTCAGCACATCTTTCACAATTATAGATAGTTCAATTTTTTTAAGCAAGGAGATGCGTCTTCTTTTTTTACAGACAAGATTGTTTCACGCAGGTTTGGCCGTAATTTAACGCAATCGTTTTATTTTTAGTAAAAAAGCCCCGGCAACCGGTAACGGTCGCCAGGGATTTGTCTATATTCACTCAGGTAAAACTTTTTTTAAACGCTTATCGAAGTCACGACGCGGCATCAAGATACTGGCGCCACATCCTTGACATTTAATCCGGATATCCATCCCGACACGGATAATTTGCCAACGGTTCG
Organism: Exiguobacterium artemiae; assembly: GCF_033342815.1. Lineage (GTDB taxonomy): Bacteria > Bacillota > Bacilli > Exiguobacteriales > Exiguobacteriaceae > Exiguobacterium_A > Exiguobacterium_A artemiae_A. Next base: position 194,717 of record NZ_JAWPEN010000004.1, read on the forward strand.
TTCCGCAAGGATGTTGTTTTTTCATTTCGACATAATCATGAAGATTGTACGTTTTTGGCACCATCGGCTTGACCACCATTCCCTTGTTCTGTATTCATCATGACCATCCGTGGATACGGAATCTTAATTCCTTCCAGTTCGAGTCCTTGCTTGAGTTCTTTCCGGATCAATCGTCCGGCCTGGAAATGTTGCATCGGCGGCACTTCCGCCATCAGACGATAGACGACTTCCGAAGGTCCAAGTGTCTGAACGCCAAGCATTTGAATCGGCTCGATAAACATATCTGTATATTTTTCAGTCGTCGCATTCGCGATTTGATGCAAGACCTGTTCGACCCGTTCCAAATCTTCTTCGTACGAAACTTGCACATCGACCAACGCAAAACTGTTGTCGACGGAGAAGTTCGTCACCTGCAGGATTTGTCCGTTCGGAATGATATGGATTTCTCCATTCAATCCTTTTAACTTCGTCGTCCGGATTCCGAGTTCCGTGACGACACCCTCAATCAAACCAACACGGACGAAGTCACCGACTTTGAACTGACGCTCAAAGATGATGAAGGCCCCGGTAATGATATCCTGAACCAGGTTCTTTGCCCCAAACGAGATGGCAAGACCAGCGATACCGGCACTGGCGACCAATCCCGTGATGTTGATCCCGAACTGACTGAGGACCGTCAGAAGCATGACGATACCAAGAACGTAACGGATCGCATTTTGAAGTAATTTCAGCAACGTTTCATTTTGGCGTTGCGCCAGGGAATCGTGTTCATTAATCTTTCGAATCGTAAATAGTCGTGAAACCGCGCCTGTTAAAATACGCATCAGTATATAAAAACCGGCGATGATAATCAGGGCGATTAATAGCTTGAGCCCAAAGCGGATCCACATGTCTGCGTCCATGACTTGTGCAAAAATCCGATCCACTTGAGCGACTGAATCCTGTACGTCTTTATTGGTAGCCATTCTCTCCATCCTTTCGACTTCTCTCTATTACGACAGTATACGTGATTTTAAATGACTTTCAACCAAAGAACCAATTTCGACGTTAGATTTTCACAAAAACCGGGAAAGGAAAATCATTACAGAATGCCTTCACTCTCACCATGACACCAGGATGCTGACACCAGGAGAAGAAAGGATGATCCAGATGAATTTCCGTTTTCATTCTCACGAAAAAAAGCCCTATTCTTTCTTTTTAGAATATACGGAACCATTCGCCAAGGAACGGCTGGCTGAACAGTTGCATGAACAAGTCAGTGCCATGAAAGAAAATCGTCCTGTCGTTCTTGTCTGTATCGGTTCCGACCGGTCGACCGGCGACTCACTTGGACCGCTTGTCGGGACCTTTTTAGAAAAAAACCGTCCTTCGAACATGCATGTCTACGGGACATTAGCCAAACCAGTTCATGCCTTGAATCTAGCGGAAACGATTCATTCGATTCAAACGACACATTACCGTCCGCTTGTCATCGCCATCGACGCCTGTCTCGGCCGTCTGTCCAGTGTCGGTCATGTCTTCTTCTCCGAAGGTCCGCTTGCTCCTGGTGCCGGTGTCCAAAAAGAATTACCGGCTGTCGGTGACTTTAATATTAAAGCGGTCGTGAACGTCAGCGGCTTCATGGAAATGATGATTCTTCAAAATACACGGCTCCACCTCGTTTATGAGTTGGCGGAACTCGTCGCCGACAGTTTTGCCTTGCTCGATACGAAGCTTGCGGCTGAAACGACACGTACGACCATCTCCTTCACACCACGCTCGATTTAAGGGCAACTTTTTTCCTTTCTTTTATCCTGCACCTGTCAAAAAAGGATCCATTCCAAGTCTGACACTGGAATGGATCCTTTGCTGTTACTCTTCTTCCGGTAAAAGCAGTTCGAGAATCCGATTCAAATCGGCCTCGTCCGTAAAATCAATTTCGAGTTTCCCGGCTTGTTTTGTTGTTTTGATCCGGACAGTCGCTCCGATTCGTTCCCGTAACGTTTCTTCGATGAAATCCAGCTCCGTTGACTGTTTGACGGCCGGACGGACTTGTTTTTTTTCACGTAACTCTTGTTCGAGACGACGGACATTCCAATTTTCACGCATAACACGTTCCGCCATCCGTTCGATTTTCAATGGATTTTTTAACGCCAACAAGGCCCGGGCATGACCCATCGATAACCGTTCTTCCATGACGGCTTGTTGGACCTCAACCGGTAACTGTAATAAACGGAGACTGTTCGTAATATGGGAACGACTTTTTCCGACACGGTTCGCAAGCTCTGCCTGTGTGATGTTAAATTCCTCTAACATCTCGGCATAGGCCATGGCTTCTTCAATTGCACTCAAATCCGCACGCTGAATGTTTTCAATCAGTGCCAGTTCCATGACACGGGTTTCGTTCGCTTCAATAATCAAGACCGGAACACGACTGAATCCAGCTTGTTTTGCTGCCTGATAACGACGCTCCCCGGCAATGATTTCGTAAAATCCCTCGCGCGGGCGGACGACAATCGGTTGAATCATTCCGTGCCGCGTCAAGGAATTGGCCAGTTCAGTCAGTGCCTTCTCATGGAACTGTTTGCGTGGCTGCCCCGGGTTCGGCCGGATGGCTCCAATCGGTATTTCATTCATACGTATCTCTCCTAAACGTAGCGGAAGGCACGACCGCTAGTTTACGGACGTGCCTTCACGATGCGGATCCGCACCTCGACATATTCTTCACAATCAACTTCTTCTTTTTCGACCGTCAAACCGGTCCGTTCAATCATATCGACAGAATCACGGATCGTATTTAAAGCGATCCGTGTATCCCGGGCAAAACTTTTGTGACGCTTTTTCGGAACTTTTGGGGTCAATAACCGTTCGACACGTTGTTCCGTCTCTTTGACATTCCATTCGCGTTCGATGATTTCAACCAAAACCTTAAGCTGTAAATCAGCTGCTTTTAACGGCAGGAGAGCCCGGGCATGGCGTTCCGTGATTTTCCGTTGTTTCAGGGCCTCCCGGACCGTTTCCGGTAACCGCAGCAAACGAAGCTTGTTCGCAATCGTTGACTGGCTCCGTCCGAGTCTGCGTGCCAGCACTTCCTGTGTGATTTCCTGCATTGCAAGCAACCGCGCGTACGCTTCCGCTTCTTCGATTGGTGTCAGTTCTTCACGTTGTAGATTTTCGATGAGTGCGAGGGCAGCCGTCGTCTCGTCTGTCATCTCTTTAATGATAGCGGGAATTGTCTCCCATCCGAGCGATTGAACTGCCCGAAAACGGCGTTCGCCGGCGATGATTTCATATCCTTCGCCTTGTTTTCGGACGACAATCGGTTGCAGTAAACCATGTTCTTCAATCGTGGTCGCTAGTTCGGTAATCCGTTCCCCGTCAAAGACGGTCCGCGGCTGGAACCGGTTGGCGACCAGTTCCGTTAACTTCAACTCACGGACAGTATCTTGTGGATCTAGCTCTAGGGAAACGGGTTGTCCTCCCTTACCGAGCAGTTTGGCAATTGCATTCTTCACGTTGGTGTACCTCGCCTTCATCAGTCATCGTTTCACGTGAAACGGTGTTTAACCCAGTGGATCTTTTGCCGGTGTCCCCGCTTTACGCGGATATTTCCCGGGTGTTAATCGTTTTTTATCGACAATTACGATATTACGCTCACTTTCTTCACCTGGCAATTGGAATTGGAAACTTTCCCGCAAATTTCCACCTAACACCTTCAAGGCTGTCGCGCCTTCTTCGAGTTCTTCACCGAGCTTCGCTGCTTTTAACGCGACGAATTGGCCGCCGACTCGGGCAAGCGGTAAACAGTATTCCGCAAGAACGGACATCCGGGCAACGGCACGCGCCGTCACGACATCAAAATGTTCCCGGAACTGTTTATTTTTCCCGAATTCTTCGGCACGTCCGTGGTGGAAAGCGACACCTTCGAGTCCAAGCTCTGTTGCGAGCATGTTCAGGAACCCGATTCGTTTGTTGAGTGAGTCAATAATCGTCACTTTCAGATGCGGGAACATGATTTTGATCGGCAGACTCGGGAAACCGGCGCCGGCACCGACATCACAAACAGTTTCGACTTTTGTAAAATCAAAATAGAATGCTGCCGTGATTGAATCATAAAAGTGTTTCAGGTAAACACCTTCCTCATCCGTGATGGCCGTCAAGTTCATTTTTTCGTTCCATTCGACAAGCAGTTCATAATACTTCCGGAACTGTTGCAATTGATGGTCCGATACTTCTAATCCTTGCTCCGCTAATGCGGTTACGAATTGCTGTTGGTTCATTCTCTTCACTCCGCAGTCAATGCGTATTGGCCTTGCTCGATATAAACAAGCAAAATCGAGATATCAGATGGATTGACCCCTGAAATCCGTGATGCTTGTCCGATCGAAAGCGGACGCACTTGGTTTAGTTTTTGTTTGGCTTCAATTGCGAGACCACTGATGACATCGTAATCGAGACGTTCCGGAAGCCGTTTTTTCTCCATCCGCATCATCCGTTCGACTTGATCAAGCTGTTTGTCGATGTAACCGGCATATTTGACCTGGATTTCGACCTGCTCCGCTGCTTCCGCAGACAAAGCGACCGGCGGCGGTGTCATGTCGGCAATCATCGCATAGGTGATTTCCGGACGTTTCAGTAACGTGATAGCATGTAGTGCCTCTTTCAACGGCGAAACACCGATTTCCGTCAAGCGCTCGTTGACTTCACTCGTTGCTTTAATGACGACTTTTTCGAGTCGTTTCATTTCCCGTTGGATGTCTTCTTTTTTCTCAGCCAGTTTCGCATGGCGTGTCTCGTTGATCAATCCGAGATCGTATCCGATATCAGATAAACGCAAATCGGCATTGTCATGACGCAACAATAACCGGTATTCGGCACGTGACGTCAACAAACGGTACGGTTCGTTTGTTCCTTTTGTGACGAGATCATCGATCATGACACCGATATACCCTTGTGAACGGGACAGAATGAGCGGATCTCGTTCCTGGACTTTCAGGGCCGCGTTGATTCCGGCCATGATGCCTTGTCCGGCTGCTTCTTCGTAGCCGCTTGTACCGTTGATTTGTCCGGCTGTAAACAGTCCGGCGATCCGTTTTGTTTCCAGTGTTGGCCAGAGCTGTGTCGGAACGACGGCATCGTATTCAATCGCATAACCGGGACGCATCATTTCTGATTTTTCAAGTCCTGGAATCGACCGTAAAATATCGTGTTGAACGTCTTCCGGCAGACTTGTTGACAGTCCTTGGACATAGACTTCTTCCGTGTCGCGGCCTTCCGGCTCAAGGAAAATCTGGTGACGCGGTTTATCACTGAAGCGGACGACCTTATCTTCGATCGACGGGCAATAACGGGGACCCGTTCCTTTAATCATTCCGGAGAACATCGGGGAGCGATGGAGATTCGCGTCGATCAATTGGTGCGTATATTCAGTCGTATACGTCAACCAGCACGGAATCTGTTCCGTAATCATCTGTGTTGTTTCATGACTGAACGGCAATGCGACAGCATCACCCGGTTGAATTTCCGTTTTTGAATAATCAATCGTTTTCCCGTCGATCCGGGGTGGTGTACCGGTTTTGAAACGGGCGAGCTCGAAACCGAGTTCTTCCAGGTGTTTAGACAAGTTGACTGACGGCATCTGGTTATTCGGACCGCTCTCATACGACAATTCACCGATGATGATTTTCCCGCGCATGAAAGTTCCGGTCGTGATGATGACCGCTTTTGCCCGGTACTCGGCTCCTGTATTCGTGACGACGCCGACACATGTATCGTCTTCGATGATTAACCGCTCGACGAGTGCTTGACGTAACAACAGATTCGGTTCATCTTCAAGTGCTTTTTTCATCCGGTTTTGGTATTCGAATTTATCCGCCTGTGCCCGAAGTGCACGAACAGCCGGACCTTTTGATGTGTTGAGCATTTTCATTTGAATATACGTCGCGTCAATCGCCCGTGCCATTTCTCCGCCAAGGGCATCGATTTCGCGGACAACGATTCCTTTTGCCGGTCCGCCGATGGACGGATTACAATACATGAATCCGACCATGTCCGGATTCATCGTCAACATGACGGTTTTTGAACCCATACGGGCGGCTGCAAGAGATGCTTCAATCCCTGCATGACCGGCTCCGATGACGATAACATCGAATTCGCCTGCTTGATAAGCCATAACTGTGGTTCCTCCTTTTAAAAATCAACAACCTGACAACATTTATTTCCCTAAACAAAATTGTGAGAATAATTTATCGAGTAAACTGTCCTGCGCTGTGTCCCCGTTGATTTCACCGAGTGTATCCCACGCCCGGCGTAAATCGATTTGGACCATATCGATCGGCATCGACGCTTCCGCCGCTCCGAGTGCATCTTCAATCATTTGACTTGCCTGTTTGATCAATTGAATATGACGGGCATTCGAGACGTATGTCATATCTTGCCCTTCAACCCCTTGTTCAAAGAAGAGGGATGCAATCGCAGCTTCAAGATCCGTGACGCCCGCTTCTTCGAGCAGGGAGGTTGTCACGACGGGACGTCCGTCCGCAAGCTCATTGACACGCGTCAGATCGATTGCTTGTGTTAAGTCACTTTTATTGACGATGATGATTGCATTCATGCCCCGGATCGCTTCAAATAACAGGACGTCTTCTTCCGTCAATGCATCATTTCCGTTTAAGACGAGTAAAATCAAATCGGCGGAGTTTAAGGCTTGCCGCGATTTCTCAACACCCATCCGTTCAACGATATCTTCCGTCTCCCGGATGCCGGCCGTATCAATCAATTTCAGCGGCACACCGCGGACATTGACGTATTCTTCGATCGTATCCCGCGTCGTCCCGGCGATATCCGTGACGATTGCTTTTGCTTCTTGCACCAATGTGTTGAGCAAAGACGATTTTCCGACGTTCGGACGTCCGATAATGGCAGTCGACAAGCCTTCCCGGAGGATTTTCCCTTGTCGTGCCGTCGCCAGAAGTTCCGTTAGAATCCGGCGGACTTCGCCTGCATCTTTCTGGACGATTTGTTGCGTCATTTCTTCCGCATCGTATTCCGGATAATCGATGTTGACTTCAATCGAAGCAATCGTCTGCAACAATTGTTCGCGTAAATCCTGGACCAGTTTTGATAACCGTCCTTCGATTTGACCGACTGCGACTGTCATCGCCCGGTCTGTTTTCGCACGAATCAAATCCATGACGGCTTCTGCTTGTGACAGGTCAATCCGACCGTTCAAAAAGGCCCGTTTCGTAAATTCACCCGGTTCTGCGAGACGAACGTCCGGCTGTTCGAGAATCAGTTCGAGCACGCGATTGACGGCAACGATTCCGCCGTGACAATTCAGTTCGACGACATCTTCCCGCGTAAACGTTTTTGGTGCCCGCATGACACTGACCATGACTTCATCGACGACTTGTTCTGTCGTCTGTTCAACCAATTTTCCATAATGAATCGTATGTGTCGGGACGTCAGTCAACCGGTTGGCGCCGCGGTAGACGCGATCGGCCGTTTCGACTGCTTTTGGACCGGATAAACGGACAATTGCGATTGCGCCTTCACCCATCGGTGTTGAAATGGCGGCTATCGTATCAAATTCCATCATCAGTTGTTCACACCTCGTTTTCTGCAATCTTTTCTTACAATCTTTTCTATAGTGAATGTTCAGGAATATATAAATGGGTATAACGTGACAACTATACACGAAATAGCGCAAAAGAAAAAGAGCGACACTCTGTAAAACGGAGTATCGCTCTCACTTATTGTTAACGCTTCTTTTTCGGTTTTTTCGGAGCAGGAGTTGCGTTTGCTGCTTCTTGTTCACGTTTTGAAGCAATCGTTGCTTCCGTCTGCGCTTTGATTTTCTCACGCATTGGCTTCATGATGGCAATCGTCACGATGATCGAGAAGATGTAACCGACGACCCAGTACAGTGACAGGGCAGATGGTAACGTCACACCCATGACGAAGATCATGATCGGGAAGACGTATAACATGATTTTCATCTGTGGATTGTCATCTTGTCCCGCCATCGAGAGTTTCTGCTGCAGATACGTAAAGATAGCAGACAGGATCGGTAAGATGAAGTACGGATCCGGTTTTCCAAGATCGAACCAGAGGAACGTATGTTGGAAAATCGCCGGTGTATAAATGATTGCGTTATAGAAGGCAATCAAAATCGGCATTTGAATCAAGATCGGTAAACAGCCGGCAAGCGGATTGACATTGTGCTCTTGGTACAGCTTCATCATTTCCTGTTGCAGTTTTTGCTGTGTTTCCTGATCCTTCGAACTGTATTTTTCACGTAACTTGACCATTTCCGGTTGAATGACCTGCATTCCACCCATGCTCTTCGTCTGTTTGATCATCAACGGCAAGATGACGAGACGAACAAGCAACGTCGTAACGATGATTCCGATTCCGTAATCTCCATTAAAGAAATGCGAGATCTCACGAATGAGCCAAGCCATCGGCCAAACAAAATAATGTTTCCAGAAACCTTCTGTGTCACCAGTAATCGGTTCACCTGTTCCATATGTTCCAGGTGTACAACCGGATAGAACGACCGCGAGTACGGACATCAATCCGAGAGTCAGCCAAATCTTAGTTCTTTTGTTCATAATTCCTCCTAGTAATGTTTACACGTGGTCGGTCCTCGAAGTTCTATCTATATATAGAAGCAGGCGAGTGGCCGCTACAAATCAACAGGATATACTACACGTTTATTTTACCTGTCGCTTCCAGACACCGGATCGTTTAAAGACATGGCGTAAACTGTCAGCAACTTCTTGAGCAGTCATCTTCGCAGCCGGATTGCGTGCGATGATCACAAAATCATAATTCGGGGCAAGCGAGGCTTCATGAAGCTGACACGCTTCACGGACATAACGTTTGACTTGGTTGCGAACCACGGCATTCCCGATTTTCTTACTCACCGATAAACCAATCCGAAAGTGAGTTTGCTGCTCTTTCTTTAGTGCATATACGACAAATTGTCGATTTGCGACAGAGGCTCCTCGAGTAAACACCGCTTGGAACTCTTTGTCTTTCTTGACGCGGTATTCCTTCTTCACCTTGATCACACTCCATCCTGTCATCACGAAATTCGTCGTCTTTCATCATATCATAGAATAAACCTGCTCTGCGAGAGTGGTCTTGTGACAAAAGCACGAACATCCTTCAAAACTACAAAAAAAAGATCACCTCAGGCAGCGCCAGAAGTGATCTCCTCATTGCTCGATTATACAGTCAAGGCTTTGCGGCCTTTAAGACGGCGAGCAGCCAAGATCCGGCGGCCACTCTTCGTTGCCATGCGCGCACGGAATCCGTGAACTTTTTTGCGCTTACGGTTGTTTGGGTTGAAAGTTGGTTTCATTAGTCTGCACCTCCTTTAAAAATTACTCTATAAAAATCATCGTTTTCTACTTTAAGGCAGTCTTGTACATTATATAAAGCAAAAGTGACCTTGTCAATGAAAGTTCATAAGAATTATCACAAGCATTTTCAGTAACACATAACGGAATTCGTGAAAATAGGATTCCCCAGTCGGTTTCATATCATACGATACGATTGATCGATCGGATGGAATGGAAAACGAATCAAACAATCCCTTTTTCAAACTATCCACAGACTTATCCACACTATCCACACTTTCCGTGGATAACTCATCACTTTGTCTACAATAGTATTTTTTAAAATTAACGTCAAGGTTTGTTTATATAATTTTTGACGCTGCTTTTTTTCATTTTGTGCATAACTATTTTTGAACGCTTCCTCTTTCGCAAAGTTATACACATCTTATCCACAGTTTATCCACACTGTCCACAGCCTGTGGGTAACTGCCTGTGCATATGTGGATTTACTTGTGGATAAATCGTTCTAACCATTGCCAGACCTCATTTCATTTGATACACTAATTGTGCATAACAAGAACGCAAGACAAATTGATTCTTCAAGTTATACACAACCTGTGGATAACTTTATACACAGAATTCAACCCCTGTGGATAACGTTATCCACAGTTTTTATGTTCTGGGGATAAGTCGTGTTCCTTCATTAACTTTGTCCTGTGCATAAACCTGTGTATAGTTTTTTATATCATGATAGAAAAAGGGGGGTATTTATGAAAAACGCTGCCGAACTTTGGCACAATGTATTATCTGTAATCGAGGAAGAACAACGTACCCCAAAAGCGAGTTACGACATGTGGTTGAAGTCGACTGAGGGTGTCACGCTCAACGGCACGACCTTGATCGTCTCGGCGCCCGCAGCATTTACTGTCACGTGGTTGGAACGTCAGTACTTATCTCTATTAGAAGATACCGTCGAAGAAGTCACGGGAAGCCGGCTGGATATTCAGTTCATTGAGGAAGGTCAAGCAAAACATATGCTTGATCGTCAAAATGAGGAAGTAGAAGTGATGGAAGTTGCTCCTGCGAAGACAAAAGCGCAAAAGACGCCTAAATCGTCCGATGAGCTGGTGATGAGCGAACTCGGACAGTTAAACGAAAAGTATACATTCGATACGTTTGTCATCGGATCGGGGAATCGTTTTGCTCATGCCGCTTCTTTAGCAGTAGCAGAGGCACCCGCCAAAGCCTACAATCCGCTTTTCATCTACGGCGGCGTCGGTCTCGGCAAAACACACTTGATGCATGCGATTGGTCAATATGTCCAGGATCAAAAACTGGGAACAAAAATCGCGTACGTTTCCTCTGAACAGTTCACGAACGACTTCATCAATTCGATTCGGGATAACAAAACAGTTCAATTCCGCAATAAATACCGGAACATCGATGTACTATTAATAGATGATATTCAGTTCCTCGCCGGAAAAGAACAAACGCAGGAAGAGTTTTTCCACACATTTAATGCCTTGCATAACGATCAGAAACAAATCATCATCTCAAGCGACCGTCCACCAAAAGAAATTCCGACGCTTGAAGATCGCTTGCGTTCCCGTTTCGAGTGGGGCTTGATTACAGACATCACGCCACCGGATCTCGAAACCCGGATTGCGATTCTTCGGAAAAAAGCGAATGCCGAACAACTGGACGTTTCCAATGAAGTCATGCTTTATATTGCAAGCCAGATTGATACGAACATCCGGGAACTTGAAGGCGCGTTAACCCGCGTCATTGCTTACGCTAACCTGGTTGGACGGACGATTGATCCGAATGTCGCAGCTGAAGCCCTGCATAATATCATGCCTGCAAGTGAACCGCGGAAAGTCACGATTCGGGATATCCAGGAATCGGTCAGTAAACACTTTAATCTGCCGTTTGACGATTTAAAAGCTAAAAAACGGACGAAGTCAATTGCTTTTCCCCGTCAAATTGCCATGTATCTGTCGCGGGAGATGACAGAAAGCTCGTTACCGAAGATTGGTGAGGAGTTTGGGGGACGTGATCACACGACCGTCATTCATGCACATGAAAAAATCAGTACGCTCGTCAAATCGGATGGAGAAACGGGAAAAGTCATCGAACAAATCAAGCATGAATTGAAACATTCGTAAAACCTGTGGATAAGCTGTGGATAAAACAGCCTAGTTATCCACAAGTTATCCACACGCGTTTTGGCTCTATACCAAGTTATCCACCGACTTATCCACACTATCCACAGCCCCTAATACTATTATTAAAAAAATATATTATTATGTTATGATGATGTAACGCCCATTTTGAGAGGAGCTTAACGACAATATGCATATTACAATTCAACGGGATACTTTAATCCAAGCAATTCAAGATGTAGCAAAAGCTGTTTCATCCCGGACAACGATTCCGATCTTAACGGGAATCAAACTCGAAGCCCATGGAGACGGTATGACGCTGACAGGAAGCGATACGGAAATCTCGATTGAACGGACGATTTACGCGGAAGAGAACGGAACATCTTATGTGACGGTCCATCGTGCAGGTAGTGTTGTCTTAAACGCCCGCTTCTTCGGTGATATCGTGAAAAAGTTACCCACAGATGAAGTCATCCTTGAAGTCTCACCAAACTTCATGACACGGATCCAATCGGGTACGGCAGAGTTTCACCTGAATGGACTTGATCCGGATGAATTTCCGCGCTTACCGCAAGTCGACGGCGGACAGCAGTTCCGTTTACCGGCTGATCTGTTACGGTCAATGATCCGTCAAACGAGTTTTGCCGTTGCTGTACAGGAAACACGTCCTGTATTGACGGGTGTTAACTTCTCGGCGGATAAAGACATCCTGACATGCGTCTCGACGGACAGTCACCGACTGGCCTTACGACGGGCACAGTTTGAAACGGATAACGAGATTTCGTTCCAAAACGTCATCGTCCCAGGAAAAAGCTTAAACGAATTATCCAAATTACTTAGTGATGGTCACGTCGACATCACGATTACGAATCAACAAATCCTGTTTAAGATGAAACATGTCTTATTCTTCTCGCGTCTTCTTGACGGCAACTATCCGGACACATCCCGTTTGATTCCGGAAGAGTACCGCACGGCAGTCCGCATGAATGCGAAGGAATTACTTCAAGCAATCGACCGTGCGTCACTGCTTGCTCGCGAAGACCGTAACAACGTCATCAAGTTTGCAGCAGAAGGAACGACGGCAGTCGAGATTTCTTCCCACTCACCGGAAGTCGGTAAAGTGTCGGAACAAGTCAGCATCTTATCGCTTGAAGGAGAAGAGTTAAAAATCTCGTTCAACTCAAAATACATGATGGATGCGCTAAAGGCACTCGATGCAACAGATATCGAAATCCAGTTCACCGGTTCGATCCGCCCGTTCATCCTGCACCCGGTTGACCAAGACAACGTCTTACAGCTGATCCTTCCAGTCCGGACAGCATGATTTATACCCAAGGAACCGTTTATGTTCCTTGGGCTTTTTTTGAAATCCGCATATACGTTCGTTCATTTTGCCAAATCGTAAGTTTTTTAGTACAATAAAGAGTACGTCATTTATAATATGTAGGTAGGAGGAGTCAAACCATGAATCAAATCAAGATTTCAACAGAATATGTCACATTAGGTCAGTTCCTGAAACTTTCTGATATCATCTCGAGCGGTGGACAAGCTAAACCATTTCTCGCCGAGGTACCCATTCTTGTCAACGGTGAAGTCGATCAGCGACGCGGTCGTAAATTACGGGATGGAGATGTGATTGACGTAGAAGATTACGGTCAGTTCATCATTAAGAACGAGGGAAACTAACGTGCGACTAGATTCGGTCCGACTCAGTCACTACCGCAACTATGAGTCGTTGGAATTATCTTTTTCCGAAAAGACGAATGTGCTGATTGGAGAGAATGCACAAGGGAAGACAAACCTCCTTGAAGCCATTTACGTTCTGGCTCTTGCGAAGTCCCACCGGACGACGCATGACAAAGAATTGATCCAGTGGGATGCCGAGACAGCCCGTGTCGAAGGACGGATTCACAAGAGAAGAGGATCACATTCGCAGGAAATCGCGATTTCAAGCCGTGGTAAAAAAGCGAAGCTAAATCATCTCGAACAGCGCCGGCTCAGTGATTATGTTGGTGCGTTGAATATCGTGCTGTTTGCACCGGAAGACTTACACATCGTCAAAGGCAGTCCTCAAATCAGACGTCGTTTTTTGGATATGGAAATTGGTCAGGTCAGCCCGGTCTATCTACATGAATTAAGTCAGTATTTAAAAGTCCTCAAACAACGGAATGCATTGCTTAAGCAGTTATCGATGAAAGGTGGGGACGAAACGTTCCTCGATGTCTTGACGGAGCAGATGATTACGCTTGCCGTTAAAATCGTTCAGCGCCGTCATCACTTCATTGCCCAGCTCGAAAAGTGGGCACGTCCGATTCATGAAGGAATCAGTCGCGGACAGGAACAGCTCGTCCTTATTTACCGTTCGGATACATTCAGCAATGATTTGCTCGATGTTGAAGGAATGACTGCTTCTTACATGCAGAAGTTTGGTAAAATGAAGACAAACGAAATCCGAAGAGGTGTGACGTTGTTCGGTCCGCACCGGGATGACTTCGAAATGGAAGTCAACGGTCGGAACGTCCAGACTTATGGTTCACAAGGACAGCAACGAACGGCAGCACTCTCTTTGAAATTAGCAGAGATTGAATTGATTCATGAAGAAGTGGGGGAATATCCATTGCTACTTCTAGACGATGTCTTATCCGAGCTCGATGATCATCGTCAAACCCATTTGCTCGATACGATGCAACAAAAGGTGCAGACCATTCTGACGACAACGAGTGTCGATGGAATTGCACATGAAACGATCAAACAGGCGAAGTTGTTCCACGTGAAACAGGGGGCCGTCATTTTGGAAGAGACATCATACAAAGAAATAGTAGGTGAGAAAACCGATGAGTAATCATGAAGATATGGAATTAGAACAAGGGTACGGTGCCGATCAAATTCAGGTGCTTGAAGGTCTAGAAGCCGTTCGGAAACGTCCGGGTATGTATATCGGATCGACTGCATCGAAGGGGCTTCACCATTTGGTGTGGGAAATCGTCGATAACTCGATCGATGAAGCACTTGCAGGATATTGCGATACAATCAAAGTCACGATTGAACCGGGTAACTCGATTCTGGTCGAAGATAACGGACGGGGAATCCCGGTCGATATCCAAGAGAAGATGGGCCGTCCGGCAGTCGAAGTCATTTTGACAGTCCTTCATGCCGGCGGTAAATTCGGCGGCGGCGGATACAAAGTATCCGGTGGACTTCACGGTGTCGGGGCATCTGTCGTTAACGCCCTGTCGACGAAACTTGAAGTATTCGTCAAACGGAATGAAAAGTTGTATTACCAAGCGTATCACCGCGGTGTGCCTGCTGCCGATTTAGAAATTATCGGTACGTCGGAAGAAACCGGGACGATGATTCGTTTCTTCCCGGATGATGAAATCTTCCAGGAAACTCTCGAATACGATTACGATCTGCTGGCGACACGTCTTCGTGAGCTCGCATTCTTAAATAAAGGACTGACGATTGAAATTACGGATGATCGTGCGGATGAACCGATTACGCGCAGCTTCCACTACGAAGGCGGAATCAAGTCTTACGTCGAGCATTTAAACCGTTCGAAAGAAGTCGTCCATGAAGAACCCGTTTATGTACACGGGAACCGCGACGGGATTGAAGTCGAAGTCGCGTTGCAATATAACGATGGTTTTGCAGCCAACATCTATTCGTTCACGAACAATATCCCGACCCATGAGGGCGGAACACACGAAACCGGTTTTAAGACGGCTTTGACACGTGTCATCAATGACTACGCGAAAAAATTCGGTCTGATGAAAGAAGCCGACGGTACGTTGTCCGGTGAAGATGTACGTGAAGGGATGACAGCGATCGTCTCGATCAAACACCCGAATCCACAGTTCGAAGGACAGACGAAAACGAAACTCGGCAACTCGGATGCACGGACAGCAACGGATACGTTGTTCTCGTCTGCGTTTGAACAGTTCATGATGGAGAATCCGACAAGTGCCCGTGCCATCGTCGAAAAAGGAATGATGGCGTCTCGTGCCCGGATGGCTGCGAAACGTGCCCGTGAATTAACACGACGTAAAGGTGTCCTTGAAGTCAGTTCACTTCCAGGGAAACTTGCCGACTGTTCATCACGTGATGCGACGATTTCTGAAATCTACATCGTTGAGGGTGACTCGGCGGGTGGTTCAGCGAAATCTGGACGTGATCGTCATTTCCAAGCCATCTTACCGATCCGAGGTAAGATCTTGAACGTCGAAAAAGCACGCCTTGATAAGATTCTCGGCAGTAACGAAATCCGGACGATCATTACGGCGCTCGGAACAAGTATCGGTTCTGAATTCAATATCGAAAAAGCTCGGTATCACAAAGTCATCATCATGACCGATGCCGACGTCGATGGTGCCCACATCCGGACACTGTTATTGACATTCTTCTACCGTTACATGCGTCCGCTGGTCGAGCACGGCTACGTCTACATTGCCCAACCGCCGCTTTATGGAATCAAGCAAGGAAAAAACATCACGTACGTCCACAACGAGCGTGAGTTGAACGAAGCACTGGCAGCACTTCCGGAAAACGCACGATACGACATTCAGCGTTATAAAGGTCTCGGTGAGATGGATCCGGAGCAACTGTGGGAAACCACGATGGATCCGAGTGGTCGTCAAATGCTGCGTGTCGAATTACAGGACGCGATCGAAGCAGATGAGGTCTTTGACATT
Source organism: Exiguobacterium artemiae (assembly GCF_033342815.1). Classification (GTDB taxonomy): domain Bacteria; phylum Bacillota; class Bacilli; order Exiguobacteriales; family Exiguobacteriaceae; genus Exiguobacterium_A; species Exiguobacterium_A artemiae_A. The sequence goes on from NZ_JAWPEN010000004.1 coordinate 210,890, forward strand.
TTGATGGGAGACCAGGTAGAACCACGTCGTGACTTTATCCAGTCGCACGCCCACTATGTGAAGAACTTGGATATTTAACGTTGAATAGAGAGGGTGGCCATACGAATGTCCGATCAACAAGGAATCATTAAAGATATCAACATCAGTCAAGAAATGCGTACATCCTTCATGGATTATGCGATGAGCGTTATCGTCGCACGTGCTTTACCGGATGTCCGTGACGGTTTAAAACCGGGTCATCGTCGTATTTTATATGCGATGAATGACCTCGGGATCCGCGCGGATAAACCGCACAAGAAGTCTGCCCGTATCGTCGGTGAAGTTATCGGTAAGTATCACCCGCACGGTGATTCTGCTGTTTACGACACGATGGTTCGTATGGCACAGGACTTCAGCTACCGGTATGAGCTCGTCGACGGTCACGGAAACTTCGGTTCGGTCGACGGCGACTCCGCTGCAGCCATGCGATATACGGAAGCCCGTATGTCAAAAATCGCAATGGAAATTGTACGTGATATCAATAAAAACACTGTTAATTTTAAAGATAACTACGATGGATCAGAACGGGAACCGGAAGTGTTACCGTCCCGCTTCCCGAACTTGCTTGTCAACGGTTCGAGCGGGATTGCAGTCGGGATGGCAACGAATATCCCACCGCACCAGCTCGGTGAAGTCATCGATGGAGTCCTTGCGTTATCGCATAATCCGGACATCACGATTTCTGAACTGATGCAGCATATTCCAGGACCTGACTTCCCGACAGCTGGAGAAATCTTGGGCCGCAGCGGAATTCGCCGCGCTTATGAAACCGGTCGTGGATCAATCATCGTCCGGGCGAAAGCCGAAATCGAACAGACAAAAAAAGATCGCGAACGGATCATCGTGACGGAGTTGCCGTACCAGGTCAACAAAGCCCGTCTCGTTGAAAAAATTGCCGATCTTGTCCGTGAGAAAAAAATCGAAGGTATCACCGATTTGCGTGATGAGTCTGATCGCCGTGGTATGCGTGTCGTGATGGAGATCCGTCGTGATGCGAATGCGAGTGTCATCCTGAACAATCTCTACAAACAGACATCGATGCAGACGACGTTCGGTGTCAACATGCTTGCCATCGTCAGTGGACGTCCGCGTACCCTGACGCTGAAGGAAATGTTGTACCACTATCTCGAGCACCAAAAAGAAATCGTCCGTCGCCGGACACAGTTTGATCTCGAGAAAGCAGAAGCACGGGAACATCTTCTTGCAGGCCTGCGGATTGCGCTTGATCACCTCGATGAAGTCATTAAGATCATCCGTGCCAACCGCACAGCAGATGCTGCCCGTGAACAGTTGATGGAACGATTTGAATTATCCGAGAAACAATCACAAGCGATTCTTGATATGCGTCTACAGCGTCTGACTGGTCTCGAACGTGAGAAAATCGATGCCGAGTACGATGAGATCATGGCGTTGATTACAGAACTCAAACGAATCCTTGAAAGTGATGAAGTCTTGCTCGAATTGATCCGGACAGAACTTGAAGAGGTGAAAGAACGCTTCAACGACCAGCGCCGGACCGAAATTCGGATGGACCACATCGAGTTTGAGGACGAAGACTTGATTCCGGAAAAAGATATCATCATTACGTTGACAAGCAGCGGCTACATCAAACGTCTTACGACGGATTCGTACCGTGCTCAACGACGTGGTGGACGTGGTGTCCAAGGAATCGGTACAAACGATGCGGATTATGTAACACGCCTCTTGTCGTGTTCGACGCACGATACGATTCTGTTCTTTACGAACCGCGGAAAAGTCTACCGGATTCGTGGCTATGAAGTGCCGGAGATGAGCCGGACGTCAAAAGGTGTTCCGATCATCAACTTGATTCAAATCGAGCGTGATGAGAAGGTCGAGACGATGATTCCGGTCAACTTTAAACGTTACCTCGAAGAACAAGAGGCTGCGGAAGCAACCGAAAACATCATTGATGTCGAAGTCACTGCAGAAGATGCACCGGATGGTCTTGAAGAACCGGAGGAAGCGCTTGATGCAGAAGAAGTGATGCAGGATGAACAGAAATCGTTGATCTTCATGACGCGTAAAGGTCGTGTCAAACGTTCACCGTTATCTGCTTATGCCCGAATCAACAAAAATGGATTGATTGCGATTCGTCTGTTTGAAGATGATGAATTGACATCTGTCCGTCTTGCTTCGACAGAAGATGAAGTCTTTACTGTCTCAAATACCGGAAAAGCGATCCGCTTCCCGATTACGAACGTGCGCTCGATGGGCCGTGGTGCCCGCGGTGTCAAAGCGATGAACTTATCGGCAGACGCAATCGTCATCGGAATGGAACTTGCCCGTGATGAACAGGATGTACTCGTCATTACGGAAAAAGGTTTCGGTAAACGAACGCCAATGACAGAGTTCCGGACACAATCACGTGGTGGTAAAGGATTGATTGCCAGCAAAGTGACGGACCGGGTCGGACAAATCGTGGCACTCCGGATTGTGGATGTCGATGATGACATCATGATCATGACGGAAAGCGGCATCGTCATTCGAACGGATTCACAAAATATCTCGAGTGTCGGACGTAATGCACAAGGGGTTAAAGTGATTCGAATCGAAGAAGGCGACCGTGTTGCGACAGTTGCGAAACTGAAAAAAGAAGATGCTGTCGAGGAAGAGGGTACTGTACTGGAAGAAGGCGAAACGGGTTCGGAAGAACAGACGGTTTCCACTTCTGAAATGAACAGTGAATCTGAGCAGACAGAAGAATAAACGAAGCAGAACGACATACAGCAGAGTGGGGACAACTTGTCTTTACTCTGCTATTTTTCTAAAAATCACTTAGGGAAAGGGACGAGACAACGATGCGTGTGGCAAGTGAGCGACTTATTCTTGGTGACCGGATAACCGAGTCTTTGTTTTTACATACAGATATTCCAATCGTCGAGGCAGGAAAAAAAATCGGGGCAGATGAGTTAAGACGAATCAAACGGTTTTTGATTAAAGAGGTGGACATCGAGGATCGGCCTGAAGGTATGAGCGAAGCTTCGATGATGGATCAAGAACTGGACGACATGACAGAAGACAGTGTATTTGATTCATTGATCGAGACTTATAATCAGGTGTTCACTTCCTGGGAGCAGGGATTGGTTCCAAATGTATACGATGCATTGAGATGGGTGAAGGAATCAATGCCGGAGACGATGCGTCGTGACGACATCTTACCGTATTTCCTAGAGCGCGGAACAGAAGCTTATACGGTTCGACATGCGATTTACCGGGGGGCAATTGCGCAACTGCTCGCAGAGGCAGCGGGAAAAGAGCGCAAGATGATTCACGATTTATGGGTCGCGTCCTATTTTGCCGATTGTGGATTAGCGCGCATCATGGAATGGCGTCATACAAAACGCTATGAAGCGATGCAGCAAGAAATCTTCCACCGTCATCCTGCAATGGCGTTCCAAGCCTTACAAAAGGAAAACATCATTTCCGACACAGTCAAACGGTTGATTGTTCAACATCACGAACGGTTGGACGGTTCCGGATATCCCTTGAAAGTCAAAGGGGATAAAATCATGGATCATACAAGACTGTTCATCGTGGCAGACGTGTTTGCCGCCATGACAAGTTGGCGTCCGTACCGTGAAGCATATAAAGTATATGATGCATACTGCCATCTAAAAGCGCGGCCTATGCAATATGATTCGAAATATGTCATGCTCCTTGGACAGTTGCTCTTACCGATTGAACCAGGTGACCGTGTCTTGATGAGTAATGGAAAGATTGCAACAGTCCTTCGAAAAAACAATGTATTTGACCGCCCGGTGATTGCGTATGAAGAACATAACCGGCGTATTGTTAAAGATTTGATGGAGGACCGGCAGCTGAACATCATTCAGCTCATGGATTAAAGATCTGTGTCATCTGCATTATATATAGAAGGAACACTCTCTTTTTCGTCATAAATCTGATGAAAAAAAGAGTTTTTCTTTTTTTTATAAAAAACACTTGTACAATAATAAATCCCATGGTATATTATTTCTTGTCCTTAAGAGGACGAGCGCACTGCACGAAACAAGAAAAAAACTTCTTTTAAAAAGTTGTTGACTTATTGTTTCAGACTTGGTATTCTAATTGAGTCGCCAAAACAGGCGCAGACGAACTTTGAAAACTGAACGATGAGGCAAAAAACGTATCTTCGGATACAAACAATGAATGAAGCGCAAGCTTCGTCAACGTGACTCCGGTCACAAAAACGAGCAAGTCAAACACTTTATGGAGAGTTTGATCCTGGCTCAGGACGAACGCTGGCGGCGTGCCTAATACATGCAAGTCGAGCGCAGGAAGCTCACGGAACTCTTCGGAGGGAAGTGAA
>NZ_JAWPEN010000005.1:0-162363 GCF_033342815.1 Exiguobacterium artemiae
AAATTACTATAACGAAGAACGAATCCAAGAAAAATTAGGCTACCTGACACCGATAAAATATGGTGTACTGGCAGCCTAATCAAGGTGTTTTATATGTGTCTCATATCGCTAGGTCAGTCTAGGTGCTTGCTTTTTTCTGCTTTAAAATATATGGTGAAAGCGCTTCATAAAATGATTGACGCGGCACGTTTTCCGTCGTATTCTAGTAATGAAAAGAATAAACCAATCAGGATTGTTACTGCGCAAGCAGGCAAAACCTAAATTGATATCTGTTGCGTGTTGCGGCGATGGATATGAATTTAGGTTTTTTCTTTTCAATACGATGCTTAAGGGTGGAGGTGAAGGATTCCGTGCAAATCGTGAAAGTCTTTAATAACAATGTCGTGGCGATTGAATCGAACGGGCAGGAACATGTGGTCATGGGTCGGGGAATCGCATTTCAAAAACGAATGGGTGATGTGATTGACGAATCCCGGATCGAAAAAGTCTTTACGCTCGAGAGTAAAGAGAGCCGGGAACGGTTCATCGATTTTTTGAACGAGATGCCGCAGGCTGAAATCGAGACGGTCAAGGAAATCGTCAAGATGGCCGAAGCCAGACTCGACAAATCGCTCCATGATACGGTGTACGTGACACTGGCCGATCATATCCACTACGCACTGTCACGATATGCAGACGGAATCATCATCCGCAATCCGCTCGTCTGGGAAGTCAAACGGTTTTACGGTCCGGAATTTGCGGCAGGCAAAGAAGCCGTCCGCCTGATCAACGAACGGCACGGCGTCAATCTCGACGAAGAAGAAGCGGTCTCGATTGCGCTGCACCTGGTCAATGCCTCGATGTCCGGTGTCAAAGGCGAAAGTTTACACATCGTGACCGAAATGACGAAAGCGACGCAAGCCATCATGACGATCATCACGTATCATTTTCAGGTCGAGCTGGATGAAGAGTCTCACGCGTACGTCCGCTTTTTAACCCATTTAAAGTTTTTTGTTCAGCGGATTGTCTCAAAAACAAAGCTGAACACCGGCGGAGACGAAGAACTGTATGAAATGGTCAAATCCCGCTATCCGAAAGCGTTTGAGTGTGTCGAAAAGATCGCCAATCTGATTACTGGGAAGTATGACTACACAGTTTCGAAAGATGAACGGCTTTACTTGATGATTCATATCGAAAATCTCATGAAACAGAATCGAACGTAAGGATGGTTACCGCATCGACGGGCCAAACCTAAATGATTTCAGGTGTTTTTCACTTGTTATCGTTTAGGTTTTTTTATTCCAAAATGGAGAATGGAGTGAATCAGGTGGGCAAATATCAAGTACTTGCACAAGACATCGTCCGATTGGTCGGAGGCGAAGACAACGTCAAGACGGTTTTTCACTGTGCGACACGGTTACGCTTTAAATTAAAGGACGAACAAAAAGCCGATGCCGAAGCGTTGAAACAGGTCGACGGTGTAATCACCGTCGTCAAGAGCGGCGGACAGTTCCAGGTCGTCATCGGGAATCATGTCGGTGACGTCTATAACGAATTGAACGGAATCGGTCAAGAGACTTCAGAAGAAACGGAAAAAACCAGTCTGTTCAACCGCTTCATTGATACGATTGCCGGTATCTTTACACCGATTCTTGGTCCGATGGCAGGAAGCGGACTGTTAAAAGGATTACTCGCACTTCTTGTGGCGACCGGATTATTGACACCGACGATGGGCACATACATCGTCTTGAATGCGACGGCGGACGCACTGTTTTACTTCCTGCCGGTCGTGCTCGGTCATTCCGCTGCGAAAAAATTTGGCGGTAATCCATATATCGGGATGATTATTGGTGGGGCGCTCGTCTATCCGTCGATCGTCGCGCTGCAAGCTTCAGGGGAGAGTCTGACGTTCCTGACGATTCCGGTCGTCCTGATGAGTTACGCCTCATCCGTCATTCCGATTATCCTGGCGACACTCGTCTCATCAAAACTTGAAAAATTCTTCAACCGTCACTCGCATGAAGCGGTCAAAAACTTCACGACACCGATGCTTGTCCTGATGCTCGTCGTGCCGTTGACATTCCTTGCGATTGGACCGCTTGCGACATACGCGAGTCAGGGACTTGCAGCCGGTTACTCATTCCTTTACAACTTGAGTCCGGTCATCGCGATTGCCTTCATCGGAGCGTTTTGGCAGATCTTCGTCATGTTCGGTCTTCACTGGGGATTGGTCCCGATTATCATCAATAACTTGTCGGTCAACGGTTTTGACACCATCACGGTCGGTGTCCTGATGGCAACGTTTGGTCAAGTCGGTGCCGTCTTCGCCATCACGTTACGGGCGAAGGATCCAAAGATTAAAGGACTTGGAACGTCGTCGACGATTGCCGGGATCTTCGGGATCACGGAACCGGCGATGTACGGTTTGACATTACCGCGTAAAAAGCCGTTCATTTTCGGTATCATCGGTGGAGCAGTCGGCGGTTTGGTCGGCGGTGGACTCGGAACAGCCTCCTACGCGATGGGCGGACTCGGCATCTTCGGTGTTCCGGTCATGATTCCGCAGACTGGCATCAACCTGACATTCTGGGGTGCACTGATTGGTCTTACCGTCGCTGCACTGGTTGCGTTCGGACTGACGTACTTCTTTGCCCGCGACAAACAACAGGTCACGGATGAAGTGCCGACGATCAGTGAACAAGTTGGTCTACCGGTCCTCGCACCGGTCAAAGGGCAAATCATTTCACTCGAACAAGTGGATGATGCCGTCTTCTCAAGTGGTGCGATGGGAAAAGGATTGGCGATCATTCCGGATGAAGGAATCGTTTATGCCCCGTTTGACGGAGAGGTCGTCACGGTCTATCCGTCGAAACACGCCATCGGTTTAAGGTCGGACACCGGCGTCGAGATTTTGGTCCATATCGGTCTCGACACCGTCCAACTGAACGGTCAACACTTTGAATCGTTCGTCGAGAGCGGCCAGTCAATCCGGGTCGGTGATCCGTTGATCCGTTTCGACATCGAACAGATCAAACAAGCCGGCTACGACATCATCACACCGGTCATCGTAACGAATACCGCCAGTTATCTCGATGTCTTGCCGACGTATCAAGGAACGGTCGAACCGTCACGTGATGTCTTACGCATCTTAGTCTAAACCCAATCAGAGGAGGAATTATTCATGAAACAGATCAAATCCGATTTTCTATGGGGCGGCGCAACGGCTGCCAATCAACTCGAAGGGGCGTACGCGACGGACGGCAAAGGATTGTCGATTGCCGACGTCATGCCGGGCGGTAAACACCGGATGCAGGTCATCCATGATCCGCAGTTTGATTTCGAGCTGAAAGAAGAGTATACGTATCCGAATCACGACGGAATCGACTTTTACCATCACTACAAGGAAGACATTGCCCTGTTTGCTGAAATGGGCTTCAAGACGTACCGGATGTCGATCGCCTGGAGCCGGATCTTCCCGAACGGGGACGAAACGGAACCGAATGAAGCAGGTCTGCAGTTTTATGACAATGTCTTTGATGAATTGCTGAAACACGGCATTGAGCCGCTCGTCACGATTTCGCATTACGAACTGCCGCTCCATTTGGCGAAAGAGTACGGCGGCTGGCGCGACCGCCGGCTCGTGACGTTCTTTGAACGCTACAGCCGGGTCTTGTTCGAGCGTTATCAAGGAAAGGTCAAGTACTGGCTGACGTTCAACGAAATCAACGGTGCTCAGTTCATGCCGATGCTCAGCCTCGGGATGGCAGTCCGCGAAGACGAAAACATGCTGCAATCGACCTATCAAGGGCTGCATCACCAATTCGTTGCAAGCAGTCTGGCGACAAAGGCCGCCCGTGAAATTGACCCGACAATGCAAATCGGCTGCATGCTGATTGCCGCTCCGGTTTATCCGTTCAGCTCAAACCCGGTCGATGTCCAGTTTGCACTGGAAGAAGAACGGATGATGAACTACTTCTGCGGGGATGTCCACGTCCGCGGAGCGTATCCGGCGTTTGCCGACCGTTTCTTCTCTGAAAACAACATCGAGCTCGTTGTCGAAGACGGCGATCTCGAACTGTTGCATGACTACACGGTTGATTTCTTCTCGCTCAGTTACTACATGTCGCGGACAGAAAAAGCGGAAAAAGACGGAAATGATGCCGGCGGGAACATCATGAGCGGTGTCAAAAATCCGTACTTGAAAGCAAGCGACTGGGGCTGGGAAATCGATCCGGATGGTTTACGGATCATCTTAAATAAATTATATGACCGGTATCAGATTCCGTTGTTCATCGTTGAAAACGGACTCGGTGCCTACGATGAAGTGGAAGCCGACGGTGCGATTCATGACTCGTACCGGATTGCGTATCTCGAAGGCCACTTGAAAGCGATGATGGAAGCAATCGAGGATGGCGTTGAGATGATGGGGTACACAAGCTGGGGCTGCATTGATCTCGTCAGTGCATCGACCGGAGAATACAGTAAACGGTACGGATTCATCTATGTCGATAAACACGATGACGGTTCGGGGACGCTGGCCCGGTCACGGAAAGATTCGTTCTACTGGTACAAAGAAGTCATCGCCTCGAACGGTGCGACATTGACGCAGACATCGGTCTCAAAATAAGCAAAAGGACCGGCATCGCACAAGCGACGCCGGTCCTTTTTTTAATCGATTATTCAGCCCACCACAAAGCATCATCCGGTTTCTTCGCAACGGCATGCAGTTCTTTTTCCGTCGAGACGGTCGGGTGTGAACCTTTTAAGGCTTTGCCCGATGTACTCTTGAAGAAGAAGAAGAACGTGATGAAGCCGATCACGCTGACGGCTGTCAGGTAATACGCCGGAGCGAGCGGATTTTGTGTCGCATGGACGAGCCATGTCGAGACAAGTGGTGTCGTTCCGCCGAAAATCGAGACGGACACGTTAAACGTCACGGACAGTGTCCGGTAACGGACATCCGTATAAAAGATACTTGGCAACAGACTTGGCATCGTTCCTTCGAAGATCGCCAGGAAGAAACCAAGGATGAAGATTCCGATTCCGACGAACAAGAGCGGCTTCAGACCAATCAGGTAGAATGAGAGAATCGACAAGATTGATAGACCGGCCAGTGCAAACAGGACGATGTTCCGGTTACCTTTTTTATCGCTGAGTTTCCCGAAGAAGTAAGCGAGTGGAATCATGATGAACATGACACCGGTAATCAAAATCGTACTCGTTGAGCTTGAGATGCCCATGACTTCATTCAGGTAAGACGGCATATACGACAGCAGCATGTAGTTCGTGATATTGAAGAAGGCGACGGCGATAAAACAGACGATGATATCGCGTTTATGGTCGCGGAGGATTTCCCGGAACGACGCCGGTTCTTCCGTATTTGCATTGATTTCGTTTTCGAAGATCGGCGATTCATCAAGATGACGACGCAGGTACAGACCAAACAGTCCGAGTGGTGCCCCTAAGATAAACGGAATCCGCCAGCCCCATGACGCCATTTGTTCGTCGGATAACGTGACGAACAGGATGGTCGCAAGAATCGACGCTAAAATGTAACCACCGAGTGTCCCGATTTCAAGACCACTTCCGAGGGCGCTTCGTTTATTGTCGGGTGATGATTCTGCGATGTAGACCATCGCACCGGCATATTCACCGCCGGTTGAGAACCCTTGTAAAATCCGGGCCAGTAATAGTAAGATTGGTGCCCAAATCCCGATTTGATCATACGTTGGTAATAATCCGATGATGAGGGTCGAACCCGCCATCATGACGATGGTCGTCGTCAGGACAACCTTCCGTCCGAGCCGATCCCCGATGCGTCCAAAGACGATTCCACCGATTGGTCGCATTAAAAAAGCGATCGCAAACGTCGCAAAGGTAAAGACAAGCTTCAGTTCATCATTTTCAACGGCACTAAAGAAGTTTTGACTGATGATGATTGCGAGATACGAATAAAGACCAAAATCGAACCATTCCATCGCATTCCCAATTCCGGTCGCATAGACACTTTTTTTGGTTTGCTTCATGTCGACGACATTGACTTTTTCTTTTCTGAATTTCATAAGTTCTGTTCACTCCCTTTAATAAGTTCGTATCGTAACATAGTAAGAAATGAAGTCAAGTCGCTAAGCCGCTTAACGACTTGAAAATGACTGAAAACGGCTCTGTGCCGGGAGTTGTCAAACCGTTGAGACTGTAAGGAAGACGTCTTGTCGTCAAGATAAATGAAAAAATATTAATTTTTTTCATTTCTTTTCACAAAAATGACACGTTTTTCATTCGTTTTCATTTTGTTTGTCCGTCAAGAATCCGCCCTAAGCAGGAGGTCAACGTAAGGAAATGATTGGTAAAATCAAATGGATACATAGTTGAAGGAAGAGGGGCAGGATGACATGAATATGCGACGCATGGGAAAGTGGCTGGCAGGTTTGTTAGGTGTGGTGATCATCAGCGGAACGGCTTGGTATTATCTGTTTGAGACGTCACAAGTGAACGGTTTTCCGATTCCACGGACGGGAACCGTCGAGGAAAAGCCGGAGGGCTTATTAGTCAAGACGCATCTCGTGTCGGAAGTCGAAGGACCCGGCGTATTATACGAAATGCGGATCCGGCAAGCCGGCTGGAAGTGGGTCGACCGGGAAGGGCTGGCCGCCTGGTATGAAAAAGACGGCCGAATGATTGAACTGACGACATTTGATGATGAACTGTTTCTTGAACCGGCTGAACGTGCCGGCATCGAACAGTAAAACAAGCGGAGTTCCTGAAAACAGGGACTCCGCTTGTTTTGTCTGCTCAATTTGCATAGAGCAGCTTTTTCGTATCTTTTTCGTAGACCCGGTAATTAATTTCGAACGCCTGATTCCGAGTCGTCGTCATCCGGCAATAATACGGAACCTTTTTGCCGTAAGCATTAAGATCAGGTGCGTCACGGAAAGAAAATGTGTCGTTGGTTTCCGTTAACGTGATATCGATGGATGTTCTTTTTGACTCAGACGGTTCTAAAACACAGGCACCTTCTAATACACGGTAATCACGAAACACCATCTCGGTGAAGCTCGGCACCGTGATCCAAAGACACAGCAATCCGAGTAACAGGACACCCGTCCACTTGAGCTTTTTTAAGAAAGCATATTGCTTATTGTCGAAGTGAAGCACAAGAACATAACAGGCCGGTAAGACAAACCCGACACCTAGCAAGAAAATGAAAAAATAAGAGATGATTTCAGGATTCATTTGCATACGTCCGTTTGAAGACATGACCAATGGATAAATGTGTCGGACACAGTTGCTTTTTTAAAACCAATTTTCTCCAAGACTCGAATCGAAGCTTGATTTGTCATCGATGTTTCAGCTGAAACAGTTTTAACGTTCGGGCGTGACAAAGCCCAGGCGACAAGAGCGGCGACTGCTTCCGTGGCATAGCCGTTATTTTGATAACAATCGAGCAACCCGTAGCCGATTTCAACGGTCTGATTTGCAGAAGGTAATCCTTTAAATCCGATATCACCGATGATGTTCCTATCCTTGCGAATAACAAGCCAGCTGCCCCAGTGGAGCAGAGCAGGGTTTTCTGCTAGTCCAATTAAATGGTTCTCAAGCTCAGGCCCATTTTCATATGTTTGCGCCAAAACGAGTGGCGTCCATTGCGCGCTATAAGGAACAATCGTCAATCTATCGGTTTCGATGGTCATATGGTGGTCACCTTCCCTTCAAAGTCATTTCGGTCATTCAGACGAATAGAGTAACCGGTTCGTCTTAAAATCGTAGAGCCGGTAAGAAATCTCGAATGCATGATCTTTTGTGGTGGTCACGTGACACGTATACGGGACGTCCGGACCGTACGCACCGAGTTCAGCACGATCCAAGAAACTGAAATAATCGCCTGTTTTGTCGTAGTAAAGATCAATCGTGCGCGGTTTGGATTGATCATCGTACTCTACCGTACAGACTCCTTTAGTCGTCGCATAGTCATGATAGACGACGTACTTCAGGCTCGGAGCCGTATACCAGATGAGTCCCACACCGAATAAACACAGTAAAACGAGTCGGAAAAACAGAGAAAATTCGATTCCGTTATCTTCACGGAGCCAGAAATATAACAATACACTCAGCACTATACAGACGATACCGCCTGCGAAAAGTGCGTAATAAAATAGTACTTCTTCATTCATGCGATCATCTCCCTCATAAATACAAGCCGTTCGCCTGAACGACGAATTGTGAGTGCTCATAATGATAGGTGATGACGGAATAGTCGAACGGCCGGCCGTTCGTCAGGTGGAAGATCGTTTCGACCGTCAATGCCGGATCACCGGCTTTTAGCTCCAAGTGTTGCGCAATCGAGTCCGGCAACTTGCCGACATGCATGTACATATCCGAGAACCCGATGTTCAGTCCGAGTGCTGTCTCCAGATATTCAAAAATCGATTGTTCGACGATTTCCCGGTTCAGATAGGGAACAATCGTTTGCCGGTAATACGATTCTTCAAGGCACATGATGTTGCCGTCAATGTAACGGATCCGTTTAATGGCATAGACCATTTCGCCAGGAGCACTCCCAAGGTTTTCGATGATTTCTTCCGGGCACGGGATCAACTCAAACGACAGGACTTTGGATTGGATGTCGTGCTCGACGAGATTCTGTTTAAAGCCTTGCGTCGAAAACAGCTCGATGTAGCCTTTGCGATTCGTCTTCCGGACAAAAATTCCGCTGCCGCGGACTTGAAAGATGGTGCCTTTTCGCTCCAATAGTTCCAGTGCTTTTGTCATCGTCGTCTTGCTGACTGCAAATTGACGGATCAATTGATCGAGAACCGGTAGTTTGTCACCTTGCTGTAAGGCATGTTGTTCGATATAGGCTTCGATTTCCGTTGCCGTCTGTTGGTATTTCAGCATGGCTCACCCTCATTTTCCAGTAATTGTTCTGCTTTTTTACTATAGCATACGACTGATATGAACTAAATCATCCAAATAATTAAATTAAATATGGATTGATAAATTGTACATGTACAATTATAATGAGGATGTACGATTCGGGTTTACAACATAAGGAGGTTCAGGGATGAGTAAAGTGCGGGATTATCAGCAGCTGGCGCATTCGATTTTGGAGGCGGTCGGCGGCGAGGACAATATCATCAGCGTCGCACGGTGTGCGACACGGCTTCGTTTAGTCTTGAAACGATCGGACGCGAAAGCGAAAGACCAGGTCGCTGCTTTACCGGGTGTCATCACGGTCGTCGAATCAGGCGGTCAGTTCCAGGTCGTCATCGGGCAGCATGTCGGGGAAGTCTATGAAGCGTTTCGACCACTTGTTTCATTAGAAGACGGGAATTCGGAACAGGGAACCGAAGCACCGAAAGGAACCATCTTGAACCGGATCATCGCAACGATGTCCGCCGTCTTTGCACCGTTCGTCTATATCTTAGCGGCAGCCGGTATCCTGCAAGGGGCACTCATCTTAATTTCGCTTGTGTTTAAAGACTTTGCCGCGACGGGAACATATGAAGTGTTCAGCTTTATCTCATGGGCACCGTTTACGTTCCTGCCGATTTTCATTGCAATCACGGCAGCGAACCACTTTAAAGTCAACCAATTCATCGCCGTCGCCTGTAGTGCGGCACTCGTCAGCCCGACGTGGGCCGAGATGGCGGGACGGATCACGTCAGGGGAGTCGATTTCATTCATCGGCATCGCCTTATCGGGAACGACGTATACGTCATCGGTCTTGCCACCGTTGTTCCTCGTCTGGTTGCTGTCCTATCTCGAACGGTTCTTAAACCGGACGATCAATGAAGTCATCAAACCGTTGTTCGTCCCGTTCTTCAGCATGGTCATCATGGTGCCGTTGACGATTCTCGTCATTGGTCCGATCACGACACTCGGAGCGGAAGGAATTGCAAACGGATACAATTATCTGGCCGAAAATGCACCAGCGCTGGCCGGATTGATTATCGGCGGTTTTTGGCAAATCATCGTCATCTTCGGTGTTCACTGGGGCGTCACACCGATGGTCCTGGCGAACTTCGAACAATATGGTCGGGATTCGTTCCAGGCCTATCAAACGATTGCCGTCATCGCTCAAGTCGGTGCCGTCATTGGTGTCATTTTAAAAACCCGCAACAAGGAAACGAAAAAGGTTGGTGTCTCAGCTGGTCTGACCGGAATCTTCGGAATTACGGAACCGGCGATTTACGGCGTAACGTTACGCTTTAAGAAACCATTCATCTACGGCTGTATCTCGGGCGCGGTCGGAGCGGTCGTCGCGAGTTTCTTCAAACCGTATTACTTCGCCTATGCCGGTCTGCCGGGACCATTGACGCTCGTCAACGGCATCAGTTCCGATTATCCATCGTCGATCGTCGGATTATTGATCGGAACAGCGATTGCTTTGATTTTACCGATCGTCCTGATTCAAATCCTCGGATTCGGCGAAGAAAAAGTCGTCCCGGTGACGACGACACCGGCAACACCTGTTCCGGCACAGGAAGTCAGCGCAACGTTGACGAACGAAGAAACGATTCAAGCACCACTGGCAGGACAAGTTGTGCCGCTTTCGGACGTACCGGACGAAGTGTTTGCATCGGGAGCAATGGGGCAAGGTATCGCGATTCGTCCGACTTCAAACACGGTCGTCGCACCGTTCACCGGTACGGTCGTCATGATTGCGCCGACAAAACACGCGATCGGTCTGCGGTCGACGAGCGGCGTCGAAGTGTTGATTCACGTCGGTCTCGAAACCGTCGGCTTGGACGGACAACCGTTTACGTTACACGTTGAAGACGGAGCACATGTCGAAGCGGGTCAAAAGCTGTTGACGTTTGACGCGAAGGCGATTGAACAGCACGGCTTACAGACAATTACACCCGTCATCGTCACGAACGCGTCGAGTTACGCGGAAGTGATCGTCGGGAAACAGGAAACGGTCGAAACCAATACTGCGATTTTAACGATCGTCAAATAACAGAAAGATACAAGGAGGAAATGAAGATGAAGACATTACCAAACGATTTTTTATGGGGCGGGGCACTTGCTGCGCATCAATTTGAAGGCGGCTGGAACGCCGGCGGTAAAGGACCAAGCGTCGTCGACGTCATGACGGCAGGCGAACACGGCGTCGCCCGCCGGATCACCGAGACGATTGAAGAAGGAACGTTTTATCCGAACCATGAAGCAATCGATTTTTATCACCGTTATAAAGAAGACATCGCCTTGTTTGCTGAAATGGGTCTGAAATGTCTCCGGACGTCAATCGGCTGGAGCCGGATTTTCCCGAACGGCGATGAAACGGAACCGAACGAAGCCGGACTGCAGTTTTATGATGATGTGTTTGACGAATTGTTGAAACACGGCATCGAACCGATTATCACGTTATCACACTTCGAGATGCCGTTGCATCTGGCCCGCGAATACGGCGGGTTCCGCAACCGGAAAGTCGCCGAGTTCTTCGAACGGTTCGCTGAAGTCTGCTTCACGCGTTACAAAGACAAAGTGACATACTGGATGACGTTCAACGAAATCAACAACAAGATGGATGTCGAAAACCCGTTGTTCCTTTGGACGAACTCCGGTGTCAAAGTCGAGCCGGGTGAAAACGCGATGGAAGTCATGTATCAGACCGGTCACCACGAGTTGATTGCCAGTGCCCTTGCCGTCGCGAAAGGGAAAGCAATCAATCCCGACTTCCAGATCGGAGCGATGATTTCCCACGTGCCGATTTATCCATATTCATCACATCCGGAAGACGTCATGCTGGCGGAAAAATCGATGCGTCAACGCTACTTCTTCCCGGACGTTCAGGCCCGCGGGTATTATCCGAACTATGCCTTAAAAGAGTTTGAACGCGAAGGGTATCAGATTCCGATTCTCGACGGCGACGACGAGATCCTGAAAAACGGAACGGTCGACTATATCGGCTTCAGTTACTATATGTCGACGACCGTCAAACACGATGCGACTGTCAACAATACGGGCAACATCGTCAACGGCGGTCTGGCGAATGGCGTCGAGAATCCGTACATCCAGTCGAGCGACTGGGGTTGGGCGATTGATCCGATTGGACTCCGCTACGTTCTGAACCGGCTCTATGACCGGTACCAACTCCCGCTCTTCATCGTCGAAAACGGCTTTGGGGCCGTCGATACGATTGAAGACGGCAAGATTCATGACGCAGCGCGGATTGATTATCTCAAGACGCATATCGAAGCGTTGACGGAAGCGGTCACGGAAGATGGCGTCGAACTGATGGGGTACACACCATGGGGCATCATCGATATCGTGTCGTTTACGACAGGTGAGATGAAAAAACGCTACGGGATGATTTATGTCGACCGCGACAACGAAGGCAACGGCTCGATGGAGCGGATGAAAAAAGATTCGTTTGACTGGTACAAACAGGTCATTGCGACAAACGGACAAGACTTGGCGTATGACAAAGCAGCACAACGTTAAGCAGACAGACCTCCACCTGAACACGGGTGGAGGTTGTTTGTTGTATTCAAAAAAGACTTGCCTGAACAAGGGAAAGACGGGATGATGAAGAAAGCATCATCCATTTTTTGTATGGATAAATAAAAATCATCCTAAATACAGGATGATTCAAAAATATGATGGAGGTTATACATATGTTTACAGTTGATGAGTATTTAGCTTCAATCAAAACGAATCTTGCGCAGCACACAGACGTGCTGGTCAAAAATTTGAAGACAATCGCAGAGGCGAACTTTGCACAGGATGTCGAACTGCTAGATTTTTCTGCGTTTATCGAACCGTCGCGGCATGATCTATCAATCATGTTCTTTTCGATGGACCGGGAAGCCAACGAAGTATTTGAAGAAGAGGGAACACCGGGCTTTGCCGGCAGTAAATCGGTGCTCGATGAAATCGTCTATATGGACGTACCGGACGACCGGTCAGAGGCATTTGATGTTTTTTATGAAGAACAGGAGGAAACGCTGTTTGAAGAGGAACAGCGCATGATTGGTGAATGGTTCCGTAGCTGCTTTGAGCAAGCCGGCGGCGCAACAATCGAACTGCCGTGTTACTTCGGTGTCCACGATGAAGGGCAGACACTCGATTTAAAACGGAACGTCTGGATGGACGAAGAAGAAAAATGGGATTGATTCCTGATTTAAAGCGGATTGAAATCGGCGTCAGTATCGCCACCGTTTGGGAATTCGAGGCAGCTTTAAGTTACTTTGACGTAAAAGAAACGGAACGCACGACGTATCCGTACGGAGAATACTTTTGCCGGACAATCAACGGGAAACCTGTCGTCTTTTACAGTACCGGTGTCCGGAAAGTGAACGGTGTCGGCAGTAATCAGTACATGCTGGCGCGTTTTCCAATCACGAAAGTGCTCGTCGTCGGGACATGCGCCGGCATCGATGAACGGTTTGATGTACTCGACATTATTATTCCGGATCGTGCCGTTCAATATGACTGTACGGTCAAAGAAGTCGAACCGTTACTTAAACCGTCGTTCATCGTGGAACTCGATGTGCTGAAATACGGCATGAAAAGTCACGGGACGATTGGGACGGCTGACCGTGCCGTCGTCATGTGGAACGATTATCTCGAACTGCAGGCGAACGACATTACGATTGCCGATACGGAAGCAGCGGCGATTGCCTATATCTGCCGTAAAAATGACGTCGAATGCATCATCATCAAAGGCATCTCGGATGTTCCGACGGACGAGACGGATCTTGATCCGCTTCAGTCGAATCAGGAACAGATCAACGTCTACATCGCCAATACACCGAAGGTTATGACGAGGATTTTTAACGATTATCTGCACATATTTATTTAAAAGGAGTGCCGTTATGAAAAAACGAGTTTTTTGTTCGGTCACGATGGCGCTGATGCTTGGCGGATGTGGAACCGGACAACCGAAAGAGCCCGACTTCCCTCGGTATACGGGCGAATATTTACACATTGCCTATATCGGGAAAGCACCGGAAGTTCGGGAAGACAACGTCCGTTTAAAGGAAATTTCATTCACAGAATTAAAAAATCGTAAGCAGGTCGCTTCGACTTTCGACGCGGTCATGATCATGCCGAACAAGTTACTGGAAGCGGATCAAGGCGAGTATGCCGACACCTACCTGAAAATGCGAATTCCGACGTTTTTCATCGGATCGAATAAGGGGCATGTGCCGTTTATCGCGGACTGGATTTCGTACAAGGAAGCGGCGGGAGAGACGACCGATTATGCAGCCGGTTACTTAAACGGGAAAACGACTTTGTTTTGGACATACGGGTTATACAACGATGTCAAAACGAAGGGACATATTGCCGCCATGTATTCGAATGTCTTTCAAACAGTGGAAACGGTCAAGAACAAACAACGGCAGTAACAAAAAACGCCATCCCGAATAAAATCGGAATGGCGTTTTACGTATGAGATTGCGTCATGATGAGAAACGTGGCATGAATCGTCGAAAACGTGGCGTATCGTTGAAATCCAAGCTGTTCGTACAGGTGAATGGCCCGTTCATTAAACGAAGCGACGGTCAAACGAATGGGTAAGGAAGTTTGGGATTTGGCGGTATCAAGGACAAACGAACAAAACGCAAATCCTGTCCCTTGTCCGGTCAGTTCGGGCTGCCGGCCGAGTCCGATATCCAAATGGTCATCTGGGTACAAATGAAGCGGGCGACCAGGTGGGACTTGCGCAGAACGGCCCGTACAAAAGAAGCCGACGAGTTGTTTGTGAGCGATGACGGCCTGATAGGAACCGTCAAGCAGTTCAGCATATGCCTCCTCCGACGTTTCCATGTTGTAAAAATCGTACGGCGGCGGATAGGTCCACTTCAGAATGGCAGTTGCCTGATCAACGTTCATCGGGACAGCTTGAAAGGTCATAACGTATACCTCCGGATATATTTTTCTCCACTGTATCGCATTCCTGTTATTTTTTCTAT
Source organism: Exiguobacterium artemiae (assembly GCF_033342815.1). Lineage (GTDB taxonomy): Bacteria > Bacillota > Bacilli > Exiguobacteriales > Exiguobacteriaceae > Exiguobacterium_A > Exiguobacterium_A artemiae_A. The sequence goes on from NZ_JAWPEN010000005.1 coordinate 14,901, forward strand.
ATAATGTAAAAAAAGAACGGGGGAACGAACATGACGACAACGGAATTTTACCAACACTTACCGATTCTTGAGACCGAACGATTAGTGTTGCGACCACTGAAAGCGAAAGATCTCGACGATTTATTTGAATACACGCAGGACGAGGAAACCGCCCGTTACGTGACGTGGAATGCCAATCAGACGATCGAACAGGCCGAACAGTTTTTGAATTATGTCCTGTCAAACTACGAACAGGGGAACGAAGCACCATGGGCAATCGTTTGGAAGGAAACCGGCAAGATGATCGGAACAATTGATTTCATCCACCTGTTGCTTGACGACAATAAACAGGCGGAACTCGGATATGCGTTATCGCGCGAGTTCTGGGGCAAAGGAATTGTCACGGAAGCCGTCGCACGTGTCATGGCATACGGTTTTGAAGAACTAAAGCTCGAGCGGATCCAGGCGCGGTGCATGGAGCCGAACATCGGTTCAGCTCGGGTGATGGAAAAAGTCGGGATGACGTACGAGGGAACGTTACGCCGATTAATCTTCATTAAAGGGGCGTTTCATGACGTCAAGATGTATGCGATGTTACGGGACGAGTATGCCGCAGTGACGCAAAAGAAGGAAGCCAATACAAAACAGCATCAATGAGACGAAACCCCCAAACCGGCAAACCGGCTTGGGGGTTTTCTGCTTAAATCGTCTGCTCGACCGAGGGACCGTTCACGAATTCAATCGTGTGCGTCTCTGTATCGAGAATCCGTGTCCGCGGATCATCTTTTGAGAGAAAGATCGCTTCGCCGGTCGCGTCAAAAGCAAACGCCGTCGGAATCGAGAAGCCGCAATTGCGGTAAGAGCCGTCGGCGTGACTCGTCCCGAGGAACAGTGCCGATTGCTGGCGGCTGATTTGCCGGGCTTCACCGGACCAGTCCGTGTATTGCTCCTCACTGAACATCCCGACACCGATCGGATTAAAAATGATGTCGACTTTGTCATGCTTCAGACCGTCCAGGCCGAGGAAAATCTCGCGGCAGAGCAGATAACCGGTTGATTGCCCGTCAATTACGGCAGTCGACGGCGTATAAAGTGGACCGGCTTCCGGTGTCTTCGCCCGGTCGAGCAGAATCTCGCCTGCTGCATTGATGATGAGGGTCCGGTCCAGGCGATCTGCATCGCGGTAACCGGTCACGATGACGGTTGCGAATTGCTTCGCCAAGTGACGTAACGTCTCGACATCCGTCTCGCGGCAGTAGCCTTCCGGATACAGCAGAAGATCGATGTCCGGATAAGCCGCTATTTCACGTTGCAATTGTTCGAGTTGTGTTTCCTGCTTCGGTTGGCCGATTAAAATCTTCATATGAGCACGTCCTTTTATGTATTAAGAAATTTGTTTGGTCGTCTGATCGTCCAGGAAAAAGTCTTCCTTGTCCGGTTGCAGGACATGACGGATTAAGACAAGACTCAGCAGCGAAAGCAAGACAGAACCGGCAATGATGCTGAAGCGAAGCGGGAACAGGTCGCCTGTAAAGCCGATTGCTAAAATCAACAGAATCTGGACGACGCTTTGACCGAGACCGTACAGACTCGTAAAGCGGCCGATCAAATCTTGCGGGACGTTGTTTTGATAAAACGTCATGAAGCCGGTTCCGGCAAAGGCATTAAAAAATCCGAGCAGTAAAAATCCGACCATCACGATTAGAAATGAGCTGGCAGTCGCATACATCAGGTAGCCGATTGCGACGAACAGATAACCGCTGATAAGTAATCTCTTGAGTGACAGACGGTTCGCCAAACGCGCAACGGTTAGACCACCGATGACGGAACCGATTCCCGTAATGCTGATCAGAAGACCGTAGTCGGTGGCGGTCAAACCGACGACCGTTTGCAGAAAGACAACTTCCTGAGCATCCATCGCGAGCGCGAGACTCATCGACAAAATGCCGACCAGATAAATCCGGCTGACAAAGTGGTTGGTCCGGCTGAACCGGCTGACCATCCGCCAATCGGTTCCGATATCCGACAGGCGGACGATTGGTGTGATCGCACGCGAAACGGACGGCAACGTCAGAAGCAGTAACCCGGACACGAGAAACGAACCGGCATTGATCCAAATGGCGACATCGGGTGTCGCCATCAATAACAGCAGACCGGCGAGCGCCGGACCAATCAAAAAGGCACTGGATGTGATCAGGCTCCGGTACGCGTTAAACGACTTGCGTCCGCTTTCCGGAATGATCTGCGTCAGATAACGGATGGCGGCCGGTTCAAAAAACGCTTTGACGAGCGCCAGTTCGAACAACGTCAAGTAAATCAACGATAAAGATGATAAAAAGGGAAGCAATGCAACGAGCAACGCCCGGATCAGGTCGGTTCCGATTAGCCATCGTCGGACATCGACCCGGTCAACCACGCTGCCGGCCCAAAATTTCGTCAACAGGGCGGCGAGCGGACCGATGATCCAAAGACCGGCGACTGCAGCGGCAGAACCGGTCAGTTGATAGAGGTAGACGTTGATCGCAACGAGATAAACAAAATCTCCAAACTGGGAGATACCGAATGAAGCCAAAAGGGTCGAAGAACGAGACAACCGGATTCACCTACTTTTCAGATGCATTTTACCAAAATTATACAGGTTGTCCGGTCGGTATACCAGACCCATCTCTTAAGGTGTTGTTCCGGAAATCAAGTTCTTTTGTTTCACAAGTGACTGCAGAAGCGAACTGATGATACCGAGTGTAGCGGGAATCAAAATTAATATAAAAGCAAACAGGATCAGACCCGGTGCATCATCCCGATCGGCGACGATAAACATGACCGGAAACAGACCGACCGCGACACAACTGATAAGGATAAAACAGATTTTAATTGTGCCGAAGGAAGAAGAGAGGACATTCGCTTCAGCCATACTTCTCTTAAGTGACCGAAGAATTCTTAAGATATGCACCAAGATCATCAGACAAGGAATTAATGCGAGCAGTCCCGCCATCAAGATGAAATAACCCGGTTTATCGAATAAAACCTCCAGTGAGAATCCCCTTTGTGCTCTTTTAATAAGCAGGGAGATGGCGACTCCCGCCAATCCGAACAGACTAATCAACAACCCGCTGCATACAAGTTGCAAGTAGACGAGACGCCATTTTTTCATGGATCGTTCCTCCTTTCTTTCCTCAAGTATAGTCCATCTTTGTTTAGAAATTGCCCGCCTGAAGAATGAGAAAAAAATCTTTTTCATTAATTCAAAGCAAAGTACTCGGAATTAAACTGGAGATATGATATGCTAGAAATAAGAAAAGTAAGGAAGTAAGGAAAATCAGAAAAAGAAAGAAGGAAGTTCGGAATGGAGCTATCGAAGTTGACGTCCAAAGGACAGATTACGATCCCGAAAAAAATCAGACAGGCGTTACAAGTGGAGGAAGGAGATCGCGTTGCCTTCATCGAGGAAGACGGGTTTGTCATTATGGCGAAAGCGGATTTACAACAGCTGCATGACCTTCAAGATATTTTGAGTGACGAGAAATTCAAATCACTCATCCAAAAAGCAAATCATCATTTATAAAACGTTCGATCAATTTAAAGGAGGAATTAACAATGGATATGCGCGAAGTAGATTTACCGGGAATCGGACGGAAGTTCGAAGGCATTACGACACGAGGAGACAAGGTGGTCGTGATTGTCCACGATGACGGACGCCGGGAAATGCACCATTATGACGATGACGATTTTGATGAGAGTATCTCAAGTGTGACATTTAACGACGCAGAGGCAAGACAGATGGCAGGTATTTTAGGCGGCCTTGCGTATAAACCGAAAGACCTTGAAAAAATTGAACTGGCGTTTGACGATCTCGTCATCGAATGGTTTAAGATCGGTGAGGATTCATCCGTCAACAACCGGACAATCGGGGAACTCGACGTTCGAAACGAGTATGACATCTCGATCATCGCCGTCCTGAAACACGATAAATCGAAATCATTGAACCCGGGTCCGGAGACGCGTCTTGAAGCAGGGGATACGATCGTCCTGTCGGGAGAACGTCAACATATCCGCCACATCACGAAAGCACTCTTCTCAGTCGAAGGAGGCGGATGATAGATGGATCATTTGATATTTGAAGTCGGTACCGCGCTTATCTTAGTGGCGATCGCAGCTTTGCTTGCGAATAAATTGAATTTTTCGATCATTCCGTTTTTAATCATTTTAGGGATGATCGTTGGACCACACGCTCCGACAATCGGGATACTAGACTTCAAGTTTATTGAAAGTGCTGAGTTTATCAGCTTCCTCGGACGCATCGGTGTCCTGTTCCTCTTGTTTTATCTCGGACTGGAGTTCTCAATCGGGAAATTGATCCGGTCGGGTAAATCAATCGTCACGAGCGGAACGATTTATTTATCGATTAACTTCACCGGGGGGTTATTGTACGGATTCATCGCCGGCTTCCCGTTATATGAAGTGCTGATCATCGCCGGAATCATCACGATCTCGTCGAGCGCTATCGTCGCAAAAGTTCTGGTCGACTTACGTCGGACCGGGAATACGGAAACCGAGTTGATTCTCGGGATCATCATGTTCGAAGACATTTTCCTCGCCGTTTACCTGTCCGTCTTATCAGGACTCCTGCTTGGCGACGGGACGACGTTACTGTCTTCGGTCACATCGATTTTAATCGCCCTCGGTTATATGCTGCTGTTCTTCATCATCGCTCGGAAAGCAACACCGCTCCTCAACCGGATGCTGAAGATTGCCTCGGATGAAGTCTTCATCATCGTCGTTTTTGCTGCTCTGTTCTTCGTTGCTGGTTTTTCGGAAACGATTCATGTTGCAGAGGCGATTGGAGCCTTACTGCTCGGACTCGTCTTTTCGGAAACGGATCAAGGCGAACGGATTGAGCACCTCGTCGTACCGTTCCGTGACTTCTTCGGAGCCATTTTCTTCTTCAGCTTCGGACTGAGCATTGATCCGACGATGTTGCTTGACGCCGTCTGGCTCGCCCTCGGTGCCGTCGTCATCACGATTGTCGGAAACTATGTCGCCGGAATGATTGCCGGACGCAGAGCCGGACTGTCGCATAAAGCGTCCTCGAACATCGGGCTGACGATTGTCTCGCGTGGTGAATTTTCGATCATTGTCGCGAATCTCGGCATCGCCGGCGGTCTGATGGAGATCCTGTCCCCGTTCTCGGCACTGTATGTCCTGATTCTCGCGATTCTCGGACCGCTGATGACAAAGGAATCAAGACGGATTTTCAACTTTATGAACGGAATATTCAAGTGGACGGAACCAAAACCGAAAAAAACGAAACCGAAATCCTGATTCGAAAATACGCTGACCGGCTTCAAGCCCGGTCAGCGTATTTTTGAGATGTCATCCTTTTAAGACGTCATACGTGGCCATGATGAACTGTCCGGACGGTCGGCAACCGGTCAGTCGGAACCGGGTTTCAAGCGTTCCCTCCGGAAACAGCGGGATGCCGCTCCCGAGGACGACCGGTGCGATCGCCAGCTCCAGCTTATCGACGCGCTTGAGTCGTAACGCTTCTTGAATGACTTCGCCGCCGCCAACCAGCCAAATTTTCCCGTCGATCGTCGGACCGATCCGGTCAAGTAAGACATCAAGCGGTTCATTCGTAAACATAGCATGCTCCGACTGTTTACCGGTTTGCCGGGTCAGGACATAGTTGTCGATGGCGGAGTAAGGGTAGTCGTCACTGAGAACAAGTACTTCGTCAAACGTTTTCCGCCCCATGATGACGGCACCGACGTCCTGCATGAACGTTGCGTAGCCGTTGTCACCGTCTCCTTCAACAGCAAACAACCAATCGAGTGAATCGTCCGAACGGGCGATTTTCCCGTCTAAGCTGCAGGCAATATATAAAACGGTTTGTGTCATCTTTTTTTCCTCCTTTGGTTCGTTCTGTTTTTAGTCTACGGTATAATCATGACAAAAGATGTCGTAATTGAAGGAGGTTTTTTATCATGAAAACCCGACAGTTGAAACTGATGCGTTTATTGAATCGGCAACAACTGCTGACGGCGCGGGAACTGGCGGAAGCATGCGGCGTTTCCTTGCGGACGATCCAGCGCGATTTGCTGGAGCTTGAAGCAAACGGCTATCCGATTTACAGCGAACGCGGACCGGCCGGCGGCTACCGGGTCTTACCGAACCGGCTGTTGCCGCCGCTTGCCTTGCGGGAACAGGAAGCAATCACGTTGTTTTTGATGCTCGACTGGGTCGGTCAGGTGCCGGATTTGCCGTTCGGTACGTTACGCGGCAATCTTGCCGAGTGGTATCTGCACGAACTGCCGGCCGATCTCGAACTGAAGCTCGACCGGTTGAAAGGGCGTGTCCGTTTTGCCAAACCGGATACACCGGCGTCTCCATTGACGCGCGACTTGTTGCGGCTGATGGAAATGGAAGTGCAGGGTGAACTGATTTACCGGACGATAAGCGGTCGTCGGACGATTCGGATTGATCCGATTGGTCTGACGTTTGAACGGAACCGCTGGTATCTGCTCGCGCAGACAGACCGCGGATTACGCCAGTACCGGGTCGACCGGATGGAGCAGGTGACCGAGACGACGGTTCCGTCACAGCGAATGACGTTTGAGGAGGCGGAGCAGCTCGGGCAGGCGGGAGAACAGGTGACGGTCCGTCTCGAGTTAACGCCGCTCGGCGAACGGTTACTTGAAGGGGTTTTGCCGCTGAATGCGTTGCGGACGTGGTCCGTGCCGGTTACGGAACTGCCGTTTCTCGGACGACAGTTATTCGGATTGGGGGGGGAAGTGCGGGTTCTCGAACCGTTGCTCCTGCGTCAAGAGATCCAGGAGCAGGCCCGGGCGGTCATCGCCTTATATGAGGACTGACAAGGGGTTCTGTTCCTAAGTCAGTGAGAAACTATGTTACGATATAACCAGAGAAACAGTGAAAGTATGGAAGGGGTTTTCTATGGAAACGTTATCACTTATTTTGTTAATGCTTGCCTTAATCATCTTGACTCAAGTCCTTGGACACTACATCCGCTTCATTCCGACCGCGTTGATTCAAATCCTCGTCGGAACGATTGCCGCGCTGCTGATCAGCGGGCTGAAGATTGAAGTCGAATCGGAATGGTTCCTGTTATTATTCATCGCTCCATTGCTTTATAACGACAGTTCACATTTTCCGCGTGATGAACTGTGGAAGATGCGTGCCGCCATTTTCGGTAATGCCATCGTCCTCGTCCTGTTGACGACGGTCATCGGCGGTTACTTCATCAACTGGCTTGTACCGGTCATTCCGGTCGCGGCCGCCTTTGCGCTCGCGGCCATCCTGTCACCGACTGATCCGATTGCCGTCAACGGGATCGCGAAACGCGTTCAGATTCCGGAACAGATCTTAAATCTTGTCCGCGGTGAGTCGTTGATCAATGACGCCTCGGGACTGGTTGCCTTCAGTTATGCGGTCGCAGCCGTCGTCACCGGTTACTTCTCGATCCAGCAGGCAACGACGGAATTCGTCTACATGTTCGTCGTCGGAGCCGTCGTCGGTCTTGCGATCAGCATCGCGATGAACTGGCTGAAGATGAAATTACGCCGGACCGGGATTGAAGATGTCGTCTTTTATGCGTTACTGCAAATCCTGACACCGTTCATCATCTTTTTCGTCGCGGAAGAAATTCTGCATGCATCCGGCGTCATCGCTGTCGTCACAGGCGGTATTCTCCATGCCTTGATTAAAGAACGGACGGAAACGTTTTTCGCCCAGGAACAGACGTTGACCGACAACATCTGGACGATGATTGCTTACATTCTAAACGGGATCATCTTCCTGTTGCTCGGTCTGACGTTACCGGAAGCGACACGCGAAATCTTTGCTGACGACGCCATCAATAACTGGCGGCTCATGCTCTACGTCATTGAAATCGGCAGTGTCATTCTATTGATCCGTTTGATTTGGACGATATTCTTCAACTGGTTCGACCATCGCTTCCTGAAAAAGGCCGATCATCAAAAGCCGGCATTCAAACAGGACATCATCACGACACTGGTCGGGGTCCGCGGTACGATTACAATGGTCGGGGTCCTGTCTCTGCCGTTTCTGACTGAATCGGGCGAAGCGTTCCCGGAACGGTCATTGATTATTTTCCTCGCGGCCGGTGTCATCATCTTTACACTGGTGCTTGCAACGATTCTTCTGCCGTTGCTTAACCGCGGCGAGGCTGATGTCCAACCGGAACTCGATTTGAATTCGTACAAACAGCGGATGGTCAAACGGGCGATCACGGAAATCAAACAGGTCGTCCAGGAAGAAAACTCGACCGTCGCCTTTGACTTGTTAAATGAATATCACGTCATGCTGCGTCTTCTACGGGCCCAGGAGAAAAGTGAGGAAGAATTAACCCACTTCAACCAACAGCTGAAAAAACTGCGGCTTGAGGCTGTCCAGTGGGAACGCGACTTTACGAAGCAGTTCCTGCAGGAGCATAAGACGCCCGATCAGCTGAAAAAAGAAGTTTTCCGGTCGATCGATAACCGGCGTGAAGCGATTGAGAAGGAAGCACGCTTCCGCCTGTCGCAACCGATCCGCAAAATCCTCTGGAAACGGAAACGGTCAAACATGTCGTCCGATCAGTTGATTCACTTGACGCAGGTCGAACATGAGCTGTACGAACAGGTCATGGGGGAAGTCATCAGCCGTCTCGAAGGATGCCGCGGCGATTATCCGGCCGATGTCGTCCAAAGCGTGCTCGAATTCTACAAACGCTTACGGTTTAAGCATACGCGCTGGTCGTCACCGGTCGGCGGAAAAGCCGACGTCGATCAACAAAAAGAAGAACTCTGTTTACGGGCAATCGAAGTCCAGCGTCAGGAAATCGCTTCGATGTCGAAGGAAGGCGATTTGTCCGGCGAAGAAGAAAAAGAGTTACGCCGGTTCATCCACTATATCGAAAGTGTCGTCCTCTACGAGTACGTCGAGTAAACGAAAAAACAGCCCCTGTCCATGGACAGGGGCTGTTTTGCGATTAACCGAGTGACAAGTATTTGACTTCGAGGTAATCCTCGATGCCGTAGACGCCGCCTTCACGACCGAGTCCACTTTCTTTATAACCGCCGAATGGTGCTTGAGCAGCGGATGGAGCACCGTCATTTAAACCGACGATGCCGTACTCGAGTTTTTTACCGAGACGAAGCGCTTCGTCGATTTTTTCAGAGAACGCATATGCGGCAAGACCGTATGGTGTGTTGTTCGCGCGTTCGATGACCTCGTCGAGTGTTTCGAAGACAGAGATCGGAGCAAGCGGACCAAACGTTTCTTCCTGCATGCAGATCATGTCTTCCGTGACATTACCGAGGACGGTTGGTGTAACGAAGTAACCGACAGAGTCGTCAATTGTGCCGCCTGTTAAAATCGTTGCACCTTTTGCAACGGCATCGTCGATGTGTGCTTTGACTTTGGCGACAGCCTTCGCATTGATCAATGGTCCGATCGTCGAATCCGCATCGAGCCCGTTGCCGACTTTCAACCGCTTGACTTCGGCGACGAATTTTTCAGTGAAGGCGTCGAGAACCGATGCCTGGACATAAAAGCGGTTCGTTGCGACACAGGCTTGTCCGCCGTTGCGGAATTTCGAGCGGATGGCGCCTTGAACGGCTTTATCGAGATCCGCATTTTCCGTGACGATGAACGGCGCGTGACCACCGAGTTCAAGTGATAATTTTTTCATTGTATCAGCCGCTTGACGCATGATTAATTTACCGACGGCTGTTGAGCCCGTGAACGTGATTTTCCGGACACGCGAATCCGCTTGCCAGACACCGCTGATCGTTGCTGCGTCACCGGTCAGGACGTTGATCGCACCAGCCGGAATACCTGCTTCGATTGCCAGTTCGACGAGGCGAAGTGCCGTATACGGTGTTTCTTCCGACGGTTTCAGAACGACGGTACAGCCGGCAGCGAGCGCCGGAGCGAGTTTCCGTGTAATCATCGCTGCCGGGAAGTTCCATGGTGTGATTGCCGCGACGACACCAACCGGTTCTTTTTCGACGAAGAGGCGTTTCCCGGGAACAGATGCTGGAATCGTTTCGCCGTAAATCCGGCGCGCTTCTTCTGCGTACCAGCGGACATATTGATTGCCGTAGTCGATTTCGCCGCGTGCTTCGACGAACGGTTTCCCTTGTTCACGTGTCATGATGTCTGCCAGTTCATCACGGTGTTCCTGAATCAAGCGGTACCAGGCATCGATTTTATCAGCGCGGTCATCGGCCGTCCGTTCCGACCAGTCGACGAAAGCTGTACTTGCCGCCTCGACGGCACGTGCTGCATCGTCAGCTGTGCTGCTCGGGACGTGTCCGAGCAATTCTTTTGTTGCCGGGTTAAAGACGGGAATCGTTTCTTCTGTGTTATACCAAACTCCATTAATTACGTTTTGTTCAATCATGTGTTGCACCTCCGTGTGTTTTCATTACGTCCCTTATTAAACACCCATCGGACCGGTTTGTGTACTTCCGCTTTGGATGGGGGGCATAACGAACTGGAATACCCTTGTAAAATCCGTTAAGCGATTGAATAATCGGGAATATAAAGAGTAAGCAGAAGCGGACGTTTTATTTCCGAGAAAGGGCGGGATTCTTATGAATAGAAAATGGGTGGTCGTCAGTCTTACAGGCATCGTATTGATCAGTGGATGCGGTCAACAGTCGGCTGCATCGGAAACGAAAACGAAGCAGGTGCAGCGTCAAGCGACAGACACAAGCTACATACGTCAGGAATTAAAACGCGCCGCGTTCATTGCCGCCCAGTATGATTACGCCCGGGCAATTCGAATTGTCGACCGCCTGAAGACGACGGAAGCGAAACAAAAGCGGAAGGAATATGCGGCGAAACTGACGAATCTCGGAACGATCAAAGCCGGGACATCCGTGCCGCACTTGTTTTTCCACTCCTTGATCGCCGAGCCGAAACGTGCCTTTGACGGGGACCGGAAACAGCAGGGCTACGATGATTATATGGTGACGCAAGGGGAGTTCGAACGGATTTTGACTGCCTTGTATCAGCGGAACTACGTCCTTGTCCGGCCGACGGATCTCGCGGTGTGGAAAGACGGACGGATGACGGAAAAGGGGCTTCCTTTTCCAAAGGGCAAAAAGCCGCTTGTCCTGTCGCAGGATGACGTCAACTACTATGAATACATGACGGGAGACGGTTTTGCGACGACGTTGAAAGTGAAAAACGGGCGGATCACCAATTCGATGACCGGAAAACCGGACGGTGCTTATGATCTCGTACCGATTGTGGATGCGTTCGTCAACCGCCATCCGGACTTCTCTTACCATGGTGCGAAAGGATTGCTTGGTATCACCGGCTACAACGGTGTCCTCGGGTACCGGTCGTCGTATGCGCAGTACGGTTCATCGACTAAAGTCGAGCAGGCGCGTCAACAGGCGAAAACAACTGCGACGGCCTTGAAGAAGGACGGCTGGCAGTTTGCCAGCCACACGTATGGTCACATCGCGATCGGAAAAGTCAGTCTGGCAACGATTCAAGCCGATACCGCCCGCTACAAACGTGATGTCGCCCCATTGATCGGAACGACCCGTCAGTTGATTTATCCGTTCGGCAGTGATATTCAGAATTGGCATGGGTATACGGGGGACAAATACCGCTACTTGACGCAACAAGGGTTCCATTATTTTTATAACGTCGATGCGTCGCAGCATGCGTGGAAACAGTTAGGCAAAGACTATTACCGCCAGGCGCGGATTAATGTCGACGGAATCCGGCTTCGCCAGGCGATTGCCGGGAAGACCAAAGTCTTGAATCCGTTTTTCGATTCAAAAGCCATCTTTGATCCGATGCGACCGGTTTTTAAGAAGTAAGTCCTGTTGCACTGAATTGGAATAAGGTTTACAGGAAAAGGCACAAAACGCTGTTGAACAAGCGTTCGTGCCTTTTTGAATTATCTTCAAACGTTCATTAAATATTTTAAGTTTTTTAGAAGTTCATATTTATCCAAATTGGTTTCTTGAATCTTATAGTATTGTATATAACCTATCGGTTCGTTTTAGTACTCTACAATACAAGATGTGACACGGTGTTCACCCTTAATTCTAGGACCATATGTATGTACTACTTAATCTAGATTTGAAATTGGTTCTTCATAGAACTCTAATACCTTCTGATTATTTAACCACCTTACCATTAAATAAAAATCCTGAGAGGTCATCGCTCGAATATGTATGTCAAAATCCCGTATCATATGGATTCTCGCCACTCATTTTTTAAGACTACGCTTTGAACTTACTCATTAAAATAGCAATCACGCGTATAGTGATGCATCATAATTGCGATAACTACAAAAAAATATTATAAGAGAAAATTTTCTATTCTCTGTTCGTTACCTTTTCTAAAAGCCATTTTTTATTTTCTTTGTCTTTTACGATGATAAATTTTTCTGTTCCTTTAACAGAATAGATTTTCGATCCGACCGGAAAGTAATTCGATTGATTATTTCCTTTAGGCATTTCATGAGCTTTTGTTTTCTTGATTATTTTGCTAATTGCTTTCCCAAGTTGTTTGGTTGTATCCAATTGAGCTTCTGTTCCGTTATATTCTTTGTTATTAACCACTACAATCATCGCGTAACTACCAGTGCTCTCTGGATTAGCCTGACTGCATCCACCCAAAACAAGTAAAATTCCGCTTGATAAAATGATGAATATTCTTTTCATGTACACTCCCCTAAAAGCATTATTTGTATAATTATAACATATAATAAAATATTTACCTATAATATAGAAAACTTATAAGAGGTAAACGTCTTATGGTAACTGAGGGAAATCCTACTCAAACTGGTACTTCTAATCAATTTCTTGCATGTAGGACACAAACCTACTATTTGATGAATCCTCTCAGGGTTGATTTTCCGTATCGCTTACGTGTTTTACGTTTGCGCGTATTCTTTCTTAAAAATGCAGCAGAAAACTTGAATATCAAAAACGAATTGACCCATTTAATGATTCACGACTTTCTAAGTTACATTAAATGGGTATTATTTGTATAGAGGAGAAAGTGGAGACGTCAGGATGTGACGGTTGCCGGACCCTCAATACAGTTTGCGTGGAGAGGGTTAAAAGACATGTCCATCGGAAATAAATTATGGATTGGTTTCATCGTTGCCGGCAGTACATTCGCCTTCAGTGAAGCGGCGTCTGCTCAGGCGGACAACTTCAAAATCGCTTCGACGAGCTACAGTCAACCGTTGACGCAAGTCGAAAGTGTGATCGGCGGGAAAAAAGTCGAGACGGTACGTTATGCATTAGGCAGTGTCGACCGTCTGCATGACGGCTTATTATATAGCTCCTACGGTGATCAGGTGATTAATCTGAAAAACAGCAAAACGACACTAAAAAAAGTCGCCGACTCGCCACTGCGGATTACGAAGTATAAAAATGCCTACTATGTCTTAACTATATCTGCACTCAATGAATTTTCACTGACGAAATATACGTCTGATTTTAAGAAAATCGGCCAAACGAAACGATTTGACGGTCATGGACGGGACATGATCGTAACCGGAGATAAAGTGTATGTTCTCGCAAATAACATGAAGACGAAAACGAATTCGGTTGAAGTACATACATTTGATACTACACATTTTACGACTCTCCATCTTGAGAAAATCAAGCCAATGGTTTTTGCGTTTCATTTCCGCCATGCCGGAAACGAGTTAAAAGTGTACGGGAATAAAACGGAAGCAGGGGAAGAGCTGTCGATTGCGTCGTATGACTTGAAAAAGCAACAGGGTAAAATCGTTTTGACGTCCAAGCAACCCGTCATGTGGGTCAACGAAACAAAAGCCTTGTCGCCGACAAAAGATTTAGTCTTCAATATGTATTCCATGCTTGAAGTTGATCAAAAGATGAAACAGGTCCGGGTTCTGTACAGCAGTAAACAGGCATTGATTGACTATACGTATGACAGTAAAACAAAAACGTATCACGTTCTCGAAGGAAACTTCGAAACTAAATCTTTCCGGGTCAAGACGCTGAACAGCCACTTTATACCGGTTGCCGATTATAAGTTTCAGTCAACCGGCCGTTTGATGCCGTTTCAGGTGCTGTGAAAAATTCAGGGAGGGGTGTAACTTATGCAAAAAGCTTATAAGCTGCTGATGGCAGCAACAGTGCTTGGTACGACCGTCGGATTCGATCACGCTGTAGCGGCGCAAAAAGATACGTATCAAGTCGTTTCAACAAGTTACGAACAGCCGCTCACGACATTCGAGACCTATGTCGGCAACAAAAAGATTGAAACGGTGCGTTATGCGCTGAAAGGCGCTGATCGTCTGCATGACGGACTGTTATACAGCTCGTATCATAACCGTGTCATCAATTTGAAAAATAGCAAGACGACGATCAAGCAAGTTGAACCGGGACCGATGCGAATCAAGAAGTATAAAAATGCCTATTACGTGATGAGTTTATCGGCAATCAATCAATTTTCGCTGACGAAATATACATTGGACTTTAAGAAAATCGGTGCGACGAAACGTTATACCGGATTCGGAAAAGATTTGATCGTGACCGGTGACAAATTATATGTTTTGGCAGATCATATGAAAGGAATCGATTACTCGATCAAACTCCATACCTTTAATACAACATCATTGAAACTTCTCCAGCATGAGACCATCAAAGAATTAATTTATGCCAAGTACATTCGCCTGGCCGGTTCGCAACTCAAAATTTACGGCATCCGTTCGGAAAAAAATGAAAAATTGACGGTCTTGTCGTATGACGTCAAAAAACAGCGTAGTACGAAAATGATGACAACGGACCAACACGTAAAAGGCGGGATCGAGAAAACACAAACCCTTACAAAGGATACCGAACTGATCTTTAATCTGGACCGAATGTATGAAATCAACCATAAGACAAAACAAGTCCGTGTCTTATATGACAGTAAAGATGATTTGATCGACTACTCGTATGACATTAAAACGAAAACCTACCATGTCCTTGAGTTAGTTACGGAATCAGGCAAGTACCAGGTTAAGACGCTGAACAGCCACTTTAAACCAATTGCTACATATCGTTTAAAACCTTCCGACAGCGTCAGCCCGTTTCGTGTGTTGTGAAGAAACAAGTCCCACGACTTGTTTCTTTTTTTAATTGCGTAACAGCCCGGAAAGTTGTTCACCTCTTGCACGGTATGTCTGCAAGTGAAGTTGGAACTGATCATAACCGGGCGGATTGTTTTCTGCATCAAACACAAGCTGTTTCGTTCGTTCAATGAAATGCAGATTGAAGCAGCCCGAGAGCCATAACAAGGCAGCCAGCCGTGGATCGTCTTCCGGTACGAGGACGGTCGGCGAGTTGTAATGGGCAAGTAACGTCTTTGCCAAGCGACCGGACACGTCATGCGAGCCAATGCCTTCCGTCCGGGCATACCATTTGATCAGCCAGGCCAAATCCTGCACGCGGTCGGTTGCACCGATGTGTTCGTGATCAACGATTCCAACGATGTGTTGATCAGAATCCCATAAGATGTTGAGCGAATTCAAGTCAGTCGAGATGACCGGTTGAAGTGAAGAAGATTTTGGGTGTCTTGCGGTGTCGAGATGTTGTTGTGTCAGAGTCAGGTACTCCTGAAATGAATTTTGGACCGGTTTCGGCATTCGAGAAATCGAGAGCCGTTGTAAATCGCCGAGCCAACGCTGATAGGTAACCGTATGATCAATAAACGGAAACTGAATTTCCTGTTGGCGCAGCGAAACATCATGTAACTGACGGGCTAACTGACCCATCCGAGCGGCTGTCTGTTCTGTATTCGCCGTTACGTGACGTCCGTCCATCCAGTGAAACAGACAACATGTCCAATGCTGTCCGTCCGGATCGGTGATGGCCGTAAAAAAAGTATCCTGTTCCGGCTTCACACGCTCCATGAACGGAATACCCTGTGTCCGCAAATAATCGGTGTATCGTAACTGGAGCGCCAGTGCATTCGATGTGGAGTATGAAAGCGCTGACCCAGTATAACGCTGTTCCGGCAACAAACGGATCGAATAGGGGTGTCCTTCAATAAGAATTTTGAAGTGTACATCTCCGTGTTTGCCATAGGTCGTTAAAGAGACGGGTTCGATTTCGAGTGAGCGAAAAACGAGACCGTAACTTTTGAGAGCTTGGCAGATTAAGTTACGAGTGTTTGAATGAAATATTTTCATTTCCTCCCTGTGTGTTTCTTTTTCTGTTTAGATACGTATGTATCATATGAAGATCTGTTGCAGAAAGGAGCAATCATTATAATAACGTTAATGAAAGTCAATGCAATAAGCATCGTTTATGCGGTTGCCTTACTTATTCCGCTAGAAGGATTGCTTAACGTCTATCGGTTAAATCGTACGACGGGCATCTCGAGTACCGTTATCTGGTATGGTAGTTTTTTTGTCGGAATCGTATTGACGATAGCGGCTCTATCTCTTTCATCGCTTCTACATACGAGTTACCGAAAAGTTCAAAAGGTAAGCTGTATTCTGTGGTTGCCGTATTTTTTCGGGATGCTCTATCTGATGAATCGTTTATTTCCGATGACTAATGAAGGGGATGCACCAGGTCCGATTGCCGGCTTTATTTTAATCGGCTCGCTCCTGGTGTACCCGTTTTTCTTGTTGATCATGAGCTCCATCGTTAAAAGTGTAAGCGAGTCAAAAAAACTGCACATAAAAGGAGAGCATCTCTGATGATAAAGCTGATTTGGATTTTAGCAATTACCGCCTATCCGGTCATTATGGCCATTCAACTATCAAAGCGGAAACGTTAAGTTACGTTATAAACGTCGCCGGCTGCGTTCCGTCCTCGTCCGTGAAGCCGTAGTCGCGCGCGAGGTCCGCCACGAACAAAGCTTGCCCGGTCCGTTGCAGAATATCCGAATCCTGTGCGAGGGCAACGACAGCTCGTCCGACGTAAGCGGTGGTTTCGGTCGCATTGTTGCTGAAGCCTGCATCGACGACCCGTTCTGTCCGCATGAAGCCGGGACAGAGCGCAATCGAAGCGACGCGAGACGTTTGGAGCTCCTGACCCATCACAAACGTCATCCGGTTAATCGACTGCATCGCCAAATCGTAATACAAGTTGCCGGCGGCTTTGTCCGGGCTGAACGATGTTAAATTGACGATCAACGCAGCCGGACTTTGTTGAAGCAACGGAACAGCCGCCCGTGTCGTCAGCAAATAGGCTTTTGGTCCGGCGACCATCATCGCGTCCCAGTGTTCCGGTGGCCGTTCCCAAAATCGTTTGCCTTGTCCCGCAGGAAGGGACGCTTCCGAACCGCCGAACACACTGTTGACGAGCAAATCGATCCGCCCGTGCCGGTCTTGAATCTGTTGGAACAGGCAAGTTATCTCGTCCGGATCTGTATGGTCACAACGGACCGCGATACCGATACCGCCGCGCGCCGTGACGCCGGCGGCCGTCTGTTCAATTGTTTCCGGACGATCGTCGGTGGAGCTTTCCTGCATACTGCGCCCCGTCACATAGACGGTTGCTCCGGCCTGTCCGAGTTCGTAGGCGATTCCGCGACCGGCACCACGGGATGCCCCTGTGACAACAGCAATTCTACCTTTTAATGAACACATACAGATTTCCCACCTCACTTTAAAAATAGGGCACGACAGAAAAAAGGGACTTTCGATTAAAATCGGAAGCCCTTTTTCGTCTCACGTTAAAACCCTTTAATCGTCATCCCGCCGTCGACGAATAACGTTTGACCGGTGACGTACGTTCCAGCGTCGGACGAAAGAAAAACAGCCGGTCCAACCAGTTCCGTCAGTTCACCGACCCGGCCGAGCGGCGTCACGTCGACGATCTCCTGTAAGTAGGTTGGGTCGGCGAGCAACGGTTCCGTCAGCGGCGTCTTGAAATACCACGGTCCGATTGCATTGACGCGGATATTTTTCGGACCCCATTCAAGCGCCAATACTTTTGTCATCTGAATCAAAGCTGCTTTGGTCGTCGCATAAACGACACCGGTCCGCAAGGCGACGTGTCCCGCAACCGAAGCAATGTTCAGGATACTGCCGCCGGTGTCCTGCATCCGGCGTCCGATTTCCTGAGAGAACAGGAAGGCAGACTTTAAGTTCGTCTGTTGAATCGTTTCCCACTCATCTTCCGTGACATCAAGTGCTTTCGAGCGGATGTTCATCCCGGCGTTGTTGACGAGGACATCGATCCGGTCGACATATGTATAGGCACGGTCCACCGTCGTTTGGACCTGAGTCCGGTCGGTGACGTCGCACGTCAAAACAAAGGCCCGTCGTCCAAGCTGTTCGATTTGTTTTGCGGTTTCCTGTAAATCGGATTCTGTGCGGGCGACCAGTAAGACATCTGCGCCAGCTTCCGCCATTCCGATCGCCAGGGCACGGCCGATGCCGCGACCGGCACCGGTCACAAGAACGGTTTTTTGATCCAGTTGAAACGAAGGTAAGTACATATGATCACATCCTATTCTGACAGTGTAATTTTACTGTACGCTCAAATTGACTGAAAAGAAAGAAAAATGCTGATGGACTGATAATGATATGTTATTATTTGGTAAAAAAGGAGGGGCGATATGAAACGGAAGCTCGGACTGATGATTCTCTCCGTTTTAGTACTGGCAGCATCGCTGGTTGCTTTTGAACGTTATGTCTACACGACTTATATTTATAAACCGGCGGATTACACATTCCACTACAAAATTAAGCCGCGCAAAGCAATGAAGGGGCCGAAATTTGGAACAAAACCGTTCCCGAAAGGTCCAATGATCAAAGGTGCCTCCTTGTTCTTGCCGGATATTCTGCTGCCGGTCGGAGCACTGGTCACAGCCTTCTTATCTGTGTTTGTGTTCCGCCGGTTACTCGGATACCGCCGGCGTAAACAGTTGCTTGAGCCGACGGAAGAGGGGGGTCCGCAAATCTTGCGTCCGAAGATAGCACCGCTTGACTGGCATCCGGAGCGACAACGACAACAAACGGACTCCGTTTCCGAAGTCCGTCAATTGATTGCTTCTTTTGACCGGCGGCTGCCGGACGGATCAAAACGCCGACCGGAAGAAACGGTCCAGGACTGGCTCGACCGGATCAAGTTGACGATTGATCCGATACTTTATCATATGGTCCGTTACGGGGAAATCGATGATCAGACGCTCGACCGTTCCGAAATCGACGCTCTGCGGAACCGACTGAATCAACGGCTACGCGGATGACCAATCAAACGGAGTAACGTCTGATGGTGTTCTGCATCCCTAGTTACAAGCGACAGTTCACGTGTGACATCAAAACCGGTGATCGGCAATGTCCGGACTTCCGGCGGGAGACCATCCTGAAAGATTGCCGGTAAAATCGCGATCCCGAGTTTTGCCCGGATGAAGCCAAGGATGCTTGAACCGAATTCCATTTCCGAGGCGACGGTATAGGTCGCCCCGCGTTCCGCAAACGCGGCTTTCAGGATATTCGTCGAGTCACAGTCGATCGGCAAGGACAGGAACGACGAGGCTTCGATTTGATCGAACCGGACATCGACACAGCCTTCGAACCGTTCGTCGGCTTCATGGAAGTACAGTAAAAACGGTTCCGTATACAGGTGTGTCGACGGATACGGATGCTCGATTTGCCGATCGTCGAGCAATACGGCATCGTACTGATGTTGCTCCAAACCGGCCATCAGTTCGATGTACGTATGGGCCGTCTTGATCTTCAGTTCCGGACCGCCCACTGTTGGATGGTTGGCGAAGTGTTGCGGCAGGTAAGACATGGCGACACTCGGCCATGAACCGAGTGTAAACGACGTCTGTCCCTGCAACTGATCAATTTTTCGTTGCATGTCATCGAGCTGTTCGAGAATTTTTTGTCCGTCTTTGAAGACGATTTCTCCTGCCGGCGTCAATGAGACGCCGCTCGTCGTCCGTGTGAACAGCGGAGCACCGACCGCCTGTTCGAGATTTTTGATTTGTTTGCTAAGCGCCGGTTGCGTCATATGCAAAAGTTCGCTCGCTTTCGTCAGGCTGGATGTTTCCGCCGTGACGTGAAAGGCTTCGAGCCATTCGGTTTTCATAAGACTTCACTCTCTCTTTACATGCGTGTGCTTTGACGATACTGTACGTTCGTTTCTTCTGACAACTGTTTCGCTCAATTTTATATATTCCTTGTTTGGAATATTCCTTAAAGGGTATATAGATACAGAAGAGGTGGAAATCATGTCAGATGGGCTTGCACGTACGTTATTTGCTTTATCCGATTCTAATCGCTTGAAAATCGTCGAACTGTTGAAGACAGGTCCGTTACCGGTCGGTGAAATTGCGGCGCAGTTACGTCTCAACCAACCGCAAACATCGAAACACCTGAAAGTTTTGCTCGAAGCAGATATCGTCCGGATTGAACCGGTCGCCAACCGCCGAATCTATCATTTGCGGACAGAGCCGTTTCAAGGACTCACTGCGTGGAGCCAATCGTTTGAACAGCAGATGATCAGCCGGATGACACGACTCGAAACGTATTTGGAGCAGAAGCAGAATGCAGTCAATCCAAAGGAGTGAATGAAGATGCAGGAAAAATTAAAAACAACGGTCGACGGTTCCATTTTACAGATGGAATGGACGTTTAATGCTCCACGTGAGCTGGTCTTTGCCGCGTTCACGGAAAAAGAGCAACTGGAAGCCTGGTGGGGTCCGGAAGGCTGGCAAACGGAAATCACGACCTTTGATTTTGTTGAGGGCGGTATCTGGCATTACTGTATGCGGTGCATCGATCCCGCGCAAGGCGACTTCTACGGAATGGAATCTTGGGGCAAAGCCATTTTCCGTCAAATCGACGCTCCGCAAAGTTACGCCCACGCCGATTATTTCTCGGACGCGTCAGGGATGATCTCGGAGGAATTACCCGGTAGTGAAAACACGACGACG
The DNA here is from genome assembly GCF_033342815.1 of Exiguobacterium artemiae. Classification (GTDB taxonomy): domain Bacteria; phylum Bacillota; class Bacilli; order Exiguobacteriales; family Exiguobacteriaceae; genus Exiguobacterium_A; species Exiguobacterium_A artemiae_A. Next base: position 35,799 of record NZ_JAWPEN010000005.1, read on the forward strand.
TTTGAATCCGTCGGCAATCGGACACGGGTGTTGTTCCGGTCCGATTTCAAGACCGAGGAAGCCGTTAAACAAGTCCTTGAGATGGGAATGAAAGAAGGATTCACTTCACAATTGCATCGTCTCGATCAATGGCTTAGTCAACGAACCCTATAATAAATCGCTAAACGCCCCGTTTGATGACGGGACGTTTTTTATCGGGGGAAACGGGAATCGGATCTGCTGTTTAACGGACATGTTTTTGGGGATTAAAAGGGAAATTACTTCACTTTTCCTTCTCTGGTACCGTTATATAAGGTGAGATGAACGAAAAGGAGCGCGATGGTGTGAAATGGTGGTCAAAACAACAGGAAATGACGTTTGCAGATCGAATGAATCAGGAACGGGAACATGTTCGTTTAGAAGCGGGAGCAGCATTTGCGCAACAACTCCAGCTGATTGATTTGACGGTCGAGGATTTACAAATCGTCCGTTTGATCCGTCATGATGTCGCGGAGTGGATGCCGCAGATGGTCGATGCGTTTTATGCGGAGTTGGTCCGGGTGCCGGAGCTGAAACAACTGATTGAACGGCATTCGACACTTGAACGGTTAAAAGGAACGCTTGCCAAGCATATTCTCCAGATGTTTGACGGACAGGTTACACCGGACTACATCAATGTCCGAAAACGGATCGCCGACCGGCATGTCCGGATTGGTCTGCAAAATAAGTGGTACATCGCCGCCTTCCAAAAGGTATTAAACGTCTTAAGCCGGCAAATCGAGGACAGTACGTTACCGGAGTCGGAACAGGTCCGGATCGTCCGCTCCGCCGGGAAACTGTTTAATCTCGAACAACAGATCGTTTTGACGATGTATGAGGAAATGGTCGAAGCCGAGCGGCAGACGGTCACGGATGCGAAACAGCGTGTCGGACAAACTGTTCAAAAGTCGACAGAGGAACTGGCCGCGATGAGTCAACAATCGTCTGCCAGTTTTCAGGAAATGGAGCGGCATGCCCAACAGGTATCCGTGACGACGGGAACGATTGCGACGCAATTAAGCCAAGCCGCGAAAGAAGCAGAGGATGGCGTCGATTTGGTCGAGGCGGAAACGAAACGGTTCGAGCACGTCGTCAACGAGATGACGCAGACGACGGAACAGATGACGCAACTTGCTTTTTTATCGCAAGAAATCGAACGAATTGCCGGAATGGTGACGGCGATTTCCGATCAGACGAACCTGTTGAGTCTCAACGCCTCGATCGAGGCCGCACGGGCCGGCGAGATGGGACGTGGCTTTACCGTCGTCGCCCAGGAAATCCGGAAACTGGCGGAAGAAAGTAAACGTTCCGCGTCAGAAGCATCAAGCATCGCGCAGGAAATCACTTCGAAAATGGGACAAGTCTCGGAGCGGATGAGCGGGACCGAGCAGTCGGTCGTGCAAACGACGGAAGAGCTGACCCGTGTCGTCACCGCCTTTACGACAATTTCCCGTCAAACGGTCGATGTCTCGAAACAAATCATTACATTGTCGCAGGATACGGAACAGGTCGCCGGAACGATTGAAGGGATGCGCCATATCGCGGAATCGATTGCCGAGACGGCTGACGATTTACAAACCGTTGCGACGACACTCTGAAGGAGGGATGGGGATGAGAAAACGAATCTATCTGTTGTTTGGAGTTGGAATTCTGATGCTTGCCGGTTGTGCAAGTAACGATTACCCGTCAGAGGAAGCCATCAAAAACGGCGATATCGTCACGACACCGGAACGGGCGAACGTTGACCAGTTTGAAACGTTTTTACAGCGGGTGGAGGCGAATAAAAAAGACACAATTCGGATCACGAACTATACGACGGAAGGAGATGCAATTCTGGAAGACATCACCTACGACGGAAAACAGTTCGTCTATTCACTGGATTCATCGCGCGACGAATACGGTTCCCAGGCCGACGACCGGGAAAAAGAAGTCTGTCGAAACATGCAGAAGAAAGCTGAAAACGAAGGATATGTCTTTACATTGACCGATTGTCAGGAAGGTCAGGATCATATTGTTTTTACTGCACGTCCAGGTGAATTATCTGACAGATGACAAAAGGTTGATCCTCAGACGGGGATCAACCTTTTGTGTACAGTGTCTCCTCGAGCAGTCGCAGGGCTTCCCGCCAGCTGGAAAAGCGTTCAATCAATAACGTTAAGGAAGGAGCTTGATGTGTCCGGGAGTACCGGACATATTCCTGGCTCGTGATAGTCGGACCAATCGCGTCATAGGCTTCGCGTAAGGCATTTAAGCAGTCTTCATTTGAGTAGAGGCCGCTTGACGATAATTGAAAATGAGCCAACGCCTGTTTCCAGGTTCCGTGATGGCGGATAATGGTATTCGCACTCATCATTTGCGGATAATTGGCCCGCAGTTCGGAATAGGACCGGATGGTCACCCGGGAGCCGCATGTTTTGACATAAAAGGCGATGCTGTCATCAACACTCCAGCGGTCACTGTTTGCCGAATCGGTTTTCGAGCGGTCGAGCACCGCCCGTTTTTCAGTCGATAGTTCGGAAGTCCGGATGATTCCCGCCTGTTCGAGCAAACGAGTCCAGGAGCCGAATCGCCGTTCGATTTCCGTCAGAGACGGATACGGTAAATAGCGGGCTAACTTTTGATAGTGGGCAGCTTTCATCGGAGCTGTGTGCAATTGGTGCAATCCTTGGATCAAGCGGATGATTTTTTCATTGGTCGTAATAGAAGTGGATGTAGGCGTGGTTTCTTTCATAGGAAGTCTCCCTTAGCGGATGGCTGTTCATAATGCCGCTAGTGTACCATCTAGCCTTAAGAGATTTAACTAACAAAATCGTAAGGTTCGGACTGATGTCCTGAAACGGGTTCAGCCCTCTGCAATGGCTTCGTACCGAAACGCGACAGTCCCTTGAAACACGTACAATTCGCTCGTTGAATTTTTTGACTGGTACAACTTCGTTCCTTTCGGCCAGTCGGTTGCTGTCCGGTCGGCAAGTGCTTCTTTTCCAGATAACTGTTTTTGGACGGTCGTAATGGAAACCAGATCTTTTTTCACGATGGTCATATCTTTGCCGCTCCGTTTATAGACACGATCATGGATCCGGATTAAATCCGCTGATTGATCCTGGCGGGCTTCCTTCGCAATGATGTCGGTCGTTGAGATCGTTTCGGTTTCCCGCGCACAGCCGGCAGTCAGACAAATGCTGCTCAGCAGGATGAAAATCAACTGTTTTTTCATTTCAGTCCTCCGTTTCGTTAGTCAGGCAGAAGAAGCTCTTTTATTTGGCGTTCGGTTGCAGTGAGAACAACTGGAGCAACCGCTCTATTGTCTCGTCAAACGATCGAACCGGTTCGTAACCGAGTGTCTTGATTTTGTCTGTTGCATAGGTCGGACGTTCCGCGACACGATCAGGGATTTGGTACGGTTTGCCGGAGGCTTCAACCAGCCGCATTCGGAAGTCCGTTTCCGGAATGTTGGTATCGACGGCGTGAAACACATCACCTGGTTTTCCACGTGTCAGGACGAGGAAAACCATCTCGGCAATGTTATCGGCATGGACCCAGTTGACGAGATCGTCCGGGTGGACCCAGGTCACGCAATCCGCTTCCTGCATCCGTCTGACTTGCCGGTCGCCCCAGTGGGAATCCTGTTCGGCGCAAATGGCACCGGGGCGGAGAATCCGGACGTCCAAGCCGCGGGCGGCGTAATCGTTTAGAATCTGTTCCGACCGGATTTTTGTTTGGATATAGGGTGCCGGATGTTCAACCGCGAGCGGCGACGACTCCGTCAAATGACCATCTGCCGGTTCACCGTAAACGGACGTCGTCGAGATGTGGAGAATGTTTGCTCCGGCATCCAGCGCGGCCGTTGCTAAATGGTTGACTCCTTCGACATTCGACTGGTGGGCGAGATTTTCATCATCACCGAGATAGGCGGCGCAATGGACGACCCAGTCGATCTGATCCATCGCTTTTTCAAGTGACGTTTGATTGGTCAAATCACCAAGAACCGGTGTGATGCCGAGTGACTCGAATTCAGTGAACCGTTCCGCACTTCGAATTAATCCTCGGACTTCAAGCGCCTTTGGCAATAATCGTTTTGCGATGCGCAGTCCAAGCGTCCCGGTAACACCGGTGACGAGAATCCGTTTTCCGGACAGTTCCATCTGTTCAACCTTCTCTCTGGATTATTTGACCCGCTCAATCGTTGCGACGAGCGGTTTTTTGTCGTTTCGGTATTCAAAGCGGATAACATCACCCTTTTGGAGAACGGATAATTGATTCGTCCGCCCGTCAATTTTCGTCTCGCCGTCCAGCGTGACTTCGGTCAAGGCATACTGTTCCTCCGGATTTTGCTCGTCCGGACCGAGCGAAAGCTGATTGCCGTTCAGTTCTTCGATAACGTATGCCTGATCGGAACAACCGGATAAAATGGCTACGATAAATAGACTCAACAGCATCAGCCAAATGGTTCGACGCATGTTTCCACCACGCTTTCAATTAGTAGGATTCAGATATCAATCGGTTATGTTCATTGTAGGGATAGGAAACGAAATGCGAAAGTGAAATATGGATGAATTTAGTCAATTTGACAAAATGGATGGTAATATTAAGAAAAAAGAAGGGGTGTCATGAATGCTTTTGCTAAAAAAGTATTGAGCCTTTTGGGCGTCATGGTCGTGATGTCCGGTCTGGTGGTTTTCCTGTATGTTCAGTCGATGGAACCGGACGAACCGGAAGCCGACCGTGTGGTGCGCGAGACAAAATCGTATATCACAAAACACTTCAAACAGGCAGAGCTGGAAGGCGTCTTTTACGACGCTGCGGGAAAATACTCTGATTTTGATTATGCCGTACAGTTACAGGATCCAAAAACTGATACGGAATTTTTCGTCTACATCGATCAGCAGACAAAGCAGGTCACGGATACGTACTTGTCTGAACAGTGGTCACAGGAACTGACGGAACAGATTCGTCCGCTTGTCGAAAACATCTTCGGTTCAGGGACTGTGTACAGGGCCGTCTATTATCAGGACGATGTTCAGCAGTTGAAATTGGATTCGACATCGTCAAGCGAATATCAGAAAGCGAAAATCCCGCCATTCATTACGATTACACTGCAACGGGACCGATTACCGACGGAAGAAAAGAATCTGAACCGGTTGGCAACAGCTTTAAAGAAAAAGAAACTGCTCCGGCACGGAAATCTGGCCACGGAATACATCAATGAAAAAGGTTTTCTGCGGGAAGATGAAGTCGGATTTAATACGTACTTTTGACAAAAGGAAGGAACTGTAAAATGAAGAAAAACTACATATCAACCTTTCTCTTGCTGGACGCTGCTTTTACTATGGCAGGTCTGGCACTTCAGCCTGTCTTCGACTCAGCGCTGTTTATCGGTGCCGGTTTAGGTACTGTCTTTCTGTTTTGCGCGATTGTATTGATTGGAAAAAGAGAAAAGCAGAAAAAGACACATTGAACAGCTGTGTCTTTTTTGCTGCCTTCAATCTATTGAAACAACCTTACCGTACCGGTTGCTTCGCCTCCCGCACAGGAAACAACAGACCCACTCCGATAATCAGGGCACAACCGATAAAAATCGCCGATAATCCGAGGGTCGCGACAAATGACATCGTTCCGAGAATGATTAAATCGAACGCGGAATCAACGAGATTAAGCAGCGAAAGGGTCGTCGCCCGGCTGCCGGACGGAATGTGTTCGTTGATGATACCGGAATAAAGCGGTTGACGGATTGACCGAAGCATCCGCAGGACAAAAAAGAGCACTAAAGCAATCCATAAGCTGTCAAACAGGAAACTCGCCAATGAGACAGCAAGCAGTGTGATAATACCCGATAGTTGCATCAATGTCGTCCGTTTGAACCGGACCAATAGCCAGGCGAGATGACGCGTGATCAGCATGCTGAGTAGAGCGACGCTTGCGTACAAGACACCGAGCCAAGCGACGGGCAGTCCGGCTCCCGTTACGTACGGTTGCTCGAACTTGCCGAAAATGACGACAGACGGAATCAATACAATCGTGAAGTTGAGAAAGACTTTAATCAGATCCGGGGACCTTCGGATAATCTGCCAACCGTTTTTGACATGCGTATACGGGTTGTCCCGAAACTGATCAAACGATTTAGGATTGATCAGACTGAAAATCAACAAGAATTCAATGACTTTGAAAAGAATTCCGATGAGAATCAGGAACCGAAACTGACTTTCCGCCAAGTCCCGGACGAGATAGGCCCCGATCAGGCTGGTGAAAATCGTGACGGAAAACATCACGGACGAAATCTTCGCCATGACCTGACTCATCGTCTTTTCCTGACCACTTTCCTTTAAGGACTCGTAAATCAGAGCATCGTCTGAACCGGAAAAGAAGGACGTTGATAATCCCCACAGCAGTCCTTGGATTGAAAACCACCAAAGGTCATCCGCCATCAGCAACAAACTGGTCGAAAAGACGCTGATCAGGCTGCCGGTTAAAAACGACGCTTTTGGTCCGAAGCGGTCGGCAAAAGCGCCGGTCGGGATTTCTGATACTAACGTCGCGGCACAATACATGAAGAGGATGATCAGAATGTCAGATGCCGACAAGCCGCGATGGAAATAAAATAAGGTAATGACCGGATCAAGGAGATTAATTGTGCCAAACAAGGTAATGAAATAAAAGACGCGGACATTATGGGTAGCTAGATTATGATGATTTCGTTTGATGAACATGATTTTTCCTAACTTGAACTGTAGTGATGAATTGATGATAAACTGTATCTTATACGATTATAATGATAATATATGGAAGTTTAAAGGGTTAATTAGGAGTTAAAGGGGGATGGCATGAAAATTAAATTGAAAGCCTGTACGGCACTGGACGCAGAAGAGTTATATGTATTTGAACTCAAGAACCGCACATATTTTGAACAATCGATTCCGTCACGCGGAGATGACTATTACATGCCTGAGATTTTTAAGCAACGCCATGCGTCACTTTTGCAGGAGCAGCGGGATGGCACTTCGTTATTTTACCTGATCACAGATGAAGGCGGAGAAATTATGGGCCGCATCAATCTCGTTGATCGGGATGTAACTACGAAACGGGCAGAACTTGGGTACCGAATCGGACAGAATCATACGGGTAAGGGGATTGCCAAAGCGGCCGTCCGGTTGTTGATTGGACAATGTCAGAAACTTGATATTAAGGAAATTCAAGCGAAAACGACGGACGGAAACATCGCTTCGCAAAAAATCCTGACAAGTAATGGATTCCAACAAGAAAGCAAAGCAGTAGAAGTCGAACTGAACGGTCAACGGACGATGCTTATTCAGTTCAAACGGACGATGCTCGACTGACTTCAAAAATGACTCCGGTAGTTTTAACCGCGAGTCATTTTTTAGGATTATTATACGATTTTTTAAGAATCCTATGCGAAATCCAAAAATACAGAATCGCTGATGCGCCGCAAAGCACAAGAAGAGGCAGTAAGACAGACAGTTCACTGAATTGAATGACTCCATTATGATTTAGTAAAAGAATAACCAGGGCGATTGTACTGCCTGACACACCATACAACAAAGGGACTGTCTTCCGGCGCTTAGGGAAAAATGAAACGAATCGTTTTTTCAACCAGTCGACGAGGATTCCTGAAATTAAGATGACGGGAAACGAATAGAACGTATAGATGAGGAAATAATCGAAAGCCTCGGAAAAGACATCTTCATCTGAATCTTCGAGAAAGTCATAAACGCATAAAACCAACGTCAACAGACCGGAAGTGGCGATTGCGGTCAGAACGGCCGCGAAAAATTTGTTTAACATAGACGAGTATCCTTTTTTCATCTCATGATTTTTTGATACTGGATCAGCGTTGCGTTGTCGTTCAGCGGTTTCCGGACACCGGTTTCGACGTAACCCATCTTTTTGTATAACTGACACGTTTTCGTTTCTTCAAAGAGACTCGACAGTTCCCAAGTCTCAGCCTGAGGATAACGGGCTTCTGCAAGCAGCATCGCTTGTTTGGCAAATCCGTTGCCTTGCACATCCGGTGCTAGAAACAGCGGACTGATTCGGAAATGGACGTCTTCCTTCCAGCGAATACAAATCGCACCGACGAGCTGTCCGTCCGCGATGATTTTGTAGAAACAGCCGGCCGGATGTTGAATCCGTGCGTAGACACGGTCAATCGTCTCATTGGCCGGATTTGTGTCGTAATCTTGATATTTCTCAAGCAACGGGCTGAACGCAGCGACTTGCAGCTCAAATAACGCAAGTGCATCTTCGGCTTTAGCTTGTTGCAAATGTATCATCCTAATCCTCCTTTTTTTAACGTAATGGAATGATTTTACCATAAGGGCATTCATATGGAATTATTTTTCCTTTTTTTGAATAATGAATTGTCTCCGCTTGAAAAAGACTATGGTATAGTAGATAAGTTAAAAAATACCAACTGTGAATCAAGGGGGAATGAGCATGACACGCCAAAAAAACATCGTCTATAATGTCTTGTTAAATGAGACACGGGATCAGGTCTTGATGGTCAAAAACATCGGACCGTCTTATTCGTACTATACGCTGCCCGGGGGAACGGTCGAAGCGGGGGAGACGTTGCCGGAAGCAGCCGTCCGGGAAGCGAAAGAAGAGACTGGTTATGACGTCGCAGTCGGGGAACTGTTGCACGTCAGCGAAGCCTTTTTTCCGCAAGTCGATGAACATTGTCTGTTCTTCTTTTTCCAGTCGGAGATTCGCGGGGGCGAAATTGGCACGATTTTTCCGGATGAAATCGAAGAGATTTCGTGGGTGACGATTGCCGACGCCGTTCAGTTCATGAATCTGTCGAAAGAATACGAACAGATTCTGACGACGCAACAGACGGTCCCGTACGTCTTCAACGGACAAATCACACACTGAGCGGAGGGGTACACATGCAGATTGTCGAGACAACGGACCTGGATACACTAGCTAGGCTGAATCGCTACGTCCATGAGCCGCACGTCGCGCAGCAGTCGGACTTCTTTAAACCGTACGACTTTGCGACGGTCCGGGCTTTTTTTGCGAAAATCACCGGGACCGGTAGTCATCAGTTTTTAATTGCGGAGCTCGACGGAGAAGCGATCGGCTACGTCTGGATCGAATACCTGCGCCGTCCGGAAAGTGCCTTTCAGTTTGCCAATTCGAAAGCCCGCGTCCATCATCTCTGTATCGTCGATGACAAACAGCAGCAAGGGTTTGGCCGTCAGTTGTTGCTTGAAGTCGAGCGCAGGGCACTAGAGCAGGGCATACATAAAATCGATCTCGACTACTGGATGAGCAATGACGGGGTCGATATCTTCTACGAACGGCTTGGCTTTGAAAAGATGCGCCAAGTCGTCGCGAAATCGTTAAATTAAGAAAGAAGGAAGTATGAATGGATTATACAGACTTGAATTTTATCTTTGGTTTGCTGCGCATAGCAGTCCTCGTCATGGCCATCCCGTCAATGGTGTACGCGTTGTATCTGTTGCGGAAGATTGCTAATAAATAAGCGGCACCTTGTTTCCTCGAAGGAGACAAGGTGTTTTGTATTACATCCATTAAAAACAGGGTATTTAAATAATGAACGACGTCTTCAGGAGGCCTTGGAACTAGGAGGGATCAGATGTTATTTCTATTCATCGGTTATTACGATGCAGAAAAGATGAATCAGTCCTCGCAACAAGAGCTCGATGCCGTCATGGAACGGTGTAATCCACCTCTCGAGACCTTTTTTACGAAACTCAACGTTTTGTATGAATGGCATCCGGGAGCCGAAACGAAACGGGCCCGGCTTCTCGACGGTCAGATTCAGCATCAGGACGGACCGGACCCGGACAAAACGGAACAGATCGGCAGTCTGATCGTGTTTGAAGCGGATGATTTGGAACAGGCGGTCGACCTGGCGTTGCTTCATCCGACGACCCAGTTACCGGAAGCACAGAAGTACGGCTGGCGGATGGAAGTGCGACCGCTGATTGATCCGAAAGAAGCAAAATAGACGGTTTTTTGAACATACAGCGCATCGATGCGTTGTATGTTTTTGTGATTTTCGGGTATACCTGTTTCATAGCTATCAACAGAAACCAGAAAGTCAGGTGAAGCAGACGTGTCGATCATTACCTTTGAAGACGTGCAGTACAAACACATACTCCGTGGCATCTCGGGTGCGTTTACGGAAGGAAAAATCACGACGCTCGTCGGACCAAGCGGTGCTGGCAAATCGACGTGCTTAAAACAAATCAACGGACTGATTTCTCCGGACAGCGGACGGATTCGTTACCGCGGCGAGGACTTAGAACAGATGAACCTTGTCGAACTGCGGAAACAAATCGGGATGGCGTTTCAAAGTGCGCCGATGTTGCCGGAGTCCGTCCTGGATAATCTCAGTTTGCCGAAAACGATTTTCCGCGAGACCTTGGCACCGGACGAAGCAAAGCGACTGCTGGAACAAGTCGACCTCCATGTCGACTTAAAACAGCCGGTCAAAGAGTTGTCAGGCGGTGAACGGAGCCGGCTTGCGATTGCCCGGACGCTCGTCAATCGACCGGATGTCTTGTTGCTCGACGAAATTACGGCCAGTCTTGATTTTCGGATGGTCAAGGAAATCGAACAGCTGATTCAGCGCCTGCAACGCGAGCTTCAGGTGACCGTCATCTGGATCACGCATGATCTCGATCAGGCACGCCGGGTCAGTGAAGAGGTCTGGTTCTTAAAAGACGGTCAATTGCTTGAGCAGGGGGACGTCTCGTTGCTTGAGCCGGACGGAGCACGTTCGGACATTCAGGCGTTCCTAAAGGGGGAATTGTCATGAGTTACGTCCAACTGGCAACTTCCCTGATTTTCATCGCGATACCACTCATTCTCGCCTTTACGCTGAAACTCGGGCTTGAAAAAGATATCTTAATTGCGACCGTCCGCTCGATCATTCAACTGCTGATCATCGGGTATATCCTGACATTCGTTTTTGAGAGCGACAGTCCGATTTACATCCTGTTGATGATTCTGTTGATGATTGGTGCCGCGACGCTGAACGTCATCCGCAAGGGCGACGGCATCCCGGGCATCCAGTGGATTGTCCTTGCGACCTTGGTCTCGGTCGAAGTCCTGACGATGGGACTGATGCTTGGATTGAACATCATTCCGTTTGAAGCCCAGCAAGTCATCCCGATCAGCGGGATGGTCATCGGGAACTGTATGATTCTGTCACTGTTGTTTTTGAATAAGTTCAAGGATGAGGTCGAACGGAGCGACGAAGTGATTGAATTGATTTTATCCCTCGGCGGTGATACGAAAACGGCGATTGATACCAGTCTCAAAAGTGCGATTCGGACGAGTATGATTCCGACGATTGAGGCGCAAAAGACGATGGGACTCGTCCAACTGCCGGGCATGATGAGCGGTCTGATCATCGGCGGGGCCGACCCGATGGAAGCCGTTCTGTATCAACTGCTGATCTTATTCCTGTTGCTTACGACGGCAGCGACGTCGGCTGTTCTTGTCGGTTACATGTCGTACCGGAAATTATTTAATCAAAAGTCACAGTTCATCGGTTTGACGTACCGAAAAGACACGCGCAACTAATTTGAATTTGGAAACAGCCCTTGAGATGCTCAGCGGGCTGTTTTGTTGGATTTAAAAACACCGGTATACCGGTGTTTTCTGATTTGCGACAAGACGCAAACACGAGAATTTAGTTGAAGAATTAAGGCAATAACGAACAAGCCGTGCATCCGATTCCCTAAAAGGGAGTGGATGCACGGCTTGTTTAAAAGGATTCCTGTCCATCTCGGTCTTTATTCAAAAAGCAGGAAATCTTTAATGAACAGCGAATTCTGTCTACAGAGAACAAAACGGAAACGGGGCGTTCGAAATGCGAAAGACGGTACTGGCACTACTCTTATTAGGAATGATCGGCGGCATCGGTTGGTTTTTTCTTGAGCAGGAACAGGATGAGACGTTTGAACAAATCGTACGGGCCCGGGTGACGAAACATGTCGCCGAGCAATATGGCAAAGAGACGATCGTTGCGGTCCGGTCTGCCTATGACAAGACGGCTTCTTCGAAAGAGGCAAGGCATCAGGTCGCTGTTCAATTGAAAACCGATCCGCGCGGCGAGTATCAGGTCTTTCGGCTGGTCAAGCAACAGGTCGTCTTCATCGGACGGACCCGCTCGTTGCCGGAACGGGAATAAGCTGAACGCATCAGTCTTCCTGCGTCCGTAAACGCAAGTAGGAAACGAGCGTCGGGACAGCGAGCGCTAAAGCGACAGCCGTTGCGAGCAGGAGCGGCACGGAATCAAGCATTATGTACGAGACGAAGGCTGCTACAATCAGTACGGTTCGAAGGACATTCAATCGAAATGGTGTAGTAGGAAGATCCTGATCAGGGACGATGTACGACATCCGGTACTGAAAGTAGAAATGGATCAACAGTCCAAGTTGGATGACTAGCAGAAAAGTCGAATCGGATTGTTCGAAAAAGATGGCATAAATCGTCATCATCATGACGAGCAGATACAAACCGGTCGTGACAAGCAGACGTTTTTTCAATAGAGCATCCTCCTTTTTCTTATGTAAGCTATTTTTAATATACGTATTTTTCAACTAAATGTTCCCAGAAACTTGATTTAAACAATCGATCATCATGTCATGAGAGGGGAAACAAAGATGTATTATGGGTTATGGACAAAGTTTAAGACACAAGTCGGTGAGGGACAACGATTGGTGGAGGTACTGTTAGAAGCAGCAACTTCCTTACAGGATGTCTCGGATTGTAAGCAGTATGTCGTCAGTACGACCGAAGAAGCTGATACCGTAATAGTCCGGGAGATTTGGACGGATCAAGCGGCACATGCTGCGTCTTTACAGTTGCCGGCGACCCGGCAATTGATTGAACAGGCGCGACCGATTCTCCTGCAAGTCGAGCGGCTGCTGGAAGATCAGCCGCACGGGGGAAAAGGTCTGGCATAATGAGGGACCCCTTATAGCCAGAACACGTATGATCGTCATGAGGTGAGAAGATGAACAAACAAGAATGGATCCAAACCATTCAGACCATCCGCAAGCGAACGAAACCGGCCCGGATTCTATCGGCAGTCGTTACCGGCGGCGCCTTTTTAGCGGCTCACTTTTTTGACCAATCCATTTGGTCGATTCTGGTACTAATCTGTGCACTCGCGGTTTCCGGCATGATGTTAGGTCGCGAAAGTTTCGAAATCAGTCGGCTGTCAGACTCGACACGTGCCAAACGGTTGATTCGACTCAGGTCCATCATGGGTTTTGGTATCATTTCACTCATGCTGCTCCTGATCGTCACTACTGAACTTAGAGATGATACGGACATGTCACTGCTTTACGTGGCAGGCTTCATGCTGCTTGGAATTGTCATCGAAACCGTCCTTGATTACCGTATCCGTCGAGCCGATCCGGAACAGCCGTTAAGTAAAGAATACCGCTGACTAAATCCATCTGTTGAGAAAGCATCTGTAACATTCGGATGCTTTTTCTTGTGTTCAACTGACGGTATAAGCAGGCAAATCGCTTTCCTGTCCGCCTCTGGCATATGATAGGAACGATTCGTACAAAAGGAGGGCTTCTTATTCTTGCCATTATCATTGGATTAATCATCGGGATCCTCGTTCCCGTTCAAACGAGTGTCAATACACGCTTACGCGGCATTGTCGGCTCGCCGTTCCTTGCATCTCTGCTGTCGTTCAGCATCGGGACGGTTTTTTTGATCTTGCTGACGCTGTTCGTTGAACAGAATTTCCGTCTGAATCCGGGTGTCTGGTCGGAACCCGCCTGGATTTGGATCGGCGGTGTGCTCGGTGTCATCTTTTTGACCGGAAACATTCTGCTGTTCCCGCGAATTGGCGGTGTTCAGACCGTCATTATGCCGATTTTCGGACAGGTCTTGATGGGCCTGTTAATTGATAACTTCGGTTGGTTTTCGACTGCTGTCACACCTTTGTCGTCGACGCGACTACTCGGCGCCGGATTTGTGCTGCTCGGTGTCGTCGGTACCGTTGCGCTCGGTGACTGGCTCGCAAAACGTCGACATCCGGAACAAGCGAAGTCTGTCGATCCGACGATTTACGGTTGGCGGATCATGGGTGTCATCATGGGAATGATGAGTGCCGCCCAAGCCGCGATCAACGGGCATCTCGGAGTGGTTCTCGATTCCGCCATTAAAGCAGCATTGATTTCCTTTGTCGTCGGAACGGTAACGTTGTTGCTTGTCAATCTAATCGTCCGGACGAAGTGGCAGTTCGATCGGTCGCTCCCGACACCATGGTGGATTTGGATCGGCGGCTTGATCGGTGCTTTGTTCATCGCCGGGAATGCCGTCATCGTGCCGCTTGTCGGAGCGGGTGCTGCTGTCGTCATCGTCACCATCGGTCTGTTGACCGGCAGTCTGTTAATTGACCGGTTCGGATTGTTTGGCGCAGCGAAAGCGCCAGTCACAGGTGTTCAACTGGTCAGCCTCGGGCTGATGATTGTCGGCATCGTGCTGATCCGGCTCTAATCAAAAATGCTCCCTTCCAATGACGGAAGAGAGCATTTTTTAGTCCAGTTCGACTTTGACGGTTGTCGGTTTCGGGAAGGCTGGACTTGATGCATACATGACGAAGACGTGCTGATCGTCCGGTACTTCATATACAAAATCAACGCGCGAACGCAACGGATAATAGTACTGGAACCCGTTTTTCCATGCTTTTTCGTTCCGATTGAGATAATCGATTTGTTCATACTCGGTTCCGTCAGTTGCTTGTAACGTAAACGTATTCGGCCGATATTCTAGGAAGCCTCCATCGTAAGATTCGAATGTATCCTGAAAAATCAACGGTAACGTGACCAACCGGTAGCCGTTGCGCGGTTTTAACTTCAATTCTTTCGGCGGATTCGGCAACATAGCATCCACATGAAACACCGATTTTTTCTGATTTGGATCACCGGGATAGGTCTGAACGACACCTTTGTCCATCATCTGTTTGACGGCTTTCTCTTCTTGATCCGTCAATGCCTTTGCTACCGGACGCAATTCGATTTTGACGGTGACCGTTCTCGGAAACGCATCGTCCGATGCATACAGGACCAATACTTTTTCGTCTTCCGGTACTTGATAGACGAGATCAACATGTGATTTTTCGCCCGAAACATACTGATAGCTGAACTTCCAGGCTTTTTCATTATGATTGACATAATCAACCGGCAAGTATTCTTTCCCGTCAGGAGCGGTCATCGCATAAGTGCTTGGCCGGTAGTTGGCGACGGACCCTTTTGAGCGGGGGTCCTGATTATCCTGCATGGTCACCGGAACCGTCACAAAACGGTAACCCGGTTTTTCTTGTAAATCCAGTTCTTTCGGTGTCTCGATCAGCGGATCGACATAAAAGAACTGATTGCTGATCTGTTCGCCGCCCGGAGTCGTCTGCACCATACCTTTTTTCATCAGCTTCTTGATTTTTTTATCCGTTTCCGTCTGCGAAACCGCCGTCTTTTTCTTCGACTCGGTCTGTTTTGAATCAGCGATTTTCGCACCTGTCGTTTGAACGGCAGGCGGTTTATCCTGCGCCTGTTTTGGTGTTTGCGTGATATCTTCGTTTGCAGCAAACAGGAACAGGCTCGTAACGCCGGCGACCAAGGCGACGCCGATCGTGCCAAGGGCCAGTTTAAAGCGGCGTTCCGTCGCCTGGGTATTGACGGCGACACTGCCGATCGCCGCATTCGGCGTAATCCGGACGGCCCGTTGTGCTGGTAAAAGGGCACCGAGGACGCCGGTCACGACCGGGATGAACAGCATCACGCTGAGGAACAAGAGCTCGTTGACCGGGAACTGATTGTAGACGTATCCGATCATGGCGAGCGCAATCAGGAGACCAATCAGACCGGCGAATAAACCGGTTAACATGCCTTCCGTCAGGACAAGGAGCCGGATCCAACCGTCGCGCCAACCGGTTGCTTTTAAGACAGCGAGTTGCGGTTTCCGCTCATTGACGTTTTGCCACATGATTTCCGTTGTCGTCAGGATGGCAATCAAGAGGGCGACTGCCATTGCGACATAGTGCATCGTACCGACTTCAAGCGCGACGTACTCGCCGAGCCAGGTCGCGTACAAGACGCCTTTCAGCCGGAATGTCACGAAGAGGAAGAAGATGAACAGACTCGTCGGCAGGGCAATCGCGACGACTGACAGCAACGTCCGTTGCCAGTACGTGAACAACTGATTGAGACTCATCCCGAAAATCGATTGCGAACGGACGAGCCGACGGCCTTTAGAGACTTCACCGGACCGCATGCTTTCAAACGGCTGGATGCGGCGGATCAGAGCCATCGGAACGAGCGTCCCGCCCCAGTAAATCAACAGACCGGCGAGTCCGATCAACAGAATCCGTCCGAGCGCAATCGGATGATCCGTCGTCAGCCAGAACGACCCGAGAATCGTCCAGGAAATCAGGGCGACGAAGGTACCGAGTAGCGTCGCTTCAAAAAACAGCAGCTTTGACAACTGACGCGGACGCCAACCGAGCGACAGTAAAATCGCAAACTCTTTTTTGCGGGCATACAGCAAAATAATGTTCGAGCTGAAGACATAAACGAGAGCAACGGCAATCACACTCGCGATGACACCGCTCATGCCGACTTTCGCCTCTTGAAAAATCGCCATCGAGGAACCGAGCTTGATCCACGGCTGCTGAACCCAACCTAAAGCAGATTCATTTTTTAAGCCGGGCAGGTAGGTCAGGGCGAGTTGCGGGGAGGAACCAAGTGTCACATCGGTAATCAGTCCCGTCTTGTCTTCAATCTCTTGAGCGACAGCCTGCAATTTTTTTTCGCTTGTCGCATTCATGGCTTCGACCCCTTTGACGTTGACCCGAATGGCCGAAATGGCTTTATCACCACGGAGCTTAAACGCCGCATCCAGTGTCGTCAGCATCGACGGCGGTTTCGTCAGGAAGTCATACGGATCATTTGTCGGCTTGACGTCGCGGACCGGATTAACGGGACGTTCGTTTTTGTCCATGACCCATTGGGCTTTCGCCGGGAAGTACGTTTCCATCGGCAGCTCGGTTAACGGATCCTTTGAAATGTTCAGTTTTTGTGGGTCAAAGACACCGATGAAATTCAACTTCATTTTAGGCACAGACTTTAAATTAATCGATGTATCTCCAAACGACCGAGCTTTTCGATACATCGTCCGTTTTGCCAGCAGGACATCTTTCGGCACTTCCTGTGGTGTAACCTGATACGCAAACGGCCAACGGGTAGCATAGGGACTGGTCAGTGTCTGGTATTCGACGGCAGACGGTTTTAAATACATCCAGTCGAAGCTTCCGGTTGGTTTAGACGGGACCGTTCCTTTTAAAATATCGTTGACAAGCTTTTTCGAGGTTTCGCTCGTCGTGATCTTGTACACCTTAGCGGGTTGTACCGGAAGTGTCTTCAGATGCGATGCGCCGCCTTTTTTCATGATGGCATTAACTGTCTCGGTCATCGAATCATTAACCAAAGGAATGTCTACTTTTTCGTAACGATATTTACGGTAGGCATCGACGTATTCGTGACTATTTAAAATCAACGGGATATTCCATACATCGTCTCCGTTATCTGTCGCGATGTCGTCTCTTGTGAAATAACGGCTGTGTGTCGCTTTTTTGGTTGCTTGGTCAAGACCGACGAGTTTTGCTTCTGCTTCCGGATCAATTCCGGCAAGCATGGTGGCACTGCCGAACTCCATCAGCGGTTGTTTTCCTAATGCTTGCGGTGAAATATCCCGGTTCAAGCCATCCCCCTCGGAAGGAGACCATCCGGCACCTAAGAAGGAAGAACTGGACTGTTGTTCTTTCCGTAAACCGGTATCCTGAACGTCTTGAATGGTGATTTTATAGAAGCCTTGTTCTTTGAAATCGAATGTCCCAATCTGGGCATCCGCATAATAATTTCCGATCATCGCAATCGGTGCGGCGACTTCAACGTCGGAAATTTTTTGAATCGTTTTATACTGTTTCATCGTGATGCCGCCGTCGAGACCGCTCATATAGTTCGGCTCAAGCAACTTTAAGTCTTCCGTCACACTGCGGCTGTCCGGCGGACGAACGACGATATCATAAGAGGAACCCCAGCGTTTCTGCAGTTCATCGACGACGGTGCCGTTGCTCGCCTGTGTCGTCCCGATCAGGTAACTGAGTCCGGTACTGACGATGAGGACGCCGACGAGGAGCAGGATGAACCGCTCCTTGTTACGCCACCAGGAATTCCAGATGAATTTCAGCATCGACCGTTCCTCCAATCATCCTTTGACTATAAAAAAACGAAATTACAGGTTCAATAAATGATGGTTCATTCATTCGGATGACGATTGGATTTTTACATACATCGCTCATCACAGTTCCTCCCTTGATTTTTTATGTCATATTTTTCATTTAAAAATGATTATTTTACCATTATATACAATTAAAGAACCTTTTTGGTTCGGAATGGAGATAATTATCTAAAAATTCCATCAATTTATTTTTAGGAATCGTACGGAACAACTGTTTAATCTGGTTAAAGGACATCCGGTAAATGGAAGCGAATAGGATATAATTAGAAGATTTCTAAAAGGAGGAATGGCGATGATTATGATTGGCATATTTGCCGTGATTGCTGTAGGAATGACGATTTTAGCGGCACGACGCGGTTACCGGGAACGGTCAATGGATGATCGTGCGTATACGTCAAACGATCACGAACTGGATATCCATCATCGAAATGACCCGCCGTCCTGGTAAGGAGAGGAAATATCCATGAAAAATAAACAGGAGCGAACCCGGTTCATTCAGGAGGCAAAACGGCGCCTGATGAAACAACGCATGTTGAGTGCACTGTTGTACGGAACAAGTATTATTTTGATTATCGCCAATCGCGGCGCTTACTGGCCGTTCGCCGTTCTCATCGTTGCGCTGGTGCTGATTGCCCGCCTGCACTCAAAAGAAGTCAATCGGGATATGGCGTTGACGCCGAACCCGGCAATGAAGCGGATCATCCAGATCCAGTACGTGATTGATTATTGTTTCATCGTATTGGTCGGTCTGTTCCTGCCGGTCGTATTAAATCTGAGTCTGCCGTTCTTCACCAGTATCGGTGTTTATCTGTTGCTCGCCGTTGTGCTTTTACTGACGGATACGGTTCTTGAACGCCGCGGAAAAGTACTCGATCCCGAGCATCCGACGAAAAAAGAGTTGCGGACGTATCCGAAGACGTGGAAAAAGCTGAAGACTTAAATGGAGGCCAATCGATGCAAGGAACAAACGAAATTTACAATTCATTATCCGAAAATGAAACACTGCGTGAACAGTTAATGCTCGTCGACCGGCTCGGACTGCCGGACGCCTGGATTTGCGCCGGCTATATCCGGTCATTGATCTGGGGACTGACTTTGACGGAGGAACAGGACATCGATGTCGTATATTACGACACGGCAGATAAATCGGAAGAAGCGGAAAAACAGTATGAGGAACAGTTGAAATCGTGGAAGCCGTTGCCATGGTCGGTCAAAAATCAGGCCCGGATGCATCTAAAAAACGAGTTGCCACCGTATCAATCGACCTGTGACGCAATCGCACATTTTCCGGAGACGGTGACGGCGATTGCGGCGAAGTTAACAGACGGACAATTTCAGTTGTACCTGGCATATGGCGCATCAGATTTACAGACCCGGACGATTCGTCCAACCCCGTTGTTTTCAAAAGGATTACCGCGCCACGCCATCTTTCAACAACGGGTGACTGATAAAGGCTGGGACAAACGGTCTGATTTACGGATTGCCTGTCAGTTTGAAACGAACAGTTGAGACCTATCGAACAGGAGTGGGAAAATGAATTTTCGAAAGATGCTGCTTGTCAGTCTGGGCGCGCTGATCGTATTTTACATATTCAGAGAACCGGAGCCGCCACCAGACTATCAAAAGAAATTCAACGAACCCATCGAGACCGTGCTGAAACTTGAGAACGAAGAACGTATTCGTCAGAACAAGGCACCACTCGAGCGGAAAGAGACCGGTATCGAGGTCAGTGATGACGGGGACTGGATTGAATTATATTATGATGTACCGGACCAGCAATCGCCGCAACACAGTGTGTATCAAAAGCGTGACGACCAATATGTCCGCAAAGAACTGAAAGTGGTGTCCGATGAACTCGACAAGACAAAAACGACTTATCTCGAGAATTTAGGAATCAAGTGAAAATACGTCTGTTCGGTACCAATTTAGTATCTTAGGTATACAAGCACCATTCTTTAACAGGTATACGTTTGAGAGAGCGGGAAAAGTTATCAAACCTTATGAATGTAAACGCCCCCCACCTTTAAGTACAGCAAAGGTAGGGGGCGTTTAGATTAAGAATAGAACTGTAAACAGACGGTTATTTTTTTTCTTGTCTAAAGTCATGGTTCAAGTGTTGTTTTATTAAATCACGAAGCAGCATGTGTTCTGTTTCAGTCCATGAAGAGTAAGTTTTCGGTAAAATAAGTGCTTCGTTATTTTCAAAGTAGAGGAAGAGGCGGTCATCATCTTCACTGACTGCTTTAAACTCTTCCCATGCGATGTCCGTGTTTTTAACGATACCGTTATACATGGAATTTGATTGAATGCCCGTTTCATGAAGGTGTAACGTTACATTTCGCGGCCATCGCTTATCGTTTTTAAGTGAAGATCTCACTTGCCGGAGTGTAACGAATTCATAATACTTTACTAAAGTCGATTTCAATAAGAGAACTGGAACAAAAGACAAGCAGATGATGATGAGTTGGCGTACATTTTCCGAAAAAAACCCAAGAAAAAGTGGTTCGAGAATAGTGAAAATGATAAGGCTGAGTAGCAACACCATCAGAGCCAACGCTATGAAAGCCACATTAGATCTTGCTTGATGATGGCGTGTCCTGTTTAAAGCATCCTTTTGTAGTGCCATAAAGTCTTCAAAAGTCATTTGATAGTTTAAATTCATTGCCTGATTCCTCTTTTCAGAATAAATTACTTTTTTTGATTGGAAAATCCCTTCATCGTATCAATTCGAATCTTTTTATATTATTGAGATCTTGCAAATTGATGGAATTCAACTGTTCGCTCAGAAAGAGTTTTGATTGTTAATTCGGCTCATATCGGAAGTTAGGGAGTTCAGCATCGACTCTTGAATACAGTGTCTCCATCGAAAATCGACTCGGGTGACGTACGTTGTCTGAATAAAGGCTCTCAATCTTTTTGTCTATATATGCGTTTTCTACTTCAAGATAGTCGATGACAAGGGTTTTAAATTCTTCCGCAGCGGGTTCATCGTGCTGTAGAATGGTCATCTCTTCTAAGTGCTTGGAATTATCTGCTTTCATCACGCGTAACTGGTCATTCGCATCTGACACAGCGACTGAATCTGTAGGGACACTAGACAGCATAAGCATCTTTATTTGATGAGCACGGCCAAGCGAAAGGATTGAAGTTGCATCAAAATGAATTACCGGTCTATCGTCACTTATTTTGGTTGAAGTCATGGTTGTACACCCGTTTAAAACGATTGTTCCCGTGAGGAGTACAACGAACAAGAGTAACTTCTTCAAAACCACTCCTCCTTTGTCGTTGTGTTTAAAATGTTTGAAAATGAGAAATCATCTGTACCATAAATAGAGAGTGGTCGTGATAAATTTTCCTTATTTTATTTTTTTGAAAATCACACAAACCATATTTTCCCTACTGGTCTTAGGTTAACAGTATTTGAGATAACTTTACATGAATAAGCCTGAGCAAAATACGGTAAATGGGTTCGAACATTTCCCGCACAAAACCTTGAATCTTATAAAATAATTTGATGGCTATACATAAAACAACGCATGATTGTAGTCGGCATGCGTTGTTTTTTCCTTTTTTTTAACTACTTGCTAATACATACATCAACATGATCGTTTGCAGTCAAAACATTTAATCCCTCATTGACACATTCACTAGTTAGTTATACTATATACTTGTAGATATTAATACAGAGTACTGAAGTGGAGGGAATGCCGTGGAAGACATCACAGAAATGTTGAAAGGCGTGCTCGAAGGATGTGTGCTCGAAATCATCAGCCGGGAAGAGACGTACGGATATGAAATCACAAGACAGTTACGTGAGTTGGGCTTTACGGATGTAGTGGAAGGAACGGTCTACACGATCACGATGCGGCTTGAAAAAAATCAACTCGTCGATACCGTCAAAAAACCATCGACACAAGGACCACCACGGAAGTTTTATACCTTGAATGCTGCCGGTCAAGCGCGGCTGGCTTCGTTCTGGGAGCGTTGGCGCTTCGTTTCAAGCAAGCTGACAGAGCTGAAAATGAGTCAACCGAAAGGAGAACGAGTATGAGTATCGTTGAAAAAATCATGGGTAACTTAGATGATAAACGGCACTACCGCGCGATGGAGCGTCGCGCGAAAACTTTACCTGCCGACTATCTCCATGCCTATCGTGCGATTCAGAAGTATCTGGCGATTGCCGGAGGACCGGTGGATTGGCCGTCGACCCGTCGCATTTTTGAGGGATTACTCGACTTGTTTGAGATGGGGGCAGCAGAAGGGAAAACCGTCACAGACATCACGGGACCGGATGTCGCCGCGTTCTGTGACGATCTCATCAAGGGCGAACCTTCCTGGAATGATCGATATCGTACCAAATTAAATGAAACGATTAACCGTAAGTAACACGGAACTGTCTCAGCCGTTAATCGTCCATGTATCCCGTAACTCGATGATCGTTCCTTCCGGGGCTTTTAACTTACTGAGGTGACCGTCGACGACGAAGTAGATGTTACCGCCGTGTTTCGGCAAAAACGGCATACCGAGTTGTTCGAGCCGTGCGACTTCTGCCTGCAGATCATCGACGTATAGTGCGAAATGAACGGGGCCGGACGTATGTTTCGTATAAGGCGTCAAGGTCTCGTCGACTTTGTTCGTCTGCAGTTCGATGTAAAAATCACCGAGCTTCAACCAACTGTTAAAAGCACGTGTGTGGAAATCAGGGGATTCTTGGACCAGTTCGAATCCCAGTTGTTCATAAAACGTTTTTGACGCGGTGTAGTCGGTCGTCTGGATACAGAGGTGATGGATTTGTTTCATCGTCAATCATCCTTTCAGTTGGGGCGGTTCGTATGTAGCCGCTAGCAATATCAAATCAAATTTTATCATAAACAAGCGTCCGTCTCCTCGCAAGGAAACGGACGCTTTACATTCCAGTCAACAGAATAACGTCCATCGGAGTAGAAATAACGATATCCTCATTGTAAAATAATAGAAAATACATCTTACCGTTATGAACGGCATCAGACGCTGTTCGAACAAGTGAAGCGAATGAACCAAGGGGGAGGGTCCAGAATGAAAAAAGGTCTACTCACGACTGTAGCTGTAGTCTTAGGTATTTTAACTTTCTACTATATAAATATGACAAAGCCTCCTGAACTGGTATACCGTCAACGGAATGAGATTGCGGATTTCTCGAATCCTCAACTCCTTGCAGGTGCCGCGGACAACGTATTCATAGGTGAAGTCATAACGGAAGTGAGCAGCAGACGTCCTGACGGATTTCCTGAAACACAGTATGCGGTTCAAGTGAAAAAAAACTTGAAGGGAACGTTAAACGGTCATATCACAGTCAATCAACTGGGCGGCTTCGAAAAAAATCCAGGCGGGCATCGCATTCTGGTTCTATACAACGAAGACGCCCTGTTAAAAAAAGGTCAAACGTACCTGTTTGCGACGCGGTACTTAAAATCGGAAAAGTGGCATACTGCCTTTTCAACACACGGGACCGTCGAACTTAAAAATACGCTCGAAACCAATCCCTCTATCCAACAGATGACCCGGGCATTGCAATCTCCGCTTGTGCCGGATGCGCTCAAGAATAAAACGAACGACATGATACAATCCTCGACTGAATCCGTGAAAAAGTAGGCTCATTTTATATTTACGATTCCACCGAAAACAAACGTCCGTCTCCTCGTAAGGAAACGGACGTTTTTTCATGACGTCAGATCGAATTTCTCCGTCTGATTCGTTAAGTAGGTCGATGTTTCATTCAACGTTTCGACGAGGACATGCAGTCCGGTGATTGTCGCAATCATCTGCTCGGACTCCGCCGCTACTTCTTCATTGCCGGCCGTGTGTTCTTCGGCGACAGCGGCAATTTCCGTCAGGGCATTGCGAATCTGGGCTTCCGTTCTGGCAACGTCAAGCATTTGTTGACGCATTCCGGCAGCGGACGCCGCGACTGTTCCGACTTGTTCCGCGATTTGGGTGAACGAGCCGTCCGTCGCTTGAATCTCCTGTTGACCGGAGACCGTCTCCTGTAAGGTCTCGGCGAACCGGACTTCCATTTGCGTCGAATTCCCGGTGATATTCTGGACGATTGCAGCAATCTGATTGACACTGCTCGCGACATGCGTCGATAACTGTTTGACCTCGGTTGCGACGACAGCAAACCCTTTGCCCTGTTCGCCGGCACGAGCCGCTTCGATGGCCGCATTAAGTGCGAGTAAGTTCGTCTGTGCCGCGATGTCGCGGATGATCGTGACGAGCGCTTGGATGTCGGTGGATTGTTGTTTCAGTTGTCGGACCTGCTCCGTCGCTTCGACGACGTGCGTATGAATCGTGTTCATCCGGATGACGGACTGTTTCATCTGCGTTTGTCCGTCGCGTGTCGCGACACGCATCGTCTCAACCGTCTGTTCGATGTGCTGACTGTCATCGGTCGTCTTTTGAACGAGCGAAGAGAAGCCGGTCATCTCATCGGTCAAGGCGAGTGTCGTGTGCGTTTGACTTTCCGTACCGGTCGCGATTTCCGACATCGTCTCGGCAATCTGCGTTGAACCGTCGAGGACTTCCGTCGTCCCGGCATCAATCGCCTGACTCGTGTCCGTGACGAGAGCCGTCGTCCGTTTGATGTCGACGATCATCAGGCGGAGTGTTTCGTTCATCTGCTGAATCGAACGGGCGAGCGTGTAGATTTCATCTTTTGCCGGAATCTTCAGTTGTTGCATCGTCTGATCGGCTTGCGAAAGTTTTCCGTAGGCAATCATTCGCGCAACGGATTGAAGCGTTTCGAGCGGTTTCAGTTTTCGACCGAGTATGTAGTAGAGGAGCCCCAGTGTCATAGCCAGTAAACCGACCAATAGACCGATGAAGAGCGGCAACGATTGTTTGAGCATCGCCGACGTCAAGTTCTCGACATCTTTCGCGGCAATGTCGGTTCCTAAAATGCCGATGATGTCACCGGTCGGACTTTTTAAGGGGACGTAGACGCTGATATATTTTCCGTACTTTGGATCATCAATGACATCAGTTGCGTGGGTTTTTCCCTGTAAAACTTCTTTCATGTCAGAGGCGACAGCCCCTGTTGCCGGATCATTGATCTTAGCGGCGTCAGCAACCGGAAGCCCGTCAATCAACAGTTTGACCTTGTCTTGATCGATTTTTGCCGTATAGACATACAACAAGCCGTTTTGTTTGCGTAATTGATCAAGCGATTCGCGTAATTGGTCATACGTCGCGTCGTTCGTCGGATTCGTTAAAAATGTTTGGTAGGCGTCGGAATCAACCGTTTTGGCAATCCGGAGCGCATCCTGTTCCGCTGTCTTTTTAAGCGTCGATAACGCCGTTTGTTTCGTCGTCAGGTAAAGCGAGACACTGCTGAAAACAAAGAACAGGATGAGAATCAAGCTGATGATGAGCAGTAAACGTGTTCTGATGGAATGAGTCCGAGTCGTGTTCATATAAACCTCCTGATGAGTAATTCGTGTTGCTTACTAATCTATCGGACAGTTTTTCAAAAAATGAATGACACCTGAATAAAAAAAGTACTGGGTATTTATTCCGTAAATCCTTGGTCTTTCTCTATTTAAATTAGGGTCAATTTTCCAGTAAATGCGTATAATTAAAAAGAGAATGACAGAGAAGAGGATGATAGCAGTGCTTCAATCATGGAAAAAACGAATGCTCTACGGAGCGGCGGGCCTGGCCGTTTTTATCAGTGCAGGTGCTTTATATCTCGGATTGCGTCCGGAGGAACCAAAAGCCGTTTCCTATCCGGTTATTTCGAAGGATCTCACGGCGATGACGTTCACACCAAAAGATGGTCAGGTCATCCTGCTGTACGGAAGCGATATTAATCGTTTTAAGGAAACACAGGATGATCCGCAGGAACCGGGATTGATGACGACACTGTCGAAAACGGGTAAAGAGCTGAAGAGGGAAGCGATTGTTGACCCGGATTTCTATTGGATGAGGCTGTCACAAAAAGGAACCGACCCGCGACACATCTATGCGCATCATCCGCAAGGCATCGAAGCAGATCACTTTTTTACGTATGATTTAAAACGGGGCACGTTTACAAAACATCAGGTCCCGAATACAGCGATCACATCCGTTTCCCATTACGGGAAAGATGTCTGGCTGGAATCGAATGCCTCGAAGCCAAAGGAAAACATTCAGTTAATCAACGTCCGGACAGACAAGCGGTATCCGATTGAAGATCGGCTGATGCCGGTCTTTGATTCACCGATTCTTGAACTGAATCAGACGATTGCTTATGCCAACAACGGTACCGAGGATGATCAAGAAGGGGCGGCTGGTATGGTTCTGCTCGACCAGACGACCGGAAAATCACGCGTCATTCGAAAAGCGGACGAACCGTATGCCTATACGGCGTTATACGGTGCGAAAGACACCGCGTATTTTGCGACGACCGACGGCGTGATGATCCGGCTGAAGACGGACGGAACGATGCAGCAAAAGTCATTTTCAGTATTAGATGATGTCAACTACTGGGCAACGGAACCGATGCGGATGATCAACAAACAGACCGGTTATCAAATCATCGGCACCGGTGAAAACGATACCGATCAACGGCTTGTGAAGTGGACGTTCGGACAAGCGTTCCGGGTTGAAGAGGTCCGACCGGATTTCTGGAAGCAGGGTCACTATTACCGGTACCTCTACCGGAATCCGTATCAGAAAACGTCGTATTTCACGGAAAGTAAAACGTCACTTTCCGGAAAAGGCAAATTGATCGTCACGGATGACAACTTAAAAACGTTACGGACGATACCGGTCGAAGGAGCAAACGGTGTGGACTTCGTGATGGACTAACAGCAAAGGGAGGAAATAAAATGGCGTTTGAAGAGGTGTATTTGACGGCAATTCAAGCGAGGTTCCGGGCCGTCCGCGAACCGGCGGAGCAGGCACTCGGTTGGCTGAACGAGGAACAGTTCCATCAGACACTGGCACCGGATACGAACAGCGTCGCGTTGTTGATTCAGCATATGACGAACAATATGACGTCACGCTGGACCGATTTTTTGACGACGGACGGGGAAAAGCCGGACCGCAACCGGGACGCCGAGTTTGTCGACCAGGGGCATGATAAAGAGACCTTGCTGACACTGTGGAACGACGGCTGGCAACTCGTCGAATCAACGCTTGCTTCCTTGACACCGGACGATTTGGAACGGACCGTTTTAATCCGCGGCGAACCGCATCTCGTCGTCGACGCGATGGAACGGCAACTCGCGCATTATGCCTATCACACCGGACAGCTGATTTTTTTGATGAAGATCCTGCTCGGACCGGACTTTAAACCGTTGACGATTCCCTTGCCGCATCAGCGGCACTGAACGAAACAGACCTGCCTCTTTTCGATAAAGAGACAGGTCTGTTTTCATAGTGTACGTGCACTTGGTGTACCGAAGGATTTAGTCGATAATGAAATCGTAAAAGCATGCTCGCCCTTTTTGAGTTTGATGCCTGCAGGAGAATCGATAGCAGCTAATGATCTTCCGACCATGGACTCATGGACGGTCGACTTTTCTAACATCAACAGGTCATATTCAGATGCATGGAATGATTGGTTTTGAAACTCGACACCCGTCATCAAGAATTTTTTAAAATCATTTGATTCTTCGGACCACTCATTCATCGTACTCTCGAGCTCATATCTGTAGGACCGGTAGCCTTTTGTGCGATCAGACTGTTGACTGAGTTTCAGTGATATTCCGTCATATTGACCGGGTTTGATGGTCTCGGAAAACCAGATTTTCTGCTTGCCCGACGCAAAATACTCGATTCCGGTCAGGTAAAGGGGTTGATCCGTTTGACCGGTCATGAGATAGGTCGCGCTATTTACAAAGGCATCTGCCGGTTTTTTGGACTCAACGAATTTAAGTGTCAACGGCAGTTCCGTTGATTTGATGACTTTTTTCGGACCGGTTTCTTCTGCGGTGCAACCGGCAAGTAAAAGAGCCGATAGTGAACAGACAAGCAGTTGTTTCAACATCCACGTCACGTCCTTCATATGTAAGTACATTCAGTGTAAAGGGAATGGATGATATTTACAATCTGATCAGGTGTCACAGGAAGGACGGATTTATATGAAAAAACGTTTTATTCTTTTACTGTCGCTCGGACTGTTTGGCTGTTCGGCGACTTGGCAACAACAACCGGCGGAGTCGACAGCTGCGAAAAAAGTTTTCTATGTCGCGCCGACCGGCCAGGATACGAATACCGGTTCCATCAAACAACCGCTGAAAACACTGAAACGAGCCAGTCAGCTTGCGAAAGCCGGGACAACGGTCTATCTGCGTAAAGGAACATATCCGGAAGCGTTGACCGTCAAGTACAGCGGGACGAAACAAGCACCGGTCGTCTTTAGGAATTATCAAAAGGAGAAAGTGGTCTTAAGTGGGAAGACGTTGAAGTCGAAAGATGGAGACACGACGCTCATCCGGATTGAAAATCGACAGTACGTGACGATTCAAGGACTGGTGGTCGCAGACATCGAAACAACACGAACTAATGAGACGCCGATCGGAATGTTTGTCACCGGCACAGGGCGGAATATTCAATTGATCGACAATCAGGTCCGTCGGATCAAGACGAACGCCAAAGACGGCAACGCCCACGGGATTGCAATCTATGGAACCGGTCGGCTGAAGCAGATCACCGTCTGGGGAAATCGGGTCGAAGACAACCGGCTGGGCGCAAGCGAAGCCTTGGTGCTGAACGGCAACATCGACGGATTTTCCGTCACGAACAATATCGTTCGGCGCAACGATAACATCGGGATCGACTTAATTGGATATGAAGGGGTCGCAACGAATCCGGCCGAAGATTATGCACGGAACGGGACGATTGCCGGGAATGTTGTCTCCGACAGTTCAAGTTACGGCAATCCGGTTTACGGCAAGGAGTACAATGCGGCCGGCATTTATGTCGACGGTGGAAAACGACTGACAATCGAAAACAATACCGTCGAGCGGAATGATATCGGCATCGAAGTAACGAGTGAACATGCGGGGAAATACGCAGAACAAGTCACGGTAAGCGGCAATCTGGTCAAACAAAACCGCTTTACCGGTATTTCGATTGGCGGCTACGACAAGAAGCGGGGCGGAACGAAGCAGGTCCGGATTACTCGGAATCAGGTCACCGGCAATGATACGAAAGGGCTGGAAGGGGGACAACTGCTGGTCCAGCATGATGTCCGCGATAACCGGATTGACCACAATACATTTACAACGGGACGAGACAATCTGTTTGTCGCCCACTTTTTTAAGACAAGCTCCGGCAATCAATTCGAACAGAACACCTATCGCTTGGCTAAAGGAACAGCGAAGCGTTGGATTTGGCAGAATCAAGAATACCGCACTCCTTCCGCTTTTGAGCGGGCAGTCATGCGATGAATGAAAAACAGACGTCATTCTCCTCACGAGGGAAAGTGACGTCTGTTTGTTTAACGTACTTGCATCTTTTAGGCATTGTAGCCGACGAACAGTGTGAAAAGCATCAATCCGGCCGAACCTATGATACAGATCAGGCAAACGACAGTCGTAAAAATACGCAACGGCAGCGGCAAGCTGATCTGTCTTTTCCAGACGACATACACGACGACGGAACTCGCCATCATCAGTAAAGACAAAATTGAGAACGGTAACGCCCGTTCCTGAATCAAATAAAAAATATCCAACGTCTCACGTCCTTTCTGTCAGATTCCGAATCAAAGGGGTTGTCCCCTGCAAAATTGAACCCCGTTGCGTTATACTAATTATTGTAACATATGGATGAATCACCCAACATGGAATCAAAGAAAGAAGGGGAGACGATTGGCACAATCACTACGCAGATCAGCAACAGACCGCTCGATCCAGGGGGTATGCGGCGGACTCGCGGAACACTTCGGTATTTCGTCATTGGCCGTCCGCCTGATTTTCATTGTCATTCCGCTTCCGATCAATTTAATTATTTACATGATTCTCGCTAACGCGATGGCGGATGCACCAAGAACGTTGTAGAACAAATGAACAAAAGGGGGGCATGACGATGACAAATGGAAAGATTGCACTTCGTGTATTAGGTGTTTTGATCGGCGCGATTGTCGGTTTACTGATTGTGTACGAAGCGAACGGAACCTTTGACGGCAGCGTCTTACTTGGATTTGTAGCCGGGGCTTTGATTTTTGCCCTGATCAACATCATTTGGGTACGCGTCAGAAAATCTTAAACAGCAGGGGGAAATAGACATGACATACTTAATTTGTACGACATGCGGAGTCCAAATGGATGAGAACATAATGCGGGACGACATCTGTCCGATTTGCACCGATGAACGGCAGTATGTGAATCCAAACGGTCAATCGTGGACGACACTTTCGGATATGATTTCGTCCGGTACATATCAGACGACCGTGACGGAGGAACAAGCGGGACTTCAAAGTCTCGTCACAACCCCGAAGTTCGGGATCGGGCAGACAGCTTACCTCGTCACAGGGACAAAACGGATTCTTTGGGACTGCATCACTTATCTCGATCAAAGTGTGATCGAGGAAGTGGGACAACTCGACGCGATGGCCTTGTCGCATCCGCACTATTACGCGACTCAGGTCGAGTGGGCGGAAACATTTGAAATTCCGATGTACATTCATGAAGCGGACAAGGAATGGGTGACCCGTCCGAGTGAGCGGATTGTCTTTTGGTCGGGTGACCGTTTGAAGCTAGCTGACGATGTCGTGTTACACCGGATCGGCGGTCATTTTGACGGAGCGACTGTGCTCGAATGGACGACTGGTGACGAAGGACGCGGGATTTTATTGACCGGAGACATTGTCCGTGTCGTCGCCGACCGGGCGTGGGTCAGCTTCATGTACAGTTATCCGAACCTGATTCCACTGCCGGCCGTGACGGTGGAGGAGATGGTGGCAGCTCTCGACAATGTCCGTTTTAATCAGATTTATGATGCGTTTCATAAAGTCGTCGTAACGGATGCGAAGGCCGCCGTCGCGCGTTCGGCAAGCCGCTATATCGAGGCGTTAAACGGCAAGCACGGGGTTCGTCGATGATTCTCGGGTTATACGAAGCGCATCTGCCGGTCCGTGACTTACAGCAATCGATTGCGTTCTACACCGGACTTGGTCTGACACTCGATCACATCGTGGATGAAAAAATCGCCTTTCTTTGGATTGTGGAAGAGCAAAGCTGGCTTGGTCTTTGGCAGGCGGACCAAGTCGGGTTGCCGTATCATCCGTCGATCCGGCATATCGCCTTTCATGTCTCGCTCGACGGCTTGCGTGAGTCGGTCCATTGGCTGACGGAGCGTGGTTATACGCCACGTAAGGCGTTTGGTTTTGAAGGGACGGAACCGTTCGTCATGCCGATTGCCCAGCATGCCCATGCGAAAATTCATTTTAATGATCCGGACGGCAACAGTCTCGAATTCATCACGAAGCTCGACAATCCGCTGGGTACGAAGGATTATATGTACTTAAGTGAATGGGAAACGCTTATAAATGACCGTGGTTTCATTCTGAAATAAGCAAGTCTTCCTCGATTCCTTGTGAATCGGAGAGGACTTTTTTTGTATCAGATTTTCGCGAACCACTTCCTGACGAAGGATGTTGAGGATTTGTATGAAGTTGTAAAGAAGGAAATAGATATTCCCAAAAAAGCCCTGTTTTGAGCGATGGGTCAATGTTTTTCTTGGAATGAGCAGATTGATGTAAAGCGGAAATGGGACTTGTTATGATAAGTGGCAGATAAAATCGTTTTTCCACAAAATAGTTTCGAAACTAAATGGATGGAATTTGAAATGATGACCTGAAGGAGATTAACCACGTGACGACACCCCAACTAACAAACCCAACCCTCACTTCTCATGATATTCTGGAGGCTCTGACCCACAATGTCGCAATGATTCGTTTTGATACACAACGCCGGGTCGTTGATGTCAACGACTTGTTTGCGAAGACGATGAAGTATAAACGCGATGAGATGATTGGCATGCACCACCACCTGTTTTGTCGAGCAGATTTTGCAAACAGTGAGGCGTATCAGAAATTATGGAGCAAACTACTGGCCGGTTTCAGCTCGGCTGATAAAATCGAACGGATTGATGCCCGCGGCGATTCAATATGGCTCGAAGCAACTTATATGCCGATTTACGAAGCAAACCAAGTTGTCGGTGTCGTCAAGATTGCTTCTGATATCACGGATCGGCAGGAAACCATCCAAGAGTATGCGACGTCCTTTGCCGGCATCGCCACCGATTTGGATGACCGATCCACGCAAGGCAAACAGGAGAGCCGTCAACTGAAACAAACGATTGAGAAGATGGCAGACGATGCCCAAGAGAATTTACGGATACTCGCGAATCTGCAGGAACAGTCTTCCGAAATCACAAAAATCACTGGGACGATCAAAGAGATTGCCGCACAGACGAACTTACTGTCGCTGAATGCCTCGATTGAAGCAGCACGTGCTGGTGAGCACGGAAGCGGCTTTAACGTCGTCGCGACGGAAGTCCGTAATCTCTCGAAGCTTGTTGAACTCGCCGTCATTAACGTCCGAAATACGACGGAACAGATGAACAAGGAGCTGGAACGGATTCAACAGGGGATCACACGGGCGAACGCCGATGCCTCGTCGAGTGTTTCCGTCATGGAAGAGACGTTGCAACGGTTTGATACCGTCAGTCAGTCGGCGCATGAACTGAATGAAACGGCAAAGAAATTTACGACAGTCATTTAAATGGGAAGTCACGACCTAAGTTCCGACATGACTTGAGACTGAAGACGAAGTGGTTTTTCTCTTTTTCGAGAAGAACCGCTTTTTTGTCGTTTTGAATCATTTTCCTGAGACATACTTTGATCCGTCAAGTTGTTTGATAGGAAGACTCTTATATATCCTGAGATAACCGAATCATATCGGTGCACCGGATACCGTTTTCTATGATGTCCTCTTCGTAATGCCGCAAGAAGAAGTTTAAATCGACTCCAACAATACGAAATCCACATTTTTGATAAAGAGCTAACTGGCCAATGCTTGAATTTCCTGTCCCGATTTCGATGGTTGTATATCCCATCGCTTGTGCGGTTTGGATTGCATGTTTCAAGAGATATTTTCCGACGCCGTTGCCTTGATACCGCTCGTCTATTGCAATGTTTACGATTTCGATCGTTTGCGGTCTCGTGGGTAGAAGCACATGCACCCCAATCAGTTGATTTCTTGTTTCAGCAACGAAACAACGACCTCTTTTCAAATATTCTTCGACTAGTTTCTGAGACGGGTCCGCTATCAGCAAGAGCTCCATCGGCGGATTCTCATGAGCTGACAATTGACGGATGTTTATCTCCATAGATGCACACTCCTCACAGTTAGTTTTGATGGAATTGTTCTTCTATTCTTTGTTCCCGTTTCTTCATTTCGACAACTTAAAGTCATATCTTCCCTGAAACAAGATCTGACTTTTTTTGACGCGTTCACCTGATCCGGACGAATGCAGTACATACTACAAAAACGATCCCGCAACCGCAGAAGAAAAGAATCTGTTCGAGACGAATCTCAAACGACAGTGTGAGGGACAGGGCAGCGTAAGACAATGGAACCAGACCGTTTGACGCGGCATTGACAAGGCTCATGACCCGGCCCATCATCTGTGGTCGTGTCGTCGTTTGAATCGTCGTCAAAATGAGGACATTGATGATGGAGGAGATGCCTCCGATTGTCAGCAACAGCAGAATGCCATGCCAGACGTGTCCGATTTGTCCGAGTAATACAAGACCGACTCCAAGCAGACCAATCAGCGACAGCAACAGGCGGAAAGATTGATTGATAAGGTTGCTGAAGCCGATCCAGGCGGCACCAAGCAGCATGCCGAGCTGATACGCGCCTTGGAGATAACTGAGGTCCAGGGCTTGACCTCCTAAAACCCGATCGACGAGTAACGGAATCCCCATCAGCAACGGACCAAAAAAGAAAAAGTTGATGATAATCAGCAGGAAGAGGATCCGTTTTAAGTATGGGTCGGCAAACACATAATGAAATCCTTGAGCAAGTTCAATCCGGGCAGATGTCCGAGTCGGATTGTCGATGGGATGTTCGCGAATGAAAAAGGTACCGAGCGATGCGAGCAAAAGAAACAGTGCAATCGTCAAAAATATGAAGTGGAACGATGAGAAGGTCAGCAGTACGCCGCCAAGCAACGGTCCGGAGAACAAGGCCATCTGATTGGAGGTTTGAAGAATTGAGTTGGCCCGCGTCAGATCTTCTTTTGAAACGAGAAGGGGCAACAGGGACGCACTGGCAGGGGAGAAAAAGGCATCGATGCAACCGAACGTAAACGCAAATAATGCAAGCGGAACAATCGTCAACAGCTCGAAGTGATAGACGGACAGCAACAGCAGAACAAAGGTAAATCGCAGCAGACTGGAATAGCGTAAAATGATCGATTTGTTGAACCGATCAGCAATGACACCGCCAAACACCATTAAAAAAATCCGCGGCAACAACGTCAACATCAAGACGAGACCTAAATACGCATCCAGTTTCAAGACGCGGAGGATATACCACTGCTCGGCAAATAAGTAGGTCGATAAGGCGAGGAAGGAACAGGTACTGGCGAGCCAAAGTGCTCGAAACGAACGATTCCGCAAGAGCGGGTGATGTGGTTTTTGCTCAGTTGCCTGCATGTCCTCCCTCCTCGTCCGCTTGAACTAACGGTGCATCAATCTCAAACGCCGTCGCCATCACGTAATATAATTTTTTATCTGCCTCATCTGCTGATGCATCGTGTTCGACTTCCTGCAATAATTCGCGGTACCGTTTCGTAAACGTCAAGAATTGCTCAGGTGTAAGCCGGAGTTCTTTTTGCAGCGACAGACTTTCCCAGTTCTCGACGTCAGAGGAACCCGGGGTAAACGACCGGTCGGGTGCCGTCAAGACCCGTGTCTTCGCCCGGTCGAGCACTTCAATGTACGACTGGCGTGTCGCCTGTTTTGTCTCGACAAGATTCAGGAGATGGTCGGCCGGAATAAATCCGCGGGCGACTGCCTGATAATACTTCAGGACGTTTCCGCCCCGGACTTCTTCCTCGACAAGCCGAATCAACTGATACTTTTCAAGCTCCCGCAGATGATATAGAATCTTGGCCCGTGAGACATCAAGTTTTTGTGCCAATTGTTGGCCGGTATGCGGCTGTTCAATCAGATACATCAGCATTTTCGTCCGCATTGGATCGCTGATGACTTTCAATTGTTCGTACTGTTCCAAAATTAAAATCGCTTGTTGTTTCATTTATATCACTCCTTTTATTAACCGGTTAACTTTTATTAACTGTAATCTTAGTATACCTGAATAGTTGACAAAATAAACCATTTTAAAAAAGCAGGATTTGTTTCATTCGAACCGAACGTTAAACAAAGAACAGATTTTCTACTGACAAAGGAGTGATTCAAATGGAGCAATCGCAAACACTTGAAATCAACGCCGTCATTCAACG
This sequence comes from Exiguobacterium artemiae, assembly GCF_033342815.1. GTDB lineage: Bacteria > Bacillota > Bacilli > Exiguobacteriales > Exiguobacteriaceae > Exiguobacterium_A > Exiguobacterium_A artemiae_A. The sequence continues at coordinate 71,625 of NZ_JAWPEN010000005.1, forward strand.
TCCGGTTGCAGACGTCTGGATGTACTGGACGGAAACGGACCACATTAAAGCCTGGAACGCGGCTTCTGACGATTGGCATACGACGGAAGCGACGAATGATGTTCAGGCGGGGGGCCGTTTTTCGAGCCACATGGCAGCCAAAGACGGCAGTATGGAGTTTGACTTCTCCGGTGTCTACCAGGAAGTCATTCTGTATGAAAAACTTGCCTATACGCTCGACGACGGACGGCATGTAACGGTACAGTTTACGGCGAACGGGGAGGAAACGGAAGTCGTGGAAACCTTCGAGGCGGAGTCGGTAAATCCTCCGGAGATGCAACAGGCCGGTTGGCAGGCCATCCTTGACCGGTTCAAGGTTTACGCGGAACAACAGTGAATACGATCAGACAGCAAAAAGCCCGTCCAATCTGGAGCGGGCTTTTCTCGTGTTCAGTTGTTGACTTGAATGATGCGGAAAGACACGGTTCCATCATCCCGGACGACGCTGTAACCAAGTCGACCGTTCGTGAAGACCGGTTTTGAATATTCGCCTTCCTGGTCCGTCAACGGGACGACGGTTCCATTCGACAGGTCCGCATACAGAAGTTGATTGTGTTCTTCCCGAAAGACGATATGATCCGGCGTCAGAAAACAAAACCCGTCAATCAGGTAATACGGTTCGGGGGTCTTGTAACGATAGGAGATATGGTTCGACACGTGAGCTTGAAATCCCGCAGAACCTTCCGCTCCCGTCACCAGATAATGCTGTCCATAGGCGAAATCAAACGGCATCGTCGTTTTTTTGACGGCTTTTCCGGAAAGCGTCGTATAGGCGGTCGTCTTTTCGTCCGCTTTGTATGTTGTTTGATCGAGAAGAATTCCCGCATCACCGTCCCGTAAGTACTGGACATAGTCGCCGCTCCGGGGTGCTGCTTCCTTCACTGTCAGTGTTTTTTGTGTCGTGACGTATCCGGTCGCCGCATCATATTTTTGGACGAGTGACCGGGTCTGATCTTTCTGACTGATGTGCTTGATCCAAGAGACATGTGCCGTCGTGACTTGGAGATCCGGATAAAAACGAGACGATTCTCTTCCATGATCAAGTTGTTGAAGCGAACCGGTTGCTAGGTCCATCATTTCGAGTGTCCAGTTGCTGTCCTTCCCGTTGTCCTGATAACGGATCCAGAACAGTTGTCGTCCGACACCAACCAACTTATAGATGGTTTGGCTCGTCGAATAAAGTTTTTTCAGGTGTCGATCCGTCAGCGAGTAACGGAAAATCGAACTGTTTTTTTCGCTTGAGGCATAAAAGTACACGGCTGCTTCATCGATATAGCTCGGACCGGACAGGTGAGGGTAACGTTGATAGACATCTGTTAAGTCGTAACTTGTACTTGGTCCAAGTGTCGAAAAGCCCTCACTGCGAATTAATTCTGCTGGTGCCGGAATGGGCCGTGTCGGTTCCGGCGGACTGCATCCGATCAGCAGCAGAATGAAACTGGATAAGCTGAGCTTTAAAAAATAAGGCATAGCGGAAAACTCCCGTTCTGTTTTAAGAAAATGAAAACGCTATAAGTGTATAGTGAAATAAATCGATTGCCCTAAAAAAGAAGGAGAGCTTACAAAAATGTAAGAAAAAACACGATCCTCTTAAGGCATCGTGTCGGCACGTTCCGGTTCAGTTGTCTGGTCAAGCATTTTTGTGAACGCAACGTCCGGATCGGTCGTCTGAAACGCATGTAACCAGTCCTGAAAATCACCTTCATATAAAATTAATCCGTCATGCAGGAAGATGACATGGGCATCCGTATGCAGTAGATCATGTAACTGATGCGTTGAGAATAAGCAGGTCCGGCCGTCGGCAATCAGCTTTTCAAAGCGGCGCATGATATGCAGACGTGTCGCCGGATCGACGCCGCTCGTCGGTTCGTCAAACACATAAAGCGAGCGGGGGATCGACGTCAGTAACGTGACGAACAACCACTTTTTTTCGCCGGCCGACATCTTTCCGACCTTGATCTCCCACAGATGATGAAATAAATCAATTTCGCGTTTGCTCTGCAGGAACGCACTGTATGTCGTTTTTTGTTTGAAGCCGTCAAGTCGGGCCAGACGCCCGATAAAAAAGGCGACATCTTTGCCTTTTAATTCATCGGAGTAATAAATTGACTGCGTTAAATACAGAATCTCGGACTGAACCGGAAGTGAAATGTCACCGGCCTGAGGCCGTAGAGCACCGGTCATACAATCAAATAAGGTCGTTTTTCCGGAACCGTTCATTCCGATCAATACATTCAGTTTCTGCGGCTGCAACGTAAAGGTGACATCCTGCAACAACGGACGGGACTTCGGATAGGCAAATTTCACATGTTGAACGAACATCGTTTTCCTCCTCAACGGGTCAGAATGGACAATAAGTTGAAACGCTTGATGGCGAACAGACCGCTCAGTAAATAAACAAGCAGTGCTGTCAGTAAAACCGGACCGTTAACCGCAACATCCAATGCCTTAAAAAATTGCAGGATTTCAAACGCCAGCTGGCGGATCGCATAAAACGGATTCAAGTAACTGAACCAGTGTTCGCTTTGACGGGTCGACAGTAAAAACAAGGGGTACATGACGATATTCGCAAGTGTCGTCATGCTCGAGATCTTAAAAGGAACCAGCGTCAGAAGCGTGCTTGCAAAAGCGAGCGGCAAACTGCCGAGTAAAACAAGCAGGGCAAGTCCGATCAGTTGAAACGAAAACATGCCGGAAACGAGCGATACCGTTACCGTAAAAAAGATGAGACTGGCGGCTGCGAACACCATCTGGACAAGAATCATGGCCAGGATACAGCTCAGTTTACTGCCGGAGATCATGATATAGGTTTTCATCAAGCCGTGTTCCCGCATCCGGGCGAGTTGCAGACCGATTCCGTTCAGATACGTCGATAAGATGATGTAGCCCCAAAACAGCGGGATGAAGGACAGGAAGTCGGCATATGTAAAGTCATTTTGTGTCCCGTATGCCAGTGCAAGCACAAGGGGTAGCCCGATCGTCCATAAAAACGGAATTTTGTCCGTCACCATGATTTTTAAATACAGAATAAAGTAGCTTTGAATCGCGTGCATTCCGCGCCCCCCTTTGTTAATAATTGTAAACAGGGTACCATAACCACGATACAAAAAGGAAGATTCCGTAGAATATTCTGAATATTTGTTTAGTATCGCAGAGACCGGGAATATATATCTAAAAGATACTATCTAAAAGATACAGGAGTGACTTATGCCAAAAGAAAACATGACCCGGTATGCAATTTTAGGATTGCTGGCGAGCGGCTGTACGTCCGGTTACGAAATGAAACAGACGATTGATACGAGCCTCAATCACTTTTGGAAGATCAGCTTCGGTCAGGTCTATCCGATGCTGAAGACATTGGCGCAGGAAGGGTTGATCGTCGAAAAGACCGGAGATGGGGATGACCGGAAGACGTTTGTTCTGACACCGGACGGTGAGGCGGAACTCGGACACTGGGTCCAGGAGCCGACGACCGAACTGCCGGTACAACGGAATGAACTGTTGCTGAAACTCTATTTCGCCCGGCATGAATCGAAGGACACGACAATTCAAAAAATCAATCAACATGCCGCTCTGCTCCGGGAACGATTAGAGACGTACCAGATGATTGAACAATCGATTTTGGCCTACAAAGAGGCGGAGGATGCCATGTATTGGTTGCTGACGCTCGATTACGGCAAACGGAAAACACAAGCTTTGCTCGAATGGTGTGAAGCGTCCGTTCAGACACTCGAAGGAGGAAAAGACGATGAAACGCGTGATCGCAACACCAAATGAAGACGTCGTCGTATTCATCATCGGCTTACGAATCAACCGTCTGCGATCGGTCCGGAAGTGGTGGCCGACCGTCCAGGCGATGACCCCGATGATTGAGGAATGTTATGAGCAGCAGGTTGGTTTGTTGTCGCATGAGATGCTCGTCGGTTGGCGGTCGGTCACGTTGATTCAGTATTGGCGTTCCTCCGACGCTCTGATTGCCTACTCGCACGGCAACCGCCACCTGACTGCCTGGAAACAATTTAATCAGTCGGCGCGGGCAAGTCATGCCGTCGGGATTTTCCATGAAACGTTTGAAATCGGCAACTACGAGACGATGTATGTCAATCTGCCGTCACGGGGACTGGCGAAAGCAGTCGGCGAAAGTACAATTCAGAAACACCAGGAACAGGCGAAGGACCGCCTCGCGGAACGCAAGGTGGCGACACGTGAATAACGAACGAAGGGAGCGGATTCCAATGATCCGCTCCCTTGCTGTATGTATTATTGTTCTACCCGGACTAATGTTTCGCCGCAATTTTGACAAATCGAATTCAGTGTTTCGGTACACTCTTTACAAAAGGTACAGTTGTGCGAACAATGATACGTTTCCTGACCTTCTTCAAATGTCTCCGCACAGCGGGTACAGTTTGTTGCCTGCATGTCGTTCACCTCACTTATGTTTGATCTGTCTTCATTGTACGAAAGCAGAACATAACCGGACAGACGATTTTCCTTGGAATTCAGTAGCTTCACCTGAAAATGAATGGTAATTTTAAGATATGTCTTCATAATATTAGGAGGGTTGAAAAATGGACGAAATTGATTATGCGATTATCCAAACCTTGCAGGCAGATGGACGGATGTCCTGGACGGAACTCGGCAAAACAGTAGGTCTGTCGACACCGGCCGTCAACGAGCGCGTCAAGAAACTCGAGGACCGTGGTGTCATCGAAGGGTACCGCGCCGTCATCAATCCTGTTGCGCTTGAGAAAACCATCATGGCGATTTTGATGTTTGAAGATACAAAATGCGACGCGTTTATCGCATTTTGCAAGGAGCATCCGGATGTCGTCGAGTGCCACCGGCTCGCCGGAACGTTTAACTTCATGGTCAAATTGTATACGCCGTCGGTCGAGACACTGGAAACGTTTATCGATGCTTCGATGAAGTATGGAAAGCCGTCGACCTGGATCCGATTGTCGTCACCTGTTGCGTTTAAAGCGTTTACGGTCGGAGATGGGATTTTGATTTGATGTTGTAATTCAGTAAAAAAAACGGCTATCTCCTGAACTCTTAAAGGAAATAACCATATGATCATGTTTTAAGTTAAGTACAACACCTCGTTGCTTCTTCGACCTGATTTTCCGGAATCAGGACTTGGCCGTCTTTGACCGTAAACTCAATATCATGAGCTTTCAACCGCTCGATTTGAGCCGGTGTCTCTTCTCCCCATGGAACGGTTTTCGGTTGCTCGGAAGAGTTACACCCGACGAGTACTAAACTGCTTGCGAGCAATAAGGGTCTCAGCATGAATTCATCTCCTGTCAGTCAGTCCGTGAGTTCTTGTTAAAGAACAACCGTTTTAATTGCAGTCCGTCACTTGGAAAGCCACTAGTCAACCGAATGGGAATCAGATTAAATAAGGTGAAAATGATGGATACCTGAATAAACGGTGGCGCCAGCAGATTCATAACCGGACTTGGAAAAAGCTGACTTAATCCGGCGACGAACGTTCCGGCGATAAAATTGGCGCCAATACCGCCGAGTAATACAACAGCTCGTTGTCCACGACTGAGCGAAATCGCTGACGGTTGAGACCGGTGCAGTCCTTCCCAAATTTGCTTTCGGGCGATGGAAAAATGACCGATTTGTAAGAATGGTTCACCTTTTCCGATGGAAATTGATTGTAAGCGCAGACCGACTAAGCGGGCGGCGAATGCATGCCCGTACTCATGCAGAATCAGACTCGGTAAGTAAAAGGCAAGCATGATTAAATTAAATAAAAGGAAATGCATGTTTCTCCTCCTCTCATCCATAAACATAACAAAAAATGGATATTTCAAGCAACTTACATAATTGTCATTTATTTATTAAAGATTAAAAAGGAGACGTGTTAAATGAACCTGTTAACTGATTTCACTCTGCCGCTCCGGACATTTCCAGCTCAGCGTCAGGATTACCGCAAAATCATCTGTTTGTACCACGGCTGGGGATCAAGCGTGACAAAATATGAAGACTTCGCCCGGATGCTTTCGGAACAAGGGTTTACGGTCATTGTGCCGGAACTGCACTTGCATGACAGCCGCGATCGGCTGGAGGCATACTTTGACCGCGGTGTCGTCGAACAACATTTCTGGCAGATTGTTTTTCAGAGTATTGAGGAGTCCGTTACGCTCGTGAAGCAGTTAAACGCAACACAAGCAGACATCATCTGGCTTGGTGTCTCGATGGGCGGATTCATCGCGAGCGGTATCGCTGCGAAACAACAGGGCAGTGCCGGGGTAATCAATATTAACGGCTCCGGATCTTTTTTGTTTTCGGAACAGCTTTTCCGGAGGCGCGACAACAGAGCTGATTTGACAATGGAAGAAGAACAACGTTTGCAGGCGTATGATCCTGTCCTGCAAGCATCGTCCGTACCGACGTTATTCGTTCATGGTCAATGCGACACGGTCATTCCGATCGAGACGCAGGAACACTGCGTGCAGCAGGCAACGGACCTGAATCGTGATTTGACGTTCCTGACGTATCCGTCCATCAATCATACGGTATCCGATCAGATGATTTCAGATGTTCTGCTTTGGTTAAATCAGCGCTTTTAACGTTAGACAGAAGAACCGGACACCTGCCTGAGGTGCCCGGTTTTTTGTTACTGCGTGATTAGAAGGGACGCCGTACCAAAAAGAATGATCAAAGATGTAAAAACGGCTTTGGAGCGGGGAGACAGCTGGATACCTCGTTGTTTTTTCTGAACATAGACATAGCCGTACAGAACGCTTATCACCAGTGTCGCGATGGCGAAGCATGACGCAATCGTTGTCAGCATATGGGTGGTCCTCCTTGTGTTCTACCGTAGAATTTTTTCAAGAGCCTTTCCTTTCGCCAGTTCATCAATCAGCTTGTCGAGATAGCGAATTTCCCGCATTAACGGCTCCTCGACGTCTTCGACCCGGACGCCGCAGACGACACCTTTGATTAAAAAACGACGTTCCTGCATTCGGGGTGCATCGGCAAAAAAACGTTCAAATGTCGTCTGATCCGTCGCTAATGCGGCGAGCTGCTGTTCCGAGTAGCCGGTCAGCCAGGAAATGATCGTATCGACTTCCTGTTTCGTCCGATCTTTCCGTTCCGCTTTCTTAATATAAAGCGGATAGACACTCGAAAAGGCTGTCGTATACAAACGGTGTTTCGTCATCGTACTCCCTCCTTGAACCTAATTATTACCAGAAGTGTAGCATATCGAACGCTTTGATTCGACACCCGAATAAACAACAGACCATCCTGTTCAGATGAACAGGATGGTCTGTATTCAATCATTTTTTCAAATCGATGACATGGAATTCAATCTGTGCTCCGTCTGATACAGCATACGCCAATTTTCCGATCGCATAAATCGGCTTGGATGTCGTATCAGCCATATCCGTTAAAGGAGCGACGATCCCATACGCAAGATCGGCGTACCAAAGTTTTGATATGCTCTCCCGGAAAATGACGTGGTCAGCAGACAAAAAGCGGAACGCGTCAACCGTCAGCCAGTTATCGGCCGGTTTGAACTGGTAAGCTGTTTTTTTGCGCCTTTTTGTTTATGAAGATGGCCGATCCTTCTTCACCGGTCGCGACATACTTTTTGCTGTGCTCAAAATCAATCAGCCCGTTCATCCGTCGTTTGAACGTGCCGTCAAACGTCTCGAGTGTCGGTGTTTGATGACCGTTCTTAATATGCAAAATCAGTCCAGCATCGCTCCGGCGGAAGTCAAACGGGTACTGACCTTGCCGCTTGTCACCTTTCTTTAAAATATACTGCTGATGAATGATGAGCGTGTCTTCCGCCACATCAAACGACTTTCGTTCGGGTCGGTGTCGCTTCCTGTGTCATCCAGGAGATTCGTTTTGAGGAGGCATCGAGATAAGGAATCGCCGTATTATAACGGCTGATGCCCTGATCCAGCGTATCGATGTTTCCCGTCTTTAAGTCCATCGAACGAATCGTCCATTTTTGTCCCGACTTGGTCGGATTGGATTCGACCCAAAACAGGTAATGCGATATCCCGGTCATCATACCGATGGTCCGGTTGACTGTATGCAATACTTGATTATCGTTCGAGCCTTGGCTGTACCGGTAAATGTAGCTTTTACTGGCGGTATCACTCGTTTGTTTAACGTGCCTACAGTAGATCGATTGCTGATACAGATAATCCGGCGCAATGAGGACGCTTTGTCCGGTAAAGAATGGGCTCAGATTGTATGTCTGATGGTTGCCAAGCGTAACCATTTCCGATTGTCTTTTCAGCGGCATGTATTTTCCATAGTCAGACAACGGGGCACTGACCGGTTCAACGGTTGGCGCAGATTGAGCCGAATCTGCCGGAACTTTCGGGTACTGCTTCGTAACAGGCGAATCGGTGCATCCTGCCGTGACGACACACGTCAGCATCAACGCCGCTGCATAGAAAGTTTTCCGGGACATAGTAGGTGGTCTCCTTTAACGTTAAGTAAGGGAATCGAGCTCAACGGCAGTTTTGTTTCATTCGCCAACGCATCGAGACTAAACAAGCGGAAATACCGGACAAGGTGACTAAATAGAAACAGACGGCGAAAGCAAACTCGCCATAATCCTCCAGACTGGCAAACGGATTCCCCATAATAAACGGGTTGGGTAACGCACCAATCAAAAACAGCGGAATGAACAGCAGGAAAAACCGTTTCCAGAAATAATACTTATACGGCGTTCCGGTCCGGACGTCCATCAGTGTACTCCTTTCCAACTTCAGAAATTTTATCCTATATTTAACATATTATATCATTTATAGTTTTGTCAGATAAAAAGATTTCAAGAAGTCATCAACGAAAAAACGGTCAGGAAGTCCCCAGCTTGGCTGTTGTTTTCCTGACCGTTTAACCGGCTTATTTAATTTGTAAGACGACTTTTCCTTTCGCACGACCGGACTCGGAATACTCGAGCGCAGCCTGTGCTTCTTCAAACGGATAAATGCGGTCGATTACCGGTTTGATTTGTCCCGTCTCAATCCACTCTGAGATGTGTTCCAGTTGGCGTCCGCTCGGTCGCATGAACAAAAACGTGTATGTAACACGATGCTTCCGTTCGAGCCATGTCTCGCGAAGGGTCAACAGGCGGAATAGATTGGTCTTTAGGAAGCCGGACCGGTAGGACTTCCCAAACCGGCCGTTCGGTAGCCCGGAAATCGAGACGATTTGTCCGCCCGGACGGACGATTTTAAAGGAACGCCGGAGCGTCTCACCGCCGATTGTATCGTAGACACCGTCATAATCATGCAGGATTTCGTCAAATGCGGCCGTTCGATAATCGATGATTTCATCAGCTCCGAGCGATGCGACGAGGTCATGTCCGGCGGGACTCGCCGTCGTTGCGACGTACAAGCCCATTGCTTTCGCCAGTTGAATGGCAAACGTTCCGACTCCGCCTGCGCCTGCCTGGATCAGGATCTTCTGTCCCGGCGTCGCTTGTAAGACGTCGTGTAGTGCCTGATAGGATGTCAAGCCGACGAGCGGGATGGAGGCCGCTTCCTCAAAGGAGAGCGACGCCGGTTTTAAGGCAAGCATCTGTTCATCGATCGCAATGTATTCCGCAAAGGTCCCGATTCGATTTTTCTCGGCCCGGCCGTACACCGCGTCGCCGACTTGAAACCGGGTCACGGCAGATCCGACTTCAGTTACGATACCGGAAAAGTCATTTCCGAGAATCAGCGGAAACTGATACGGAATCAACAACTTGACATCACCGTCCCGAATCTTAAAATCAACCGGATTAATGCTCGCCGCGTGAATCTCGACAAGGACATCATGCGGGTTGACAGCCGGACGCGGTTGTTCGGTTTGTACGAGCGGAACCTGTCCGTATTTTGAAATCGTCATCGCTTTCATGAGAATCCTCTCCATTTCCTGGTGCTTCTGCTTTTAGTCTACCAGTTGATCCAACATCCGAACACTTTGAGCGATTCATCGAGTCATGATAAGCTAATCTGGAACAGGAAAAATTTGGAGTTTGGGGTGAGTAAGATGAACAAGACAGGAGAACGGTTGTTACGGCTGTGGATACGGGTGCCGCGGTTCGTTAAACGGATGGTGCCGCTCAGTCTGACATTGTACGTCCTCTTACTGATTGTCTCGAACGGAATAACAACGCTTCTTCATTTTAATATCGGGTTGGTTTCGTGGCGCGATCTCATCATCAGTTTAGCCGGAGCAGCGATTCTTGTTCCGGTAATCAATCGCTCGAAAGGGGAAGATCTAACATGAAACAATCGGAGCAGGAAGAACCATTGATGGGCGGGAATGTATCCGACGTCTCGCGGATCGGGGAGACGGTCAGACGGGAACAGAAACCGGAGAGTCTTCGTGTCCACCGGGTACTGCATCATCTTGAGAAGAACGGTTTTGAAGGAAGCCCGCGCTTTTTAGGAATTGATTCACAGGACCGTGAAATCCTGTCCTTCATCGAAGGAGAGGCCGGGAATTATCCGCTTCAGCCGTATATGCGGTCAGACCGTGCCCTCGAGGCGACGGCACGGTTGTTAAGGGGCTACCATGATGCCATCGTTGATTTTCCGGTACCAAACGATTGGCAGCCGCTCGACGGAACGCCGGAACCGCTCGAACTCATCTGTCATAATGACTTCGCTGTCTATAACCTGATCTTCCGAAACGAACAACCGGTCGGAATCATCGATTTTGACGTTGCTGCCCCGGGACCGCGGATTTGGGATCTGGCCTACACGCTTTATACCTGTGTTCCGTTAAGCCGGCATCAGATGACGGATGACGGTGAACCGAAGCTTTATGATTCAGTCGAAGACCAGGAGCGGATTGGACGACGAATTGAGCTGTTTTTGTCCGCGTACGGGACACCGGAACTGACGAGCATGTTATACGAGACGGTTTTACTTCGTGTGGAGGCATTGATTAAAATCATTCATCGGAAAGCAGCGGAAGGCGACGAGGCCTTCCAACGAATGATCGAAGAGGGGCATGTCACGCATTACGAACAAGAACTCGATTTTCTCAAACGCGAGGGAGCCGACTGGTTCCGGTGAACCGGAAATATCGAACGGGTTACCACCGGTTCAAATGGACGAAGAATGGAGAATCATCATGTTGGAAAAATTGAAGGATACCGCGAAAAAATTAAAAAAGCAGATTTTCATTCTGTATTTTGCCTATCAGGACGAACGGGTCGCCTGGTATACCAAAGTATTTACGGCCTCTGTCGTCGCGTATGCGTTCAGTCCGATTGACTTGATCCCGGATTTCATCCCGGTATTAGGTTATCTAGACGACATCATTCTTGTCCCATTAGGCATCCTGCTTGCGTTAAGGATGTTACCGCAGGAAGTCATCGACGACTGTACCGTCAAGGCAGAACAACGGCTCGGAACGGATAAACCGAAAAATTGGCTTGTCGGCGCGTTGATCCTGTTGCTTTGGTGTGGGCTGACCATCTGGATAGGTCTACAGATTTACGATGCCGTCCGATAAGCTCAGATCAATAGTTTCTGATAGGCGGATTTGATTTGTTTGTACATGGCGTCTGTCGACAACGTGGCATCGATTTGAATGACGGGAGATGCGGATTGTTCCATTTGGAGACGGTGCTCAGCGAATGTCCCAATCATCTCCGGATCAGTCGCCGTCAAATACGTCCGGCACCAATCGAGAAATTCATTGGATTCGTTGAAATCGGGATAGCGTTCTTGTTCCCGCTTGATTAAGCGGTTCATCCTTGTGTTTTCATCTAAACGTAAAAAAACAAGCAATTCCCGGTCGGCAAAACCGTCGGGATTCCATGAGAACACGGAGCCGGATACAATGTAGTGCCGATGTTGTTCGATATCCGATCTGTATAACGCATAACGTTCGGCAATCGACCGTTTTTCGGTAAAGGTGCGGTCCTTCCACAGGTAATGATCCGTGTCGATCCAGTGAATGTTTTCGTGACGTGCCATCCATTCTCCGAGCGTACTTTTGCCGGTGCCGGAACCACCGATGATCTGAATCCGCAAGGGGTAACCTCCTTAGCGCATAAGGCGCAGTTGATGTAAACGATTTTACCATAGCAGGCAGGGAGAAGACGGAAGAATCGTTCTCCCTTTTTTCGGGTATTTGTCTAACAGATAAGCAAAACAGCGGACGATCGTGTTTACCTGTGAAGGGGGCAGTGAGGATGATTCCGTTTTTCATCTTGATGCGCAACATGTACCACGTGTTACGTATCCTGTTTCGGCAAGACGAGCAAAAAGCCGTCATGTTCTCTGTCGCTTTTCTCCTTGCAGTCGGGATGTTTTTTTACCACGGCGCGGAGGAATTGAGTTATCTCGATGCATTGTATTTTTCCGTCATGACGCTGTCGACGGTCGGCTATGGCGATATTCATCCCGTCACGCCGATCGGCAAGATTTTTACGATGGGGTATGTCCTGCTCGGAATCGGTGTCATCAGTGCCCTGATCGTCAATTTTAACCGTGCGTTAAAAGAATTTCATGCCAGCAAAGACTCGGCGAAGCAGAAGAAATCATAGGAGCCAAACTTATAGAGGGGAGTATGTTACATGAAGCGACAGGAGCTGGTTGGGGTTGGCGCAGGACTGGTCTTGGTCCTCTGCTATTTGTTGCCGCTCATCTGGTTCGGTGAACAGGCACACATTCGAATCCATGACAATTTGGATTCCAATGTCGTCTGGTATAAAAATTTAGTCGAGTCAGGAAGCGTTCATGCCGGCTTACAGGACACTGTGCCGAATCTGGTCGGAGGGAATGTCTCACGAAATGCCTTCGTCAGTGAATGGACAGGGATCGTGTGGCTGTATGAATGGTTCACCCCTTACACGGCCTATGTCATCAGTCAGACCTTAATCCGAATCTTTGCCTTCCTAGGCTTATATTTTCTGTTACGGGATCAACTGAAGCTTCAACTACCGCGCCACGTCATCGTGCTTGTGTCGGTTTTGTTCGCCTGGACACCGGTTTGGCCGTCCGGGATGCTCAGTACGCTTGGGATGCCGCTATTGTTATGGGCTTACTTAAACCTGTGGCAGAAAAGACGGATCGGACCGAGTATCGTCACACTGGTGCTTGTCCCGTTTTACTCGAGCTTCGTTCTCGGGATCGTATTTTTCTTGGCTTTATTAGTCCTGTTCGGTTTGTACAGGGAATGGCGTCACAAATCGTTCCACGCTTTATTTTGGTCGGCATATGCAGCACAGGTCCTGCTCTACCTTCTGATTGAATACCGGTTGGTCTATTCGATGTTATGGGAAAGTGACGTGACAAGCCGCGACCAGTTTGATATCGGTCATAACGGATTCTGGCGGACGATCCGCCTGTTTTTCAAACAATTTGTGTTGGGTCATACGCATGCCGAGGCGGCACAGACGCCGGTCCTCCTGGTGTTGATTCTTAGTGTCTTAATCGCCGCCGTTCACCGAAAAGATCCGACTGTCCGTTGGTTGAAACAAGGCCTGGTGTTACTTGCCGGATTATCGTTGTGGTACGCCGGTTGGTTTTACACGGGATGGCAACCGTTGAAAGAACGGATTCACGTGATGCAGACGTTTAATTTTGCCCGATTTCATTTTATCGAACCGATGCTCTGGTATATCCTGTTCGCATTGGCACTGGATTGGTTATGGCGGCGTTCCCGTCAACGTTTGGTTCTTGTCGCAGTCCTGTTACAGGCAGTCGTCCTGTTGATTTGGAATCCGGAAATCATTTACCGGAACCAGCCGAGTTTCAGTGAATTTTATGCGGTCCAACAGTTTTCGCAGATTCAGTCGTACATCGGAAAGCCGATCGACACGTATCAGGTCGTTTCGTTAGGCTTGCACCCGGCAATCGCACAGTATAACGGCTTTCGGACACTGGACGGATACGTCAACTTTTACCCGCTGACCTATAAACAGAAATTCAGAACGATCATTAAAGGGGAGCTGAATAAAAGTCCCGAGCTGAAGCACTACTTTGACGACTGGGGGAATCGGGTCTATATCTATTCCGCGGAACTGGGAAAAAACTATGACTATACGAAGACGAATCAACAGCCCGTCCGTCAGTTGGATATCAATACCGTTCAGCTGAAACGAATGGGCGGAGATTATTTGTTGTCGGCAGTCCCGATTGAAAATGCCCCATCGCTTGGTCTGAAATTTGAGAAAATGTTTCGTGACAAGCAATCAGCCTGGATCATTTACTTGTATCGTGTCGCGCCTTAAGGAGGTTATTCCATGTCGGAAGCACCGGTTCTCGGTATCGTCATTCCTTGTTACAACGAGTCGGAAGTGTTGCCGCTGACGATTGAAGCCTTTCAGGAACGATTGTCAGAATGGATTTCGACGGGGCAACTGTCCGAACGATCATTTGTTTTTTTCATTGATGATGGCAGTCGGGATGATACGTGGCGGCAAATTGAACAGATTCATCAGTTGGATCAGCGGTTTCGGGGAATCAAACTGGCACATAATGTCGGGCACCAGCACGCACTTCACGCCGGATTGATGGAAGCCTATGAAGGAGCAGACTGTCTCGTCTCGGTTGATGCCGATTTGCAGGACGATCTCGGAATCATTCAATCTTTCCTGCAACGATTCCGGGACGGAGCGGATATCGTCTATGGGGTCCGGATCGACCGGACAAGTGACAGCTGGTTTAAACGGACGTCCGCCCAGTGGTTTTACCGGGTTGAAAAAATGCTTGGAGTCGAAACGGTTTACAATCATGCCGACTACCGGTTGATGAGCCGGCGGGCAGTTGCAGCATTGGCCAGTTATCCGGAACGGAATCTGTATCTGCGCGGACTTGTTCCGACGCTCGGTTTTCGGACAGAGGAAGTACCATATGCCCGGGTGGAGCGCCCGGCCGGCGAATCAAAATATCCGCTCCGGAAGATGCTTGGATTAGCGTGGGACGGCGTGACTTCATTCAGCGTCCGACCGATCAAACTGCTGTTTTTCCTGTCGTTGTTCATGGTTCTCGTGTCCATCGGTTTTGTCGGATATACGTTGTACCGGTTTGCGGAAGGAGAGACGATGAGCGGCTGGGCGTCCTTGATGCTATCGATCTGGTTCATTGGCGGCATACAGCTGTTCGGAATCGGATTGATCGGCGAATATGTCGGTAAAATTTTTAACGAAGTCAAACGGCGGCCCTCCTACACGGTCGAGGAGACGTTAAAATGACCGGTAAAATCCTGCGTTTCTTATTGGTCGGTCTCGTCAACACGCTGATTGGACTTGGTGTGACGCTTTTGCTGTATCACGGATTTCGAACAGGATACTGGTTCGCGACGGCACTCGGAAACGGATGCGGAATCGTAGTCAGTTATCTGCTGAATCGCCGGTTTACGTTTTCAGCGAAGACCAGCTTAAAAAACGACTGGCTGCGTTTTTTGATGGTCGTACTCCTGAGCTACCTGATTGCCTATCGGCTCAGTTTGTACGTAATCGATTTCTTTCTTCCGTCATTTGGCGGAACGGGAGCGATTCTTGTCGGAATGATCCTGTATACCGTTCTGAATTTCATCGGCCAAAATTATTGGGTATTCAAAAAGCCAAGCTGATTACATTCTCAAAACGAGAACAGAATCAGCTTGGCTTGTCTTATTTTACATATACCATCTGTCCGCCGAGATGTCCGGCGTAAGCGAGAAGTCCGCTTCCAATCAGAGCGACGAGCAGACTGGCAATCAGCAACGCTTGTTTTTTTGAGCGATAGTGCAACAAAAGCAGGACGAGCGATAAACCAAACGTCAACAGACTGTACAAGGCGAAGTCTTCATGCGTATGAATGGCATCCCGTGCCACGTTCAACTGACTTTCAGCAAATTCCTCTGCGCCGTCTCCTGTTAGGTACGCGGCAATACCGGACAATAACCCGGCAACTAACGTAATCAGCGAAAAGGGTTTTAGTTGCGTCCACTTTAAGCTGCCGAGAAGCAACAGGGTCGCGAACAGCAAAAGACCAATCGGCATGTGCACAAGTAACGGATGAAGCGGAATTCCACCTAA
This sequence comes from Exiguobacterium artemiae, assembly GCF_033342815.1. Classification (GTDB taxonomy): domain Bacteria; phylum Bacillota; class Bacilli; order Exiguobacteriales; family Exiguobacteriaceae; genus Exiguobacterium_A; species Exiguobacterium_A artemiae_A. The sequence goes on from NZ_JAWPEN010000005.1 coordinate 87,676, forward strand.
CATCAAAACGTCCTCCTCTGACAATCGAATTTAGCTAAGTGTATCAATATTTTTTTGGAAATATCCTCAGAGAGTGGTAAATGAAGTCAATCTTCCAGTTGATCTTTTTTCAGATTTCGTCTTTTGATGACCGTTCGCACGAGTAAAAAAAGGAGGAAGCTGGCGATGATGATCCAGCTGAGGTGACGCACTGCAAATGTCGCGACAAGCGTCCATCGCTCCTGTAACAGATAACCGCTCGTCATGAAAAACAACGACCAGACGGTGAAGGAAAGTAATGTCGAGAGGGTGAACGTTGAAAAACGAATCCGTAACGTTCCCGCCATCAAACCGAATAAAGTCTTCCAGATCGGCGAAAGCAACAGATACCAGCCGCCGTACGTCCGAAGGTTCGCTTCGACCAGCTGCATCCGAACCGGATTGACATGAAGCAACCGCGTTAAGAAGGACAGGACCCGTTCGCCGCCGTAATAGGCGAGACCGTACAGAATGGATTGGGAAACATAAAATCCGACTAAACCGGCTGCAAACATCAACAGAAACGACATCTGATTCGAGGCCACCAAATAACCGGCATAGCCCATGATCAGTTCAGTCGGAATGAAATGGGCCAGTAAAGCGAGCAGGACACCCCAGTAGCTGTACAGTTCAAGCCACGATTGCCAATTTCCCATGTCGAACATCCTCTCTGTACGGAATTGATGTGAAATCAGTGTAGCACGAGTTCCTGTACAGCGAGTCCATCCTCAGGGGATTCACTTTAAAGTCAACCGGCGTCCTTCAGCTCCTGATACGGATTGACACGGGCCGCGATTTGCGCCGGCAACAGGGAAGCAATCGTTCCGAACAATACCGGCAGAAGCAGGGAGACAGCAATCAAAAGCGGCTCATCCCACGGGACGAGATCATACAAGACATAAATCGTGATGTAGGAGATGGTCAGGCCGACGATTCCGGCAACAAATCCGATCAGCATCCCTTCCAAGACAATCAACTGACGGACGGAACCGTTCGTCCAACCGACGGCTTTGAGGATGGCGAGCGACGCCCGGCGTTCAGTGACGTTCTGCCACATGATTTCCCCGGTCGTCAGAATCGCAATCGTAATCGCAACGCCCATCGTCACGTAATGCATCGGACCGACCTGTAAGGCAACGAACTGACCGAGCCATGATGTATACAGGACACCTTGCAGGTGGAACGTCACGAACAGGAAGAACGTCAATAGGGCGGTCGGTAAAGCGATCGACAGAATCGACAGCGCATTGCGTTTCCATTTGCCGAAGATTTCTTTCAGTGCCAGTGTCCAGGTCGACCGGAGACCGAGTTTAACGTGCGACGAGGAGGCATATTCACCCGTCTTGATCGCTTCGTACGGCGAGATTTTCCGGATCGTAAAGGCAGACCAGGCGGCACCGGCAAAGTAAATCACGAGACTGAACAGTGTGATCCAGAGCAGACTCCAACCGTTCATCGCCTCACTTCGGACATATGAGAAAATGCTTTCGACGATCAAAGCGACGAGGGAGACAAATCCGGCAAGCAGTGCCGCCTCGATCAGGACGATCCGGTACAAGTCCTTTGTCCGCCAACCGAGTGCCAGCAAGACGGCAAATTCCTTCCGCCGGGCGAGCATCGAGACATAACTTGTCGCGAGGACATAGACGATGGCAACAGCGAGCATCGCGAAGATGACACCGGAGAAGCCGACACTCGTTTCGCGGAAGATCGTCATCGCGGCACCGATATGGACCCACGGCTGTTCAATCCAGCCGAGTGTCTTGCCGTTATCGACGACTTTCGTCACGACGGGTTGCGGGGACGAACCCTTGGTGATTGTTGCCAGCAGTCCGGTTTCCTGTTCGATTTGTGTCTTGACGTCTTGCAGCAATTGTTCCGATTCTTCACTGACGGTCGTTGCGCCTTTGATTTTGAGCCGAATCGACGAGATGGCCTGTTTTCCGTTGACGGCAAACGCACTGTCCAGCGTTGTTAGGATGTTTGGCGAGTTCGTCAGTAAACCAACCGGATTACCGGACGTGTCGATTGACTTTGAAGGATTGACAGGATTGCCTTTTGCGTCAAGGACAAGATCTGCAGAGGACGGACGGTAGGTTTCCATCGGCAGTTCATTGAGCGGATCTTTTGATACTTTAATTTTGTTCGGATCATAGAGACCGACGACTTTAAAGGTGAGGTAAGGATACTTAAACGGAATTTCCATCTCGCTCGGATTTTTAACTTTTTTTCCGGTCGAGACAAGTGACCGATATCCTTTTGAAGGATGCGTCGACTCCGGAAAGTACCAGTTCTTTAAATGAATCGCAGAGGTGCTGACTTCAAAAGCATTTTTCCAGCGCGTCGGATATGGACTTTGGGTTTCCTCGAACTGAAGCGGACCTGATTTATACAGCAACTGGGCACCTGGAGCATCTTCTGCAACAAACGTCTGGAGGTTTGTCCCTTCCGACAATGTTTTAAGATATGTTTCTTCGACTTTAGAAGAAGGCATCTCAAGACGTTGGGTCAATTTGGCCGGATAGGTCTCAAGAATAGAATTTACACGCTCTCCGCCCGGCTGTTTCTGGGCCAATTCTTGGACCAGCTTTTCCTGATCCTGCTTGGTTTGATACGGGGCATCCAGCTTTTCAATCGTAAATTCATATGTCCCTTTATTAAAGGAATGCGGATTGACAAGAACCGGAATGATGTTGTCGTCAGCCCCACGAGGTGACTCATGTTGATCCAGTTGTGAAAAATACCGGGAATTATTTTTGGAACTGACGCTTTGATCGAGCCCGACTAGTCGGGCTTCCTCTTTCGGATCGACAGCGACGATCAGAACCGGATTACCAGCAGAGACATCCCGGAAGCTTTCCACCGGTGAGGTCGAGAAGGGGACCTTTTCAGGTAACTGGATCTTTGTTCCTTGAGCAATATGAATGAGGTCTTCGAATTGCTGTTCTTTACCGAGTCCTGTCTCGGTGTAAGTTGTTCTCTTGAAGCGGTAAATACCGGGCTCCTTTGGAAACGTCATGGCTTTCTTGAACATGACAAATGTGTTGGCGTAGCCCATGACAGCAATCGGTGCGGCGATATCGATTTCCTTCATCTGTTTGATGGTTTCGTATTGTTTTAAGGAAATCCCGCCATTGATACCGTTTAAATAGTTGGGTTCGAGCAGGTCACTTGATTCGGTCGACATTTGACTGCCTTTCGGCCGGACGACGATATCGTAAGCGGATGACCATTTTTTCTGTAACGTCTGTTCGACCGTGCCTTGACTCGAGTCGGTCAGGTTGAACATCAGACTGAGTCCGGCACTGATAATGAGCGCACCGACAAGCGTCAGGATGAATTTAAACCGTTGCCGGCGCCAGTGATTCAATACGAAACGTAGCATAAGGGATTCTCCTTTGTTTAGTAATCGGAAGATTGCTGTCGCAAATATGTTGTTAAATCCTGCTGAAAATGATGAAGTTCGTCTGCATCAAGTTCCTTGCGCTCCGCTTCCGTTGCGTAGCGGGTGATCAGATAGGGGGCAAGCGGCGTCGACAGATTAATCCGTTCGGTCCATTCCGTAACGGACTCGTAATCCCGTCGTTGCAACAGGTTCGGCAACTGCTGATTGAAGTCGAACAGAAGCAGCCGGACCGATTCCTGCGGCGGGACGGATTTCTTGGGTTTATCCGTCGGATGAACGGATAAGAGTTGGAGTGAGGCAATCTTTCTGTTGTTGATCGAAGTCTCGGTGAGCGGAAGAATCCGGAACCGCCGCTTGTTAAAGTGGTGATAGAGAAAAACTCCGATCAGCAACAGACCTGCCAACCACCAAGGTGATTTGGAACGGGCGGCCTCTTTGGTTGTCTTTAGGAAAGAGACCGATTCAGCCGTGTTTACTTTGCCGCGTGACGCGCCCTCGATTTTTTCCGTTTTTCCGGTTGATCCGCCGAGCGCTTCCCCTTCGGAATCTTCCGTCACAATGCCTTCGCCGCAGTTGTATTTGGAAAAAAGCAAGTTGGACAGCGTGTCCTTTCCGCACCCCCGTTCAACGATTGTTTCCTGTTCGGAAAAATCCGCCTGACGTACTGTCTGAAAAGCCGATTGCACCGCAAATGATAGTAGAAAAAAGAGGACACATGAACCCAACGTGAAACCGATCAGTCTGAAGCGCAGTGTTGTGATGATTTTCACCTCCTTTGCATACAAGGTCTTTATACACTGTGGGTGGTCTGTTTCCGCCGGTCTTCAACAATCCGGCCGTCCTGCATAAATAAAATCCGGTCCGCCCGTTCAGCCAGTGCCAAGTCATGTGTCACGAACAAAATGCCGCACTCTTCTTCCTGATGAAGATCAAGCAACAGTTGGAAAATCATCTCGCCGTTGACAGAGTCAAGGTTACCGGTCGGTTCGTCGGCGAGAATCCAGCGCGGACGATTGATCAGGGCCCGGGCAATCGCGACCCGTTGTTGCTGCCCGCCGGATAATTGTGCCGGCAAGGCATGCTGTTTTGCCGTCAGTCCGACTTTCTCGAGGATCTCCGCAATCCGCTCTTCTTTGTTGAAGTCGGTTTTTTGTTTCAGCAGGGGGACGAGCAGATTCTCTTTGACCGTCAACGCCGGCAACAGATGAAACTGCTGAAAAACAAAACCGATTTCCTGCGCCCGGAATTTTGACAGTTGCCGGTTCTTCCATTTCGTAATGTCCTGTCCGTCGTATGTAATCTGACCTTCCGTCGGCCGGTCGAGTGAACCGATCAGGCTTAAAAACGTTGATTTGCCAGAGCCGGACGGACCGACAAGTGCTGTAATTTCAGCAGCGGAAAACTGACAGTTTAATTCTTGCAGAACCTCACTCTGTAACCCTGCCTGACTAAACGTATGCGAAACGTCTTCCACAAAAATATCCACCGAATCACTCCTTTTACAAATTAAGGTAAAATAAGTGTAATATTATTTGAAAATTTTGTCTATTTAAAAAGGAGATGAAGAAACAAGAACGGACAGCTTTTAATTGACGAACAGGAAAGTCCGGCTAAACAACAAATTGAGCCGGACTTTCCTGTTTGAATTATTTATTTAGTCAGCCACTCCTTTTCCATAAGCAGATCATCCATCTCGGCCTTTGTCCGAATCCGGAGTAGGAGGTCGGCCTCATCCGGCTCAGGTCGTTCCAATCGTTGACGGGACAGAATCTGACGGTACTCTTCAGATCCGCGGATTTCCGTCCCGTCTTTCGTCGAGGCGGTAGCACGTGTCAACAGGACTTCTTCCGCAATATCAAAGTGAACGAGAATCCTCCGAAACTGTTCACGTGGAAACTGATTAAAAAAGCGGCTTCGTCCTTCTCGGGTCAGATTGGCATTACAAACCACCAGGTGCCCGTCGTACTGAAGCCGGGCATGTTTAATGATGGTGTCCGTCACTTGGTGCTTCAGTGTATTTGGTCCGTTCAGCGGTAACAGCTTCGCATACTGGTTGTTTAAAAACCGCGCGTGCACATCTTGATCGATGACGAGAAAAGACGGACTCGATTGTGCCAAACGATTGGCAAAAGTAGATTTTCCGGCATGCGTCTTTCCGATAGTCAACAGGACAATCCGTTTCATCGGACAGCCCGTTCCTTCATCGCGTCAAGGATTGTCCGGACCCAGTCGTCACCGGTGCCGACACACGGTGTCACATCACCTACATGATAAAACGTACTTGCTTCCGGACCGGTCCAACCGGTCGCGTCCGTCATACAGAGGAACACGGGGAGTTGTTTCGCGAGCGCAATCCCAAGTTCGACGTGACTGCCTTTACCGGCAGGCAAAACCAAAATCAAACAGTCACTTGCCTGTACGGCGTCGAGTTCCAGTTGTCCGATCCGGTTCAGTTCTGCCGCTGTTTCGACCCGCTCTGCTCTTGTCCAGTCGTATGTCAGCTGATGACCCTGCCGGATCAATTGATCATTAATGAAACAGACATCTTTGATATTGCGAAAGCTGCTGGCGGTATAAAAGTTCATGCATTCACCTCACATCTTATTTTTTACAGATTTTTGAAACTAAAACGGTGTATGCTCAGTCTAATGAAGAGAGAAGAAAGGAGGGAAGTCCCGTGTTCCGAAAAAAGCGTGCCGGAAGTTGGACGGATGAAACGTTCCTTGCGGCGTTATATGCCGAAGAACATTACATCTATCGGATGTCATTTCTATATTTGAAGCAGGAACAGGAAGCACTCGAAAACGTGCAGGAAGTTGCTTTTCGGGCCTGGAAGTATCGCAAGTCGCTAAAAGAAATCATGTATTTTAAAACGTGGCTGACGCGGATCACGATCAATGCGGCACTCGATCAGCTCAAGAAACATCAAACGCTCGTCTGGACGAACGACGGAATAGCGCATTTGAACGAACCGCATACCGCTTCGTTTGAACACGTTGTCGTGGACCAACTATTTCTGGCTGACTTACTCGATCGGCTCGACGTCAAGGAACGTTCATTAGTGACGTTACGCTATCAAGCCGACTATTCGCTTCAGGAAATCGCCGACCTGCTCGACATTCCGGTCAGCACCGTCAAAAGTACGTTGTACCGGGCAATTCAAAAATTACAGCGGCAACAACTAAAAGGAGGAGAGTCCGGATGAAACAGCAACTGGAGTCAGCGTTAGAAGAACTTCCCGTACCGGACAGCGTCCATAAACGGATGGAGCAGGGAATCCGCCGGACAAAACGGAAACACCGGTTACCGCAACTGATTTTGGAAGCCGGTCTGTTGATTGGATGGATGCAAGTCGACCGGATTGAGTCGTGGATACATCCGCCGACCGGGCAAACGACCGCTTCGATGATCCCGGGACTTGTTTATCAAGGGATGATCTATACCGAGACCGGGACGACGGTCTCCGAAGCAGCGGCACAACAGTTGCGCGGACGGAAGTTGGGCATGTCTGAAAACACGTTGACGGAAGAAAATGAACCGGCACGGTTAAACGATTCCTTTGCCTCGAACCTGGCAGACTATACGATTTACGAACTGGACGGCTATGCTCCGACAGTCCGGTTGCTCGCAATCGGTCAGGAAGAGGGCAAGCCAATGATCCGGATTCTGGACGGAACGACCTACGAACCGAACTATTTCCAAAATCTCCGCCTCGATCAAGGCATCACGCAAATCAGCTATCAAACTGAACGGACGCGGGAGACAGAGCAGAAAAAGCCGCTTGTTCCTTCCGCAGCCTGGACGGACCTGTTGACCGGTCTGAGTGCAGCCGCGCCGCTTTCAGACGCTGAACTGCCTGCGGAAAGACCGAACAATCAGCAGGTCCGGATTGTCGACGTGACGATGACCGACGGGGTCACGAACCAGTTTCAGCTGCTGGAAGGCGGATATGTGTTGTATGAACCGCTCCATGCTTATTTTGACGTGCAGGGAACGGCTTTTGAGACCGTTTGGAACGACATGAAATGAACCGTTTATTCGAAGGATTTCCGGAATCCGTAAAACGGGCGGAACGCCTGACCGCGGTAAAAACTTTCCGAACTGCTCGACGCGAGGACCTCGATCCGCGTCGTCGGATATGCCTCATGCAGACGGGCAAAAAGCTGTTGTGCGAGACCTTGGCCACGGAATTCGGCATCAATCAGTAATTCGCAAATGTATAATGTCACTTGCGTGTCGGTCATTCCGCGGACATACCCGACGATCTCACCCGTATGTTCGACGACAAGCGCCGCATTGGAATGTTGCCAAGCGAGTTTTGTCCGGTCATGCAGACGGACAAGCTGGTTCCAGCCTTCCGCTGCATTTAAGCGCTGAATCGCGGGGAAGTCCTGTTCCTGATAGGGGCGGATCTGATAGTCTGATTTCATCGATAAAACCTGCTTTCCTGATTGAGTCGTGTAATGAAAGTGGAGAGCTGCGACCAGTCGTGTAAGGTGCCGTCAACGGGCGTGGTCGATTTCAGAAGTGCCGGCATCCCGACAGCTTTAGCCCCGGCGACGTCATGCAACGGATGGTCGCCGATAAAAAGAACGTGTTCCGGTTTAAGTTCCCAGTCCTGAACGGGACGTAAAAACAACGTTGGATTTGGCTTGGAAAGACCAACTTCTTCCGAAATTAAAATCGGATCAAAAAAGTCCTGTAAACCGTGCGTTTCGATGACGGACCGTTGCAGATCGCTCCGCCCGTTCGTAATCAGACCAAGGCGGTAAGAGGGCGACAGCGACTCGAGCAAGGGAATCGTTCCCGGGAACAGGACACTCGTCTTGGCGAACCCGGTCAAGTAATCGTCGAGCAGCACTTCCGGGGAAACGTTCAGCTGAAAGTGAGCGACGAGTTGCTGATAGACGAGGTCTTTCCAAACGAGACCACGTTGATCCCATTCGATGAACAGGGTCTGGTAAGCATCAGCCGGACAGTCCGAGATCGGAGCGATCAAGCGGAGATGTTGATCGGCGATAAAACGCACTAAAGACATCTCGCGATCGAGCAACGTGCCATCGAGATCAAATAAGAGGGCTTGAATCGGCATCAGAAAACAACTCCTGTACATATTAAATATTTCAATTACCGTAATATTAACTAAAATAAAATTACGCGAACAAGAATAATTCAATTGTTTCTATACTACAAGTCCTGTCCACAAAAGGAGGTTCAACATGCATTTCAATGCTCCATCAGTCTATCCAAAACAATGGTTCGACACGAAATCAGCCGGAACACCGGTCGTCATTTTAACTGGAATGGGCTGTTCCTATGAAGAATGGTATGAAGTCATCCAGTCACTTCGACCCGCCCACAGGATTCTCAGTTTCCAACGCCATTCCTGGAAAGAAGGGGACGGTATTCACCGGACACGTCATGCAATAAAACAACTGCAGACGCTGTTAAGCGAATCAAACGTTGATGAACCGATTCTACTGATTGGTCATTCCTACGGGGGATTGATTGCTCAGGAATTTACGAAACTGTTCCCGGAATGCATCAGAGGCCTGGTACTGGTTGATTCCACATCCGTCGATTTACATGAACTTGATGCGCTCGATACGCCGGTTCTCGATGCGGTATCATCGGATGCCGCCTGGCAAGCGTTATGTCGGGACTACGCAATCAAAACAAAAGAACAACTCAAGCGATTGGTGCAGCCGGTCCTGACCGAGGCTCAGCAGCGATTACCCCAAGCAGTCCAGGACGCTCTAGTCGACTTTCAGACCGAACCAGATCTGTATGCGATGATGGATTCTGAAGTGGAACACTGGAAAACGGATGCGGCGCGGATCCGCTCCGGCCCGTTTCCGGACGTTCCCTTGATTGTACTCGGTCGGGACCCGGAACTTTCCATCCAGGATGGTATCAACGACGGCTTACCGGAAGATGAGTTGCGGCAAGTCGAAGAGACATGGCACCGGTTAGTCTTACGACAGGCAACATTAACGAAACAAGCTGTCTTCATCACAGCAACGGGTGCAGGACACGCGATTCATCTTGATCGTCCGGATCTTGTCATCTCAGCTGTAACCAAACTCGACGTCACCTGACTCATACCAACGTTTTCGACAGCTGCTTTTCTTGATACATCATTTGATCGGCCTTTCGTAACAAGTCCAGGATGTCTGTCGTCGCTGTTCGGTAAGCAAAACCAAGTGAAACCGACAACTCATGACGGTTAAAATCGCATCGCAATGCTGCAATTAAATCGAGCACAGTTTGTTCGGTCTCATTTTGACAGACGACGACGAATTCGTCCCCGCCGAGACGAAAGGCTTCTTGGCTGAACCGGCTTAGACAAAGAGCTGTCTGTTCGAGCAGAGCGTCTCCCGCCACATGTCCGAACCGATCGTTCACTTGTTTTAAGTCATTGAGGTCAAGGGTTATCAAACCCAGAGGAAGAAATGGACCGTCTTGCAACTTCGAAACCAGCCCATCAAACGCATGCCGATTGTACAGTCCCGTCAAGGCATCACGTTCGCACAGTTGCTCGAGTTCCTGCTGACGTGCTCTCGCGGCATCCATATTCCGGATGACACCCTGGACGGCAACGATTTCGCCGTTTTCATAAATCGGTGTCGTATATTCCTCAAACCAGATGTAGATTCCGTCGTTCGTCCGCCAGCGTTGCGGAAACGGCTCGTCATAGTTACAGTTGCCGGAGATTTTCGACATCAGAATCTCGACATCATCCGGATGAATCCGGTCGAAACAATCTGACGGGTCGGCATAACTCGCCTCGACCGTCCCGGCACCGATATGTTCATCGAGGGCCGGACTGATATAACGGAACCGGTAGACCGGTCTTACTTCAAAAATGTACATGATATCTTTCGAATGTTTTCCGAATGTCACGATCGTTGGCTGGACGGAAGACGACCGCTTCATTTTTTGGAACAGGAAGCGTCCAAGCAGCGTACATACAACTCCAATCATGATTCCGACCCACAGCACACGGGTTCACCTGCCTTATGTAGTTATTCCTTAATCTGAAGATGGAATGATTTGTAAAACCAGACACAGTAAAGTATAGCAAAGAAACTGTTTTCCATATACAAAAAATCCCATTTTTATTTCAAAGAGTCCTGAATAGCCTAAACACGGCACCCGCTTTGGCAGGTGCCGTGTTTTCGTAACCTTGAGAAGGTAGATGAAAGACCGTCAATTTTTCAATTTTTCAATTTTTTACTGGCCCACATCAGATTGAACAAAGTAAACAGGAGACACGAACAGATACTTACATAAGAAATAGCGGATGATCTGATCAGTTGATGTTCCGCGACGTTTAAAATCGACGAGGGTAACCAATCGGAAAACACAGGGTCTAGGTTCTTGAGGAACAGGAGAAGAAAGCTGATTCCGATGGCAGACACAGCAATCAACACCTGATGTTTTACATACATACTGATGACGATGACCAGACTGATCAGATAAAGAATCCACAGACTGTAGGGAATCGAAAAAGAAATCAATTTTGTCATCGGGAACGCGCCGAACAAATACACGGTACAGCCGTAGGAGGTCAGAATCCCGAATCCAAGACTGAACATGCTGATGAACCAATGGGCAATCAGTTTGGCGGAGACATAACAGTGGATCGAAACCGGGCGCGTCAGAATAAAATCCTGCATCCCGTTTTGACGGTCCGTTGCAATCAGTCCCATGAAGCTGATCAGTAAGATAATCAGTCCGATTTGATTGAATTGACCGGAAATGGTCGATAAAAATACTTCGTTTGCAGTGGGAGCCGGTTTGTCCGGGTCGAGGATGACTCCGATTGAACCGCCCATCTGTTGCAGAATGAGGTCCATATACAGATTAATCAACGGTTGGGTCAAACCGAGGAGAACAAAAAAAATCGTCAACCAGATGTATTTATATTCCTTTGCTGCTTCTGTCAGTTCTACCCGCACGAGCGCCGCGAACTGACTCATACATCTGCCGCCAGTTCGAGAAACATATCTTCCAGTCCCACTTCATGGAACCCGACGGATATCACGTCCAACTGTTTTAAAGAGCAGGCGGTTAAGACATGTTTGAGAGCGAATGTGTGTGTTCCGGTGATGAGAAAGGCGACAGGGGATAGTTTTTCTACAGTGACGGATGGAAAGCATTGTCGGACCTGATTGACTGATACGGCATTCCTGAACTGAAGGCGCACCTGTTGAAGATCAATCGTTTGATCCTCCCGGTAAAGGTGTTTGATGATCCGGCCGTTTTTCATGATGATATAACGGTCACAAATCTCCCGGATATCATGCAGTATATGCGTCGACAACAGAATCGTCATCCGTTGCTTCAGACGATCGATCAGTTTCCGGATTTCATTTCGCCCGATTGGATCGAGGGAGGCGACAGGTTCGTCTAAAATTAAAAATTGCGGCTCATGCAGAATGGCTTGCGCAATTCCGAGGCGTTGTTTCATTCCGCCTGATAACTGTTCGACCGGAACATCTTGTTTGTCCTGAAGACCGACTTCTTTTAATGTTTCTGAAATACGCTTCTGCAGCAACTCTTTTTTTATGCCGGATAATTTTCCGAAAAAGAGCAAAGATTCCCGGCACGTCATCCAGGGCTTGAAGTCCGTGTATTGCGATAAGTAACCGATTTGCTTTTTATAACGTTCAATCGGTTGATCCTGAAATGAAATCTCACCTGATTCATATGAAAGAATTCCCATCAGGCATTTGATCAGCGTTGTTTTACCTGCTCCATTGGGTCCAAGCAAGCCGATGCATTCGTTTTCCTGAATTGAAAAATCAATTCCGTCGAGAATTTTTCGTTTATTCAACGTTTTGTGGAGATTATGAATGGTAATCATGACGGATGCTCCTCCTTCCGACGATCAGGTACAGGATCGGGCCAATCAGTTGCATACTTAAAATGACGAATAACCAGACATACGGCAAAGCAATCTGTTTTTTTCGGTTCGACCAGTCAAAAAGGGTGATTCCGATCAGCAATACATGTAAGGCGAAAATCGGGATGAGGAGGGGAAGCCATTGCAGCCAGTCAATCTCAAGTAAAGGCGTTATCTCTGTATTCATACAGTCACTCCTTTCTATTATCATTATCGATAATGATAATTAATAAGTCAACCTGTTTTTACTTTTAATAAAAATTGCACTGGACATATGGTATGTTCATGTAGCGGAACGTGTTTTGTTTGAAATACGGTACATGTAATGTGCCAGGAAAGGGAGCGATGAAATGAATTTAGATTTGTTTAAGAATCAGGTCCGGTTCAAAATCGCACTGGAATTAATTGATCAGGATGAGGGAATGTCCATCATGCAGCTGAACAAACGGCTCGATGATGTTCCCCAAGCTACGCTGTACCGTCATGTGAATGCGATGCTTCAAGATTCTTTGTTGAAGGTAATCGGTGTGCAGCGTGCAGGAAAAGTCGAGGAAAAAATTTATGCCTTGAATACTTCCGGATATAAAATTAAAGAGGAGGACTGGGCTTCTGCGACTTACGACGAAAAAGTCAATTTCGTCTCGCTTTATTTTATGTATATCTTGCAAAATTATAAGAACTATCAGGAGACGCTTTCTTTAACTGACAGCCCGGATCAGGCGACATTTTCTCTTGTAAAACTCAATTTACCCGATGAAACATTTCGGACGTTTGAATCCGAGCTCGCTGCCTTACTGGAAAAGTATCACGGTTTATCCGCACATCACGAAGAGGCGGAGACAAAAAGAACCGTGTCCTTAGTCATCATCCCATGACAGAAAATCAAAAGGTGCTGACTCAAAAAAAGAACCACTCATTTTTTCACGCCCTTTCCTCAGGCGAGACACAAGCCAGTTTTCCTGCCTTAATCAGGCAGAAAAGCGGGTCTTGTTTGTCTCTGACAGCGCAAAAATGCGCTTTTCCTGTAGGAGTTGTGTGAAAAGAGTGGTTCTTTTTTAACACGATAAGGATGGCAGATTTCAATTCTGTCATCCTTAACTTTGTAGAGATTAGTTTGTCAGCCTCTTTAAATCGTTCCTAGCATGAGATACGTTCGAAATCCGCGATTGGCGTAATAGGAATCGGCACCGTTGTGATAGAGAAAAACATGACCGTATCTCCGGTCGCAATATAAAGCACCACCTTGCGTCCGGATGGCTTCCGGAGTTTCAATCCAGCTCGACGTCTTGAGATCAAATTCCCCGACCGTCTGCAAGTGACGGTAGAGCTCTTCCGTCAGTAACCGGACGCCGTGTTCGGTTGCGCTGGCGACCGCACTACCGGCAGGTTTATTTTTCTTCCGCTTTTCGAGCGCAAGATTGTCATAACACAAACTGCGGCGACCGACCGGACTTTCTGGTGCACAATCGACGAGAAGCAACTGACTGTCCGGCAGCAACAGGATATCCGGTTCACCGCCGGTCTGTTCCATCCAGTCAAGCGCTTCGAGCATTTCCGGCGATAACCGTGTCACGATTTCCTCCCACCGGACTCCCGGATGCCGATCCGGATGATCGAGCCAGCGTTGGTGCAGGTTTTCCTGTAACGTCTCCTTGTCCATGTTTCTTCCGCCTTTCTGCCTGTTATTTTTCTAAATAGCGGTAAAGGGTACTTTTGCTGATTCCGGTTTGTTCCCGGATATCGGCCAGACTGTACTGTTTGCTTTGATACATGTCAATCGCCCGCTTGACGTTTTCATCCGGCTTTCGCGGACGTCCTGTCTGTTTGCCAAGTTCCTTTGCTTTGGACAAGCCTTCACGGGTCGCCATGCTGACGACGTCGCTCTGCAGGGCGACCAGATGCTGAACGATGTCCCGGAAGGATTGGTCGAGCGGCTGCCGGGTGTCGATCCCTTCCCGGATGGACAAAAGATAGGATTGTTTCGTATCAAGCTCGTTTAATACATCAATCAAATGACGGGTCGAATCTGCCAGCACATACAAATGCGAGACCAGGACGATATCACCCGGCGTCAGATCTTCCAACAGTTGATCGAGCACGTACCGGCGTTTCGAGGCCCCGTGTTCCTCTGTTTTGATTTCATCTGTTTCATATGTCTTCAGTACCTCAACCTGTTTTTCACAAGTCGGATCTTCAAAAAATGGTCGCATATAGCCAATTCTCATAATGTTCTCCTCGCTCGAATCATATTGCCTGTTGCCATGAAAAAAATACGTCATCCCATTTTTCATGAACGATTGGAGTGACGCGGATGCAAGATTGATTGAGTCCTTTTCACTGAGTCATCTTCAAGTATAAGGGAAAAGCAGATTGGAAGAAAGGAAGGGGGGTCCCGTTGAGTCATTCGCGGATCGGAGATACAAAAGACGTTCCCTTCTGACGGGAACGTCACAGATGGATGAAATTAGACGGATACTACAGAAATCCGTTCTTTATCATGGCGGTGATGCTCGACTTCATCCGCTAACGCAACGGCATAGTCGGCGTAACTGATGTAACTGTCACCCGCAGCATTGACGGTCAGAACATCTTTCGCCAATTGATACTTTCCGGTCCGTAGTCCTTCCGGATCAAAAAATGCGGCCGGACTGATAAACGTCCAGTGGAGATCGACGGTCTGTTGTAAATCCTCGAGATTCTTCGCCTGGTTTTTCGCCGTCGGCAGGTAAGCGGACGGGAAGTCCGGTGTATCAGCAAGTCGGAGTGTCTGTTCCTGGTCGACATACAGGCTGCCTGCACCGCCGACGATAATCAGTCGTGTCGACGTTCCACGCAATTGATCAATCAAGTGCCGGCCGAGATCAACATGTTGGTGTTCATTTCCCGTTGACGCTCCAAACGCATTGATGACGACATCAAAATCCGTCAATTCCTCCGTCGTCAGTGCGAACGCATTCCGCTCGAGCACCGTATCGTGTTGCGTCCGCGCCGCATCCCGGACGATTGCCGTCAACGCATGACCCCGTTCAGCCAATTCCTCTAAAATGACCCGTCCTGCTTTTCCACTGGCTCCAATGATTGCAATCTTCATCCAAAACGCCTCCTTAGGATTATATGTAGCCTTACATGTAATTATTTTAGTTACAGAATTTATCATTGTCAAGCCAATTGACATTAAACGGGATGCTCATTACACTAAATGCATTGGTGGTGAAACAAATGATTAATAGTCGACTAGCGGTTTCTGTCCACATCTTGGCCTTGATCGCGACACATCCGGACCAAGCCTTGTCTTCTGACTACATCGCCGGAAGTGTCAATACCAATCCTGTCGTCATCCGTCGCTTGATCGGCTCGTTGCGCCAGGCCGGATTACTGTCGACGGTCGCCGGAAAAAGCGGGGCGACTTTGACAAAAGATCCGCAGGACATCACATTACTGATGATTTACCGGGCCGTCGAACCGAAAGAAACCTTATTTTCCATGCACGAGCAGCCGAATCCAGCCTGTCCGGTCGGCCGCGACATCCAGTCCACACTCAACCAGTCATTTACCCGGGCTCAACAGGCTCTTGAAGCAGAGCTCGGAAGCGAAACGCTTGCGGATATCCTCCACCGTCTTGTGCCGGCAAGATGATGGTCGGCTGTCGTTTTATGAAAACGCCTTCACTTTTGAAAGGAGGAATGTCAAGATGCGACTGATCAGTTATTCAGCCGTCAGTGCAATCGGATCCTTTTTGCTGTTCACGGCCTATGCCTTCCTGACGAGTATCGAAAATGAATTCTTGTATCAGTTCGGTACGTTTGCGACGACCTTGTTCACATTCGCTGTCGGCTT
Organism: Exiguobacterium artemiae; assembly: GCF_033342815.1. Lineage (GTDB taxonomy): Bacteria > Bacillota > Bacilli > Exiguobacteriales > Exiguobacteriaceae > Exiguobacterium_A > Exiguobacterium_A artemiae_A. The sequence goes on from NZ_JAWPEN010000005.1 coordinate 103,845, forward strand.
GCCGGTACTTTTCCTGACAAGGCGGTATCCATTTCCTTTACGCTGTTTGATTTATGTGACGGCCGGTGTCTTTACGATTTTATTGTTCGTCGGTTTTTATGATTATTTTGGTCAGGAGACATTTGTCGAGTCACGGCAAAACTTAAGCGGGATCGTCCGATTTGCGACACTGGCCTGCCTGTTTTATATCGTGCCGTATGAATGGCTGTACCAAAAAAATTCATCTGCGAATCGTCCATCGATGTCGTAATAAAAAAAGACCTTCTGAAAAAGAAGGTCTTTTTTGCAGGAATTCCCAATAAAAAGGAGAAACAGGTAGACAGCTACTTGAACTACCTCCACCTACGCTTCGTTAAGAGGTGGAGGATTCCTGAGTTATCCGACCTATCGGTCGAAAATTTATCAGGCTAACCCCGTCGTCCCGACGGTTGTAAGTCTATCTTGTCCGTTTCTTTTGCGCGGATGCCTACTCTGCTTGGTTTTCGCTACTTCGGTCATCCGCAAGGTGAACGTTGAAGATTTTACGTGACAGACGAGCTTCCTGTCACAACCCGATATCTTCAGTTTTCAAAGAACGCGACAGTTAATTTATTCCTGATTTTGATTATTTTTAAACCAAGAGTGTCGGACAATTGACGTGTCGCAAGACACGCCTTGTCCGAAGGCGATTTATCTCCAACTTTCACTTGGGCTTCGCCCTAGACGTTTAGAAGTGGGAGTATTCTCGCCTGATTTTGATAAAGAGGAGGAGAATGTTCATGCAAGATACATTTATTTGTCGACAACTCGGGAAGTCGTTTATAGGCGACGGCATCGAGACACATGCGTTATCCGATATCAACCTGACACTGGATGCCGGCGATTTCATTTCCATCATCGGTCCGTCCGGCTCCGGCAAATCGACGTTGCTCAGCCTGATCGGGACACTCGATCGTCCGACAAGCGGCACGTTGTCATACGGGGATCAGGCGATTCATCAACTCAAGAGCAAGGAACTGTCCGATTTCCGTTTTGAGAACGTCGGCTTCATCTTTCAACAGTTCCATTTGATTCCGACACTGACGGCACTCGAAAACGTCATGGCGCCGTTATTCGGACGGAAAGTGACCTATGACAAAAAAGAACGGGCCATGTCCTTGCTTGAAAAAGTCGGACTTGCCGATAAAGCCGGCTCGCTGCCGTCACAACTGTCCGGTGGGCAACAGCAACGGGTCGCCGTCGCCCGGGCACTTGTCCATGAACCGAAGTGGTTGCTCGCAGATGAACCGACCGGGAATCTCGATACCGAAACCGGTGAAATCATCTTTAACCTGTTGCGCAGTTTAAACGAGGAGAAGGGGTGCGGTGTTCTGTTCGTCACCCATGATCCGGCTCTAGCCGAACGGGCCAACCGGAAAATCGAGATGCGTGACGGTCTCGTCATCGAAGACCGACGGCTGGTCCGCACCTGACACCTTCTTTTTGAATTCACCGCATCGACCGCGTACACTGAATCTGTAGAGGAGGCGAGGTCATGCGCTTAGGAATCCTGGATCAAGTTCCGCTTCACGAAGAGGATACGATCGAACAGACAATGGAAGCAACAAAACGACTGGTCGTCGAGGCGGAACGTCTCGGCTATGACCGCTACTGGTTTGCGGAACATCATAATACGAACGGGCTGCTCAGTGCGGCACCGGAATTGTTCCTTGCCCGGATGGGAGAAGTGACTTCCAGGATCAGACTCGGGTCTGGAGGCATTTTGTTACCCCAGTATCATCCGCTCAAAATCGCCGAGACATTTTCAACCCTCGCCGCATTTTATCCGGACCGGATTGAACTCGGCATCGGCAATTCACCGGGCGGCAGCGAACGGACACGACGGGCATTGACGGACGGCGCCGATAACGCGGCAGCAGACTTTCCGCGGTTACTGGACGAGGTGGACGGTTTTTTAACCGACCGCTTGTCATCGCGTCATCCGTACCGGATCGTCAAGACGACACCCCGGATCAAGGAACAGTTGCCGTTATCCGTGCTTGGCCTGTCACCGCGAAGTGCCTCACTGGCCGCTGAGCGCGGACACGGACTCGTATTCGGTCATTTCATCAATCCCGACAAATGGGAAGAAACGTTACAGACATACCGTGACGAATTTGTTCCGATCGACGGACGGACACCAAACGTCATCATCTGTGTCTTCGTCATCTGTGCCGAAACGGCAGCAGAAGCGGAATCGTTGGCCCGGACACAGGACGCCTGGATTCAAGGCATCCGGCTCGGTCATTCGATCGTGCCGTCATTTTCGACGACAGAGACAAAACAGTGGAACGAAGAACAGCAACGGCGTATTCAAAACGACCGCCGGCGAACGATCGTCGGGACACCGGACGAAGTCGCCGAAGCATTGCAGGAATTGTCCGACCGTTACCAGACCGATCAGTTCTTATTGATCAACAACGCGTTTGATCAGCAAAAGCGGCTCCGGTCCTATCAGTTGATCGCGGAACGATTACTCCGTTAAAAAACACCGCCTGCTTTAAGGCGGTGTTCGTTTTCTCTTATTGTTGCGCCGTCGGGCGGATCAGGATCTCATTGACCGCCACATCGTCCGGTTCGTTGACAGCGTAGGCAATCGCCCGGGCAATCGCATCAGCGTCCATCGCTTTTAAGTTGCCGATACCTTGTTTGATTTCTTCATCCGTGATGTGATCTTTCAGCTCGGTATCGACTGCTCCCGGTGAAATAATGGTCGCCCGGATGTTATTGTCGACCGATTCTTCTTTTCGTAAGCCTTCCGTAATCGCACGGACGGCAAACTTCGTCCCGCTGTAGACCGCACTCGACGGCATGACATCGTGTCCGGCAACGGATGAGATGTTGATGATATGTCCGCGTTTTTGCTCACGCATGTACGGCAGGACGGCACCGATTCCGTACAGGACACCTTTAATGTTGACGTCAACCATCGTGTTCCACTCATCCTGCTTGTTTTTATTCAGCTTCGACAGCGGCATCAAACCGGCGTTGTTGACGAGGACGTCGACCGAACCAAACGTATCCTGGGCAAGTTTTGCGAGTTGCTCCACTTGCGCTGAATCCGTAACGTCTGTTACTTGATAAACGGCTTTACCGCCAAGCTGTTCAATTTCCTGTTGCAAGGTTTTCAGACGATCTTCCCGGCGTGCTGCGAGAACCAGTTGCGCGCCCTGTTTCGCCAGTAACTTAGCCGTAGCTTCCCCAATACCACTTGATGCTCCTGTAATGATGACGACTTTGTTTTCGACCATATAAAAAACCTCCTGTATATTTTTTAACTCAACCCTAAAAGTATTAGCCTTTTTTCAACACAAGCAAACCTCGGACCGACAGTTCGAAGGAAGAAAGGAACCCGACCATGAAAAAACGATTTTGGCTTGTTCTTCTATTAGTAGTCGGATTGATGTTATATCTCGAATCGTTTCGCGGAACCCCTCCGGAACCGGATGTTTCGGTCAACGGGACGGACATTGCTGTGACGAGTGGTTCGTCCTGCTGGAAGAGCCTGTTAAACAGCAAGTGTATCGACCTTAGTGAGACGATACCACTCGACATGACAGCGGAACAAACACCAACCATCGTCAAACCCGGTGAGAAAATTGATGTTGCATTTAATGATGGTCCTTCCCCAACGCGAATCAAGGCCGAACAATGGCAGAAGGGGGACACGAAAAAAACAATTCGGCTGAAGAATGAACAGATTACCGCTCCCAGCCAAAAAGGGCTTTATATCTATCATGTCTATGCCTGGTGGAAAAAAGGGGACGGCAACGTCGCTTTTCCTGTCCTGGTAAAATGATATTGACAACGAAAGAAGCGTATGGTAAATACCGTTTTTCATGAAATACGAAAGTTCCTTCCTTTATTTTTTAACGGAAGGGACTTTTTTTATGAAATATAGTAAATAAAACACTGGTTTTTAGCGAATTTGCCTTTAAATTATCAGAATAATGGGACTTTAATTAAAAGTGCATTTAAATGTTTTAAGGTCTAGTGAACGGGAATAAACACACCATACACATAATATTTCAGCTAGCGAAAGTCTTATGTGAAAGAATCTTACAACGTTATCTAAAGGAGAGATGAAGATGAATGGGTTCAATCGTTTTTTACTCGTTCTCATCGGCCTGCTTGGGTTAGTCAGCGTCGGTTTACTGGTCCTCGGCGTCTATGACGTACCGCGACTCAGTCCGTTGCTCGAACAATGGCAGGATCAACAATGGTACAGCTACACGGTGCTCTCGATTGGTGGATTTTTAGCTTTCGTATTCGTCATTCTCTTATTTACCGGATTACTCAGTCGCTCGAAAGGTCAACGGTTGTTGATCCGGACAGGAGACGGCAACATCACGATTTCGAAAGAAACCATCGAACGGACGGCACTTGAGTCGATTCGTGGGATCAATGGTGTCCGGACACCAAGTGTCCATGCGGATATCCATTCGAAGAAAGAAACAGTCGCTTTGACCGTTGACTGTTCGGTTTTCGGACAGGAAGGGTTGCCGACGATCGGCAAGGATATTCAGGAACGGGCGAAACATGCCGTCGAGTCGTTGCTGGAGTTACCGGTAACGAGCACGAAAGTCAAAATCAGTGATACAAAAACAAAAACGTCGGAACGAGTCGTGTAAAGGGAGGAATTGAACATGAGTACGAAAGAACAGTTGTATCCGTACCGGTTCCGGTTAATCGGCGGTCTCGTTGGACTCGTGATCGCGGTTCTGTTCCTGACAATCGGTTTCGGACCAACGATGTTACTGCTCGTCTTCACCGCGATTGGCTTTTTGATTGGGAAATGGCGGGACGGGGCACTCGATATTGAAGGATGGATTCAGTTCTTTAACCGGGACTGATTCATATATAAATCATTTCATACTATATTCAAAAGGAGAGATTTCAAATGGCAAACGAATCATTAAACACAACTGGACAAAATGAAGAGGTACGTACGAATAAATTAACATTCGAAGATCAGGTCATCAAAAAGATCGCTGGGATTGCTTCAAATGAAGTACAAGGCATTTTATCAATGAGTGGTGGATTCATGAGCGGTTTGACGGATCGCCTCCGTAGCACGGAAGACATCACAAAAGGTGTCGGCGCAGAAGTCGGTGAACGACAGGTCGCGCTCGATCTTCGCGTCATCGTCGAATACGGCAAAAACATCCCGTCGATCTTCCAGGAAACGGTCGCTAAAATCAAAAAAGCAATCGGTGATATGACAGGACTTGAAGTCGTCGAAGTCAACATGCATGTCGAAGACGTCATGACACGGGCCGAATTCGATGCGAAAAGCAAAAGCAATGACGCGGCGGAAGAAAAAACAAGCCGCGAATTAAAATAATCCAATCGACCGGGAATTCTCGCTGTGAGAGTTCCCGGTTTTTTCGTGTTTTCCAAAAAAACGTTTACCAAATTGCCATCAATCCGCGTGACTGTAAGGATCGAAAACGGGAAAAGACAAAGGAAGACTTCAATCCAATCGGAAAGGATGAGATCATCATGCGTTTAGACGGAAAAGTCATTATCGTTACCGGAGCCGCTTCCGGAATGGGTAAGGCGATGGCAGAGGTATTTGCAGCGGAGGGGGCATATGTCGTTGTTTCGGATATTCACGGGGACGCGGCGAGACAAGTCGTGCAGACAATCACCGACAACGGTGGAACGGCACTCGCGGTGGAAACGAATGTGGCAGAGGAAACCGCCGTTCAGCAGTTGATGGATCAAACCATTACGACGTACGGCAAGCTGGATGTCCTTGTCAACAACGCCGGCATCATGGACGGGATGGAAGGTGTCGCCGATATCTCGGATGAACGCTGGGAACGCGTATTTTCCATTAACACGACAGCCGTCATGCGTGCGATGCGGCTTGCCGTTCCGTTATTCCAGAAACAGGGGCACGGTGTCATCCTCAATAACATTTCGATTGGCGGGTTGAACGGTGCGCGGGCCGGGGCTGCCTATACCGCCTCGAAACACGCCGTCGTCGGCTTGACGAAAAACACAGCCTATCTCTATGCCAAGGAAGGAATCCGTTGCAACGGAATTGCTCCCGGTGCAGTCGAGACGAACATCGGACAGTCGATGACGAACATCAATGAATTCGGGATGGGCCGGACGATGCTCGGAATGGGTCTGAATCCCCGGTCAGCGAGTCCGGAAGAAATTGCCCGATTGGCGTTGTTCCTTGTCTCCGAAGACAGCAGTTTCGTAAACGGCGCAATCGTCGTCGCGGACGGCGGCTGGAGTGCTTATTAAAGAGAGTTCTTAAGGGTCCCGGATCGAAGGGGACCTTTTTTAGATTAAATGATTACTTAGCACAATAATTAGTTTACGAAATAGTATTCAGCCTGGAAGGAATTAGTCGATAGTAAAGATAATAAGATAGTGTACCAAATTGATGATTCAGCAGACGGGAAAGGGCGGGTTGATCGATGCAAGAACAGACGACACGTGTGACGGATACCCAGGTCATCCGGGCAATTGAACAGAATCTGGCGATTATCCGATTTGATGACCGACGTAAGGTTGCTTACGTCAATGAGTTGTTTGCCCGGACGATGGGCTATGAGGTCGAGGAGTTGATCGGGCGGTACCATCGGGATCTTTGTTTTTCCGGATTTGCGGACAGTCCGGCTTATGAACTGTTTTGGCGCAAGCTGATGCAGGGCATCACGTATCAGGACAAAATCGAACGGCGGGCGGCGGACGGACAACAAAAGTGGCTCGAAGCGACGTATATGCCGATTTTCTCGGAAGACGGCCGGCGTGTCGTAGGCGTGTCAAAAATTGCAACCGACATCACCGTTCGACAACAGGATGTTTTGCGGATGGCGGACGAATTGAATGCCACATCGGCTTTTTTGACGGTAAAATCAGAAAGCGGACGTCAGGACGGACTTCATGTGTTGGCAACCGTTCAACAGGTCGAAGCGGAATCGACGGCAAACCTTGCGAATCTCGTCCAACTCCAGGCGCAGACCGATTCAATCACGGATATCGTCAAGACGATTCGTGACATTGCCGCCCAAACCAATCTGTTGGCCCTGAATGCAGCAATCGAAGCGGCACGCGCCGGCGAACACGGGCGCGGGTTCAACGTCGTCGCGACAGAAGTCCGCAATCTTTCGAATAAAGTCTCCCAATCGATCGGTGAAATCAAAGAGAATATCGAAGGGATCGTTAAACGGATTGAGGAAGTCTCAACGAGCATTGAACACATCTCGTTAAAAGTTAAAACAAGCAGCGGACAGCTCGAACAGACGGTCCGCGAATTTGATCTCTTGGCGGATTCTGCCAAGCAATTGGAGCAACAGGCAAAAGAATTTGTGCGGGTGTTATGACGTCTGCATGGTTTTAATTGCTCATTCCTGCCTTCTTTCGTGTGATTCTGACAAGGGTCATTACGGAAGAAGGTCTTTTTACGTCAAAAATACATTATAATAAGCAGATGTTTGATGAAATCGAAAGTAGCCTGGCTACTCAAAAAAGGAGGGCTGGTCATGTCAGTCCCGACGACTGTTACGGCACGCCAGTACGGACTGCTGGCTTATCCGCTGATCCTGTCGAGTATTTTGACACCGCTGCTTGGCGTCACCGATACGATTACGATTGGACAAACCGGAGATGCGGTCGCCATCGGTGCGATAGCGATCGGCGCTGTGTTCTTTAACACGATTTATTGGCTGTTCGGATTTTTAAAAGTCAGCACGACCGGCTTCAGTGCCCAAGCGAGTGTCCATCAGGATGAAACGGCGTTGCACTTCGCTTTATACCGCCCTGTCTTACTCGGTTTCATGATCGGACTCGTACTGATTCTTTTACGAGTTCCGTTGACGGCAGGAGGGCTTTACTTACTGGCAGCACCTGAAACCTTGTTGCCGGATGTCACGACATACATCGATTACCGGATTTACGGAGCACCGTTCGTCTTGGTCGGATACGCGGTCCTCGGCTGGCTGATCGGACAGGGGCAGGTGAAACGTGCTCTGTTGATTCAAGTGTTCAGCAACCTCATCAATATCGTCCTCGATGTCGTTTTTGTCCTCGGCCTCGGATACGGTGTTGCCGGTGTCGCGATTGCGACGCTCGTCGCTGAAATCAGTATCGTCGCTGCCGGATTCCTGATTATGTTCCGGCAGCTCGCCTGGAAACCGGCCTATCGCGGTCTCTTATTTCATGTCCAGGCGTATCGGCAGTTTTTTACCGTCAATGCCGATTTATTCGTCCGGACTATTTTTCTCTTGCTCGTGACCGGCTGGTTTACCCGGACCGGTGCGCAATTCGGACCGGATGTGCTGGCGGCCAACGCCATCTTGTTGCAAATCCAGTATGTGATTGCCTACTGGTTCGGAGGACTCGGCAGTGCTTCGACGATTCTCGTCGGACGGGCACGGGGGCGGCGTGATGAAGTCGGTTACCGGAAAAGTCTTTCGTTGACACGACAATTCGGGATTGCTTCCATCGTATTGATCATCGGACTGTTAGCCGTTTTCCAGGATGCCTTCCTGCGACTTTTTTCAACCGATCCGCTCCTGCTCGACGTCTCCGCTCTGTATTTCGGATGGATTCTCGTCTTTCCGTTGACCGGTGGATTTGCGATGCTGTACGAAGGTGTTTTTTCGGGACTGGCTCGGGCAAAACCGGTCCGGAACTCGATGATCCAGGCTTTTGTCGTGTTCGGATTGTTGTTGCTGTCGATTTACTGGATCGGCAATCATGGAGTCTGGCTCGCATTCATCGGTTTCGGTCTGGCACGATCGCTGTCACTTCATCTGGCGGAGCGCCGGCTGAACCTGACATTTGAACGACCGGACAAAAAAACGGATCTTCCTGTTTAACGATCAACAGTGAAGGTCCGTTCTTTTATCGTATTACTTTTAATTTGTTTTCGTGCATCAATCGAATCCCGGATATGTATGATGTAACGACGTCCCTTTTGATAACCCGAGCGGGGTGGTTTAATCCGAAGTTCCTTGCCGTCAATGACTTCAAGCTCCGTCTGCATGCGTTCACCGGTCGAGTCCGTGATCGTAACGGTTCGGTCCGAAACCTGTTCCGGACGCAGCCCTTTCGAGAATTCGATATCAAACGTATGATACTTCGAAATCGTCCGCGCACGAGACTTGAAGTGGGGGCCGTCCGTCTGCTCGTCGAGCGTACAGTAACACCCGGTGAAAAGTAAGCAAACAGTGAGGATAATGGAAAATAACGGTTTCACAATCAGGCTCCTTTCAGCATATTTTTCATTATAAGACAAATAATGGGAGGGTTCAATCGTTCTTGGGACGGATTCTGAAATAACTCTTCAAGACAAGCCGCGGGTGATGGTATACTCAAGCGAGAGAAAGGCAGTGGTAAAACATGCAACAGACAGATCAACGCGAAATCATCGTTTCCATCCGGACGAGTTACGATTTCAAAGCCGATGAAGGACGTGCCGTCCGTGTCGTCGAATTTCACGGACGCCGGACGACCGTCATCGATACGTTTAAAAAATCAACGCCGAAACGGATGATTCTCCTCGAGATGATCCGCGCCGTCCAGTCCTTTAAAGAGCCGTTCCATATCATTTTTAACGTGGAATGCAACTTCGGTTTCAAGTACCTCAATGATGAACGGAAGTGGGAAAACCGTGATCTTGGAGATACGTTCAACGAATTGATTCAAGCAGGCGGACATACGATCGAGCTCCGCGACTGTTCGTTTTATGAAGGCGGCAAAGACTTGCAGAAGTGGTTGCTGAATATCCTGAAAAAAGCGAATTGACCTTTTACAGACAGATGACGTTCACTGGACGGTCATCTGTTTTTTATTGTCGCTGTTCCCGTCCTCTGCAAATATGTGGTAAATTTAGAGGATAGAAAAATGATAACCAGATCGACATCACCGTCAACTATTTCGTGAAGAGGTGGAATTATGAACAAAGAAGATCATCAAATTGCCCGCAAGCTCGTGTCTACGTATTTAACAGGGACTCAAATCTCGACGATTCACCTGACAGGCTTTATCAGCATCGAACTGATTAATCTTTATGATGCCACGATTCCAGATATCTCAATCCGGATTGAAACCGACCGCTTGTATTACGGGGATGTCGAATCTTCGAAAGACTGGGTCGTCCGTCATATGCCGAAAGAAGAAATGCTTCACTTGATTGTGACGTTACATACAGAACGAATCATTGCCGTCCGGATCGGAAAAGCCGCTCCTCATCTGTTCATCACCTTCAGTTCGGGAAAAACGCTTGTGATCAACGGATCGGATACGTATTACGAATCCTGGGCCATCGACATGACACTGCCGGATAAAGGACTGGTTTCAATCGTCGCCGTACCGGGGGATGAACTGGCCGTTTTCGCTTCCGACAATACACTTTTGCATAATCAGACACATGAGTGATCAGCTGTCGCACGTCCTGCAGCTTGCCCGCTTGCTGATCGAGAGCCGTTATCCGGATTGTGACGCGGCTTTACTTGCCGGAAGTTTTGTCCGGGGGCAGGCGACGGCGACATCCGATTTGGATCTCGTTGTGTTTTATGAATCCGTTGCAGCTTCTTACCGGGAATCCTTCACCTTCGATCGATATCCGGTCGAGGCGTTCATCCATTCGAGTTCGACGATTCTTGCCTTCTTCCAACAGGATCGCAAGCGGGGGCGCCCTTCCATGCAACGGATGGTCGCGGAAGGCCTCGTCGTACGGGATCATCCGTTGCTTGTTCCGCTGAAAACACAAGCCGAAACGGAGTTACTCACCGGTCCGCCGGTTCTTTCATTTACTGAAATGGACCGGGCCCGGTACTTTCTAACCGATCTGCTTGATGATTTCATCGGCGTGACTGACCGGACGGAAGGCCTCGGAATCGCCGCCCGGTTGCTCGAACTAGCAACGGACTTCCGGTTGCGGGCGTCCGGTCACTGGACGGGACAAGGAAAATGGCTGATCCGTAGTCTGGCAATCGTCGATCCGGTCGAAGCCAAACGACTGGTGGACGCTTTCGAAGCTTTTTTCCGATTCGATGAAAAACAACCGGTCATTGATTTAGTGGAACAGTGGCTTATCGAACACGGGGGCCGTTATTTTGACGGTTTTTCGCTTGGAAAATGAAAGGAGGGCGAGCATCATGAAACGAGGGATGGTAGACTGTCCTCGGGTTCGTGATGCGGGTCTGTCATGAAACACCGGCTATTCTTATGTGTATTTTTTCTGCTCGCTCTCGGAGGAAGCTTGTTTTATTTTCAAACGAACGAGGCGGCTCCTCAAGATGTGACCCCGCAACTGATTGTCGAGACCGTCCGTCAGCATCAGCCGGACGTACGATTTTCGACGAAACAGGTGTACTGGATCGAACCGCTCGGTGACAGCCATACGATTGCATTCGTTAAAACGGAAAAAGCGCATCTGTTACTCGTGTTGCAACAAACGGACTCGGCCTATCGGATCGTCCGCCTGATCCGTCAAGCGCCGCAACCAAACGACTGGTTTGAAGGACGATTACTGGAAGTCGAGCAAAAACGTTATTTGGTCGTCTACGGGGAAAACCGCTCCCAAAACCTGAACCAGCTGACGTTTGATCCGTATAAAGCGACTTACGACGGGAAACAGGAACGGAACGTACCGCTGAAAGATATCAAACGGACGCTGGATGTCCGGAAAAAGGACAGTTTCCATACGATTCAAGCCTTGCCGGAAGCCTTTCCCCGGTCGCTCTTTTTTGATATTCATGCTGTCGATGCACAGGGCAACGAACAGTTGCGCCGGTTGTCGAATACGCTCGACTGAAGTCTTCGGACTGGGAAGACCCGTCTTGCGTTCGGTATACTGGGGATAGTTAAGACAGAGGGGGGACAGAGTATGTGGATTGTCATGAATCAACTGCGTGTACAAAACGGGAAAGCCGAGCAAGTCGCGGCACGTTTTCAAACGACAAAAGGAATTGAGCAGATGGATGGATTTGTCCGGATGCAGGTCTTGGTGGATCTCAGTCAGGACGAACATGATATCGTCACCATCATGACGACATGGGAAAAACAGGAACACTTCCATGCCTGGCAATCGAGCCAGGCCTATAAAGGCGTCCATAAGAAACGGGACGAAGGGACTTCGGAAGTCAAACCGCTTGTCCTGTCAAATGCCGTCACGGAATATGCCGTCGTCGCCGATCATACCCACGCTTAAGCAAAACCGTCTTTTCCCGTGAATGGGAAGAGACGGCTTTTTTGTGTGGAATGGATGATCCGGAAAGCGGGTAAAAGAATTAAAACTGAAATCCCAGAGAGGTGACGGAAGATGGCGACACGTAAAGGCATCGTTTCCGGTTTGACGGTCTTGTTCGGCATGATGTTCATCATCGGTTTTTTGTTGTCCGGCGGTTTTGTCTACCTGTACTTTTTTGCCTTGCTGATTGCCTGCGCCTCCTTTTTACGGGAACGGCTGACGCGCGGCGAGTGGCTGCAGGAAGGAATCGCCTTTATCTTGTTTTGTGCGGCCATTTTCCTTGTCGAACACCTGATTTTGTGAACTACTCACCACTTATTTGTTTCGCAAATTGAAGGGGGAGCTTCTTGGGAAGATCGTACTTTTACTAGCTACGGTTATTTACCAAGCTCATCGGGTGGTTCCCACCCTGAAGGGTTTTCAGTCTGCTAACAGCAACAAGTTGATACTTGCATTGATATCTCGATCATGATGCGCACCGCAAGTACATGTCCACTCGCGTACATCGATTGTTTTCTTCTCACCTTTTACTCCACAAGAAGAACAGATTTGGGTTGAGGCGTACCATTGGTCCGCCTTGATAAGTGTTCGTCCGTAGAATGCGCATTTGTATTCTAACTGTCTGACGAACCCATACCAACTGACATCTCCAATCGATTTGGCGATCTTATGGTTCTTCATCATGTTCTTCGATTTAAGTGTCTCGACGACGATGACTTGGTTATCGTCAACCATCCGTTTCGACAGCTTATGAAGAAAATCTTGACGTTGATGTGCAATCTTTTCATGTTTCTTGGCGAGGATGATCCTCGCCTTCTCTCGGTTCTTACTCCCGATCTTCTTGCGGGACAAGGCGCGTTGCGCCTTCTTTATCTTCTCTTCGGACTTTCGAAGAAAACGAGGATTGTCAACTTTCTCAGAAACGCGTTCATCATTTGTCATGATGGCGAAGTGCTCCAAACCAAGGTCGATTCCTACTTTATTTTGGGCTGGAACCCATTGCGCTTCGGCTTGATCGACAAGGATGGAGATGAAGAATTTCCGCGTCTTCGTCATCGAGACCGTCGCGGACTTGATCACACCATCAAACGGACGATGTTGTTTCAACTTCACAAAACCGATTTTAGGAAGTTTCACCTTACGATCTTCGATGCGGATGCTTCCCTTCAGATTGTTTGTTGTGTAAGAGGCTCGGTCGTTGTGCTTCGATTTGAATTTCGGAAACCCGACAGACTGATCTCGAAAAAAGTTTTGATACGCCTGGTTCAAGTCCATCTGAGCGTTCGCAAGGGAAAGGCTGTCGACTTCTTTGAGGAAAGGGAATTCAGGCTTGTACTTCGCTGGGGTTGGGAGCTTTTGCTTTGCGCCAGGGTTGAGCTTCGAGTCTTCATACAGTTGAATCCGCTCTTCGAGCATCTTATTGTAGACGAAACGGACACAACCGAACGTCTTCACGAAATATTCTTGTTGTGGTTTCGTCGGATAAAGTCGAAACTTATACGCCTTCAGCAAAGTGATCACTCCTTCCCTTGTTTTTCGATATATTGTCTGATGACGTCGATTGTCGCACCTCCGGTCGTCACCAGACAGTAACTTCGAGACCAAAACATTTCTTTCCATAGTTGTTTCTTGACATGCGGAAAGTCTCGTTTTATCAGTCGACTGCTTGCACTCTTGTAAGCGTTCAGAAATTTTGACATCTCCGTGTTCGGATGTGCTTTGAACAGCACATGGATATGATCGCCGTCATGATTCCACTCGTTCAGCGTGATGTGATACGAGGCGCCGATTCGTTCGAACGTCTGTCTCGCGAACTCCGAGATGGCGTCATCGATCACTTTGCGTCTGTATTTCACGACGAGGACAAGGTGATAATTCAGAAGGAAGACTGAATGCTTATTTGTGTCCATTTTCATTGATATATCAGTCCTTTTGGTTAGTCACACTGATTTTATCAAACGATTGCAGTCTTGCCAAGACGGGCGATTCATCTCCCACCTACGCTTGGTTTCGTCCCGGTACGCTTAGAGGTGGGAGAATTCTCGCTAAATTTAGTTAAATCATTTGACCTGATAGGTATCAAGCAGCAAATCGCGCCCTTCTGCAGGTAACTTAAAGCTGATTTTCCGGTGGACATCTTCCAGATAGATATCGGTTTTTTTGATCCGCCGGTCGAGATAAATCTTGAATTGTTGCGCTTTCCCGTTCTTCATCAACGTCAAGTACGGCCGCTCGGCGAGTCGTCCTTTCCGCTCGCTCTCTTCGCTTGCGCTAATCAAACGAACCAACTGTTTGGATTCTTCGAGTGACGTCTCGATGTAGGCCTCGGGTGAGAGCGGCTCCGCCATGTCTAAATCGCCGTTCACAAATTTCAGCTTTCCGAGCGGCCGGTCATGAAACAGGGCGAAACGCGGTAACGAATAGTCCGCGTCGTACAGTTCATCCGGCGGCACGTCAAGATTAGGCGGAAGTTGTTGTTCATGCTTGACGGTCAGCTGGTAGCGGGTGGTCTTTCCCGTTTTTTCTTTGACCGTGACCGTACCGTAAGTGCCGTCTTCATGTGGTGCCTCCTTGAACTGAATCGTACTTCGCTCCTTCGAAGAATGAATGGGCGCACGATAGCGTGCTTGTCCCATCAGATTCAACTGGACTTCGTACGGTTCTTGAATTTGAATGTTCGATTCGAGAACAAGCGGGACGGATCCGATAAACGGTGTCAGCTCCATGACATTCGTGACGACCGTCTGTTTCGTTTGATCATTTGTTGCCCGGACGACGAGATAACCGGTCGTCGGGACCGTCAGCTGTCGTGCGGATGTCATCAAGGATCTGCCGGAGAGGCGGACACTTTCCTCGAAGTTAGAAGATAACTTCTGAAACTCGACCTGATCGTGAGGCGTGACCAGATTTTTGGATGAAAAGCGGTCCTGTTTTGGAGTCAACTTGTGATAACCGGGTTTTGAAATATAATCATGGCAATACAAAAAACGATCCTGTTTTGTTTTCAGGTAGACCGCCTGCTCGCCCATCGATTCCGGAAACTGGCTGACGAGATTAACGAAATATTGTGTGCCGACTGCATAATCCTTCGGGGCAGCCACCCGTTTTGTCGCACACACCTGTTTGATGAGGGCACCCAGCTTCGGATCATCTTTCTTGAGATCAGTCAGGTTCACCGTATCGTACACTTCGGGTAAGTAGGTGTACGCAATCGGTTTGGCATCCGGACTGCATCCGCTCAACAGGATCGCCGCTCCACCTAACAGTACGATTTTTCGCATCTTTAGTCCTCCAGTTCAGCAGCTAAAGCGGTCGCCAGTTTACCGGACAGTTTAGCCGTTTTTTTGGTTCGGATGTCTGTTACATAAAAATCTGTTTTGTTTGCCCGTGTTTTGAGATACAAATCAAACGTCTGGACTTTTCCGTCTTGAATCAAGGTCAGATAACGGAAATCGGCCCGGCTGCCTTGCGGTTTTTCCAGTGTGACATCTTTTAATTCATCTGCAATCTGCTTCGCTAACTTGTCGGATATTAACGACAGTTGCCGGAAGTTGCCGTCACGTAATGCTGCCTCGTTCGGATGAAGGAACCCGTGAATTTCTTTGTTGTCGGTGCCGATGCCGTTAAATCCGCGGACAGGTAAGTCTTTGACGGTCGTCTCGTAACGCAGGGAAATCGTTTTATTCATCGGCTCTTCCGGATCCTTGGATTGGAGCGTCAAGTATGGAATCGTTTTGTTTGCCGGTAAGACATCAGGGAGCGGGTGATAGGTCAATCGGGCGGATTGTTTCCCGTGATGTGTCAACAGATCCTGCTGGTTTTGATACAAATCGTCTTTCAGTAACAACGTGTAGGTTGTAGATGGTAGACCATCTGTCGTCTTTTCAACGGATAGTTCAAGCTTTTGATAGACAAACGAAGCCGGTAATCCAAACAGCGGTTGCTGTTGACCATCTTCCTCTTCCAAAAAAATGACTTGACCTGTTACGGGAAATTGGACGAAAACCCGCCGGACCTGTCCGGTCTCGTCAACGACCTCATGTTTCCGTTTCATCACTTTTTCATCGGTCCGGGTTGTCAAAAGCGGTTCCGCGACCGACGAGAACTCTTGCCCTTTTTTCTGCTTCAGCCACGGATGGTCGTTCAGCTGAATCGAATGCGTTGTCAGACGAGATGTCTTCGGCGAACGGCACGTCAGGTAATAGTCATCGCCTGTCGCAATATACTGCAGCTCAATCGGCGCGGTATAGTTCCCGAGTTGTTGTAAGTTAAAGTAAAGACCATATGTATCGAGCGTCCGGTAACGCTTCGGCATCGTGACGATCGTCTTTTTATCTTCACATGTCTGCAACAGGCGGGCGGACTGTTTTTTCGGAACCGGTTCATACGCTTCATCTGTATAGTTAATGGCTTCCCAATACGTGGAGGATCGTTTTAACTCCAACAGCCGCTCCGTTCCGCATCCGGTCAGGAATAAACTGCCGATGAGACTGATTGCGAGTACAGATTTCTTAATGGTAATCGCTCCTTCATTCTTTTAACAATATTTTACCATGATAATACCCTTTTAATTCCATAAAAATTCAAATCTGAAACCAAAAAAACGTGCTATAAAATACAAGAAAAGAGGAAATTGAATAAAACCACAGTAGAGTTCTTAAGGATAGTAAAAAGAATCATCTATTGATGGTCCTTTTTTACTTAAAGCCCGCGATAGTTTAAGTGAATCACTTCACATCTTTTGTAAATCCAATATATAGAGATGCTCTCCTCCATCTGAAGATAGAAAAGTAAATTTAAGCTTTTTAAGTAAGTTGATTGAAGGAAGATTTTCAGGTGACACACTCGCTTTTATTCTCACACCACCTTTTTGTTTGACCCAGGCTACAATTGCAGCAAGTACTTCATAGGCATAGCCTTGCTTAGCGTGAAGAGGACTTATCGTGTATCCAACCCAAAAAGTGCAGTGATCCTTTTTTAAATAAATATCACCAATCAATCGATTCGTTGTATTGTTGATGATAGCAAGTTGTACACCTTTTAAAAGAGAGGGTTCGCCAAGTAATTCTTTAGCATACA
Organism: Exiguobacterium artemiae; assembly: GCF_033342815.1. GTDB lineage: Bacteria > Bacillota > Bacilli > Exiguobacteriales > Exiguobacteriaceae > Exiguobacterium_A > Exiguobacterium_A artemiae_A. The sequence goes on from NZ_JAWPEN010000005.1 coordinate 121,162, forward strand.
TTTGCTTGGTCAATCCTTTGAATCCTTGAAATTGCATCCAGTTTTCATCATTTCTATATTTCATAAAATCATCAAGATTTTCTTTTTCAAACCGACGTACCGTACATCGTTCCGTCTTTATCTCCATAGAACCTACCGCCTTTTCTGCCTATTTCCATTCATCAATCCTGACCTGTTCGTTGAATAACAACTATTTCCATTATGTGTTATTTTAGAGATAAATCAATAACCCTTTCAAAAACGACAGACTTTGCGAAAACAGTTTAAAGTTAAGATGTTAGTTTACTGTTACAATCGGGTATCTTCTAGTTGTATGCGAAAGTTGGATCAACTAAAATTACGGGGGTTTTCACAGATGGGTACATTTATTCAAGCAGTTGACGGAACGAAGATTTACGTAGAAGATATCGGTTCAGGACAACCGGTCGTCATGCTCCACGGATGGCCGGCCAACAATAACATGTTCGAATATCAGAAAAACCGTCTGCTCGAAGAAGGGTACCGTTACATCGGCGTCGATTACCGCGGCTACGGAAAATCGGATGCGCCGGCGACTGGATATGATTATACGACGATGGCGTCAGATATCAACGAAGTGATTCAGCAACTGAAATTAACGAACGTCACCTTACTCGGTTTCTCGATGGGCGGCGGCATCGCTTTAAAATACCTCTTAAATCATGGAGAGTCAAACGTCTCAAAACTGATCTTAGCAGGCGCAGCCGCTCCGGTCTTCACGCAACGCGACGGTTATCCGTACGGCATGAAGAAAGAGGAAGTCGATGCCTTGATTGAGGACACGAAACAAGATCGTCCATCGATGCTGAAAGGATTCGGGGAAATCTTTTTTGCGAAAGAGCATCCGGAACCGCTTCAGCAATGGTTCCATAACTTGAGTGTCGACGCTTCATCCCACGGTACGATCCAGTCGGCGATTGCCTTACGGGACGAAGACTTACGGGACGATCTGCCGAAGATTTCGGTCGATACGCTCATCATGCATGGTAAAAAAGACCAAGTCTGTCCGTTTGAGTTTGCCGAAGTCATGCATGAAAACATCAACGGTTCACGTCTTGAAGTTTTTGAAGAGAGCGGACATGGGATGTTCCTCGACGAACGCGAGAAGTTCACGGAAACGCTGGTCGCGTATTTAAAATCAGGTCAAACGGTCTGATTGTTCGATAAAAAGAAGGCGGGCATAAAAGTCCGCTTTTACGAAGATCAGGGGAACAGATTTAGAATCTGTTCCCCTGATCTCTTTTTGAATGGAACGATCCGTTCCGAATTAAGGTGCTTCTAATTCTTCGCTGACTTGCCGTGCCAACTCACCTGACAATCTGGCGCTTTTTTTTATTCGTTGATCTTGCAGATAGAGATCCGTCTTATTCGCGCGTTTTTTCAGATACACGTTAAACGTTTGCGTGTTGCCGTATTCAAGCAATGTCATATACGAAAAGGGTGTCCGCGTACCTTGCGGCTCTTCCGACGTTACAGCCTTTAATTCTTCCGTCATCGCCCGGGAAAGCCGTTCCGGCAGGATGACCATTTCGCTGAGTTTCGCCTTTTCAAACGATTTGATCGTCGGATGGAAGTAAGCCGTGATTCCTTGCGGCTCCTCTTCAAGTTGGTATTCCTTGACCGGACGGTAAAGCGGCCGATAACGAACAGACAGCGTCTTTTCTTCCACTACCCGTTCTTTTTTTACGACTTGCAGGGTTACAAAGGGCACGGTTTGATTGACCGGTAATGTTTTCGGCAAGGAAAGTTGCTTCGTTTTGATCCGGGTCGATTTGTCGGCTGTCATGATTTGTCGATCGTTCATATCCCAACCGTCACGTGAAAAAGTCAACGACCGGGACGTTGATCCGTCGATATGACGGCGGCTCACGAGATAAAACTCGCCTTGCTGGTGAAGGGACGACAGCGGAATGTTTCGAATGATGTGCTCCTGACCGGACTCTGTCACGATAAACAACAGTTGCCCTGCCATCGGCAATTGAAACGCATGGAACGGCTTTAACTCCTTGGCAAATTCATTGTCAGCACTCATTTCCTGATTGGCGGATACATGCCGATCCAATTGTTCTTCTGTCAACGGAATCGAGACGGGTGCTTGCAGGCCGACATGATCGGATGCCTTCGTCAAGCGGATCCACGGATGATCCGATGCTTTCACCGGATAGACACGCAACTCCTGTGTCTTCTGCGAGCGGCATGACAGGTACATCTGATTGTCCTGTACCAAATACACGACTTCGGTTGATTCAGACCGTATATTTCTTAATGAATTGCCGGTCGATCCATTGTTTGAAGTACCAGTTGAGCCGGTTCGTCCAGTAAAATCGGCCGTACAGCAGGGTAGCCCGGCGATGACCAAGCGCAAGCAGCGTCAAATAATACCGTTGCGGTCGAAATGTCCGTAACGGTTCGTCGTTCGCGAACCGGATCAGATTCTGAAGCAACAGCGGCGCCTGGCGCACCGCCGTCACCCCGTTCTTCGGTGTTTGCGGATAAGCAGTAAGAGTTGCGCAGTCCCCGACGGCAAAGATCGACGGATCCTCGAGCGACTGCAGTGTCTCGTGCACCAGTAAAAATCCGCGTGCATCACAGTATAAGTCGGATGCCCGGAACAGTTCGGTAGCACTGGCACCGCCTAAAAATAAGACGGCATCCGTCTCAAGGGAGCGTCCGGACCGCAAGCGCGCCGTTTGACCGTCCAGCGTTTCGAACCGGTCCACGATTCGGGTGACGCCGAGCTGATCAAGTCGCGCGGCCAGTTCCGGACCTGCCGGATGACTGCTAAGCAACGGTTCTTCATGAATCAGCGTGACCGGTGTACCGTTTGCCTGAAAGGATGCGGCCATCTCGACCGCCGCTGCACCACTGCCGACGATGACAGGGGAGTCGGCACTCCGGAACGTCTGGAACGCGTCTTCCACCCGATAGTTCGGTTTGATCGTGACATGGATCGGAGTGCTTGCTTCCCAGTCGTTCGAACCGATATTGCAGGACACGATATCATACGGGACGACCCGTCCGGACTGACAAATCACCTGTTTACTCGCAGCATCAATCTGCATGACTCGGTCTTCGATCCATGTCTTGCCATGCCGCTCGCATAATGCTTTGACATCAATGCGGGTTTCGTCAAGTGTATAGGTGCCATCCGCGAGTCCGGAGAACATCCCGGAATAATACTGGTAACGGGAGGGGGTGACGACAATCCAGTCGATTTCCGGATGACTCCCTTGTTTGATGCATTCTAAATGCGCATGACCTGCGCCGACTAAGACCATTTGCTTCACGACATTCACCTGCTTTTTTAAATTCTCTGCATCTGAGAATATGATTCCCTCAACCGAGCGGACGTAATCTTCTGCTTGTCAGACAAAAAGGCGAAGCGACGTTGCGATGCTGCAGACGAGACCAAAAAACAACCCATCAACGCGGGTGACGACCGGTCGGACATAATAGGTCCGGTCCGGTTGGAACTGACGGGCTTCCATCGCAATCGCAATCCGTTCCGAGCGGATGATACTCGTCGTAAACAGCGGCAGACTGATCGCGAAAAACGTCTGCCACGGCCAAATGGATTTTTGTTGCCGGATCCGGCGTGCCTGGCGGATCGTCCGGATCGCCTGACGGAAAATTGGAATAAAGCGAAGTCCGGCTAAAAATCCATAAGCCAGACGGACCGGCAGACGGCATTGATGAATCAGGCTCATGACGAACCGGGTCGGATCAGTCGTTGCGACGAACGTTATGCTCAGCAGGACAAAAGCCAACATCCGCGTTGCGACCAGCCAGGCGTGAGCGAGACTCTCTTCCGTGATCCGGAACCAGCCAAACGTCCACAGTTCCGTTTCCCCTTTTCCGAACGCCGCCATCATCCAAAACGTCAGTAAAAATAATAGCGCATACGGCGCAAGGCGGAAGAACAGCGAGGACAGCTTCCATCCGGAACAGACTACACCGACGGCTGCAAACAGAAGCAGGGCGAATGTCACCGGCAGACGTGACGTCGTAATCAGCACCAGCATGACGTACACCAGTGTTCCGAGCTTCACGGCCGGATTAATGCGTGCGAGCAGCGAGTCGTTTTCCTGCATGGTGATGCACCTCCTCTGAGTTGCTGATAGCGTACCGATACCGGACGGATCAACTGGTTATGCTCAAGCAATGATTCGTTCCGGAACAATTCATCCGGTGTCCCGTCAAACTGAATGTGCTTCTCGCCGATGACGACAACACGGTCGGCGTAACGGTGGACCAGTTCCATATCGTGCGTCACCATGATCAGCGTGGTTCCCGTTTCCCGGGCTTGGTGCAACACATCGAGAATCTGGGCCGTCGTCTCAGCATCTTGTCCGAAGGTCGGTTCATCGAGTAACAGGACAGCTTTTCGTTCCAGCAGCATCGTCGCAACACTTAAGCGTCTTTTTTGTCCGAGACTAAGTGCAAGCGGGGATTGCGTTGCGACGTCCGCCAAACGGTAGTGTTGCAAAGCGTCAGCCACGTGACTTTGCACCGGTGACGGAGAGCTGATGACCAGTTCATCCGTGACCGTCTGTTTCAGAAACTGAAACTCCGGTTGCTGAAAGACGAAACCGACCTGCCGGTAAAACGTCCGGTCCCGCCATTTTTTCAAAGGTGTCTGAAACAGTTTGATCATCCCGCTTTGCGCCGGCAACAGTTTTGCCAGCGTCTCAAGCAGGGTGCTTTTACCGGCACCGTTGCGCCCGACAAGCATGATCCATTCTCCAGCGGACGCGGTCAGCGAAATCCGGTCGAGAATCACCCGTTTGCCATGCGTAATCGTCACATCGGTCAAGTCAAACGTCGTTTCGTGTGCAAGCGGACGCCTTGCGACGGGCGAGCCATCCAGAAACCGTGCTGTTGCGACCTCCGGCGGAATCGTCTCGAGTGTATAAGGATAGAGCAATGGCGACATGATGCCGTGCCGGGTCAGTTCCTCCCGTTTCTCCTCGAAGATATCAAACGGGGAACCGTCAATCCTCACCTGTCCTTCCCAAAAGACCAACACGCGGTCAGCAAACGTCACACATTCTTCCAGTTGATGTTCGATCAAAACGAGTGTTACCTCCGGGTCATGGTGCAATTCTTCAATCAACTCCATCATCACTTGGCAACCGTGCGGATCGAGTTGTGCTGTCGGTTCGTCGAGTAACAGGATGTCCGGTTCGAGTGCCAGTACACAGGCCAAGGCGAGACGTTGTTTCATCCCGCCGGATAGCTCGGCAATCGGTGCCGTCAAGGCGAGATCGAGTCCGACCCGTTTCAAAACCGTTCTGATCCGTCCCTCCATTTCGTCGCGGGGGATGCTCCGGTTTTCAAGACTGAAGGCGATTTCCGCTCCGACCGTCTGCATGCAAAACTGATCGTCCGGCTGTTGAAACAGCATGCCGACGGTTCCATCCGCGTGCCATTCGCCGCTGACTTCCGCCTCAATCGTTTCCGGCATCAGTCCGGCGAGGACATGCAAGAAGGTTGTTTTTCCGCTACCGCTGGGACCAATCAATAAGGTCGTCTCTCTTTGCCGGAGCGACACGGTCAGGTTGTTTAAGACAGCGTGATCTTGATCCGGATAGCGGACGGTCAGATTCCGGCACCACATCAGGCAGCCCGCCGTTTCTTCTGTCGTCCGACGGCGTAGCCGTTCAGCGTTCCCGTCTTGACGAGTGCGTCGACAATGATTTTCGCGAGTAACCCGCCGAGCAGGGCACCGCTGACCAGCTGCAAGGAAAACGTCAGCAGAAGAGTGGTCATCGTATAGTAGGCGAATCCATTGACGATCAGACTGTAAATCATGCTGCCGACTGCGGCAAAAACGCCCGACAGCATCAAGGTAAAGGTATTGAATGTCCGGTAGCCGAATAACAGAAAAGCAATCTCAGCACCGATGCCTTGCGCAAGGCCGATCAATAGAGCCGATAATCCGAAGTGACTACCGGTAAACAGTTCGACCGCGGCTGCGACGACTTCAGCAATCAAAGCCGCACCCGGTTTTTGAACGATGCAGGCGACGAGGGGACTGGCAATGACCCAGATGCCGAACATCCAGTTTGAGCCGACCGGTCCGAAGATGGCAGAGATCGGCAACCATAACGTCGACCAGCCTAAGTAGAGAACGCCGCATGCAACCGCGAGCATCATCATGACGATAATTTCTTTCATTTTCCAACTGTTCATAATCAGTTCTCCTTTAGATGTACATCCGCAAGGAAAGCACAAAAAGACCGCCCTCTAGAAAAGAGAGCGGTCGCGTCAACTGTCCGGGGACAGAAAAAGGGCACGAATGGGTCCGCTCCACTTTCCTACGCTAGTATGAACTAGATCAGGTTCAAAGGGTCCGAAGTGAATCGTCTCAGCCAAATGGCTCCCCTAGTGGATGTGTAATGTGGTGTACAGCTTTCACTGTACGTCTGACGCTCCGACTTGTCAATCCCCATTAAAAAACCCCTCCGCGAGGGGAGGGGAGAAAAGATTATTCTTTGTCTTCTTTGTTTTCTTCAGCTTGCTCTTCAGATGTTTCTTCTGAATCATCTGTTGATGCATCTGCATCCGCTGCTTGTGCTTCAGCTTCTGCTTCTTCGATTTCTTCAAGTTCAGCCTCAAGTGTCGATTCAACGACTGCTGCGACTTGAATGTCACCTTCTGTGACGACACGGAAATCTTTCTCTTCCGGAAGATCCGCTACTGTGATCGAATCACCGATTGCGAGATCCGTTACATCCACTTCGATGCGTTCCGGTAATTTATCTGGTGTTGCAGCAACTGTTACTTTAAAGAGTGTTTGTGAAAGGAATCCGCCAAGTTTTGCACCGGCTGCTTCGCCGACGAGGACGATGTCCGTTTCCACTTCTGTCTCTTCATCCATTTTAACTGCGATGAATTCAACGTGTTTAATCGTTGGTGTAAAGATATCCATATCGAGCTTGTTGATCAATGTGTTGACTTTCTTGCCGCCGATTTGAAGAGCGACCAAGACGTTTTCACCATGATCACGGATGACTTTGACCAATGCTTTTTCATCGAATGAAATCGGTGTGCTTTCCACTTTGTAGCCATACACGACACCAAGAGCTTTTCCTTCATGACGTAATTGCTTTCTAAGTGAGCGTGGGCGTACTTCGCGTTCTTCTACTTTTAATGTTACTGACATGTTCATTTCCCCCTTGAATTTGGTATAGCCCTCAAAAGGTAATGAATGTAGGAGTGGGACAGCAGGTCCCATATAGAAAATCGTGCGCTAAATGCTAGTTTCATTGGATTTCATCAGAAATGAAAAACGAAGTGAGTAAGTAGCATTTCTCTCCCAGGTCATTACGCTGATATTGAGAAACAATAATTGAAAAGCGACCGTGTTGTACGGTGCTAATGTAGATATACCCCCGATTTTTAAAAGTTAAAACCTTTTTGGATATATTTAATTGTCGAAAGACCTTCCAACCTGTTGTGGGACAACGGATGAAAGGTCTTTGATTTTTTTGAGATTTTCTTCTTTTTTTACGATTTATCGACCGAAGAATGGTTTGAAACAGGGAAATCGAGCAGACGGACGAGCTCACGAATCGTCAACACATCGGTCTGTTGATCCGACAAGACGGCGTCAATCATCGACGCCTTGCGATCCTGTAATTCAGCCATCTTTTCTTCAATCGTTCCGGTCATCAGTAACTTGATCACTTCAACGGGTGACTGCTGCCCTAACCGATGGGCCCGGTCCGCTGCCTGCTGTTCGACGGCCGGATTCCACCAACTGTCGTATAAAATGACGGTATCCGCGGTCGCCAAGTTCAGACCGGTCCCGCCGGCTTTCAAGGAAATTAAAAACAGATCCGCTTCACCGGCATTAAAGCGGTCACACATTGCGACCCGTTCTTCAATCGGCGTCTCACCGGTCAATAAAAAGTGGTTATGTTGCCGCTCGGCCAACCGTTCCTGAATCCGACTGAGCATCTTCGTATACTGGGAAAAAATCAACAGGCGGTGTCCGTCGGCTAATTTTTCTTCAATTAATGCGAGTAACCGCTCAAGTTTCGTCGATTCACCGGTATAACCGTCAACAAATAAGGCCGGATCACAGCAAATCTGCCGCAGACGCGTTAAACCGGCGAGTAGCTTGATCCGGTCCTCGCGTTTTGTCTCGTCGAGATGCTGCAACGTTTCCAGTTGCAGTTTTGCAAGGTACGAGGCATACAGTTTCTTTTGCGTCGGACCAAGTTCCGTATAGTGATGGACAATCTGCTTTTTCGGTAAATCCTGCAGGACTTCCGCTTTTGTCCGCCGCATCATGAACGGACGGATAAACCGTTTGATTTCGTCGTGCGACCACGTCTGAAACGTCGGCAAGTCCGGCAACAGGGACGGGAAGATGATCCGAAAAATCGACCACAAATCATCCGTCCGGTTCTCAAGCGGGGTACCTGTTAATGCAAAGCGGCGTTTCGCCCGAACTTTACGCAGGCGGACAGCCGTTTCGGACGTCGGATTCTTCATCTGTTGGGCCTCGTCAAACACCGCGACATCATACTCAATCGCTTGATGGGCTTCAATATCTGCCCGTAACGCGGGGTAAGAGATCAGAAAAACTCCGTTCGCCGGTAATGTTTCGAGTTGCTTCAACCGTTGCTTCCGTGCACCGGTCAGCAGATGGACCGTTCTCGTCGGGGCAAACTTCTTCAGCTCCGCCTGCCAGTTATGGAGAAGGGAGGCCGGAGCGACAATCAGCATCCGTCCTGCCGGAAGTGTCTCAAGATAGCCGATGGCCTGGATCGTCTTCCCGAGTCCCATCTCATCGGCTAAAATCCCGTGTCCGTCATGCCCGGCGAGATTGGCCATGAATTGAATGCCTGCCCGTTGGTACGGATACAAGGATTGATTCAGTGTTTCCGGGAAATCCAGATAGACACCGGTTCCATTTTTCAGTTCCAACCATCGTTCCGTCAATTGTTTATGAACATGTAAGAAGGAAGCACCGACCAGATGCTTGAGGTTCGGCAGGGCCGGCATCCGGAGCACCGCGTCAAGTTGATCCTGTTCCGCGGCTTCAAGTTGCCGGAACAGGCGTTGCAACTGCTGAAAGGCCCGTGTCTCAAAGGAAACGAACTGACCATTCGTTAAGCGGTGGTACGTTTTCCGTGTCACAAGTGACGCGAGAACCCGTTTCAGTTCCGTTTCCGGAATCCCGTCCATCGAAAAGCGGAACGTCAACCAGTCGAGCCGGTCGGTCGTCTCGACATCGATTCGCGGATGGAATGGTCCGCTCGGCAAGGATTGCCGGATGCTTTCCGTCACTTGTACGATAAGTTCGCCGTAAGCGACCTGCGGATCAAGCAGTCCTCTCAAGAACCGGTACTCCGCTGCTTCTTCCGACAAACGGTACCGACTGTTCCAGACTTCAAAACCACTGTTGGTTATATAACGGAGCACTGCCGTTTCCGTTGAAACGTCGCGCCCAAGCCAGTCCGTCTCCTCTAACGGATTAATCCGAATCCCTTGATAGATAAAGGTTACGAGTAGCTCCAGTCCGCCTTGCTCGCGGTCAAGCGCCAGTTCGACTCGAGGTGGACCGTTGACAAGACGTTGTTTGAGCGGGGGACTGAGCCAAACGTCGGCCCGGCGGCGTAACTGGTCACGCGTCTGCAACAGCCGGTCAAAATAAGCGGAACTGATGACGAACCGCTGTTGTGCCGTAATGCTTTCCATCACAATATTCGGACCTGCGACATCAAAGCGGAGAGTCGCCCGTGACTCACGGCTTATTTGATTCAAATAATGTTGAGCAGCCATGTCTTCCGTCTGCCGTGTCGTCGTAAACGGACGGATTGTCGGTTGATTACCGCTAGGTGTCCCGTAGACCTGGACATGATGCATCGCCAGTAAAACGGCAACGATATGTCCGCAAAACGACTGATCCATTGCCAGTGACGGACAATTGCAACCGGCATCAACACCGTGTTCCTTTACGCGGACGGTGACCGTAAAGACCGATTCACCGTGAACAGCGGCTTCGACGAGCAAATCACCGGATTGGTAGTTCCGTAATGTCACTTTTTTGGCAGCGACGTAACGTTTCCCGCGACGAAAGGCATAAGTATCCGACATTTGTTTGATTTTCCGTTCACTTAATCCATAATTCATCCAAATTCTCCTTTCCGTGTTACTTAGGTGACATAATACAATTATCGTTCACTATCAAATAATTCAATTGCCCGTTTTTTCTCCTGATCACCAATGTGGGCATAAACCTGGGTCGTCGCGACCGATTCGTGACCGAGTAATTGTTGAATCGTCAGAACATCGACCCCACCTGTCGCGAGGCGCGTCGCAAACGTGTGCCGTAATTTATGGGGTGTGATCTGTTTCCGTTCCAAAAACGGCAGCACGGGGCGCAACCGGTCAACGTGGCGTTTTAAGATATGTTGAACAGCCCGGGGACTGAGCGCTTTGCCTTGCTTTTGAAAAATCGGTTCCGGTCCCCGCATCGTCAAACTGTAATGCGCCGCAAATTTTCGCAGGGCGACCCGGACCGGCTTCGCGAGCGGGATGACCCGTTCCTTGTTGCCTTTTCCGATGACACGAATCGTCCCTTCATGGAAATCAATGGCACTCCAGGTCAATTGCGTCATTTCGCTGAGCCGCATGCCACTGTAACCGAGCACCTGGAACAACGTGATATCCCGGACACGATCCCGTTCATAATGGGCCGCTTCCCGGGCGTTCATCTCGATATTTGACGGCAACAGTTGCATCAACTCATCCCATTCCCGTTTCGTTAAGTAAATCGGATCCCGTTTCGCCTGTTTCGGACGATTGATTTTTGCGACCGGATTTTCCGACAGGACCCCGATATCGATCAAATGCCGGAATAACGACTGCAGTGCCGACAGTTTCCGGTTGATGACACTCGGGGCATTTTGCTTTGTTAAGGCTAAGTATTCCGCATAAGCGGCAATCCCGGACCCATCAATTTCAAGAAACGCTTCCTGCGTGATATCGCGCGCTTCAATCGCTTCCCCCGACGCTTCCGCGACAAACTGGAAAAATGAATCAAAATCATACACATACCGCCGCATCGTCGCCTTCGAGAAATTTTTCGACGCCAGATGATCGATGTAAGACCGGATAAAATCCGGCATCCGGACATATCCCGGAAGATCGATCGTATGGGCGGGAAGGGGGGCCGTTTTCACGGTTTTTCCCAGGTTTTTAAATAAACTCATCATTCTATCCCCTCTCTGTCATGAGTATACCAAACGTTGGTAGTTGGTACACTAGTTTGCGTGAAATAACTATTTCACGCAACGTTAAATTGTCAGACAGGGAGCGCTCAGTTGCATCGAAAACAACGAAGATAGGTAACCATTCGACTCGTTGCAAATCAGCTTTTCATCGTTATAACTATGATAAAGTACGATAATAGTATTATGTAAACTTTTAAAACGATTATTTTTCGCAGAAAATCATTTCGCTCTCAGTTGCATCGAAAATCGTTCCGATGGGTAGTTGGTCGTCTCGTTTTCGTACAGACCGTTTTTGAGTTCAACCGCCCAATCGGTTCTTCCACCGGTTAAAATGCTTAATCCAAATCGAATGGGGTATATAGATTAAGACTATCTTGCATTTTACACAAGGGGGACGTATACATGATTTCAGATCAACAAGCACGCCAGTTGTTAAAAGACGCAAAACGAATCGCTGTTGTCGGAGTATCAAGCGATTCCGGAAAAACTGCGAACTGGATTGCCGATTACCTCGTCCAACATGGTTACGAAGTTATTCCGGTCAATCCGACGTTAAATGAATGGAACGGGCAGAAAGTCTATCCAAGTGTCGCCAGTATCCCGGGGCACATCGATATCGTCGACGTGTTCCGTCGGTCGGAGTTTTTAGCGGACGTTGCCAAGGATGCTGTCGCGCACGGTGACGTCGGTATGATTTGGAATCAGCTCGGATTATCGAGTGTTGAAGCGGAAAGTTTAGCCCTCGGCGCCGGAATTCCGTACATCGAAAATCGTTGCATCAAGATTGAACATCAGTATCTATGAGTAAGTTTTGACTAGACACCACGCGTTGAACGCCGGTGTCTTTTTTTCTTGTTTTCTAGATTATCCTTGTCAGATAGCAAGAAGATGCCTACAATTAGATACAGACTACTAGAAAAACGAACGAACGTTTGGAATATTCGACGTTTTTCTATTTGAGGTGAAAAACATGGCGACAGATTTAAACAATTATAATGATGATGCCATACAGGTGCTTGAAGGACTCGAAGCAGTCCGGAAGCGCCCGGGTATGTATATCGGCTCGACCGATCATCGCGGACTCCACCATTTGGTGTACGAGATCGTTGATAACGCGATTGATGAGGCACTTGCCGGATTCGGGGAACAGATCGATGTCATCATCCATAAAGATAATGCGATTACCGTCCGTGACCATGGGCGCGGGATGCCGACCGGGATGCACGCTTCCGGAAAACCAACGGCCGAAGTCATCTTCACAGTCCTTCATGCCGGCGGGAAATTTGGTCAAGGCGGTTACAAGACCTCCGGTGGACTGCATGGCGTCGGAGCATCCGTCGTTAACGCGCTCTCGACACAGCTGAAAGTCACGATTTACCGGGATGGCAAACAATTTGAACAAACGTTTGAAGACGGGGGAATTCCGAAAACGACGTTGCTTGAAACGGGAACGACGCGCCAAAAAGGAACAAGCGTCTATTTCAAGCCGGACGGAAAAATCTTCAGCACCTTGACATACAACTACGATACGTTGGCGGAACGCCTGCGTGAATCGGCCTTCCTGTTGAAAGGACTGAAAATCACCCTGACCGATGAACGGTCGGAAAAAGCGGATGTCTTCCAATATGAAGACGGCGTCAGTGAATTCGTCGGTTATTTGAACGACGATAAAGATACATTACACCCGACGGTTGCCTTCGAAGGAACGGAAAACGACATCGAGGTGGATATCGCCTTCCAGTTCACGGATGCCTATTCGGAAAACGTCCTGTCATTCGTTAATAACGTCCGGACACGGGACGGCGGAACACACGAAGTCGGCGCGAAAACCGCAATGACACGTGTGATGAATGAATATGCCCGCAAAAATACGTTACTCAAAGAAAAAGACAAGAATTTGGACGGCAACGACATCCGCGAAGGGTTGACGATGATCGTCTCGATCCGGATTCCGGAAGAATTCCTGCAATTTGAAGGACAAACGAAATCAAAACTCGGTTCTCCGGAAGCCCGGACGAGCTGTGACGCGGTCATTACACGCCGCCTGTCGACGTATCTTGAGGAGAACCCGCAAACGGCGACCCTTCTGATCAAAAAAGCGATTCGTGCTGCCCAGGCACGGGAAGCGGCCCGTAAAGCCCGCGAAGAAGCCCGCAACGGCAAGAAAAAGAAACGGTCGAGTATCCTGAACGGTAAACTGACACCGGCCGCATCGAAAAACGCCGAGAAAAATGAATTATTCCTCGTCGAGGGAGATTCAGCCGGCGGATCAGCCAAACAAGGCCGTAACCGGACGTTCCAGGCGATTTTACCGTTACGCGGGAAAGTCCTGAACACGGAAAAAGCAAAACTCGCCGACATCATGAAAAACGAAGAGATCAATATGATCATCCACGCGATCGGCAGTGGCGTCGGAGCAGACTTTGACCTGTCCGACTGCAACTTCGACAAGGTCATCATCATGACCGATGCCGATACTGATGGCGCGCATATCCAGGTCTTGCTGTTGACGTTCTTCTTCCGCTACATGCGCCCGTTGATTGATGCCGGGAAAGTCTTTGTCGCCTTGCCGCCGCTCTATCGCGTCTCGAAAGGGAAGGGCAAGTCAGAGAAATTTGAATACGTCTGGGACGAAGAAACCCTGGCGAAAACAACGAAAAAGTTCGGTAAAGGCTATATGATCCAGCGGTATAAAGGACTTGGGGAGATGAACGCTCCGCAATTATGGGAAACAACGATGGACCCTGATACCCGGACGTTGATCCGTGTCACGATCGATGATGCCGCTGTCGCTGAGAAACGAGTTTCCGTGCTGATGGGCGATAACGTCGGCCACCGCCGGAGCTGGATCGAAGACAATGTTGCGTTTGGACTGACAGAAGACCTCTCGATCATTGAAAATGAACACGTGACGAAAGAGAGTGTGAACTGATATGTCTAACCTGCAAAACATTTTGAACCTGTCCCTTGAGCAAGTCGTCGGGGACCGGTTCGGTCGTTATTCGAAATATATCATCCAGGACCGGGCCTTACCGGACGCACGCGACGGCTTAAAGCCCGTTCAACGCCGTATTTTGTATGCGATGCATACGGAAGGCAACTTGTTTGACCGCGCTTACCGGAAGTCGGCCAAGACCGTCGGCGTCGTCATCGGTAACTATCACCCACACGGCGACTCGTCGGTTTATGAAGCAATGGTCCGTCTCAGCCAGGAATGGAAACTCCGGTATCCGTTAGTCGACATGCAAGGAAACAATGGTTCGATTGACGGCGACAGTGCGGCTGCGATGCGGTATACGGAAGCCCGTTTATCGAAAGTGTCGAGCCTGATTCTCGAAGGCATTAATAAACAGACTGTTGATTACACATTGAACTTTGATGATACGACGGAAGAGCCGCTTGTCTTGCCGTCTCTCTTACCAAACCTGCTGATGAACGGTTCAACGGGAATTTCTGCCGGTTATGCAACGGAAATCCCGCCACATCATGCCGGTGAAGTGCTGGATGCCGCGATTGGCCGAATCTCAGGAACGGTTCATAACGTCGACGATTTACTGACGCATATGCAAGGTCCCGATTTCCCGACCGGCGGTGTCGTCCAAGGTCTCGACGGCATCAAAAAAGCGTTTGAAACCGGACGCGGGAAAGTCATCATCCGTTCGCGGGCAACGATTGAAACGTTACGCGGAGGACGCCAACAGATTCTGATTACGGAACTCCCGTATGAAGTCAATAAGGCCAACCTCGTCAAACGGATGGAAGAACTCCGTCTGGACCGCAAAGTCGAAGGGGTAGCGGAAGTCCGCGACGAGACGGACCGCGATGGTCTTCGTGTCGTCATCGAGCTGAAAAAAGAAGCGGATGCGGAAGGGGTACTTCACTTTTACCTGAAGCAAACCGATCTGCAAGTCGCTTATAACTACAACATGGTCGCGATTCACGAGCGGACACCGCGTCAGATGGGCGTTCTTGCCTTGCTTGATGCATACCTCAGCCACGTCAAGGATGTTGTCATCCGCCGGACGTCGTTTGATCTCGAGCAGGCGAAACGTCGCCAAGAGGTCGTTTCGGCCTTGATGACGGCGATTTCGGTCTTGGATGAGACACTTGCGTTAATCCGGTCGGCCTCCAACAAATCGGAAGCGAAAGACAAGCTGGTTGAACGATTCAGTTTCACAGACCGCCAAGCGGAAGCCGTCGTCATGCTTCAGCTGTACCGGTTGACGAATACCGATATTGTCGAGTTACAGGACGAAGCGGCAAAACTTGAAAAAGAAATTGCCCGTCTCAAAAAAATCCTGAATGACGAAAAAACACGGAACCGGTTGATCATCAAAGAATTAACCGTTCTGAAAGAGCAAGTCGCGGACAAGCGGCGTTCGACGGTCGAAGCGGAAGTCGAAGAGTTGAAACTGAAGACGGAAGTGATGATTGCCGTCGAAGAAACAATGGTCTTCGTCTCGAAAAACGGCTATATCAAACGTTCTTCGATGCGTTCGTTCGGCGCAACCAACGATTTACCGGAAATGAAGGAGCAGGATCGTCTGTTGTATCAAGGACAGGCGATGACGACGGATCATCTGATCGTTTGGACCGTCCAGGGGAACTATCTTTTGATTCCGGTCCACCAGTTACCGGATACGAAATGGAAAGACGGCGGACAACACGTCGCCAATCTCGTCCCGCTCGAGCCGGGCGACCGGATTTTATCGGTCGATCTCGTCCGGACGTTTGACGAGACGTCGCACTGTCTGTTCGTGACTCGCCAAGGGATGGTTAAACGATCGAAATTGAGCGACTACAATGCCCAGCGGAAGTCAAAACCACTTCAAGGCGTCCGTTTACGGGCGGATGATGAAGTCTTGTATGCCAAGGTTTCGACCGGACAAGAGCAATTGTTCTTGACGACCCAGCACGGTTTTGGGCTGTGGTTTACGGAAGACGACGTGCCGGTCGTCGGTGTCCGGGCAGCGGGCGTCAAAGCGATCAATCTGCGTGATCAGGATGTAGTCGCAGGAACAATCGGCTTTAAACAAGCACCAAATATCGTCCTGTTGACACAACGCGGTGCCTTGAAGAAGATGCGCCTTGCGGATCAGTTCCAAGTCTCGAATCGTGCCTTACGCGGTACGCAACTGTTACGTGATTTAAAATCAAAACCGCATCAAGTGGCTGCTTTAATTGACGTCACCCAAGCAAAAGAACTCATTTTGATCGGAAAAGAGCAGGAAAAGACGATTCAAGTCCCATCGTTGTCCTTCCTCGATCGATTATCGAACGGTTCGTTTGCTTATGACGAAGAAAAATTTGGTCCGCTTCTTGATTGGTATACCGTTTGATGGTCAGATGCCCCTCATTTTGATAGAGGGGTGTCTTTTTTTAGGTTAGATGGTGTTTCGTCGCTCCTTCCTGTTCGTTTCTAGCTTTAGGACGCTTGTTTTGAACGCTTTTTCAGACTTTTCTTCGAATTATCGCCAAATCATCCGTTTACAAATTGAAACGACCGGCAATAACCGCTACAATAAAAGAAAATGGTCAGGCAAGATTACCACGAAAGTTGTGGAGCGGGCAGTTCGGAGCTTTAGCTTATAGGATTCGTTTCATCAAGCAGCTACGGACATGTTCCTCGGCTGCTTTTGTGCCATCTGCCAACTGGAGAGGTGATGACGATGAAATTCAGAAGACGCGAAAAAGTAGCTATCTATATCACACGGGAACAACCAGAGGGATGGGAACTGCTTGTTTTTCATCCGCAATCAGCTCCAGACAGTGATTGGCAAATTCCTGCAGGGACGATCGAAGATGCTGAAATCGCCAAAGAAGCAGCGGTTCGCGAAACGCTCGAGGAAAGCGGTTTATCACTGGCGACCGTTCAGTACGTAGGTGAAGAAGAAATGCGTTATCCGGAACGCATGCGGGTGCATTACACGTATTTCTACCATGCGCATATCGAATGTCAGGAAAACCGATGGACGCATTGTGTTGCTGGTGACGGTCAGGATTGCGGTGATTTTTTCCATTTCGCTTGGTTACCGCTTGAACGAATCACGCAACTTGAACGCCGGCATCATATTTTCCTCGACCGCTTGATGAGTCGTTTGGAACGCACACATCATTACGATTGTCGGAAACACGGTTAACACCGTGTTTTTTTGTTTTGTCTCACTATCTTGAGTTTACCTTAATTATGAGACGCTATTTATTAACTATTGATAATATATGTTATGTTAACTTAAAAAAATAAAAATTATTTGGTTGGTCTTTGTTTTTCTCCACTTCCCTGTTACTCTAAATACAGTAACACGTCTAATGTTACCTTTTAACCGGTAACAAGTGATAAGTAACCGTATATTCGGTAACAAGGAGGATTTTTTATGCAAGCTGTTGCGGTTTCCTTTGATATTCAAAATTCTCGGAGCTATTCGAGTAAAGAACGATTGTTAACCGATCTGCACCAATTGGCGGATCAGTTGAACGAGGCATTTCCAGCAGCGCTCGTACCTTTTCAAATCAAGTCCGGTGACAGTCTGCTTGGTGTATTTAACGAGTATGCCGTCAGTTATCCGCTCATGCTGATGTTGCTGAACCAACCGTTAGACGGTTATATCGGCATCGGATTCGGCCAATATGAGACGTTATCGACGACGCATGCCGATGAAGCCAACGGCAGTGCCGTTATTTTCGCTTTTGAAGCCCAGGACGCCGCCAAACAGACGGCCAACCGGATTGCTTTTGCCGGGCCGCCCTATTTGCCGACCGCCCTGCTGAACGGTTATATCGAGATGTTATACCCGGCGTACTTCGGCAAAACGGACCGCCAAATTGAATTACACCGGCTGATGGATCAGCATCCGGAGGCCACGTACGAAGAAATAGGCTTACAGATGGGATTTCATGAAAAAGATGCGCGCATGAATGTTGCGAAACTTGTTGCCCGCTCCCAACGTAAACAACGTAAACGCTTGGAAAAAGCATTCGTCGACGCTTTAAACCAGTTGCAGGTCTGGGAGGCGATCGGATGACTTTACTCTTAAGTCTGCTCCTCGTCCATCTGTTGGCGGATTTTCCGTTCCAAAGCCAACGGATGGCGAAATTAAAACAGCGGCAACTCCGAGTATTACTCGAGCATATGACGGTACATAGCATCGGGACAGCTGTTGTCCTCGGCATCTTTTATAAGTGGGGTGATTTGAGTGGCGCGACTGCCTGGATCATCGGCGGTGTCATCATTGGGACACATGCCTTACTGGACGGCTCGCCCTTCAAACGTCTTTTACATCCGGCACTCGCATTTTGGATTGATCAACTACTCCATCTTACGATTCTGACAGGGATTGTCGTCTATTTGACACTAGTCGACTGGCCGACAACGTTTCCGCTGCTGGACCAAATCTTATGGGTCAGCGTCTGGGGTTTGATTGCGACGGAATTAATCGGACGCGGGATTGCCCCGCTACTTGCACCCTTTGCTCCCCGCCTGATTGAATCGCATTTTGAGCGGAAAGTGACGCGGAAAGAACAACTGGACGGACTGAAGCGGTCCGTCACGCATGAAGTCGAAGATTCCGCCCGGAGTTATACAACGGAAATCAACGGTGTCGGCCGCTACATCGGACTCGTCGAACGCGCCATTATTGTTTGCCTCGTAGCGGTAAACGCAACAGGAGCCATCGGATTCATCATCGCCTTAAAAGCGTTGGCCCGGTTTAAACAGTTTGATGACCGCCGATTTGCGGAATACTATATCATCGGCAGTTTACTGAGCATTCTTGCTGCCTTGCTGTGCGGGATGGCGATCCGTCTTGCCCTTTAACGACAACAAGACGATAGATTGAGAGATAGAAAGAGAGGTGGACGGTTTCTTGATACAAGCGACCGTCGCGAAAATATGAAACAGATTGGATTAGTCAGACACCACCGGGTAACGGAAGGTTACCCGACCAAAGGCTGGATCAGTGCAGCCGACATCGAAGCCTGGATTGAACGGTATGACGTCTCAACCATCGATGTCCAACCGGTTGAACTCGGCAACATCGACTGGACGATTTGTTATGCCAGCAGTATGCCACGAGCCGTCCAGACGGCGGAAAGCGTCTACGGGAAAGACATCATCGTGACGGACCTGTTACGGGAAGTCCCGTTCCCGACGATCCGCTCGCGGATCCGTCTCCCGTTCCTCGCCTGGGCACTGATTGGAAGGCTTGTCGCGCCATTCAGCAAACGAATTCAAGCGGAAATCAAAGATGCCAACGAGCGGATTACGGTTCTCTTGAACCAATTGACGTTTGAACAACAAGAACACGAACGGGTTTTGCTCGTCGGACACGGCGGGATGATGATTCTGATGCGGTCCGCCTTAAAAAAGCGCGGTTATGTCGGTCCCCGCTTCGGTCATCCGCGCAACGGCATGTTGTACCTGTTTGAGAAACGGGAGGGCTAGGTATGAAATGGGGTTCCGTTCTGCTGCTTGCGCTCTGTCTGATTGTCATCTTTTTTATGACACGAGACGACGAACTGTTACCTGGTGATCGTCCGGAATCGTCTACCGTCATTCACGTCTACGGCTTTGACGTCGGTCAAGGCGACAGTACCTTGATTCAGACGAAAAACGAAACGATTTTGATCGACGGCGGGAATAACGGCAAAGGAGACGATGTCGTCCGCTACCTGAAGGAACTGGGGATCACCCGCCTGACAGCCGTCATCGCAACACATCCGGACGCAGACCATATCGGTGGGCTCGATACGATTCTCGATGCCCTGCCTGTCGATCAAGTCTACGCGCCACGCGTCAACCACACGACAGAAACCTACCGGGACTTCCTGCTCGCCGTCAAACGGCAAGGAATCACCATTAAAACCGCCAAAGCCGGTGTTTCGATTCCGAGTGACGAAGTGAAACTGAACTTACTCGCCCCACTTCGCGACGGCACCCGTGATTTAAACAGCTGGAGTACGGTCCTGCAACTCGTTCATGGCGATCATACCTTTCTCTTCATGGGAGATGCTCCGATTCGGACGGAACAGGACTTGCTCGAATCCGGAGTGGATTTAAAGGCTGATGTGTTAAAAGTCGGGCATCACGGTGCGGATACCTCGTCCTCGATTCCTTTTTTACAAGCAGTCCACCCTTCCCGTGCCTTGATTTCAGCCGGCGAAGGTAATGCGTACGGTCATCCGCGGCCGACCGTCATGAATGCGCTTGCGGCGGAAAGCATCCAGGTCGACCGGACGGACCGGATGGGCACCGTTCAGTACACGTCAGACGGTCAGACGATTCAGGTCAAAAGCCGGACCGACTTACGTCCCGAGTAAAGGAGAGGATACACGATGAAAATGACCGTCACGGAATTTGACGGAGACCAGGCGATTTGTGAGACGGAAAACCGTGAAACGGTGCAAGTCCCCCGCTCGCGTCTGCCCCATACCGCAACGATCGGTGACTGGCTCGAATGGCGCGGTCGTTCGATCCGGATTCTCCGGGAGGAAACACAGAACCGTCGGCAGGAAATTGATGATTTGATGAATGAACTGTTTGAAGACTAAAACTCCGTTCCTTGGCCTGTCAGTGGTCAAGGGTTTTTGTATTCGCAGTCGATTTTCCAATAATAAACAGCAAATCTAAAAAATCGACTTAAATCACTAGCAGTTTTTTCTGAATTTTCGTAAACTTTAGGAATACGAAACAAAAAGGGGGATTTATCCATGTTCCAACAATTACGAACAAACTTAAAGCAAGCGGTCCTTGGACAAGAACATGTCATAGATCATCTTCTGATCGGCCTGTTGTCGGAAGGTCACGTTCTGCTTGAAGACCGGCCGGGTACCGGTAAGACGACACTGGCCAAATCACTGGCCAATACACTGGATGCCAAGTTTTCCCGCGTTCAATGCACCGCGGATACCTTACCGACCGATCTGCTTGGGATGGAATTGTTTAATCCGTTGACCGGTTCATTCGAACAACGGTTTGGTCCGCTGTTCGCCAACATCGTTCTTGTCGACGAAATCAACCGGACGACGCCGCGGACACAGTCAGCCCTGCTCGAAGCGATGGGCGAAGCCCAGGTGACGATCGGAGATACCTCTTATACGTTACCGCAACATTTTCTAGTCATCGCGACCCAAAATCCGTTTGACGGTCAGGGAACGTTCCCTCTCCCCCATGCGCAACTCGACCGCTTTTTGTTCAAACTGTCGTTTGCTCCGCTCGATCGACAGGTCGAAAAAGCCTTGTTACAGGGAGCTCACTTACAACCGAGTCCATTCCAGGTACCGCTTGAGCAACTGAATACCTGGAAACAGGAAGTCCAGGCGGTCACGATTGAAGATGCCGTCGAAGATTACCTGCTCGACGTCTGTGATGCGTTACGGGCGCACCGGGACGTTGAGATCGGTCCAAGCCCCCGCGCTACCTTGGCGCTCCTACAGGCGGCAAGAGCACGGGCCTGGATGCATGACCGGACATACGTGACACCGGAAGATATCAAGCAGCTGGCAAATCCGTTGCTTGCCCACCGGCTTGTTCTGACACTTGAAGCGACATTAAAGATGACGAATGGTCGCTTGGTCCAGCAGATTTTGGAGTCGTTGACTGTTCCGACCGAGGTGTAATATGCAATTGATTACACCGAAGTCCTTTCATCCGATGATTTTATTTTGGATTGCCGTTGCAGCCGGTATTTGTACATTATATGGCTCGATCCTGATTGCGACACTGCTCGTCGCGTACACGTTGTACGGGTATCTCTTGCCGAAGTACCTCGAATACCTCGGAGAACGTCTGAGCGTCCGGCTCGTCGAAACGGTCCGGGCGTTCCGGGACGATCCACTCGCCATCCCGTTTGAAATTCATAATCCGACACGGTTTGCCCTTGGAAAGGTGACCGTGTCCGGTCTTCTCGGGGAACAGGTCCGGATTGAGGACGCCAGCAGTCAGTTTTGGCGGCAACATGTCTATGTGCCGCGTCAGGCCCATGTGCCGTTTCAAATCGATGTCACGGCAGCCAAACGGGGAACGATTCGGATCCAGTCGTTTGATATCATGATTTCCGATCCGTTTCATCTGATGACGCTGTACTTGACGTTACCGATTCAACAGCTTGGTCATGTCTTCCCTGATTTCGCACCGGCCTCCGTCGAATGGAACGAACGCCAAATTCCCGGTGAGACGATTGACCGGTCGAGTCCGTTTACTGACCGCTCGAGCTTTCATTCGGTCGTCCCTTACGCGGGCGATGCGAAAACGATCTACTGGTCTGCTTATGCCAAGACGGGGGAACTGTATTCCTATCAGTATGACCGGATGCGTAATCATGACTATGCCGTCATCATTGACGGACTGTCGGCGGACGGTTTGGCTTTACGCGGCGATTTTGAAAAACTACTCTCCCGGGCGGCAACGATTATCCGCGAACTGGAAAAACAAGGCGCCTCATACAGCCTCTGGATTTCAATGGTCAATCGGGACGGACAGTGGTATCACGTACCTTCCGGGAAAGGGAAGGAACAATTCTTGCGGACGATGGAATGTCTCGCCCGAATTTCCGAATATGATTTACCGCTCGAACGCCGTTACTTCACGAAACGGCTTCAACGGACCGTCCCGTCGACGACAGCCGAAATTCATCTCGGACACCGCCATAAGGGGGTGAGCGCATGATCACCTGGTGGATTCTCGTCATCAGCTTGTTGCAAGCCCCGCTCATCATTCTGATTTTCCCGGTGCTCGCCGTCATTCCGGCGCGCCAAATCCGGATCGGCGTTCAACTGGCGGCAGCTGTTGCTTTTCTGTTGATTTCTCCGCTGATCAGTATCCTGCTGTTGCTTGCGATTGCCCTCAGCGCATGGCTCGAGACCGTGGATCACCCGTATAAATTTGCCGTCAGTGCGACGGTTCTGACCGGACTGTGTTTACTGTTACCCGGATTCAATCCGCCGCTCGGTGCGTATCTTCTGCTCGGTCTCGTCTGGGGAATCCCGTTCCTCAGACAGCATCTGATTGAATGGCGTCGGATTGTCGCAGGTGTTTCATTATTTCTAGGAGCCAGTCTGGTCCTCGTCACCTTGATCCGACTGCTGAAAGAAGCGCTGTTCGGTTCTGTTGCGAACCTGACACGTCCGGCTCTTGAAGCGTTCGGCTCCCTCTTCACCTGGACATTACCGCTCGCGGAACAGATCGATCAAAAAACAAAAGCTGACAGTACATCCGGTTTATCAGACATCGCCCCGCAAGAAAGTCTAAAAGCGGCTACCCTGAGTTCCGACACACTGTTTTATCTGAACCTGACAGGAGTGGTGCTGGCGCTTCTCGCCGTCGGCCTCACGTTCTACCTGATTCGTAAACGCCGGGTCGTCGTAACGGAAGCTGAACCGGTCGTCCGGATGACGGTGCCGAAGCAGGCAGTGCCTGTCAAAAAACACAGCCAGCATCCGCTTCTGAAAATCGCCTCGCAACTCGAACAGGCTTTTCCGCGACGCCATGACGAGACGACCGTCGAATGGCTGACACGGATTGAATTTCCGGAAGCTGCTACCCACGCACGGCTTCTCGACGGCATTGAATTCAGCCGTAGCGAGCCGGCGTACGATCTTCAACTGTTCCGGAAATATGTCCGCGAACAAATCGAACGCTGACAAAAGCCCTTGCTCATGGAGCAGGGGCTTCGTCGCATAGAGTACGCATCAATTGATTGCGCGGCGTTGTCGAAAGACCCCAGTCACAAATCGCATCGAGGATTGGAATCAGTGATATTCCTTTATCACTTAGAGCATATTCGACGCGTGGCGGGACTTCCGGATAAACGGTCCGTGTGATCAAACCGTCCTGCTCGAGTTGCTTCAATTGCTGTGTCAGCGTCTTCGGCGATACATCTTGGATGTATCGTTCGAGCTTATTGAAGCGAACCATACCTTCTTCATGCAATTCATATAAGATCATCACTTTCCACTTCCCTTGAATCTGACGCATCGTCGCATCGAACTCATTTAAATACGTCATACGGTCCCCTCCCTTACCAAAAGGTAACTCACTGACCAAAAAGTGCGTACTTTTCGGAATGGGCCTCCTCTGTTACCTTTTATCTATCATATCAAATAAGGAGACGATATTATGAAAACAGGATTCATTGCCATCACTGGTGCCACATCAGGAATCGGGCATGCGATTGCCCAAACCTTCATCCAAAAAGGATACCGCGTTTTGTTGCTCGGACGACGGATCGACCGTCTTGCGAATCTCGCTTCGGACGATGTCTTGATCCGACAAGTCGCAGCAACGGACCGCCAAGCACTGGACGCCGCCTTACACGATGCTACCGAACGCTTCGGACCGGTCGAAGCAATCATCAACAATGCCGGTCGGATGTTACTCGGTCAAATCGAGATGCAAGGACCAACGGAATGGGAAGAGATGTTTGACGTCAATGCACTCGGTGTCTTACATGGCATGCAGGCGGTACTCCCCTCGATGATCGAACGAAAGACCGGAACCATCATCAATATCAGCTCGATTGCCGGTAAAAAGACGTTTGCGAATCACGCAGCGTATGTCGGAACGAAGTTTGCCGTTCATGCTATGAGTGAAAACGTGCGTGGCGAAGTTGCATCGCATGGTGTCCGTGTCATGACGATCGCTCCTGGTGTCGTCGAGACGGAATTGCTTGGACACACAACGAATGAAACGATCAAAGATGGATACAACGACTGGAAAGAGTCGATCGACGGCGGTTTGGATCCGCAAGTCGTCGCCGATACGGTCCTGTTCGCTTTTGAGCAACCACAGCATGTCAACATCCGAGAAATCGTCCTGGCCCCGACGAAACAACTCGATTAAACACAAGACCCGAACGTCTGAGAAGATGACCTCTTTTCAGATGTTCGGGTCTTGTGTATGACGTGCCAGGAATCAAGAAAACTCCTGTAGCGATGCGCTACTGACCCGGTAAGAGGCGTTGAAGCAAATAAAAAAGTGCCCTCCTTCTCGGGTAAGAGAGGATGCACCTTTTCTTCTGCCTGAAACAACTCTGAAGAAGAATTGTTTATTTATCTGCATCGATCTTCGATGCTTTACGCGCGATGATGACAATAAAGACGATGGCAGCAACCGGAAGCACGAGTGGCATCCAGTCCAGGATATACTGTGTATTCATCGTATCCCCTCCTCCAAGACATGCTGGTACTCTACACGTAGCATATTCCAAAAGACGGGACCATGCAAGCTTCGTCAGATCCGCGGCAACATCGAGTAGATGACGGAATAATAGATCAAGACACTGGTCGAGACAGTATAGACTAACAATATGTAGGGTGCGAATTTCGGCTGAGCATGCCGCTTCAGCACTTTCAGTGAAAACATCGTGATTCCTAACGCAAATAAAGGACTAAAGCCGAAGACCACAAGATCCATGGACATTAAAAGCTCTGTGCTGAAGAGTAGATTAAAGGCGAAAATCGATAATAAATACCAAGACGTGTAGGATAAACAGATGAAAAAGAGGTATGACACGCCCGCAATAACGCTTCCCATCCGTGGTTTTTCCATATGTTGCATGATGCCCCTCCTGTAACAAAAATAAGATATCCTTAATGGTAATCGGAAAAAGTCCTTAAAAATATTCAAATATGAATATACGACAAAAAACGACAAAAAAAGATCTTCTGCTCGCTTCAGCAAAAGATCTTCTCTGTCCGTTTTAGACACTTTCATTCATCTGTGGACTGACCGGAATACCTGCTTGATACACCTTGGCAAGCTCCAACACTTTATTCTTAAAGGCCTCCCGGCAAAAAGCTGGCTCCAAAATCTCCGCTTGCTCCGCAAACTGAATCAGCCACATCATGAAGCCTTGGGAAAACAGCGCTCCGACCTTGACCTCAAACCAGTCCCCTTCGAGACGCCGGCAACGAATGTCCGTCCCGAACCGGTCGACGACGGTCGGCATGACGCTTTCATGGAACTTTAACGTCAACTGTTCCTGTTCGCCACCGTACATATTGAACATACTGCTCAAATAAGTTGCTTCGACCTCGACCGGTGTCTGCGCCGGCTCAAAGACACTGCAATTAACGATTCGATCCACGCGGTAAGTCCGGATCTCTTCGACCCGTTCATCTCGTCCGATCAAGTAGTAGTTCCCGTTATCGACGATTAAATGAGCCGGCGTGACGAGATAATAATCCCCGTCGCGACGTAACTCGAACTTTCGGGTCCGTTCGTTAAATTTGCCCTGATATTGAAAACTGATGATGTCCTGTTCAATGATCGCTTTTTGGATGGTATCAATCGAAAACGGGATGACGCCTTTCGGTTTCTTGACGGTATGTATGACCGGCGTCAACGTTTTTGCCAGACGTTTACTCGTTAAAGTATGAATATTACGGACCAGAACCTCCGTTTCACTTTCAGAGATGAACTTGGCGCTGGCAATCGCATCCACGAGTAATCGTAAATGATGGTATTCGAACGGACGGCTGACCAGATGATACGGAATCGCAAGACCGTTTTTGGTTTCTTCCGCATGAATGTCGAATCCTGATTTAGCCAAAGCAGCAATGTCCTCTTTTAAGGACTTGCGGGACAGCTTTTCAATCAGTCCTCTTTTCGACAGTTCGGTACTCAATTCTTCTAATGTTAACGTCTGTTCTTCATCTGAATACTGCTCAAAAATGTCTCGAACGGCTAATAACCGATCCCGATTGGATAATTTTTCATTTGGCACGGGGCATCCTCATTTCCTATCCATAAGATGTTTGATTATACTTGGATTATACCTCAAAAAGAAATGAAGAATAACAATAATATGGAAATATTTAAGAGATAGGAGAATTTGGATGCAACACATTGCCGATTGGGAAGATTACCGATTTGATTACCGGGACAGCGGAACCGGTCCTGTCATTTTACTGATTCACGGGACACAATCCGATTACCGGGAAGTCTATCACGTCGAACGATTAATTGAAGCCGGATACAGGGTCATCGTCCCATCTCGTCCTGGATATGGAAAAACACCGTTGCATGTCGCCTCGTCACCCGGCGAGTTGGCGGCTTTTTACCGGAGATGGCTGGCTTCTCGTCACATCGAACAGTACACCGTATACGGCATTTCTGCCGGCGGACCGACCGCGATTGCTTTGGCGAGCGGTAATCCGGCTGTCAGTTCGCTCGTACTGGCCTGTGCGATGACACACCAGATTTCGCTTCCTTATCAGGACTGGCTTATCCAACCGCTCCTTCAGCGTCCGTTGCAACTCGTGCAATGGTTATTGTGGCATTACGTGAAAGATAAATTGGTTAAGTTTCCACAGGAAGCGTCCGTTCGGATGGTTGAAATGACGAGTCTGTTGCAGCGGGACGAAATCCGCCGTCAATTAAATGGAGCTGACCAGCAATTGTTGTATCAAGTCGGACTGCAGAACGGACCGGGCCGGGGGGTGTTGTTTGACTTGACGCAGCAGATCGATCGTCCGCTCCTGCAGACCATCTGCTGTCCGGTACTGATTGTTCATTCCAAAGCGGACCGGGCTGTCCCATTCGAACATGCACTTTACGCCCGGCGTGCCATTGCGCATGCCCAGTTCATCGAGTCGGCGAGCCCCGGACATCTGATTTGGATCGGTCCGTCTGCACGTCGTGACGAGCGAATGATTGAACGCTTTATTGCCTTAAATCACTTGTAGACGGACACGGAGGTTCAGCTTTTCGTTTTCTTCCTCAATGGAGATGATTCCCCGCGCCGTCAGTTCTTCGATCGCCAAGCGGGTCCGTTCCAGATTAAAGCGCGCATACCGGGCAATCTCCGCTATGCCCATTCGGCAGGACAGTTGGTTCGCCTTGATCTTCGACGACGGTTTGGCGACGGAACGTTGCAACAGACGCCAAAAAACTTGCCGCGCATCATCCGACAGCGCATATGCATTTTTTTCGATGACCGGCGGGACGTACCGGATATCCTCCCGGATGCGCCGGATGAGGTAGAGACTCAACCAGTCTTCCACGTCCGCCTGAATCCGGAAAAATTCAAACCACCATAACTGATCGAGCGCTTCCGCTTCATCATGACGTAATGCCCAGGATGCCGGAATGTCGTCAAACTCTTCATCGAGAAAGTCTTCGTAATCCAACGCTGTTTCATATAGGACCTGGGGTGGGATACGGTCAAGCGTCTCCCGTTTTTGATATAAATCAAAACTCATCCGCCGGAAGTGTTCGACAGATCCGGCGACTTGACTGAGTTGCATCAACTGTTTCGTGATGAGACGGGCAAGTCCGTCCAGTTCGAGCTGAACGGCATATAAGTGTTTTTCAAGAGCAATCAATGTACTTCGTTCCATCAGACAGTTCCTCCTCTGTTCGTGGCATACTTCTAGTCTTTTTCCGCAAATCAGACATTCAAAACCAACCGCTGTTTGTCTGCCGGTACCGGATGACTTGTTCTTCCTGAAGCGGGTTTATCTCCCAAATAAATCGGGAATATTTTGATGCAGTGGTTTAAACGATTCAATCGGAGGTGGAACAACGTGTTACAGTCCAAAAAGCGCACGCAGCGAAAGTGGAGACAACGCACGACACGTAATCATATCCTGCAATTGGAACACTTGTACAAAGCACATCCTGCCCGAACGACGCCACAAATCAAAACGGTTTTTCCTCAACTGTTGGAAGACGCTATCCGAAACGGGCGTCCGGTGACGGTCCGTTACCTGGATCAGGGAAACGAAGCCGAGTTGACCGGATCGGTTACGGCTCTTTTTCATGCCCGCGCTCTCATTGAAATCAAGACCTCGACCGGCTTACGGCGTCATCTTCCTTATGAAGCGGTAATGGATGTTCGTGAATCCATCACATAAAAGTCTAGTCATCCGAAAATCTTCCTATACATGTACATGCCAACAAGGGGAACGGATTCAAATCCGTTCCCCTTGTTTATTGAAAAACTGACCGGATTGTCAGTTCCTGTATTCATGGACAGCCTTTATTTTTTATCCAGCTTGACGTTTTGGTCAGCCGGTAAGGTTGTCGTTGTTTCTTCCTCTTCGAGCTTCGGTACACCTGCTCCGTACTCTGTTGTCTCGTCTTCGACATAAGAGGCGGCAAACGCCGGATTCAGCAGATCGGATTTTGAACCCACGATGACGATTCGGCCGTGACGGACTTCCTCTTCCAAATCTTCAGCTACATCCTTCGTCATGCCGAGCTCCGACAACTGGGCAATCCGGTCTTTCCGGTTGCTGCGGACGGTCGACATCAATGTCTCAAAAAATGATTTTTTGGTTACACGATACGCTAACGTCTGCGTGTCGTTGGCAATTCGTTCTGCCAACTCTTCATCCTTCGCAAAGATGTAAATTTGTTTATTCGAATAACCGCTTGACTTCAAGCTCGTCACTTCTGCGTCGACGGCTGTCATGTTCCGTACGATTCTAGTTTCAATCATCTTGTTTCCTCTCCTTCATGCGAGCCGACTTTCTACTCTCGATATAAAGTTATTCCCGAAACATAATGAATAAAACATGAATCGCCAAAACGTATCAACCGGCTTTTCGCAACCGCACCGCCGGGCGCCGTTTTAATACTAACGTCAGCCCGACCACCAGACCTAACAAGATTTGCGGTAGCATCGTTTCGTACGTCGGATAAAAACCGATCCAGGAAACGCTTGGCAGGTAGGAGACGGCATGCATCGGCACGATGCCCGTCAGCTGTAACGCATGCAGGCTGGCGCCTAAGATT
Source organism: Exiguobacterium artemiae (assembly GCF_033342815.1). Lineage (GTDB taxonomy): Bacteria > Bacillota > Bacilli > Exiguobacteriales > Exiguobacteriaceae > Exiguobacterium_A > Exiguobacterium_A artemiae_A. The sequence goes on from NZ_JAWPEN010000005.1 coordinate 151,162, forward strand.
TTAAAGGCCATAAGATAAATCAATCCGGTCGCCGCTAAAAAGAGCCGGCTGATCGGCAGACGCACTCCGAAATAAATGACCGCGAGTGAACAGATACCGATCAGTCCGATCGCTAAAATAATTCCCCCGGCCAAAGCAGTCGTCGTCATCGCCGGAGCCATCCCGACATAAAACAGCAGTGTCTCAGCCCCTTCCCGGAAAATCGTCAAAAAGCTGACCGCAAACAATGACCGTCCCGCAAGATTCATTGCCAGACCGGTTTGCCGTGAAGCAACCGCCGTTTTCGAATGTAACCAGGAACCGACGAGCAGCATCATCAATACCGCGACCAGTCCGGTCCATCCTTCAATCTGCTCCCGACCGACAGCAGCGAGTGCCGTCGAAAAGAACTGTTGAATCACGAGCGCCAGCGCTCCGCTCGCGAGTAATCCGAACAGTGCGCCGCTCCAAATCATTCGTTCTCCGGTCATCTTGGCTTTTCGGGTGAAAGCGACCAGCGCACTGATGATCAGCAATGCTTCGAGCCCTTCCCGTAACATGACGAGCATCGCATCAACAAAAGAATATGTCGTTTTCTGTGCCAAGACCTGAAGTGACGTGATGATCGGTGCCAAATCGGTCCGGGTGGAGTCAACCGTCGACTCGTCTAAACGCGACAACAGCACCGGCACTTCCGATTCAATCGTCGTATATAAAGAACTGCTTCGGGTCCGGACCTCCCCTTCCCCGCTCGGCCAACGTTCAATGAACGTCGTCAGCGTCTTCTGCGCCGCCGGGACATTGCCGGCAGCGAGTTGCTGATCGGCTTGTTTCAGCAAGGCTGTCAGTTCGGACAATCCCGTCTGTTCCGCCGCTTGAACGGTATCACCTTGCAGGAAAGATCGGATGCTTGCGTCAAACTGATCGAGTGCTGCATTCAGCTCCGACCGATCAATCGTTTCCCGCGCCAAAGCGATCCGGATGGCGGACAGTCCCATCTCGACTTGACCGTAATGGCCGATGCTTGTCTCCCGGACGACGGTTTCGCGGTCCGTCCACGCCTGCAGTAAGTCAGATTGCAACTGCTGACGTTCAGACATCGTCGTAGCCTGCCGGAGCTGTTTCGTCCAGCCGAACAACTCTGTTAACCGTTTTTTGGCCACAGGATCTGTTTTCGGCTGACCTGTTTCCTCCAGCGTCCGGACGGCCGTCGACAGTTCCGTCAAACGTTGTCTGACCTCCGGGAGGGTGGTTTGTTTCTGAACTTCTGTCAACCGTTGTTGAATGACCTTTTGTTCGGCAGAAGCCGGCAGGCGGTCAATCTGTTTTTCAAGTGCGGTCAAAGTCGTCTCGAGCGTACTCCGATCGTTATTATTGACTGCTGACAACGCTTGACCAATCGAGACGTACAGCGCATCTGTCTCGGAATCCGCATGGGCAACCGGACTGCCTATTGCCGTGAAGAGGAACAATGCCAGGAACACGTTAAGCAAAGAGCGCATCACCGATGTAGCCTCCTTTTTGAATCCCGCCAAAACAGGCGAAAACAGCACTGCCGCGATGGGTAATGTATTCATTTAAACGGTCGGACGCCGCTAAACGCCGCTGAATCGTGATGAACTGTTTCGGTGACCGCTGGTATGATAAAAACAACAAGCCGGCATCGAGTGCCCCGGTCGTTTCATTGATGCCCGCCTGATAGGAGTAGGAGCCGCGTAACAACTGTTCTTTACCTGATCCGTGTGCGACTGCCGTATGCGAATCTTTCGGAAGTGATGCTTCTCCGCGTGCCGTGCGTTTACTTGGCGTCACGGATGCAAATTCGTCTTTTGAACCGAGTGGTGCACCGGATGCCCGGTCCCGGCCGAAGGTGCGCTCCTGTTCTTTCAAAATCGTCCGGTCCCAGACTTCAAGATGCATCTGAATTCGGCGGACGATAAGAAAACTGCCATTTGTCATCCATGGTGAGCCGTCCTGCCACTGATAAAAAAGGTGTTTATTCCGAATAGACGGCTGCGATACATCCGGATTTCCGGTTCCGTCCTTGAATCCAAACAGATTCCGTGGTGTCCCTCCTGTGGCATCCGCTGCTTTTGACCGTTGGAAACCGGTCTGAGTCCAGCGGATTTTGACGACGCCCCGACCAATCCGGGTCAAGTTCCGCAACGCATGAAACACGACCTGTTGATCGTCGGCACAAATCTGGACGACAAGATCCCCGCCCGCCCATTTCGGGTCGAGCTGATCAAGATCAAAAGCTGGCAACTCACGGAGCAGATCCGGACGCTTATGACCGATTCCGAACCGGTCGTCCACAAACAGACCGTGTCCGCAACCAAACGTAAACGTCAGATGGCTCGCTGACAGCCCTTCCGCCTCCCCAGTATCTTCCGGCGGGACGTACAGACTGTCCGAGTCACCGAGCGGCAAGCCAGCCGTCAACCGGGCGCATGCCCGTGTCCAGCGTTTTAACAGGTCAATCAATTCATCGCGTCGTGTCGTCTGAACATCAAAGGCGACGACCTGGACATGATTTTGGGGCGGTGTCAGGATCCCCGCCTGATACTTGCCGTAAAACGGAACCTGATCCGTCGCTTCGGCGGTCAAAGCACGCGGTAACCACCGTTCGAGCCCGCTCGCGTAAAGAGCAGCTCCGAGTCCGGTCAGTCCGGCAACTTTCAGGACGTCACGCCGTGTGACGCCCGCTTCTAAAGTAGTCCGTGTCATCGATTCAGCCCTCCAGTACGATTCCCATCTTCGAGAGCGGCTCGGCCAGCTCGTTGATGGCTTGACTCAATTGTTTGACGTCCGCTTTGGATAACGCAGTATAGAGCACATATCCGTCCTCTTTCTTTTTGGCTTCCAATAATCCGTTGACATCAGCAAAGCGGGCGGCAATCTCTTTCGACAAAGCGGCATCCTGTTTTTGAAGCGCCGGGTTCAACAGTTGATAAATTTTTTCTGCCCCTTGAACATTGGCTGCAAAGTCATACAAGTCCGTATGGGAATAACGGTCTTCTTCCCCTGTGACTTTCGACGTTGAAACTTCGTTCAATAAATCAGTCGCCCCGGTGACAAGCAGTTCCGGGGTCACGTCGACGGTTTCGACTTTTGCCCGGAGCAGATGAACATCCTGCATCAATTGATCGGCGTATCCTTCGTATCCTTTGGTTGTCCCTTTTTCAAACAGTCCTTGTTCGATCCGGTGATAGCCACCCCATTCCGATTCCTTGACATCCCCTTCACGGGCGTCGATTTTGGGATCGAGATCCCCGAATACTTCGGCAATCGGTTCCGCCCGCTCATAATGCATCCGCGTTGGTGCGTAGAGCGCTTTCGCCTCTGCCAAGTCACCCTCTTTGACCGCTGTCGTGAACGCTTCCGTCTGTTTCGTAAACTGCTCCAGTTCTGCAATCGCATAGGTCCGGTAATCGGCCACGACCTGTTTGAACGGGTCCGGCTTGGGTGTCGCCGGTTTCGTCGTCGCGGTTTGTTCATTACAGGCTGCCAGTAAAGCCGTCATCGATAAAAGTCCGATAGCCAATGTTTTTGTATGTCGCATGGATGGTTCCCCCTGATCGTTAAGTAAGTTCATCAATCAGTATAGTCGATAATGATAATCGTTATCAATATATTTCAATAAAAAAAATCCTCCCTTGCAGACGGCATTGTCTGGAGAGAGGATGTCTGATTCAGGATTCACGTTTCTTGAAATACGTCCGCGAAATGATAAAGGCCACGATGCCGAAGCCGATAAAGACAAACGCTTTTTGAATCAACGATAGGAATGACAAGTCAAACAGCAACAGTTTGACGGCACTGACCGACAACAACAGCAGACCGGACAGGCGCCAGGCCGCTGTCCCGCGAATCCGGCCGATTGCCACGAGGACAAACGATAACAGGATGTAGGCAACAGATAACGTCGTACTGCGATCTGTTTGATCAAGCGCCGCGTAAAACGGCAGTTCCATTACGATCAGCGTATAGGTGACAAACACACCAGCAGCAGCGAAAAACAGCACAAGCTGCCAATATTTCCGCCACACTGCTTCCCCATGCGTCCGAACGAGCAGAACGATGAACGCTGTCGTTGCAAGTGTCAGACCGAACACGGAGACGGCATACGACTGATCGTTGAAGCGGTACGTTTCATATGTTCCGATCGTATACAACACGAACATCACATACACGACAATCCCGAAAAACCGTTGGTGCGGTACTTGCTGACGTTTGACGAACCATAGACCAGCAATTACGAAAGCGTAGAGAATTGAACGGAACTGATCACCAAAGCTCAGCGGATCGACCGGTATCTGCGAGATCGCAAACAGGACGGCGACATGACCGACCCCATTTTGCCACGCGTCCTTCGTTTGATTCGCGACGACGTAAGCGAGTAGTGCAAACAGAACCGCGAGTCCGTAACCAAACGGCCAATCGATCACGGACAGACTGAACAGGACCAACCCGCCCGCTATCCAGCTCGGATAGTTATACGTGAGCGGCAGTCTCGTCCCGATATAGGCGAGACCGAGATAAGCCATGACAGAGGCAACGAGTAACGTCACTTCATCAATCAGAGGACGTGTCTCGAAATTGACAGTGAGACTGCCGAAAACAAGCGCCAGGAAAAAGACGCCAGCAGCAACCGGGTACGCCTTGACTGCTTTCAGACGAAGGACAGCAAATAACAAGGCAGTAAATAACAACACTTCGTACAGTAAAAAGAGGAAGACGTTCGGCTCATCGGATAACTGGAGAAACGGCAATAAAAAGCCGGTAATCGAAACCAGCACCAGCAATGCCGTCGAACGCATCCACAACATTAATCCATATGCGATCGCGAGTACGACGATCTCTAAGAAAAAGGCCAACAGCGGGGGATAAAATTGATATAAGGCCATACCGGCAAATAACGCCGACAAGGAGACGATCGTTCCGGTCGCGACAAGCCCGACGCCAAGCTCACGTCGTTTCTTCTCATACTGAAACTCTCCGAGCGCCATGACGAGCAGACCGATGACGACACCACTTCCGATTCGGACCGCCGGGCTGATCAGTCCGGCAAGTGACGCATAGGAAAACAGAAAAATCGCACCGATTGCTGCAAAAATTGCTCCGATCCGCGGTAACCAGACCGTCGCCAGGACGTTTTCCCATTCCTCCCGCGTTCGGGCTTTTTTCACGACGGGTGTCCGGGTTTTTTTGACGAACGCCGGTCGGACGGCTGGGCGCGTCACGGAAGAGACCGGTTCCGGCGGCAATTCTTTTGCCGATTGGTCTTCCAATTGATCGACACGAGCCTTTAAGCGGACGATTTCCTGTTCCAGCTGTTCCAGTCGTTTGTCATCCATTTCTTCACCACTCCTTTCAAGAAGAACTTACAGAGGTTGTCATTATTTTACACGATTTTTAAATCGATTCCCATTTCTTTAAAAAGCATCATTGGTCGACCGCATAAAAAAACCGGTGAAGCCAACCGCTTCACCGGTCAATCGATTAACGGACAGATAACGCGTACTGTCCTGTCGTGTTGTAAACAGACGTAAATTGTGAACGGCTGACCGTATATTTTCCACGGTAGGGATCGGATACCGTAAACGCACTGCTTGAGACACCTGTCACGAGCATGACGTGGTAGTTGCGGTAACCGGTAAACGTTTTACCGTCCGGCTTGATCCAAGAGAAGTAGCCGTACGGATTTTTGAAATCAACGGTCGCCCAGACGATGACCGGGTTTCCTTTACGGATTTCACTTTCAATTTTGCTGACCCCTTGTTTCGAGATATCAGCCGCACCGCTGCGGTATTTTTTCGCGAGCGGCAGGATGCCTTTCGGATAAATACCCCAGTTTTTATAATAATCAAGTGTTCCTGCCGGATTTCCGGTAAACATTTTTTCCGGATCGGCCCAGTAATACTTACCGTTTTTGTAGGTCGCATTTGTCATACTTTTTGGCATCTGGTTATATAAAGAAGACGCGGAAACCGCTTTTTTCTTGTATTCGAGTGCCATTTTCAAGGAGACGAATTCACAGCCTGACGGATAACCGAGCGTATACTGGTTGTAATACGGCACGCTCAATTGTTTCGACGAACTGCTTGGTGCCGTTTTCGTCAAATACTGCGTCGACACGTAACGGTAGCTGCCGTTGTATAAAATACGTGTCCAGCTGCCGGATGTTCCGTAAGACGCGACCTTTACGCCTTTGTTCAGTTGTGTGACGGTTTTCGCCGTCGTACTTGGCGCGGTTCTGACGTTTAATGTCCCGACCGTCGTATAACGCGCACCGGTCGACGTATACTTCGATGTCGTAGAGGTGCGGACATAATCTTTGTGTATGTAGCCCGGTTTTGATTTGTACGTGATTTTATACCAACTGCCGGACGTCCCGTTTGAAGTATAGACGGCTCCTTTAGTGATGTTCCCTAAGATCTTACTTGTTGTCGATGGTTTTTCACGAACGCGTAACACATCTGTCGTGACCGTCAGCTTCGTGGCTGCTTCTGCAATGAGCGATGGACTGAACACACCGAACAAAACACCTGCCAGAATGATGGACGTAATGATTTTTTTCATGATAAACCCCCTTGTGTTTGTAGTATACACAATTTTTCCCATCTTTTTGAAATTTTAATCAATATTCCATAAGAAAATTCTGAAAAATTGTGATATCTTTTCCTTTATAACAAAAAATCTCAGCGCTGCATAGGCAGATTGCTGAGATGTAATTATATTGATATCTAAAAAATTTTAATTTCGGAGGTCTAAAATGAAGGGGGACGGCTTCGAGAAACCTTGCTCCATCAGGTGAGCGACCAGTTTTGTGTCTTCTTCCAAAACCGGCAACGGTGTCCCGTGAACGATACTTTCATAAAAGGCACGGTATAATTTGCCGTAGTCTCCGACCGGGCTTGGAATCCGGACATCCTGAAGATGACCGTGATCGTCATGGTACAACAACCGGCCGAAATCATCTTCGGAGTCTTCACCGAAGCCTTCCTCTCCCGGGAAGTAGTTTGCTTTGAGATCGAGTTCCTGCCGGTCGATATGCTGTTTGATGAACGTTCCGTTTGTGCCGTGAAGCATCCAGCGCGGAGCACCCGCTAACGCGATATGACTGGTCCGGACACTGACTTTTAAGTCCGGATAATAGAAATCGAGGGCAAATGTGTCATCCGGATTGCCGGCTAAGCGGACCGTCCGGATATCGTAGCCGACCCGGTCCGGTTTCCCGAACAGGGCGACGATTTGATCAATCGTGTGGACACCGAGACCATATAAGGCGCCATTTTCCGGACGCGGAATGGCCGGAGCTGCGTCAGGCCGGTAAAGGTCGAAGTGTGAGACCACTTCGACGAGTCGTCCGAGCTTGCCCGAACGGATGACTTGTTCGACGACTTGAAAATCACTGTCAAAACGCCGGTTTTGATACGCCAGCAGCTTGACGCCTTGCCGATTTGCTTCCTCGAACAACCGGTGCGTCTCGTTTTCCGTCACAGTAAACGGTTTTTCGACCAACACATGTTTTCCATGCTGCAAGGCTTGCAGGGCGTAGGCGAAATGCGTTGCCGGCGGGGTGTTGATGACAACGACCTGAAGCTCCGGATCGTTCAGCATCGTATCCAAATCCGTTGTAAAGCGGACATGCGGCAATTGGGACGCATAGCTTGCCTCTAATTCCGGTTTTGCTTTTCGATTATAAATCCAGGTGATATCAAAATGGTCCTCAATCATGACGTAGGGCAGATGATACCGGGTCGTACTTTTTCCAAAGCCGATAAAACCAATCTGAAGTCGCATCCGATCACTCCTCGAAACATTCTTTTTCTAACCATACCAAAGCAGGCGGAACTTGTCCTATCTAAATGCCCCGTTATTTCAGAACCGGTGTTTCCTTATACTCATATGTCGCAAAACCGTCACGAATACCTTGAGGCTCAAAACCAAAGGACGCATAATAACGGTTCAAGAAGTCATTTGTCGCGAGACAGTCGAGACGCAACCGTTCCTGCTCTGCCGTCGTGACCGCAATGACATGCCGTAACAGTTGTTTGCCGACACCAAGTCCTTTTGCCGTCTCGCTGACGACAATCCGGTGGATGTAGAGCCCTTCCGTATCCGGCCACAACGTCTGATCCCAGGCGAGCGACGGCAACAGCGCAATCGAACCGAGCAGTTCCGCCCCCTGTTCAAAGACATACAGCCGCCCGGCCGCCAGATCGTTTGCGACCAGTTGCTGTAAATCTTCCTTCAGATAAGCGGACCACTGCCGGCTCCCGCGTGCTTGAAACAATTCGGCTTTTTCGCGCAACAAGGTCGCAATCTGTTTGACGTCCTGTTCAGTAGCTAGTCGTATCATAGTGTTCCTCCTGTAAAAAAAATTCTCCTTCATCCTAACGAAAGTGAACCCAGAAGAAAACTGTTTTGCACAAAGTCCTGCAAAAATCACAAAAACGCATGAATTTGTAATTTTTTTCATAGTTTCAGATTCTATATCTCGATACTGTATAGTCAGGGAGTGATCAGACCCCCAGTCTGCACAACACAGGTCTACCGACTTCCCACGAGTCGGTAGACCTTTTTTAAAGCCGTTTAGACCAATCCGACCCAACGTTTGGACAATGCGCGGGCTTGTTGACGGTATCCCTCATCTTCTACGACGGGATTACTGAGTCGCGGCGCTGAATCCGCGTAATACCCGCCGTTGTCAATCAGATCGTCGGTCGTCGCCAGATACAGGGCGGTTTTCGCCCCGTATTCCGGGGTATACAGCTTTCCGGTCCAATAGCCGACCTGGGCAATCGGCTTCAGAACAGTTTTCAGCACTTTTCCGTATTTCCCCCGGTAAAACAGGTCTGTGTTGACGATTCCCGGGTGAACACTGACAAACGTCGCCCGCGAGCCGTATTGTTCCGCTAATTCCCGCATATGAACCATTTGCAGAAGCTTTGATTCCCGATATGACTTCATCGGGTTATACTGCTCTTTTTGGACATGTGCAATCGCCTCGAGCTCGAGATCGGTCCGGATCATCCCGCCTTCTCCCGCCAAGGAGGAAATCGAGATGACGCGGGGATCATGTCCCTGCTCGATTAACGGCAGCAACCGTTCAATCAAATAAAAGTGACTGAGGTAATTGACTTGGAACTGGGATTCAAATCCATCTTTCGTCACATGATACGGCGGAACCATGATACCGGCATTTAAAATCAGGCGATCGATTCGACCGACCCGGTCAAACAGCACATCTGCAAAACGCCGTACGGAATCAAGCTGATCGAGTTGAACGATTTCCACTTCCAGATTCGCATCGGAAACGGCATGTTCCCGTAAAAGTTGAATCAGCAGTGTCGCTTTTTTTTGCGAACGGACGGTTGCGATGACACGGTCTCCGCGTTCCAGCAATTCTTGAATCGTTACCATCCCCATACCGGAGTTTGCTCCTGTGACTACACAGATGTTCATATAAGATGCCTCCTCTTTCTTCAATCAATCATCCATTATGATACGTGTTTTCCTTTTTTTACGGATTTATACACATCTTCCGGCAAACTATTTTCGGAAGCAACCGCAATGAATGACGTATACTAAAGAAAAGACGTCTTTCACTGAAGGAAGGGATCGCCTATGAACGAAGGAACCGTCCTGTTGCTGGCCGGTGTTCTCTTGTTGCTTGCCATCGTCACGACGAAATTTTCTGTCCGTCTGAACGTCCCGACCCTGATTTTATTTGTGTTTGTCGGTATCCTCGCCGGAACGGATGTCTCCGGCTTGATTGATTTTGCTGACTTCGAACAAGCCCGTCTGTTCGGTACGATCGCACTCGTCATCATCTTGTTTGACGGCGGCTTGAATACGAAATGGCGGGATTTCAAAACTGTACTGCCGGCAGCGTTATCCCTCGCAACCGTCGGTGTCCTCGTCACGACCGGACTGATTGCCGGCGTCGCCCATTACCTGCTTGATTTCAGTTGGCCGATTGCCTTACTGATCGGGGCCTTGATCGGTTCGACCGATGCAGCCGCCGTCTTTTCCCTGCTGAACGGTCGTCCGATCGATCAAAAAGTGAAGCATACGCTCGAAGCGGAGTCCGGAACAAATGACCCGATGGCCGTCTTCCTGACAATCCTGTTCACGGAATTCGCTTTGGATCCGGCAGCCTTTTCCGCCTTACACGGTATCCTGCTGTTATTTTACGAGATGGGCCTTGGTCTCGTGATCGGTCTGTTCGTCGGCTGGTTGTTGACGGTCTTGATGAACCGGATCCAGTTGCAGTCGTCGGCCCTCTACCCGACACTTTTGATCAGCGGTGCACTCCTTTCCTACGGCGTCGCGACAAGCCTTCATGCGAGTGGCTTTTTAGCCGTTTACGTGACCGGAATATGGCTCAGCAATCATGATTTGATTTACCGGGATATTCTCGTCCGGTTCAGCGGCAGCCTGTCTCACTTGGCGGAAGTCGGTATGTTCATCATGCTCGGACTGCTCGTTTTTCCGAGGCAACTGTTCGACCCGCATACGCTGTTTGTCTCCGGCGTCATCGTCTTGACGTTGATTCTCGTTGCCCGTCCGCTCGCCGTCTATTTATCCCTGTTGCCTTTTCGTTATAATTTCCGCGAACAGAGTGTCATCACGGCCGCCGGCTTACGCGGCGCCGTCCCGATCATCCTTGCGACCTACCCTTTGTCGAGTGGCTTACCGGACGCTTATCCGTTATTTAACATCGTTTTTTTCGCCGTCATGACATCGGCGCTCCTGCAGGGGACCGCCTTGCCGTGGGTCGTCAAGCTGATGAAGCTCGATGCGAAACCGGCCATCGACATCGAACCGTTGATCCAGTTCATGACGGTCGCGAATCCGAATGCCGAAATCGTCGAAGTCAGCGTCCCGTCCTATTGCCGCATCGATGGGAAAACGCTCCAAGAGATTGAGATGCCGCAGGATTTGCTGGTCGTCGCCGTCATCCGGCAGAATGCCATCATCACACCGAGGGGACAAACCCGGTTAATCGGAGGCGATCAACTGTTGATCCTGACGCCGAAACAATCGGAAGAACGGATTCGGAAATTGATTGCGTCGCTTGGAATCTAAAATAAAAAGAGGCTGGGACATAACTAGCTGACTTGTAAAGAAAATAAGGGATTGCCATCGTCACGATGCGCAATCCCTTATTTTTTCGTCACCTCTTATCAAATTGCCCCTCGGGCAATACTTTGG
>NZ_JAWPEN010000006.1:0-146209 GCF_033342815.1 Exiguobacterium artemiae
ACCCAAAGTATTGCCCGAGGGGCAATTTAATAAGAGGTGATGAAAAAAATAAGGGATTGCGCATCGTCACGATGGCAATCCCTTATTTTCTTTAAAAGACAGCTAGTTATGTCCCAGCCTCATCCTTAAATGATTATTCTACTATTCGATTTCGTTGCTTACGCGTAAGAGTGAAGACCGGCAACGACCAAATTGACGAAGACGAGGTTGAACATGATGACGGCAAATCCGCCGACACATAACCACGCTGATTTTTTACCGATCCAGCCGCGCTGAATCCGCATGTGAAGATAGAAGACGTAGAACAGCATCGTGATCAAAGCCCATACTTCTTTCGGGTCCCAACCCCAATAACGACTCCAAGCCATCTGTGCCCAGATCATTGCGAAGATTAATCCACCGAGAATGAAGACCGGCAACCCGATTGCAATCGCACGATAGCTGATTTCATCCGCCGTCTCAAGATCAATTTTACGGGCAATCGGTTTGAGGCTTTCTGCCAACCGTTTCCGGAGAATGACGAAGCGGAGCAGAACGTACAGAACCAGTCCACCAATCAACGACCATAAGACCGTATTGACTTTGTTGGCATTAAGGAAGTTCGGCAATTCAACGACAGCACCAGAACCGGAAATGATTTTTCCGTTTTCAGGACCCGTCAAAACGGGCATCGTATACTCGTGTTGCATCGTCGCACCGTTTTTTGCAACGTACTCGATTGTCGAGTTCGTACCGAGTGCATTGAATAATAAACCAACAACGATATATCCGACGACACAAGCGAGTGAGAACATGACGACTTCAAGCCACGTCCGTGTTTTCGATTCTTTGTTGAAGTCGGTCGCATGGATCAGGTACAACAGTCCCGTCGCAAAGCTGACCGCAAGAATTCCTTCACCGAGTGCTGCCGTCGTGACGTGGATTTTCAACCAGACACTTTGAAGTGCCGGAATTAACGGCTGCACTTCATCCGGGAACATCGACGCGTACGCGATGACAAGCAAGGCAACCGGCATCGCCACAAGTCCGAGGACATTGTTGCGGTAAATGCCGTAAACAATCAGGAAGCCGAGTACCATCATCATCCCGAAGAATGTCGTGTACTCATATAAGTTTGAGACCGGAACGTGTCCAGCCCCTGCCCAACGTGTGAAGAAGTAACCGAGTTGCGCCACAAACCCTAAAAGAGCGAGTGAAAAAGCAATTTTCCCGGAACGGCTTGGTCCCTTTTTACCACTTGTTGCGACGGCAAAGAACCCGGTACTGATCAGATATAAGATAAAAGACGTCAGCAGTAAATTACCGCTTAAACTAAGCAGGTTCATTTCGTTTCCCCCTCTTCCCGCAACTTCTGGCGGTCTTCCAGTTGCGGAAGTCCCACTTCAGTCAAGGCGAGATTGACTTCTTTCTGAAGTCCAAGTGCATTTTTGTTCGTAAATCCGGCAATATTGATCTGCCCGTTCCGTTCTTTTAACCAGAGTCTGCGGTGCGGCCAGTACATACCGAGCAACAGCCCGAACATGAAAATCATACCGCCGGCAAACAGGAATGGAAGCGTCAAATCTTTTTTGATCCGAACGCCGGAAATGTTCGACAGTTCTGTACCGGCGAAGCCCATTTTGTATTGGTTCTCATCGCCGCCGACATTCAGTTTAATCCCGATCAGACTGCGCTCACCTTTCGGATGTTCCGGTGATTTGATTGTAAAGACAAACGCCGGATTAACCGGACGCGACGAGTTTGTCGTCGGTTTTCCGTCTTTAACAACGAAGTCCGGCAGGAAGTCTTTTAGTTCGACATCATACCCGTTCTTTAATTTGTAAGTTTCCTGCGGATTACGCAAGTCAACTTTAATCGTATCGATGACTTTGCCTGTTTTTTGATTCTCGATATTAAAGGACATCGTCTTAAACTCCGGATCCGCTGCATATTGTTCCTGGAAGACTTGATAGTTTCCGAACTCGAACGGCTGGTTGACGGCGGTCTCCCCGGATTTAACTTTTTCAAGTTTCGGTTTGAAGTCGTCCGTCATTCCGGTTTTTTTATACAACGTCATTTGGGTATCATAGTTTTTCGGAACACTTCCACCGGCGCGTTTCAACGCTTCTCTGAATTTCTCAGGCTCTTTTGCCGGATCGTAAAACTCAATGTTAAACGAGTTGTTTTCGAGATAATACTGATTGTCCGTCGCTTCGACCGGCAAAGTTTCGCCTTCACGGATCCACATCAGCTCGTCTTCGTGCATGCCGGGGACAATCCGTAACATCGCTCCACCGAAGAACAAGACAAGCCCGATATGATTGATGTACGGACCCCAGCGGCCAAATCGTTGTTTTTCCGCAAGCAGCGCGCCGTCTTGTCGGCGGATCTTATACCCTTTTTTCTTCAGCAACGGTTCAATGGCATCAATCTGTTTAACCGTCCCAGTCGCTTCAGCGCCAAATCGCTGACCGCCCATAAAACGGTCGGACTGGATGACCGGTTGTTTCTTCAGCGCGCGATACAGCGGGAAGAAACGGTCGATCGATACGATGATGATGGATAACAGTAATAATGTGATTAAGCCGATATACCACCAGGATTCAAATAAATTATGGAAACCGAGGGCATAATAAATTTCACCGGCCGTTCCATATTCCTTCCCGTAAAACTCTTCCGGCGGAACTGCTTGCGGAATGTACATTTCCTGCGGGAAGATAGTTCCGACGCCGCTTGCGATGATGATTAAGCCAATCAGCCATAAGCCGACTTTGACGGATGAAAAGAACGTCCATGTCCGGTCGATCCACGATTGATTTTTTCGTTTTGAACGAAGCTCGGCTTCCTCATAACGCATGTCCAGTTGCTTATACTCCTGCTGCATCATAAATTCCCCCTCGATGCGTTACTCGTTTGCTTTTTTAATCATTTCTTCTAACTTCGCCTGATCAATCTCACCTTCATACTTTTCAACGACTTTACCTTCTTTGTTGATGATAAAGGTCACCGGCAGGTTGTAGATGCCATAGGCTTTTTCGACGGCACTGTTCGTGTCCATCAAGACCGGATAATCGGTTCCCCCGATTTCCTTGATGAAACTCGATACGCGGACCGGCGTCTCACCGACGTTGACGGCTGCAAAATTAACACCTTCTTTTTGCATCATCTCGTAGTTGTCGTTGATCAACGGCATTTCTTTTTTACACGGTTCACAGAATGTACCCCAAAAATTGAGTAAAAGTCCTTTGCCTTTGTACTCGTCCATCGTATGTTGTTTTTCTCCATACAAATCAACAAGTGCAAATTCCGGCGCATCATCTCCGGCCAGGACTCGACCGTCCTTATCCCGTGTCGCCTGATCGACAAACTGCATGATAACGACCGCACCGGCGAATAATACCATCGTCATGATCATTAACCGCCAAAATGAACGTTTTTTCTTCTTTTGCTTCGCGGCTGCTAGCCGCTCATCCGGGTTCTGATTCGTTTTTTTCATGTTGCACCGCCTCCAACCATATTGTACTTGAAATCGCTTAATTGTTGACAGAATGTGAAATACGTTAATCGTTTTGTCACAAACAAAGAAAACTCAACCCGCAGGCTGAGCTTCTCGCTTTACAAATTAACGTTTTTTTGTGTTCTTACGTCTTTTCGTAGGGGCAGCTACCGGATCCGCCAGCTCACGCAATTGATTGACTTCTTTTTTCGAAAGTTCACGCCAGTCGCCTGATGTTAATCCAGCAAGCGTCAGGAAACCAAACTGTTCCCGTTTCAACTTGATGACCTCTGCGCCGAGTGTTTCGACCATTTGTCGGACTTGACGGTTATGGCCTTCATAGATGACCATTTCTAAAATTGCCGTATTCTTTTTCTTATCGATATCGCGCATCTCGACGCGTGCTTTACCGGTCTTGAATCCGTCCGGTAAGACGACACCTTTTTCGAGACCTTTGACATGATAGTAATCCGGCACGCCTTTGATTTTGACGATATAACGTTTTGGTACTTTGTATTTCGGGTGAAGCAAGAGATTCGAAAACTCACCGTCGTTCGTCAGGAGCAGCAAACCGCTTGTGTTGTAATCGAGACGGCCGACCGGGAATACACGGTGACCCGGTGGGACGAGATCGACGACCGTTTTACGGCCTTTGTCATCTTCCACCGTCGAAACGACACCTGTTGGTTTATACAGCATGTAGTAGACGTGTTCTTCCCGTTCGAGTTTGACGCCGTCGACTTCAACTTCCGCACGTCCGCCGACTTTCGTCCCGAGCTCCGTGATGACTTTCCCGTTGACTTTGACGCGTCCTTCTGTGATTAGTTCTTCTGCCTTGCGTCGCGATGCGACACCGGCTTGGGCAATAATTTTTTGTAGACGTTCCATTAATTTATTCTCTCCTCTAATGACGGTTCATTCCGGAAAAACAAATCCCCATCCGCTTCGAGTGTTTCTTCAAACTCGAGCGGCGGCAACTCTTCGATACTGTTCAGTCCGAAGTGATCCAGGAAATGATCCGTCGTTTTATACAATTTAGCACGCCCGACGCCTTTCGCGCGTCCGGCTTCATCAATTAATCCTTTTGCACTTAACGTGTGGATCACACGCTCCGTCTTGACACCGCGAATGACTTCGATGTCCGCCCGGGTAACCGGCTGTTTATAGGCGATGATGACGAGTGTTTCCATCGCCGCGCGTGACAGGCTGTCTTCTGCAAGCGATCCGGCATACGCCTGCACATAGGGCGACATCTCTTTGCGGGTGACCATTTTGAACACACCGCCGGATTCGACGATTTGCAACACCCGTTCCTCCGCTTCAAATGTCGTCTGGAGTGCATGTAACTGTTCCCGGGCCGCTGCCTCACTGATTTCAAGAACTTGACTCAGACCACGCGGATCGATTCCATCGTCTCCGACGACGAATAATAAACTTTCAATGATTCGCTCATACGCCAATCTGATTCTCCTCCTTCACTAAGGCACGCAACAGGATATCGTCGCTCATTTGCTCACAGGCGACGACACGTTGTTTGACAAGTTCAAGTACAGCCAGGAAACTGACGACCAATTCTTCGACGGTCGGTTGTTCCGTGAAGAACCCGAAAAATGTCGTCCCTTCATTGGCAAAAACATATTCCGAAACATGAATCATCTGTTGTTCAAGCGTCCGTTCTTCCCGTTTGACGGTTTTCGAACGCCGTACTTTCCAGGCGACGCGTTGACGCATTTTCTCATAGGCACGCAACAAGTCGCTAAAAGACAGGTTCCCGCTGAAATCTTGATTGTCCGGATCGAGATACGTCATCAAGTCTTCCGGCTGTTTTGAAAACAGTTCCAGCCGTGCTTCTTCCTTTTCTTTTAAAACAAGCGCCGCTTCTTTGTATGCTTTATATTCAATCAGTTGCTGAATCAACCCTTCACGTGTCGGATCTTCTTCAAAATCCGGAACGTCTTCGAAATCCGTCTGTTCGACAGGTAACAGTTGTTTACTTTTTAATTGCAGGAGCGTCGCTGCCATGACCAGATATTCACTCGCCACATCAAGTTCGAGATGTTGCATGGCCCGGATATAGGACACATACTGATCCGTCACGATCGAAACGGAAATGTCATACAGATCAATCTCCAGCTTACCAATCAAATGCAACAACAAATCCAACGGGCCTTCAAACGCATCCATCTTTACACTGTATGATTCCATGATTCTCCCTGCCCATCAACGTTTTTTGCGCCTTAGTATACCACACATCACCTGATTTCGACTATGCTATATTAAAAGGAAAGGAGATCAATCCATGCATCCGATTGAACAATTTGCATTTGAATTCAATGTCCAACAAGACTATTTCGAATGCCACGAAGTACTCGAAGAACTGTGGCAGGCCGGTCAACGACAAGATGAATCCCTCGTCGCATTGATTCAGCTCGCCGTTGCCCGCTACCATCATCGCCGGGGAAATGTATCCGGGGCGATGCGGACCTATCCGAAAGCTTTCCGAAAACTCGAACGCCATGCCGGATCACTCGCCGGTCAAGGAATCGATATCCCACGCCTGCTCGCTTTACAACCGTTGTTCATGCAGCCCGACTATATGCATATTCCGTTGCCGCTCGCAGATGATCTCGAACAACGGGTCAACAGTCTGCCGATTGAACCGGTACAGGATTTATCATTCTTGCGGCATAAACATCTGTTGCGCGACCGTCAGGATGTCATCACGGCACGACAGACGGCTCTTGCGGCACGCCAAAAAAAATGAAAAACCGGTCCGTAACTTACATGGACCGGTTTTTATTGATTTTTCCACTTTTCAACAAGTCGACTCGTTTCGTCCGTTGCACCCGTGATTTCCATCCGCAGCATTTTTTCGGCTGCATCCAGTAACATATACGACATCCGTTCTCCGCGGAACGATGGCGACAAGGCGATATGTTTCAATTCAGCGTGGCCATCCACTAATTGAAATCCGATGATGCCGATAAAATCTTCATCCTGTTTATAGAGATACAACTGTTGATTTTCATCTTGTTCATAGGTTTGAACCGTTTCAAGCAAATACTTCGGATCCTTCACTTCACACGAAAAAGCGATTAACCCCATCGCGGTCCGTTCATTCAACTTTTTATATTTTACTAGCATCTGATTCTACACCTTCCTAGTTTCAACAACTCTCAGGAACATGATCAACTGAGACTTGTTTATTCTACACCTTCTCGGCTCGAATTGCTTCATTTTTCGTGAAATCAAGTAAAAAGACGGCCTGATCCATTTGAATTCCCACCGCCCTTCCTTCACTTCGCAAACGAGACCCCCCTGTCACGAAACAGGGAGGCGGGCTCTGACATTATGTGCTTTTACTGACTGTCTGATTACTTCGACCCTTCGAGGACACGGATGAATTCCCGCATGTAATCCGGTAAATCGGGCGGACGGCGGCTCGAGATAATATGTCCGTCGACGACGACGGGCTCATCATGCCACGTTGCGCCGGCATTCGTCATATCGTCCTTGATTCCCGGTGTGCTTGTAACGTTGATGCCTTTTAAGACACCGGCTGAAATCAAGACCCATCCGGCGTGACAGATTTGACCGATCGGCTGTTTCGTTTCGTCAAAATGACGGACCATCGCGAGGACCGAGTCAAACCGGCGCAGTAAATCCGGTGACCAGCCGCCCGGAACAAGAATCGCATCGTAATCGGCCGGATTGATTTCGTCAAACGTTTTATCCGACACAATCGGAACACCGTATTTTCCGATGTATTTTTCACCGGCTTTCTCGCCGACGATGTCGACCGTCGCCCCTTCTTCGCGTAACCGGTGGACCGGGTACCATAGTTCTAAATCCTCAAAGTCGTTACTGACGAGTTGAATAATCTTTTTTCCTGCTAACCGCATCATAAATCGCTCCTTCATTTTTCAGTTCTTGTTGTCAATTCCCGTATTGGGCGAAAAAAAAACTTCCCTTCTTTGATCAAAGAAGGGAAGAAATCACTTACGCTTCGACGCGAATTTCTTTAATGCCAGCGCCTTGTTTCATTTTTGTTGCATGTTCAAGACCTGATGTCACTTGTCCGAAGACTGTGTGAACGCCGTCGAGATGCGGTTGCGGCTCGTGAACGACGAAGAATTGGCTTGACCCTGTGTTACGGCCTGCGTGCGCCATTGAAAGCGAACCGGCTTTATGCTTGTGCGGGTAAGATGTTGATGTTTCACACGGAATTGTTTTACCTGATCCGCCTGTACCGTTTCCGATCGGGCATCCGCCTTGTGAGACGAAACCAGGAATAACACGGTGGAAGTTCAATCCATCGTAGAAGTTCGAGTTCGCAAGGTTCTCGAAGTTTTCTGTTGTGATCGGCGCATCGTCGTTAAACAATTCGAACTCAATTTTATTACCGTCTTCCAGTAAGATATATCCTGTTTTTTGCATGTGTATACCAACCTTTCGCGCTTTTCAGCTGTGGTGTTCGCCGCGGCATCCGCGGCTCCGTTACCTAGTGTATCAAATCTTCGTAAAAAACGCAGGTTTTTTACTCACTTCACTGCGGATTCGAGCATTTCAATCACAACACGTTCACCCGCACTGACCGTTGCCTGAATGCCGTTCGGTAACGGGAAGACCGGATCCGTATGCCCGAAGTCCGCATTGAGCACAATCGGGAAGTCATAACCGCGGGTCGCCCGCAACAGAATGTCCTTCAGCGGGAAGTCTGGATCAAACTCGACTTTACTGTGAAAACGTCCGACGACGATTCCAGAAATCTTCTCATACGCTCCGAGATGACGGAGTTGCGTAAAGTACCGGTCAATCGTCTCCGGCGTTTCACTTTCGTCGTCTTCAAGCATCAGCACCGCCCCGTCGAGCGACGGCATGTACGGTGTCCCGGCAAGCAGCAGCAGTGTCCCGAGGTTACCGGCAACGATCGGTCCCGTCCCCTCACCTGTACGGGCGACAACATAGCCGTCATTCGCGACGTGTGTTCGTCTCCGGTCATCATTGACGTCCCAGCGCAGACCTTCATCCGTCCATTCATCCGACGCTTCGATTGGACCGATTGGATCCGTCTGCATCAACGTTCTTTCAAACCATTTTTTTGTATAGTCATCAAGACCATGCAGTTGACCAAATTGCGGTAAAATCGCCGGTCCGACAAATGTCGTCAAACCGGTTTTTGTCTGAATACCGGAAAGAAGAGCCGTAATATCGCTGTACCCCATAAAGATTTTCGGATTATTCCGGATCAGCTCGTAATCCAGTTCATCAAGCAGCTGATGCGAATTGAAGCCGCCGATGGCCGCAAAAATCGCTTTGACATCCGGATTTTTGAATGCCATATGCAGATCTTGAAGCCGTTCCCCAATCGTACCGGCCGTATGACTGTGAACTGCTGTCGCATTCGGCATTAAAAGAACCTTAAATCCCATCCGTTCCAGTGTTTCAATCCCCCGTTGCAGACGACGCGGTACATAAGCTGCGACCGCAGAAGCCGGCGAAACAATCGCAATCGTATCGCCGACGTTTAATTGAGCTGGTTTCATCTGTGTTCCCCCCTTACATTCTTCATTTCACTATAACAAAAAACAACCGACTGGGAAAGAAACCCAGACGGTTGTAAGAAAACACCTTATTGAATGACAGCGTGGACAAGCGGACGTGCTTCCGGTTTTGTCTCGCTGATGTGATACGCGTGATCCATTTTCTCGATGGCTTGATCGAGTGTTTCTTTGTTCGAACGGAGTGTCGCAATGACATCACCGACTTCGACTTTGTCGCCGACTTTTTTGAACAGGGTAACGCTTGCTGCGTGATCGATGACATCCGTCTTCGTTGCACGGCCGGCACCGAGGATCATGGCTGCGACCCCGACTTCATCCGCGATGATTTCCGAGACGTATCCTGCTTTCGACGCGACGAAATCTTTTTCGAATTTCGTTTCGAGTGCTTTTGTCATATCGTCGACGAGTGAAGCATCGCCGCCTTGTGCTGCGATGAATTTCTTGAAGACGTCGAGTGCTGCTCCGTTTGCGAGACGTGTCTCGAGATCCGCGTACGCTTCGTCAAATGTCGGGTAGAACTCCCCGAGGACTGCCATGTGTGACGCAATCGTCAAGGCGATGACTTTCAAGTCACGGACATCTTTCCCTTGCAGGACTTCGATCGCTTCCTTGACTTCGTTCGCATTTCCGATTTCGTTTCCGAGCGGCTGATCCATGTCCGTGATGACGGCAATCGTCTTCCGGTTAACACTTTTACCGATCGACACCATTTCTGTCGCGAGTGCTTTTGCGTCTTCAAATGATTTCATGAACGCGCCTGAACCCGTTTTCACGTCGAGGACGATGCTGTCAGCACCGGCAGCGATTTTTTTCGACATGATTGAACTTGCAATCAACGGAATCGAGTTAACCGTCGCCGTCACGTCGCGTAACGCATAGAGTTTTTTGTCAGCAGGTGTCAGGTTGCCTGTCTGACCGATGATTGCCATTTTGATGTCGTTGACTTGTGTCACGAATGCTTCTTCCGACAACTCGACATCAAATCCTGGGAATGCTTCGAGCTTGTCGATTGTTCCGCCTGTGTGACCAAGACCACGTCCGCTCATCTTCGCGACAGGAATCCCGATTGATGCGACGAGTGGTGCAACGATCAGACTGATTTTATCGCCGACGCCGCCTGTTGAGTGTTTGTCGACTTTTTTACCATGGATGCGTGACAAGTCGATGACGTCACCCGACTCGACCATCGCCATCGTTAAGTCCGCGATTTCGCGGTCTGACATACCTTGATAGAAAATCGCCATCGACATGGCTGACATTTGGTAATCCGGGATGTCACCGTTTGTAAATCCTTCCACCATCGCTTTAATATCGGCTGTTGGTAACTCGCCACCGTCTCGTTTTGTTGCAATCAAATCTACCATACGCATAATAAGTTCCTCCTCAAGGGGTCGTTCGTATTTTTTATCGGTTTTCGATGCTTACATTTTTTTAATCGAACCACGGACAAGTGACAGGAAGTGGGCACGGACGCGTTCCGTCGTCTCGATGACTTCATCGTGATGAAGCGGTTGATCGAGAATGCCGGCTGCCATATTCGAGACGCACGAAATTCCGAGTACACGCATATCCGAGTGACGGGCCACAATGACTTCAGGCACTGTCGACATCCCGACGACATCCCCGCCGAGTAACCGGGCAAGTTTCACTTCTGCCGGTGTTTCGTATGTCGGACCCGTATTTCCGAAGTAGACGCCTTGACGGACGTTGATGCCGAGTTCGTCAGCCGTTTCCTGCGCAAGACGCAACAATTCTGCGTCATACGGCTTCGACATATCCGGGAAACGTGGTCCCATCTCATCAACGTTTTTCCCAATCAACGGGTTTGTACCGAAGAAGTTGATGTGATCCGTGATCAACATCAAGTCTCCCGGTTCAAATGCTTCGTTACAAGCACCGGCTGCATTTGTGACGATCAGTGTTTCGACACCGATTGCTTTCATGACACGGACCGGGAATGTCACCATTTCCATCGAGTAGCCTTCATAAAAGTGGAAACGTCCTTGCATCGCAACAACTTGTTTGCCTTCAAGCGTACCGAAGACGAGTTGTCCGGCATGGCCTTCCACTGTCGAGACCGGGAAGTTCGGGATATCGCTGTATGGAATCGCAATCGGATTCTCGATTTCGTCTGCCAGGACACCCAGTCCTGATCCAAGAATCAAACCGATTTCTGGTTTCGCCTGCATTTTGCTTTCTAAATACGTACGTGTTTCATTCCAATTGACTGTCATCTGAATCGCTCCCTTAAAATTAAAGTTCTGACAAGAAACTCTTTCCGTGTGCCGGCATCTTGACGTTGAAGTTATCGGCAACCGTCGCTCCGAGATCGGCAAACGTTGAACGGATACCGAGATCTTTCGCAGCTCCGTTTTTCGAATAGACCAACAGCGGGACGTATTCACGCGTATGATCGGTTCCAGGATGGACTGGATCATTTCCGTGGTCTGCCGTGATGATCAACAAATCATCCTCTTGCAGACGGTCAAAGACTTCCGGCAAGCGGGTATCGAATTCTTCCAGCGCCTGACCGTATCCTTGAGGATCACGACGGTGACCGAACAACGCATCGAAATCGACGAGGTTCAGGAAGCAGAGTCCTGTAAAGTCACGATCGAGTTGCTTAACGAGTTGATCCATACCGTCCATGTTTGATTTTGTCCGAATCGCGTCTGTCACACCCTCACCATCGAAGATATCCGCAATTTTACCGAGCGAGATGACATCGAGTCCGGCTGTTTCCAGTTCGTTCATGACAGTCCGGTCAAACGGTTTCAGCGCATAGTCGTGACGGTTAGACGTCCGGACCCATGCTCCTTGCTCACCGAGGAACGGACGGGCGATGATCCGGCCGAGCATGTACGGGTCGTCGCGTGTAATATCACGGGCATATTCACAAATCCGGTACAGTTCTTCGAGCGGCACAACTTCTTCGTGTGCGGCGATTTGCAGAACCGAGTCAGCGGATGTATAGACGATCAATGCGCCGGTATCGACGTGTTCCTGTCCGAGTTCATCGAGGATTTCTGTTCCAGATGCCGGTTTATTCCCGATGATTTTCCGTCCCGAGAATGTTTCCAGGCGACCAATCAAATCTTCCGGGAATTTCTCGAACACGCGGAACGGCGTATCAATCCGCAGGCCCATGATTTCCCAGTGACCTGTCATCGTATCTTTACCGGCCGAGACTTCTTCCATCTTCCCGAAAGAAGCAATCGGTGCAACATCTGCAGATACACCTTGAACCGGTTCGATATGCGACAAACCAAGCTGAGCGAGATGCGGCATATTCAGACCATTCCGCTGTTCTGCGATATGTCCCAGTGTATGCGCACCAAGATCACCGAATTGTTCTGCATCCGGTGCTTCTCCGATTCCTACAGAATCCATGACGACTAAAAATACACGTTTGAATGATTGAGCCATATTAAAATTCCTCCTATATGCTTATTGCTTATTACTGAAATAAATCCCGTTTGAATTTTCCCGTAAACGGACTAGACAAAACACCCTATTTGTCTGAAGTCAGACCTTTTGATGGTAAAACCATCACGCACGTGGATGATGGTTCTTGTAGACATCATGCAGTCTGGCTTTATTGACATGCGTATACATTTGCGTCGTCGATAAATCCGCATGCCCTAACATTTCCTGGACGACACGTAAGTCGGCTCCGTTCTCGAGAAGATGGGTCGCAAACGAATGACGCAAGACGTGGGGCGTGATATCTTTTTCAATCCCCGCTTCTTTCGCCCGGCGTTTGATCATCTTCCAAAACCCCTGCCGCGATAACCGATCGCCGCGGCTGTTGAGGAACACATAATCCGTTTGTCGCCCGCCGAGACTGTTCCGGGCCAGTTCGAGATAAATCGAGACGCTGTCAATCGCCGTCTGACTGATCGGGATAATCCGGGTTTTGTTACCTTTTCCAAGACAGGACAGGTAACCAAGTTCAAGTTGCAAATCCCCCAGTGTCAGTTGTAACAGTTCACTGACACGCATACCGGTTCCGTAGAGCAGTTCAAGCATTGCTGCATCACGCCGGACGAGCGGGTCATTTCCGACGACTGAGTCAAGCAGTCGGACGATATCGGTTTGACTCCAAACCACCGGCAATTTTTTATCCGGCTTCGGTAAATCAAGATGACGCGACGGGTCGTGACGGACGATTTGACGTTCCACCAAAAACTGATGAAACGATCGAATCGAGCTCGTCGATCGCCGGACCGTCGATCGTGATTTTTGCGCCTGTAACAAGGATTCAATATGAAGGACGATCTGGTGGCGGGTGACTTCTTCCGCGGACGAAATCCCCTGCTGTTCAAGCGTCGTCAAATACTGGTTTAAATCATTTCGATAAGCAGCTGCCGTGTTCGCTGACATCTGCCGTTCAATTACTAAATAGTCGATAAATGTCTCCAGTTGTTGCCTCACTGAACTCATCCTCTATCATTAAGAAATCGCTTACTTTCCCATCATATCAAAGGTGTAAACCGTTGTGAAGAGGTCTGACCTATATTTTTCAAAAAGAAAAACCGCCCTCTTTTAGATGAGGACAGTCAGACGGTTTGTGTTTGTGATTGCTCCAGTGCTTCACGTGCATGCCGCTCCTGGCATACCCGGCATACACCATGAAACGTCAAACGGTGATCCTTGATTTTAAATTGGAAACGCGTGACGATTTCTTTTTCGACTTCTTCTAACATATCATCCAAGATTTCCTCGACGGATCCGCATTCGATACAGACGAGGTGATGATGCGAGTGACTCGCACCTTCCTGCCGTAAATCAAATCGGGATACGCCGTCTCCGAAGTTGACTTTATCAACGACTTCAAGCTCCGTTAATAATTCAAGTGTCCGGTAGACCGTCGCAAGTCCGATGTCTGAGTTTTTTTCTTTGACCAATAAAAAGACATTTTCCGCACTTAAATGGTCCGACTCATGTTCCAGTAAGATCCGTACGGTCGCTTCACGTTGGGGAGTCAGCTTATATCCTTTACCGCTCAGCTGTTTTTTAATGCGTTCAACACGACTTTCCATCATAGCGCCCCCTTTGGTCGAAACTGATGGTTTTATCATAGCCGATAATCCGTGGTTTTTCAAATTAAAATGATTATCAACTGAAAATCATTCGCTTTAGAATGATTTTAATGTACGAATGTGCCAATGCTGAATCGCCATGATCGTTTTCGCATCGACAATCGTCCCGTCCGCTACAAGTTCAAGCGCCCGTTCAAGTGTCAATGTCTGGTTTTCGAGAAACTCATCGGCATCCAGCTGGCGCTCTCCCGCAGTCAAACCGTTTGCTTCATAAATATGTACGCGTTCGCTGCAAAAACCAGGAGCTCCGTAAAAATCAAACACGTGGTTCAGCTCAGTTGCCGTGTATCCCGTTTCTTCTTTCAGTTCACGCCCTGCGCACTCTTCCGGATTTTCCCCTTTTTCCAACTTTCCGGCCGGGATTTCAATCGACAATTGCTCGAACGCTTTCCGGTATTGCTCGACGACCAACAAATCTCCTTTTTCATCAAACGCGATGATGGCGACTGCACCGTTGTGATAGACCAGCTCGCGGATCGACGTATTACCGTTCGGCAGACTGACGACATGTTTCTCAACGTTAAACACTTTTCCTTCATAAATAACTTCGCGCTCTAATGTTTTTTCTTCCATCCTGAACACCTCTTCTAATCGGATTTCTTCTCTTTCTCAGTATGCCTGTTTTTTGATTCTTGATGCAAGTCTGTTTCTTTTCCATTGCAATGCCCATTCCGTACAAATCCACCCGGGAACATCCTGGATCAAATATGCTAAACTGATACACAGTAGCACCAGTCGAAAGAAATGAGGGATTGATATGACATTAGGTTTAGGTACGATGACGATTTTAAAACGCGGTCAAGAGGAAGCAGCCGAAATTCTTCGGACAGCGCTCGACGAAGGAATCGTTCACTTCGATACGGCGGATGTCTATGCCAACGGCGCAGTCGAGTCATTGATTGGACAGACATTTTCACCGGAAGACCGCAGCCGGATCTTTTTGGCATCAAAAGGCGGCAACCGGATGAATGACACCGGGACCGGCTGGACGTGGGACCCGAGTTACGACTACCTGAAAAAAGCATGTTTTGAGAGTCTGAACCGTCTCGAAACACCGTATCTCGATCTCTATTATGTCCATGGCGGAACGATGGAAGACGATCTGGATGCCTCGATTCGTGCCATGAAAGACTTGCGGGAAGAAGGACGGATTAAAGAATACGGACTTTCGTCCCTCCGTCCGAACGTCATCAATTACTGGCTTGACCACAGTGACTTCAGTTATTTGATGACACCGTATTCGCTGCTCGACCGTCGGATCGAGGAGTTATTGCCGCGGTTGCAAGAACGCAACATCAAGCTCGTCGCCCGCGGACCGCTCGCGAAAGGTCTTCTGACGACGGAAAGCATGTCACGTCTTCAATCGGTTGACCGGTTTGAACAATACGACAAGGAGCAGCTGGAACATGTCCTGTCGACGTTACAGGATTATCCGCTTCCTGCCATGGCTCTGCAGGCTGTTGATCAGCAAGCCGATATCGTGTTGCCCGGCGCATCGAGCGTGTCGCAACTGCAGGCGAATCTGCAGGCGATGCGGGAACCGTTGACTGTTGAACAGATCGCACATGTCTTGTCGCTTCTACCGGTCCA
Source organism: Exiguobacterium artemiae (assembly GCF_033342815.1). Classification (GTDB taxonomy): domain Bacteria; phylum Bacillota; class Bacilli; order Exiguobacteriales; family Exiguobacteriaceae; genus Exiguobacterium_A; species Exiguobacterium_A artemiae_A. The sequence continues at coordinate 15,732 of NZ_JAWPEN010000006.1, forward strand.
CACGTACACAGAACACCGGTGAGGTTTGAATATTTTATCGGAAGGGAAACTTCTTCTTTGTAACGTTATTACAGAGGAGGAGTTTTTATCATGTCAAAAATTTTAATCGTATCTACAAGTGCTGACGAAATGAACGGTCACAAAACCGGTTTATGGTTCGAGGAGTTTGCTGCTCCATACAACCTGTTTAAAGAAGCCGGTCATGATGTCACGGTCGTTTCGGTCAAAGGCGGCGACGTACCGATTGATAAAGCATCAATGGTTAAAGAAATCCTGCCTAAATTCCAGGAAGCACGCCGTGCCCTGCACGATACGACGCCACTCGCAGACGTCGATCCTGCTTCATTTGACGCTGTTTACTTCCCAGGCGGCCACGGAGCAGTCGTCGACTTCCCGAACAACCCGCTCGTTGCCGGTGCCATTGAAGCGATGGTCCGAAAAGACGGCGTCGTCGCGTCAGTCTGCCACGGACCTGCTGCCTTTGCACATGTCACGATTGACGGAAAACCGTTCGTATCAGGTCGTCAAATCAACGGCTTCACGGACGAAGAAGAAAAATCAACAGGACTCGAAGACAAAGTTCCGTTCTTGCTTGAAACTACATTACGCGGTGAAGGAGCAACCTTCCTGACTTCAGATGCCGGAAAAGAATTTGCTGTCATCGACGGTAATGTCGTCACAGGTCAAAACCCTGCTTCAAGTGAAGCCGTCGCTAAGCTTGTCATTGCTAAGCTCGCAACTGTCTAACTTAATCCTGCAAGCAACAAACCCCTTTTCGGTACAGATACCGAAAAGGGGTTTGTGTTGTTTTAACTTTACGGTAAAACCCGCTCATACGCTGCGATTTCACGACTCAGTTCTTCAAGCTTCTGTTTTTGTGTTTCGTACTGTGGCGAAAGCTTGAGATGCTCCTGCTCTAAACTCGTTTGTTCCGCCGGAGTGAAGGCACGGGGAACAATCCGTTCCCGACGGTACCACCGTTTCGGAATAATCGTCGGTTCCGGACCCGATTTCAACAGCTGATCGACTTGATCATAGGCTGAACGGACTTCTTCAAGCTGATCTTTGACAGACGGATGTTCCTGACGCAATTGTTCGAGACGTGTCGCGACGAACGGTTGCGACTTCAACACCAGCTGTTGTTTAATCGATTGCTTCAGAATCTGTTTGACTTGTGACCGTTGCACATCTGATTCAGCTTCGTCTGCTACGATTTCAAGATTCAGCTCTCCCGCTTCATCTAAAATCTGTTCCATTTCCTCAAACGATAACCAGACCAACTGTTGCGTGACAAACCGGTCAATCACTCCGGATTCTTCATAGTAGTCACCGATTTCTCCGCCTAATTTTAATTCTGCGACAGCGTAATGGACTTGATGTTCAATCATCTCATCCGTGACTTCATCCAACCATTCTTCATAATCTGTAAATACACTCACGTTCGTAGTCCTCCTCTAATCCCTTTACAATTCATTTACTGTACCATATCGTCTGTCTCGAATGCTCTTTTGACGACGCAAAAAAACAATCCCCTGTTTTGACAAAGGATTGATGATATCACTGTATGGTTCAGACATTCGCCTGACTTTTCTTTATTTCTTCCATCGCCCAGTCGCACCAGTCGAGATAATTCAGCATCATGCGTAAGCCGTATTCACTCGTCAAGGTTTCCCCGAGCGTTGCCCCGTTTTCTAAATGATCTTTCCGCCAGACCTTCATCATATCGACGGCAAACTGGTGATGCCGCTTCGATTCTTCCAAATACAAAATCGCTTCATCCGGCGGCAACAGATGCAGCAAGGATACTCGCATCAAGTTCTCATCTTTCATCTTCGGCTTGAACTCACTTGGCGCACGCAACCAGGCGACAAGTGCCGTTTGACCTTCTTCCGTAATCGAATAAACCTTTTTATCGGGTAAGTCTTCTTGGACGATGTACACACTGGTCACAAGCTGATCTTCTTCCATTTTCAACAATTCACGGTAAATTTGTGTATGATGCGCCGTCCAAAAATGGGTCATCTGCTTTTTGAACGTCGTACTTAAATCATATCCGGTCGCTTCTCCCTGAGTTAGCAGTCCGAGCAATGCAAATCGTAACGCCACTGGCTGCACCTTCTTTCATCAAATGTATATATTGTTAATTATCTCAAAGAAATGCCCATTATGCTACTTTTTGCCTAGCTTTACCGTAAAAAAAACGAAAGGACTGCCGCATAAAAATGCATGACAGTCCTTTCGTTATATCTGCTGGACACGATATGCTTGAATTCCTTCATTCACACGTCTAAAGTAGGCAGACGGATGCGGTACGAACTGATCGCGGCGGATGATTTCTTGATCCACGGTCTTAAACGTTTCTGCTGTCTCATCCGTCAGCCGGTCAAACTCGGAAAATGGTAAGGCAATCAATCGACTGACTTCTTCTGTTTGCAACACGTAACGTTCGAGCGGCATCGATTCATTTGTCAGGAACAGATGGACACGTTCACGATCTTTTAAGTCCCCGAGTATCAACTCTTCCAAGAAGACGCCCAGTGGAAACAGTTGCTCAAACTGCCGGACGAGACCGATCTCTTCTTCAAGTTCGCGGATTCCGTCCCTCGGCGTCTCATCTGCGAGCAAATGTCCGGCAGCCGTGATATCAATCAGTCCCGGGAAATCTTTTTTCTGTTTCGCCCGTTGTTGCAAGATCACGTGGCCTTCCTCAAGATCGATGACAAAACAATGAAACGTTTCATGCCACAATCCCTCTCGGTGGATTTTCTTGCGGGTTGCCGGATACAGCGGTTGACCGATGGAATCAACGACCATTAACTGTTCTGATTCGCTCATCGCAACACCTTCGAAGCTTGATAAAACCGCTCGCCGACCGTATACAATTCAGCAATCAAAAAGAGGATTGCAATCCAGATGATAGCACTTGGAAACAGTAACATGGCAGTCAGAAAAAGAAACCCTTCCGTCCGTTCGACAAGGCCCGGTTGATACTGGAATGACTTAAATCCATAATTTTCGCTGACCGCTCCAATCGCAAGAAACATCGTCATACCAATCACGAATGAGGCGACGAGTAATAAAATGACGACTTGCGTCTCCGGAAAACGTAAGGCAATCCCGATCAGAACGGATAATTCCACAATCCGGTCGAGCACTAAATCGAGAATCGTCCCGATTGGTGTCGTTTTTTCCCGGCGTGCCATCGTTCCATCGACGACATCGAGTGCTCCGGACAACCATAATAATAAAATTGCAATTCCCGTCATATCGTTATACACAAAGAAACCGGTCGAGGCACCGATGATGCCGGAAATGATAGTGACCTGGTTGGCGGAAAGCCCCATCTTCTTTAATAAGGTCGCCATCTGCTCAAAAAGGGGCTGGACGACTCTTCTTGCGCGTGTATCTAACATACTACCCCTCCTTTCTCACAAGATAAGCTGTCACGTTTTCAAGGAAAGTCTCTGTCGTTTGAACAACAAGACGCTCACCTGTCTCGCGTTCGACTTCATAAAAACGAACACCGTACTGCGTCAGCTCTTTCGTAATCGTAACACGTTCCTGTAATCCATTCGTCGGTCTTAAGACCAACTTCACTTCCGATAACGAATACCAATCACCGTCCAGGTACACGCCGTCTCCGAAAAACGGACTTTTTTCCGCCAATTCCACCGGATGTCCCTGATCAATGATTTGTCCTTGTTCCATTACGTAGACATAGTCCGCCATCGCCATCGCTTCCTCACGGTCGTGCGTCACAAGTAACGTCGTCACGCCTTCCGCGACCGTCAAGCGCCGGATCAGCGTCCGCAGTTCGCGGCGGCGCGGTAAATCGAGACTCGAGAACGGTTCATCGAGCAACAGAAAATTCGGACCGCTGGCCAACGCCCGGGCAAGGCTGGCCCGTTGTTGTTCTCCGCCGGACAGTTCATGGACAAAAGCATCTGCCCGACCGGCTAATCCGACTTTCTCCAACCATTGTTGCAAATCCTCATGATGACCTTTTGCCATACCAAGACGGATATTTTGACCGACTGTCAAATGAGGAAACAGTAACGGACGTTGAAACAACATCGTCACTCCCCGTTGATTCGGAGCAGCATGTGTCATGTCGATCTCTCCGAAACGGATGTTTCCATCCGATACTTTCTCAAGACCTGCAATCAATCGCAACAGTGTTGTTTTCCCGCTTCCGCTCGGACCGACCAAAGCGACACATTGTCCCGACGTAATGCGTAAATCAACGCCCTGCAAGACTTGTTTCTGACCAAATCGTTTATTGACGTGCTGAATCGTAACGTCCATCTAACAGCCTCCGAACTAATCGCACCCATGCTTCGAGCAGCATGAGTTGCACAAAATAAATCAAAAAAGGTAAAACAAGCAGCCAGATCGTCGCTTCTTTCGCTGCAATCAAAGAATTTCCGGAATAAAGCGGAAACGCTTCAAGCGCGATCATTTGAACGACACCGCCTCCGATTAAGGTGACGAGCGCATATTGGCTCAAGGCAATAACCGTTACGAGCAGCGTGACAGATTGGATGGCAGAACGCATCATCGGGCCTGTCAAAAAAACAAATCGTTTTATACGGCTCGGTTCAATCAACACCATCTGCTCCATCATCTGTTCTCCCAGTGCCTGAAACGCATTCGTATAGATCCGAATCGTATACGGTAACGTCGGAAGCAGTAAAACCAGGAGCACTCCGACAAATTGATCGGCAAGCCCTAACCGGATCCAGGTCAGATAAAGACCAAACGACAATAATAAAACCGGTAAAAAGAGAGGTAAACTGATTAATAGTTCCATCGAGCGGATGAGTCGTCCCGCGCGGAACGCAATTGCCTTTCCAGTAATATAGCCGATCGAATGATTGAGCAGCGTCAAGGCAACAATCATCGAAATCGTCGTTGCCAAGGTTTCAAACAACCGCGGATTCCAAGTCCAGGTCGACGGAATCAATCCGAGCAATGGAACGAGGATCAGTAATCCTGTCACTCCTGTTATGATTCGTCTCCTCATTCGATTCGCCCCTTACTGATCCGTTCCGTTAACGGACGAATCATTCGTGTGAACAGCAATAACAGCAAAAAAAGGATGCCGGTCAAGAGGACACTGATGGCAAATGCTTCCGGTTGACGGGACAAATCGCCTTGCGTATATAAATCAAACGTATAGACGCCAATCAGCTTCGGATACGTCACACCGAGCAACGCCGGGACTTCGTAAGCAAACAAGGTGAAGGCAAAAACGATAAAGGCTGCTTCCAGAACAGGAAACAGCAAAAATACCCCTTTTCCGTGCCAAAACCGTTTTATCCGTGACAAACCGAGCATCAATCCCAGTTCTTCATAGCGATGGTCGAGACGCCGGTAGACCGGCAGTAAATAGAAAAAGACAAACGGGATTTCCTTGTAGAGATACGTCAAGATGATACTGAATTGATTCACCTCGTGCGGACCAATGACCGGGAAATCACTCAGGTAAAGAATGGCTAGATAAGCTGCACCAAGATGGGGTAAAAATAACGGGACGGCCAGGATTTGCGCAGCCCATCCCGTTTGTCTGGCAAAAAAACCTGCCAATCCTGCCCCGATCAATACAGCCAGTAAGGTACTGCTGACTGCGACATAGAGACTGATGCCGACACTTTCCAAAAATACCGGATCTGCGGACAATTGCTTGTAATCTCCCCAAGTCGTCATCGAAAGACTGATGAACAGACCGTATCCGACCATGCCGACAATCAGCAGCGTTGCAGGCCAGGCATTACCGCGCCACACGTTCCGGCCAGTCTTTCCGAATCATATCAAAGATGGCCGGATCCAGTTCAGCACGGACTTTCCCCTCAAATGCTGCCGGTTTCGGTGTCGATTCCGCTGCCGGAACCTCTTCAAACGCCTGCTGTTCCTTCTGGCTTACCGTCGTCAAATCGAGGCTCGTGCCGTCTCCCCAGTAAGTACCGTCGAATTTCTTGAGTTGGGCGTCCGGTGACAATAACGTGTTGATCGTAACGAGTGCTCCATTCGGATTCGGTGCGTTAAATGGAATCGACAGGAAGTGGGTCGACGCGATGGAACCGTCTTTTAAGATCAGCGGACGTGTCTCTTTCGGGAATGTCCCTGACTTTACTTCCTGTTCAGCCCGTCGTTCGTTAAAGCCCATCGTGAAGGCGACACTGCCTTTGGCATACAGTTGATCAAGCTGAGCGAGCGTCTTCGGATACGTTTTACCTTCTTTCCATAAATAAGGCTTCAATTCGTTTAAATACGCCCATGTTTTCTTAAAGTTCGCTTTCGGGTCCTTTAACGTCTCTTTCGACTCGAGCCCGTACATGACGTGACGGACAAACGCATTCCCTGTAAAGTCCGTCACTTCCGGATACGTAAATTTTCCGGGATTTTCCTTGACCCAGCTTTTGAGTTCCTGCAAGTCTTGGGGCGGATTTTTGACACTGGTTTGATCGTAGTGGAACGTGTATTGAACTTTTCCCCACGCGGCTTCGAGATGATCCGTCGGTGTTCCGCTGTCCGATCCTTGCGCCTGCGGATCGACGTATTTCATGTTCGGCAACACTTTTGTGATTTCACCGTATAACAAGTCGTCCTTTTTGGCGTTCCGGAAGTTGTCACCGTTGATCCAGACGACATCGATGACACCCGTTTCTTTCCCGGCTTTCTTTTCCGCCCGCAGTTTTTGAATCAAGTCGGCTGTTTCAATCGGAACCCGCTTCAATGTAATCTTGTGCTCTTTTTTTAATTTTGGTGCCACGTACTCATCGATATAGGCGTTGATCCCCTCATCGCCGCCCCACATATACATCCGGACGGTCGTCGCATTCGCGTCTTTCGCAATTGACGTATAGGACGATCCTAATACTTTCTCCTGGACCGGTGCTGCAGGAGAGGCACATCCGGCAAGGAGCAGTCCTGTTGCTGCGATGGCAGTCATCTGTTTTATCATGTGTGAAAATCCCCTTTATTTTTTATCGAAGCCTGACTTCCCAAGCCATTCAATGACCCGTGGAAACCATCCGTAGGCCTTTGCCGAACCTTCCATCCAAAACGGCGCATTCACCTCGCGTTTTTCCCGGACCATGGCCCGTGTCACCGTTCGTGCTAATTTTTCTTTTGACAGGACGATGTTCGCAACGTTTTTTTCGTATTTCCGGCTGAGATCCGCCCGGACAAAAAATTCCGTCGCAATCGGTCCCGGATTGACAGTCATGACATGAAGACCCTGTGGCTTCAGTTCGAGACGCAATGCATTTGAAAACTGATATAACGCCGCTTTCGTCATGCAATAAATACTCGACTTCGGTGTAGGCAATTTTCCGGCTTGACTTGCCACGTTGACAATCATGCCATCCGGACGAAACAGCGGAAGACAGGCTTTCGTCAACCGGATCGGAGCTAGAACGTTGACCCGGTTCATCGATTCAATGGTTTCAATCGTCGTGTCCTTCAAAAAACTGAACTCCCCAAACCCGGCGTTGTTGATTAGTACATCAATCATGCCATACCGTTCGGCGATTTGATCAGCCAGATGCTCCGGTGAATGTTCTAAATCGTAAACGATGTATTCCGCCTGAAGGGTTTTCGCCATCTGTTTCAGCCGATCTTCCCGCCGGGCGACTAAAATCAAATTTGCCCCGTGCCGGTTCAGCTCGTAAGCGAGTGCTTCCCCGAGACCGCTCGAGGCACCGGTCAAGACAACTGTCTTATTGATGAGATTCATGTGCACTGCCCTTTCTCGTATACCGTAAAATCCCGTCTTGTTTTTCGACAACGATCTGTCCGCTGGCTACAAGGTAGTCTAGACGGGCTTTCATCTCACTCATGACAAGCGGGAACGATTTCTTCAACCGGTTCCCATACGTCACTTGCGCAAGCTCAAACAACGTTTTGGAATCTGTGATATGCTTCAGCAACTGTTCACCGCGCGCTTTCCGTTGTAACAGACGTTCTTCGATTAAGGACGGAACATCGCGAATCGGTTCGCCGTGCCCGGTGTAGGCAATCTGAATTTGTTCGCCCTGCAGTTTACGGAGAGAGCGCATGTACGCGAGGACCGGTCGTTTCATATCCGATTCATCTCCCGGCTGCGGCTGCTCCAGCAACGGATTCGGTTCAACGCGCGCCAACAGATGATCGGCTGCAAACAGGACACCCGATTGACCGAGAATGCCGATTTGATCGCTTGCATGACCCGGCAGTTCAATGATCCGATACGCGCCTGACGCCGTAATCGCATCGCCTTCCTGCAGGACATGATCGAGTTGTCCTTTGCCGAGCCATTTTAATGCCGATAAGTAACTCGGTAAAAGTGCCCGTATATCGTCCGGTACTCCGAACGACAAGGCCAATCGTTGCAGGAAGTCATCCCCTCTGCTCAAAAAGGCTTGGTCTTGTTCTAAGTAGGGCCGCAGTCGTGCATGTCCATAAATCGGAATCCCCTGTTCAGAAAAACGGTAAGCAAGCCCCGCATGATCCGCATGGTGGTGAGTCACGATCACTTTATCGAGCATCGAAACCGTCATCCCGATTTTTTGGAGACCGTCCTGCATCGCTTGCCAGGCTTGTTCCGTATCCGGACCACAATCAATTAAAATATTTTCCGAATCGGTCCGTAACACATAACAATTGATATCTCCGACCGGGAATGGTGTCGGAATCGGTAACGTAAAGATTTCATCCTCTTGTCGCATCGGTAAACCCCTCTTCTCTCTGGATGGTTTCCTTCATTATAGAGAGAAAGAAGCGGCAGCGGCAAACTTTGTCGCCCTCAAACCGTTAAACCTTTAAAAAGAATACGCAAGATACCGTCCGTTGGATGCAAAAAAGCGACCTTTCCGCAGATGAAAGGTCGCTTGGATCAAACTATCTTATTTTAAGTTCAGAACGGTTAATTTATCACGTGTCATTGAAGCGAGGCTTCGTCCGACACCTTGAACACCGAGACCCGATGATTTAACGCCGATGAACGGGAAGTGATCGGGACCACGTTCCGTCCGACCGTTGATTTGGACAGAACCTGTTTCAAGCGCATCCGCGACACTGAATGCTGCATCGATGTTTTCCGTGAAGACACTGGCTTGAAGGCCGTATTCCGATTCATTCGCATAAGCAATCATTTCTTCAACCGAGTTGACACGAATGACAGGTAAGACCGGTCCGAACGGCTCTTCCCATGCGATACGCATATCGCGTGTCACATGGTCAAATAATGTCGGCTCAATCAAGTTCGCTGTCCGGTTGCCGCCTGTGACAAGCGTTGCGCCTTTTTCTTTCGCATCTGTAATCAAACCTTCAACGAAATCAGCTGATTTTGTATCAATCAACGGAACGACAACACTTTCGTCTTCCGGTGAACCGACTGTCAGTTTCGCGATCCGGGCTGATAATTCTTCCACCAACGCATCCGCCTGTGGTTCAAGAACGAATACCCGTTTGATGGCTGTACAGCGTTGACCAGAGTACGAGAACGCACCGCTGATGATGTGGTCTGCCGCTAATGACAAATCGGCATCCTCAAGAACAAGCGCCGGATCTTTTCCGCCGAGTTCGAGGACGAGCGGAATCATCGCTGATTGACGTGACAAGTGTTGTCCCGTCGCTGTTCCGCCTGTGAAGGTAATCATGTTGATACCCGGGTGAGCCGTCAAATAATCTCCGATGACCGAACCGCGTCCTGTCACGAGGTTGACGAGACCTGACGGCAATCCTGCTGCGACAAGGGCTTCGACCATTAACGTCCCGCTGATCGAACCTTGTGTTGCCGGTTTGAAGACGACGGCATTTCCTGTCATCAAGGCAGGTGCCAGTTTCGCTGCTGCCAGGTTGACCGGGTAGTTAAACGGTGAAATCGCCAGGACGACACCAAGCGGCGCTTTTTTGATGATGGCGATTTTTTTTGCACTTCCGCCTGGGAACGAGTCCCCTTGCATCATTTGACCGTCAAAACGAAGACCTTCTTCTGCTGTGTAACGGATGATTTCTGCCGTCCGCTTGACTTCTTTAATTCCGTCAGCCAGCCCTTTACCGACTTCACGCATGATGACTTCGCCAATCTCGTTCGCACGCTTTTCGAGTTCTGTTGCCCAAGCATGGAGCAATTCAGCGCGTTTATTGGCAGGGACTTTCGCCCATTCTGCCTGTGCTGTTTTAGCAGACGCGATTGCCCGGTCTACTTCTGATTTTGTCATCGCTTGAACACGACCGACTGTATCTTCTTTATAAGGCGAAGAAATTTCAATGGTTTCATTGGATTCACTTTCCTGCCATTGCCCGTCTAATAAGTATGTGTATGTTGTTGCTGTAGTCATTCCACTCGACCTCCATTTATTTTTTCTCTCTCACTTCAGTGTGTGGCTGCATAGCCTATTGTAATCAATTGGTCAGACAAATGCCAAACTTTTTGCTTAACATAAAATGAAAGCGATTTCAACAACTTTTTTATTCTTTTTGCGGTGGAAGAATTGCTTTTTTCTGCCGATAACTAGTCAGAAGTGTAGTGCAGGATGGAAAGGGGCTCGATTACGTGTACAATCAACACGATATTTTATTAGAAGCTGGAACAAATGAGTTGGAAATCGTTATTTTTCATTGCGGACCTTACACGTTCGGCATCAATGTCATGAAAGTCCGGGAAATCATCGTTCCGTTACCGATGACACCTCTCCCCGGCACACCGGATGCCGTCAAAGGTTTGATTGAACTCCGGGGTGAAGTCATGACGGTCATCGACTTACCGACGGTCATCGGCGTCGCCCATGAGGAAACGACAGACGACCGGTTGATCATCTGTGAGTTTAACGGTGAAAAGAGTGTCCTCCGCGTCGATTCCGTAACGGAAATCCGCCGTATTTCGTGGGAACAGATTGATACACCAAACGAACTTGCCCGCGGGATCGAAGGATTAACGAATGGTGTCGTTAAGACCGGAGACAAGATGATCATCTTGCTCGATTATGAGAAAATTGCGCTCGAGCTGTCACGCAAGGATATCTTCGCCCGTGAAGAAGGCCGTCGTGTTTCGCCCCGCAACCGCTCCAATAAAACCATCTGGATTGCGGAAGATTCGGAAATGCTCCGGACGTTGATCATCGAAACGCTGGAAGAAGCCGGTTATGACGGCTTGAAGTGGTTTATCAACGGCAAGGATGCCTTCGATGCGTTTGAGGCAGGCAGCAACTGTGATCTCTTAATCACCGATATCGAGATGCCGAAAATGGATGGACTGCACTTGACGAAAAGATTACGTGAAGATGACCGTTACACGGATTTACCGATCGTCGTCTTCTCGTCCTTGATTTCGGATGACCTCCGCCATAAAGGTGAGTCTGTTGGTGTCAACGCCCAGATTACGAAGCCGGAAATTGGTCGATTGATTGAAACCGTCGATACATATGTCCTGTAATCACTATTTTCCTAAACAAAAAACCGTCTCCTGTCTGATCAGGAAACGGTTTTTTTAGATATTTTTTATTTTAAACAAAATCACTGTTTTTTCCGAGAAACACATCCAGCCAGTTTTTTCTAAACCTTGTCATACTGTCCTCGATCCGGAGCAAGACGTCGGTCGCATTAACGACTGAACCTGTTTCCGCCTCTTTTTCCAGTAATTCAAAATCATCCGCTAAGTCATCCGCCGCAACGGAATAGGAGGCACCCTTAAGTAAATGAGCTAATTTTTCTGTCTGTTCGGCATCGTTTGCATCGACCGCTTCCTTCAATTCCGGAAACTTCCGATCAAACTGGGCAATATACGTCTCACCGATTTTTTGTAAGAACACATCATCGCCACCGGCAATCAAACGCAGTTCCTCTAACTTCTTTTCATTAAAAAAAGGCATCTTTTCCCCTCCTCTTTTTCTATATTATCATTAATCGTTTTAAAAAAAAATCTGAGAATCATTTACACGGTCTATAGAGTATTCCTATAATAAAAAAGTGAAGAGCAGGAGGGATAGACAATGTTGACGATTTATCGAAGTGATGTGACGGGGGCAGTCAACGAAATTCAGGAGTTTACGAAAGGTTCCTGGATTCATCTTGTCAATCCGACAAAAGACGAAGCCGATCAAGTCATCGCTGCTACGAAAATTCCTGAGGATTTTATTTATGACCCGCTTGATGTCGAGGAAAAACCTCGTTTTGAGAAAGATGATGAAGGTTTGTTGATGATCGTCGACGTTCCTTATATTGAAGAAGAATCATCCGGACGCCGTTACAATACGATTCCACTTGGTATCATCGTGACCTCAAGACACTTCATCACTGTCTGTTCGCAACAGCTGGACGTCTTGACGTTGTTCTCAGGCGGGAAACTCCGCGCGTTCCGAACGAATTACCGTTCCCGGTTCGTCTTTCAAATCCTCTATAAAGTCAGTTCGTCGTATCTTCGATTCCTACGGCAAATTGACCGTCGGATGGATGAGCTCGAAGAAGAACTGCAACGTTCCATGCGAAATCAAGAAATTTTCCAATTAATGAACTTACAAAAATCACTCGTGTATTTCATGACTTCCTTGAAGTCAAACGACGGAGTACTCGATCGCATCATCAAAACGCCGAGTCTTGAAAAACATGAAGACGACGAGGACTTACTCGAAGATGTGTTCGTCGAACACCGTCAGGCTATGGAAATGGCTCAAATCTATAAAGATATCATCAGTTCTACGATGGATACGTTTGGTTCCGTCATCTCAAACAACGTCAACTTCGTCATGAAGTTTCTCGCATCCATCACGATTGTCATCTCGATTCCGACGATGATTTCCGGAATGTTCGGGATGAACGTGCATGTGCCGTGGGAAGGCGAAGTCATCGGCTTTTGGATTGTCTTTGGCATGATGATTTTCTTCTCGGGGCTGGCTGCCTTTATTTTATGGCGCCGCCGTTTCTTTTAGTTAAAATCCGTCAGCTTCATAAAAAACCACTTCCTTTTGAATGCTTTAGTCTGAAAAAGAGTTCGGAGACGATTGTCTCTTCAGCTCTCTCCGGCTAAATTCATCAAAGGAACGTGGTTTTTTTATCGTTTCATTTAATTAATTGATTTCGACGGTAACGAGACATAAATCGTCCGCATCATCACTTTGATCCGGTTGAATCAATTGATGGATCGCCGGTCCTTGTTCCTGAATCAATTCCCGGATTGCACTGATACCTTCATCAATGCCTTTACTGTATAATTCCATAAAGCCATCGGTATACAAGTAGACACACCCTGGCGAAACAAGGTCAATCGTTTGGCTCGTATACTCCGAATCTTCAAACATTCCGACCGGCAGTCCCGTATTCTCAAGCGGAATGATTTGATTCCCCATCCGCAACAAGCCTGGCGGATGCCCGGCATTGGCATAACTGAGTTTCATTTCATCCAGTTCGATGTACAAGTACACGGCCGTAAAGTAAATTTCTGTTTCATCGCCCGGGAACAGACGGCTCATCTGTTTGTTTAACTCCTCAAGGACTTTCGCAGGATCTCCGATACGGTGTACGAGTTCAAATAAAATCGAACTCATTCCCATCGTGATTAAAGCGGAGGATACACCATGTCCCATGACATCAAACAGAATGATACCGTATTTTTGCGGCGAAATCCGGTACCAGGCATACATATCACCCGCCAGTTTTTTCGACGGAATGTACGTCGCCATAATCCGGATGTCTTCGTCCTCGATATTGGCACTCAAGACACTCTGTTGCAGCTTTTGTGCTAAATCAAAGTCTTCCTGCAATACCTTTTCATACCGCTTCCGGGCGTCGATCGCCTGCTTGAGCGACATCGCGTTCCGGACACGGGCGAGCAGCTCCGTTTTCCGGATCGGCTTTGTCGTATAGTCGGAAGCACCGGCATCCAGTCCATCCGCAATATCCTCTTCATTTGATCGACCGGATACGATGACGATTGGTAACTCGTCCAAACCAAAGCGTTTACGAATTAAGCGTGTCGCATCGATACCGCTGATTCCGGGCATTTCAACGTCAAGTAACACAACATCCAGCGTCTCGATGAACATTGGATCTTCCATCAGCTCCATCGCTTCTTCCCCGCTCATCGCCTTGACTACATCGTACCCTTCGTTTTCAAGCAAGCGTTCTAAAATCATTAAATTCGTAAACTCATCATCTACGACCAGTATACTCATGTTGTCACCTCACTCTATCCATATATTCATTGAAAATAGTTTAGCATACAATTTACATTTTCGTTTAGACGAAAGATGCTTTTTCCGTCATACTAAAGAAGAATGAAAGGAGGAATGGATCATGTGGCTTTATGTCGTCTCCATTCTAATCATCGTCTTCGTCTTAGTCGCTTCAATCCTTGTGATTTCAAAGGGTTACGGCTACAAAGGCAATAAAGATGACATCGAAATCGATTACGATGAAATCAACCGTAAATTATCTGAAAAACACAATGATGAACATCGACCGTAAGACATTCAGACCGTCTCAGACCATCATATCATTGGATGGTCTTTTTGTTGTATTACAAATGCATGTTTTTAGTTGTGAGATAAGGGTATATTCCTATCATGGTCAAATCATATTCTAAGGGAGTGTCAATCATGCAACCAAACTTACCAAACGATCCACATGCCGTCCACGCCGAAAACCCGAACCGTCAGTTCGATCAGGAAACTTCATCTGGTCGTCAAGTCAGTTTACTTACAGGAATGCTGCTTGGCGCAGTCGTCGGTGGTCTCCTGACGTTACTCAGTTCGTCGAGCCGTCAAAATACGAAACAAAGCCTGCGCGGCGCGAAAGACTCGGTCTCGACGCTCGCTTCATCAATTAAAGAAGATCCGTCAGGCAAAGCATCACAAGTCATCAACCAAGTGAAGAGCGCTTCAAGCATCATCCAAGAAGTCGCATCAGACGTTCAAAACGTCTACGATAAAGTCAACACAGAGCTCGATACGGTCAAATCAGACGCTTCATCGGTCAAAGAGACTGTCAATGAAGCGAAAGGTGACCTGAACTCGATCAGCAGCAAAGTCGTTGAAGCAAAAGACGTGGCGCTCGGAAAAGAAGAAGCACCTCCTGAGCATCAACCGAACAACACTCATCAAAACGACTCCAATCAAGATGACTCTAAACAAAATGATTCGCAACTCAATAAATAAATTCGACGCATCTTTCCGGTTATCCGGAAAGGTGTTTTTTACTGAAAATATTTTACGACAATCGCCACACGCTCCCGCATGCCGTATCGCAACACACCAGACAGTGGTGTCGCAGCGGGAATCGCGTCGGTCTTCAGATTCATTTGTGCTGCCTCTTTACGGGCCCGGTATAAATGAAAGTCCGACGTCACAATCGAGACACGGTTTTCGGATGCCGGCAACAATCGTTTTGAAAACGTCAGGTTTTCGGTCGTCGAAGTCGATTGATCTTCCAACAACAAACGTTCTTTGCTGATTCCTGCTTGAATCATCCCGCGTCGCATCGCTTCCGCTTCCGAAATCGCTTCTCCGTCCCCTTGTCCGCCGCTTAAGATAAATGTCGTGTCCGGGAACTGCTTTCCGTACCGGGCAGCCGCTTCAATCCGGTTACTTAAAATCAACGAAGGTGTCTCTCCTTTGACACCGGCTCCAAGCACGATGACATACGGATGCTTGCCGTTTGCAAGCGGTCGTTCCCCCTTCGTGACGAACCAACCGATACTGAACCAAAATACGGTGAGCAATAAGAGTAATCCAAGACCGGCCTTATAAAAACGGCGTATGATATGTTTAAATGTTTTCTTCACGATTATGTCCCCTCAGTGGTAAAAGTCCTGCCGTTTAATTTTCACTTCTTTTTATACGCCGGATCCAAAAAAAGGTTTCACATCGTTTTCTCAGTCAAAAAAGAGACACGTCCGAAAAAATCGGTGTGTCTCTTTCAGATGTATCTGACATTAATTTCCCCAAATTGATGTCACGTATTCCGGATGATCGATAAATGGATTCCGGTTTTTTTGCCACTTTTCAAAAATAATGTCATTGCGTCTGATTTCCGTCGCATCGACCGGATCAAGCTTATTCCAGGCTTTCAGCGTCGACAGTTTTCCGTGGAGTGGATTCGCACCGTTGCTGACATTTTCCGATGCTTCCAAATCAATTTCACCGCCACCTTCATAACGGACAGCCATATAGAAGATCATACGCGCGATATCGCCTTTGACACGTGTCGGCGGTTCCCATGAATCGCTGTCGCGGTAACAGTCGCAACCGGCATACTTCGTGCCGCCGTTATCAAAATCAAGATTCCCCCGGGCACTGTTGACGACAACATCTTCAGCGCGCAGATGATGCAGATCCGTTCCGGGTCCGTTGCTTGTTCCGAAATCACCGTGCGACTTCGCCCAGACGTGCTCACGGTTCCATTGACCAACGTTCCCGCCGTTATTGCTCTTCGCAATCGATTTCCCCGTGTACAGTTCAATGACATTATTCGCATTGTTTGGATCTTGATCCGTTTCCTTCAGAGCAGTCCAGACCGTGTCATACGATACTTGTGTATGGTTATCAATGATGTCATGTAACGAAGCTTTTAGTGCTGCCCCTGTTTTACCTGACGCCGGCAGATAATACGCGTCGATCGTCGATTGTGACGTGACCATCTGCGGTCCGGCAACGATTTTGGTCGGTTCTGTCTTAGCGATAACCGGTGTAAACGAAATTGACCCGAGTGCGAGTGCAGCGACAAGCGCTCCGCTGATTTTCGACTTCCAATTCATACTGTGTTTCCCCCTTGGTTACATATGTACGAGCTCGTCTTACCTCCTCATTTTTACACCTCCTTTTACCTCTTGAGAAGCTGGACAAAAGACCTTGAAATCCGGCAAATAAAACTGAATCAAAATTCATCTCCTTGTTCAAGAGTCCGATGGTCCTGTTTTTTTCCTGAGAACAGGTCAATCGATCGATGATTCTTCTATCAAAAAAATATTCCAGGTTCAAAAGTCACGAAAACAAGATGTTTAGAAATAAACGCCGCGGATGATACGTTAAATTTCAAGAGTTGATATACTGTAAATGCAAACGCTTTCATAAACTTACAGGAGGTCTTTTCATGAAACAAAAACGCTTGATTGTCGCGACCCTCGCGACCGCTACTTTTCTAGCGCCACTTGTGCAACCGATTGCAGTAGGTGCAACGGCGGATAACGGTACGATGATGCAGTATTTCGAATGGTATGTCCCGAATGACGGCAACCACTGGAATCGTCTCGGCAGTGATTCAACGAAACTCGATCAACTCGGGATCACGTCTGTCTGGATTCCGCCCGCTTATAAAGGAACCACACAAAATGATGTCGGCTACGGGGCTTATGATTTATACGATCTCGGCGAATTTAATCAAAAAGGAACCGTCCGGACGAAATACGGAACGAAAGCTCAACTCAAAACGGCGATCAACCAACTACATACAGCCGGCATCGACGTCTACGGGGATGTCGTCATGAACCATAAAGGCGGAGCGGATTTCACGGAAGCCGTTACAGCCGTCGAAGTCAACGGTAGCAACCGGAATCAGGAAATCTCTGGCGATTATCAAATTCAAGCCTGGACCGGATTTGATTTTGCCGCGCGGAACAATACTTATTCGAACTTTAAATGGAAATGGTATCACTTCGACGGAACGGACTGGGATCAATCCCGTTCGAAAAGTGCCATCTATAAATTCCGCGGAACCGGAAAAGCGTGGGATACCGATGTCTCGACCGAAAACGGAAACTATGATTACCTGATGTATGCCGATATTGATTTCGATCACCCAGAAGTCCAGCAGGAAATGAAGAACTGGGGCAAATGGTACGTCAACGAACTCGGTCTCGACGGATTCCGTCTCGATGCCGTCAAGCATATCAAACACGGTTACCTTGCCGACTGGCTCGCAAACGTCCGTCAGACGACCGGAAAACCGTTATTCACGGTGGCTGAATATTGGCAGAACGATCTCGGGACGCTGCAAAACTATTTGAGCCGGACGAACTATCAGCAATCAGTCTTCGATGCTCCGCTTCATTACAAGTTCGAGCAGGCAAGTAAAGGCGGCGGCTACTATGACATGCGGACGATTTTTGACGGTACCCTCGTCAAGAGCAATCCTGTCCAGGCCGTCACACTCGTCGAAAACCATGATTCCCAACCCGGACAGTCGCTCGAGTCGACGGTACAATCATGGTTCAAACCGCTTGCTTACGCTATGATTCTGACGCGCGAACAAGGATATCCATCGGTCTTCTACGGTGATTACTACGGAACGAAAGGCACGTCGAACCGTGAAATTCCGGCGCTTGCCTCTAAAATCGATCCGTTGTTAAAAGCGCGGAAAGACTTTGCCTTCGGAAAACAAAACGATTATCTCGATAATGCGGACGTGATCGGCTGGACACGTGAAGGTGTGACCGACCGGGTGAAGTCTGGACGGACATCACCGGTAACAACACCGCTTCCGTCACGATCAATCAGGACGGCTACGGTCAATTCTTCGTCAACGGCGGCTCGGTTTCCGTATACCGTCAGCAGTAAGCTCATACAAAAAGCCGATTTCCGAAGGACTTTTTCCGTCCTTTGAAAATCGGCTTTGATCATTCAGACAGTCCGATGCTGCTCCGGACATGTTCGTCCTGTTCGATCGCTTCGAGTAAAAAGTGGGCGACGTCCGCCCGGTTGATTTGCTTCGCCTGTTCCGGGACACCAACCTCCGCCTGACGATACAAACCGGTCAAGGGACCGTTCATCAATCGAAGCGGTCGCGCGACCGTATACGCGACATCGGCCTGCTTCAACAGTTCGATTGCCTGCCGGTGATCTTTTAACGGATTTTTGAGAATTTGTTGGGCGAGTAATCCTTGTGCACCCGGAAGTTCCTGATCGACTCCGGCGGAAGCGACATAACCGATCCGTTCGACCCCGTTCACCTTCATTGCGTTCACGATTCGTAAGAGACTCCGCTCGAGAAAGCCGCTGTACGACAGGCTCTCGGTTCCGAGGGCTGTCAGGACCGCCTCTTGTCCCTGCATAGCTTGATTCACCGCTTCCTGATTAAGTACATCACCTTCGATGACTTGCAGTTTTCCGTCGGTCAACTCAAGTTTATCCGGGTTACGAACGAATGCCGTCACCGTATGCCCGTGGGCGATTGCCTGTTTGACCAACTCCTGGCCGGTTTGTCCGGTTGCTCCGAAAATAATCAGCTTCATAAAAACTGCCTCCCTTTATCTGTTCTTTTATTCAAGTACCCTTCCCCTTCAGTCCGTAATCGTCCGGTCTTTTTTCCTGAAACAGAAAATAGTTTCTTCTTGTTTTCAATTTGTGCTAAAATTCAGTTAATATTAATGGATATTTTTTCCTTAAGTTGATTTATTTTCTGGATTCCTGACAAAACAGCTGCTTGAATTTCATTTCATGATATGGAGGCGTACATATTGAAACTACAACAATTAAAAGACCAGCTCAATACCATTTACCTAGGAAAGTCCGATGTCATCGATTTGTGTTTAACGGCCTTGATTGCCGAAGGGCATATTCTGCTCGAAGATGTTCCAGGGACCGGGAAGACGATGCTCGCGAAAGCTCTTGCCAACAGTTTTGACAGTGCTTTTTCCCGGATTCAGTTCACAGCGGACCTCCTGCCGTCTGATGTCATCGGTTCCGACTTCTTTAACATGAAAACACAGGAATTTGAGAACAAACGCGGACCGCTATTCGCGAACGTCGTGTTGATCGATGAAATCAACCGGGCTGTCCCACGCACCCAATCGGCTCTGCTCGAAGCGATGGAAGAACGTCAAGTCTCGATCGGCGGAACGACGTATCAGATGCCGGCTCCGTTTTTTGTCATCGCAACGCAAAATCCGATTGAGTCTGCCGGAACGTTCCCGCTCCCGGACGCCCAGCTTGACCGGTTCATGGTGGCGATCGAAGTCGGTTATCCGAATCTTGAACACGAACGGCAACTGTTGAACGAAGTTTTGGCCAATGTCCGGAAACAGGCAATCGGCATCGCAACGGGCGGTGACCTGATTACCTGGCAGGAAGAAGCCCGCCGTGTCCACGCCTCTCAGGACGTCCTCGATTACATGCTCGCCATCGTCCAAGCGACCCGTCATCACGCCCTTGTCGAAGTCGGCGTCAGTCCCCGCGGAGCAATTGCTTTGCTTCGGGCATCACAAAGCTTTGCGTTCCTGAGCGGACGCGATTTCATCATTCCGGAGGACGTCAAATACTTGGCAAAACATGTCTTGTCCCACCGCTTGACGCTGACACTCGAAGGCGGTATCAAAACGACAAAAGCCGATTTGTTACTTCATCTCCTTGACGATATCCCGGTTCCGGTCGAGATGGGGTGACAGGATGCACATCGAACGTTCCGTTCCTTTTTGGCTCGAGCGCCGGCTTTTTTCCGTCTATGTCATCTTGACGTTTGTCTTCTTATTCATCCCGGGACTCTCGTTGCTCGGTTTTCTATTTGCTGCCGTTGGAACCATCCATTATGTCGTCGGACAGACCGAAAAACAATTACGGCGGGACATGGCCTTAGAGTGGAAACATTACGAACCGTTGATGTTTAATCAGGAATTGGCCTCATTACGCCTGCAGCTTTTTGGTCTCGAAGCCCTGCAAAAGTTGGGGTTAAAAACCACGCTGCGGTTGCATACGGAAGATGGTCTGATTTTTCCCGACATGGATCCGCTTCATCCGCATACCTATCACGCCGCCATTGAATCGGACGAACAACTCGAGATTCCGATTCAGGCGATGCGGCGGGGACCGGCTCATTTTGATGAACTCACATTAACCATCCGGCTCCCTTGGCGGATGGGTGTCTATCTTTTTACCTTTGATGACTTTCCTCAATTTACGGTCCTTCCTTCGTTGACGGCACAGGCGACACCGCTCCTGTTAAACCGTCTGCGGATCGGGGACCGCGCGGATCGCTACTCACCGCTGAAAAACAAACTGGTTCAACTGGGCGCTAAACCGTATACGTCAGAACCATCCAAGGAAATTGATTGGTATGCGACAGCGAAAACCGGCCGGTTGCAGGCAAAAGTCTTTGAAACGAGTAACCAGGATACGTTCACGCTCGCCTTGAATCTGTCTGGACCAAGCGGCTACGGATTGCATACGAATTTCGAGACGTTTCTTGATCAGACGGCCTTTCTGGTCAGTGAACTGATCAAGGAAGGATGTAAGGTTGAATTGTTCATCAATCATCTGGATGTAAACAACCGGATGACTCATTTGAAGTTGCAGGAAGGACAGCCGCAACTGAAACAAATTCTATTGACGCTTTCGACACTGTCGACGCGGGATACCTATATTCCGACCGGACAATTCGAGCGGTATGTCACACGCCGGAAACACCGCAACAGTCAATTGATTCAAATTGGCAATGATCTCATTCAGGCTATCGGTTAAATTGCTAGTGTAGGAGGAACAACATGTCGTCGTTTATCATTCGTAAAACTACTCAACTTGTATTTGCTTTTCTTGTTTTAGTCGGGATCAGCGCTCTGCCGGGTTTAATCGTTCAGATGCGGCCGGATTTTCCGGGCTATTTCAAAATGGTCCAACAACAGCTCGGTCTGTTGACGACTTCCGCTCCGTTGACTTATTACAATGTCACCGCTTCTGAAAAAAGACCGCTGATGCCTGATCTCCAGCCGTTCATCCAGGAAACGCTCGTCATTTTCACCAGTGCGCTGATCTGTTCATCGGTCGTGGCGTTGCTTTATGCCTTTTTGTTTTACCGGACCGGTTCCAAAACCCGCTCCATCCTGACACAATCCGCCCGGCTCCTTGAAATGATTCCCGATTTATTTTGGATCATTGTTTCCCAGTCCATCATCGTTTTTTTATTCAAAACGACCGGATTTAATCAAATTGAAATTGCCGGCGGATTCGCAGACTCGATTCGTTTCCTGCCGATTTTGACTTTATCATTGACGACTGTCTTTTTCTTCATCAAATGGTTGACCGGTCGGATTCAGGAAGAACAGCATGCGAGCTATCTGGAGCTGGCCCGTGCTAAAGGCATGCACTCGACCCAACTGTTTTGGCAACATTTGATGCCCAATCTGTTTTATCGGTTTTATCTGTTTTTCCGGACCAACACCATTACGATTCTGTCGAGCCTGGTCGTCATCGAGTATGCTTTTAACGTCCAGGGACTGTTCCGTTTTATCTTGATTAATCAAGATTTTTCGGTATTACTCGTCTTGTTGCTCCTCATTTACGTACCCTTTTTCATTTTGGATACAGTGGCAGAACTTTGTATCCCCCGCTCGTGGAAAGGAGAGATTTCATGAGACGTGTTTTACTGCGTGACCCCGTCTTTTGGATGTGTCTGCTGTTCTTCGGGACCTTTCTGATACTCAGTTTTGCCAATTCCGTATTTCGTGATGGACAGGTCGATCAAATTCAGAATCTCTATTCAAAGGATGGCACATTTATCGCCACCTCGCCGCTTGAACCGTCTGCGGGGCGGTGGCTCGGGACGGATCGGTCCGGAAATGATTTGTTTCAGGTGATGATTGAAGGTGCCAAGTGGACGATCGGTATTTGCGTCAGCATCGCTTTCGCCCGAATCGCTCTCGCGTTGCTGATTGGTATTCCGCTTGCTTTTCGGAAGAAACGGCTGTACACGGCATTACGACTGCTGTTAGACGGTTTCTTGATCCTGCCGATTTCGCTGATTGCACTATTCATTCTGTTACCGGCTTTCCAGTTCGTCGATCCCGCCGAGATTCCGTCGACGTTCTCACGGGTCTTCCTTGAAATCAGTGTTTTGACGTTACTCGGTTTACCAGCACTCGTGCTGTATTTCATCGGCGAAACCCGTCAACTGCTCGCTCAAGAGTTCATGCTTGTCGCCCGGACACTCGGCGGGCGTCCTGGCTATCAATTCCGGACACACATCTGGCCGCATCTGTTGCCGACGTTGACGATTGTCTTCATGCAACAGTTTGTCCAGACATTGATGGTCCTGATCCATCTCTCGTTGTTCGGCATATTTTTCGGTGGAACACTTGTCTTGTTTGAAGGCAATGCTGCCCCGACGATTTTTGAATGGGCTTCCCAGTTCGGTTATTATTTCTTTCAGTTCACGGCCGTCTCTTGGATCAACCATCTATTTTTAGTTCCGGCAATCGCTTTGGCTTTGCTCGTGTTCTTTGCCAATCTACTGACGAGCCGCCTCGAGCGTGCTTACCGCTTGCGTCGACAACAAATGATTCCCTCTGTCCCGCTTGCTGCAGCAGACGCGGAAGCCGCGGCGGCCCGCTTATCCGACCCGTTTGATCCGGTCGACATTTCAATCAAATCATAGGAGGATGTGTCAATTACCCATCACTAAAGTGACGGGCTTGAAAGTGACGGGCTTGTGAAAGCCTGAAATTGACTAGTCTCGGTTCTCACGAACTCCGTTGGTTGGGTCATGACACCTCTCGGTGCCCGTTCTAGCCGTTTGCTCTGTCGTCTGTGATTAAAAGTCCTGTTGGGTCGGGACGGTGTTGCAGATGGAAAAAGCCCTACCAACATTGACGAAGAACAATAAACTCGTAGGAGGAAAACGTAATGTTCGTTTTCGTACTAAACCATCATGGTGAACCATTGATGCCATGCAAACCAAGTAAAGCACGAAAATTATTAAACAATGGCAAAGCGAAGTTGGTCAAACAAACTCCATTCACCATTCAGCTACTGTTCGGATCAAGTGGGTATAAGCAAGAAATTTCACTGGGCGTTGATGCCGGAACGAAACATATCGGTTTCTCAGCGACAACATCCACTAAGGTATTGCTCGAAGGAGAAGTACAACTGCGTACTGACATCCAAGACCTACTGGCGACACGACGTGCTATGCGAAGCGCAAGAAGAAGCCGGAAGACACGTTACCGTCAAGCGCGTTTTTTTAATCGTAAGAAACCAAAAGGGTGGCTTGCGCCATCCGTTCAGCATAAAGTCGATGCCCATCTGAAACTCGTCCGGATGATTCATCGTCTGTTGCCAATCAAACATCTAACGATTGAAGTCGCTCAGTTCGACATCCAAAAGATCAAGAGTCCTGACATATCGGGTGATCTGTATCAGAAGGGAGACCAACTCGGTTTTTGGAACGTCCGGGAATATGTCTTCTTCCGAGACAAGCACATCTGTCAGCACTGCAAAGGAAAATCGAAGGACAAGATCTTGAACGTCCATCATATCGAAAGCCGTCACACTGGTGGGGATGCACCAGATAACCTCCTCACACTCTGTGAGACATGCCACAAGAAGATTCACAAGGAAAACCTGGAGCATCTTTTCCAACGGAAATCACGTTCTTTCCGTGATGCCTCGCAGATGACAGTCATGCGTTGGTTCATCTACAATGCTGTCAAAGAAACGTATCCCTACATCAAACTGACCTATGGCTTCCTCACGAAGAACATACGCATCCAAAATGGACTCGAGAAGCGTCATGCTGTCGACGCACGTTGCATCAGCGGGAATCCATTATCGGAAGAACCGAATGTGTCGTATCTTTTCCGACAGGTACGCGCGAACAACCGTCAACTGCATAAGATGACCATTGGTAAAAAGGGTAAGAGAAAGGCGAACAAAGCGGAGCGTTTTGTCCACGGCTATCAACTGTTCGACAAGGTACACTACGAGGGACAGACGTGTTTCGTTTTCGGAAGACGTAAGACCGGCTATTTCGATCTTAGGACGCTACAAGGAGTCCGTGTTCATAAATGCGCTTCGCATAAGAAACTGACACTACTTGAAAGAGCGACGACATGGCTCGTCGACATCCAACCAGAAGGAGGTGGAGGTCGGCTCCTCCCATGACTGAAGCCACGGGCCTCCGCCGACCTATAAACAATGAAACGAATAGCTGTTGGTACCGTCATGGTAGTGTATATGACGGTTTTTAGTTTTTCACTTTGGACTTATCAACATCCGGTCCTGACTAGTTCCGACCAGTCGAAGTTACTCCCGACCCGTGTCAAACAGATTCGTTCGGCAACATCGACGAACGATCTCAAGTCCTGGGTTGCACAAGCAAAACAGCGGCAGGAAACCGTTTCTGTCGCCGGTATGCAACACAGCCAGGGCGGACAAACCTATCTGCCGGATACAACAGTTCTCGATATGACGGATTACGACCGAATTTTGGAATATACGCCGGACAAGCACCGGATTACAGTCCAAAGCGGAATCACCTGGGCCGAAATTCAGGACCGGATTCAGCCGGATGGACTGGCGGTTCAGGTCATGCAATCCCAAAACATCTTTACGGTCGGCGGTGCCCTCAGCGTCAATGTTCATGGCCGGGATATCCGCTACGGTTCCCTACTCGATACCGTCGATTCCTTCCGGCTGTTACAAGCGGACGGTACCGTCGTCCATGTCAGCCGAAACGAACATGCTGATTTGTTCCGGCTCGTTCCTGGCGGGTACGGTCTGTTCGGTATCATTTTGGACGTTACATTAAAGCTGACAAACGACGAATGGTACGCCGAGCAGACTATCGGCTTAGATTATCAGGATTATCCGGCCTACTTCCGGCGGCACGTCCTCGGTAATGATGACGTCCGCATGCACATCGGACGCATTTCCGTTGCACCGGACGGGTTTTTCAAAGAGATGTATGTGACGAATTATCATAAAGCCGAACGAACGGTTCCGATTGAAGAGGAACCGCTTAAGCAGGAAACAATCATTGCCCTGCCGAAAGCGTTACTCGGTCTCTCCCGGTACAGTGACTTCGGCAAAAATAAGTTGTGGTCCTTCCAAAAATCGTATTTCCTGAAGAAGAGCGGCACGTTCGAATCCCGTAACAATGTCATGCGGTCCGACAGTGCGTTCATGGAGTATACCAGTCCAGGTCGGACCGAATTACTCCAGGAATATTTCGTGCCGGTCGATTCGTTTGTTTCCTACGTCGATCAACTGCGGTCGATTTTGACAGCCCATGAACTGAATGTCTTGAATATCACGATCCGGTATGTCGAGCAGGATGAGACAGCTGCCTTATCCTATGCGAAACAGGATATGTTTGCCCTCGTCTGGTTGATCAATACGGAAACGGATCCGGTATCGATTAAAGAAACGAAACGGATTGTTCAAAAGTTGATTGATGCGACACTCGAACATCAGGGCAGTTACTATTTGCCGTACTACCCGTTCGCGACACGCAGGCAGTTCCATGACGCGTATCCACATGCTGCTGCTTTCAAAGCCGCGAAACAAAGGCAGGATCCCGCTGGACTTTTCATGAACCAATTTTATCTCGACTATTTGAAGTAAGGAGACAATGATGAACTATCCACTTTTTGTTCGTATTCAAAGCATGATTTTAATGAGCAGCAGTATCATTTTTCCATTTTATTTATTGCTTGTCCGGCAAATTGGCGATTCCTATGCCCAGTTTGGTCTGGCCTACGGTCTCTTCACGCTGACGTCAGCATTCGCTTATCTCGGAATCGGTCGGTTGAGTGACCGGTTCGGGGACCGATCATTGCTTGTCACCCACACGTTCGGGATGGCGCTGATTTTACTGTATGTTCCGATCGTGACCTCCATCAGTCATGTCTACCTGATTCAAATCATTATGGGAATACTCGGGGCATTGCAAAAGAACACGGAAAAAACCATTCTCGCCCGGCAGGAACTTGCCTTGACGACGGTCGGCCGGGCAATCGGCCGCTATCATTTCAAGACGTCTTTATGGTCGGCACTTGGCATCATTGCTGCCGGTTATCTGATTGACTTTTTAACGATCGGCAGTCTGTTTTACATCATCTCTGCCGTCTATTTGTATGTCACGGTGCGTTTACTGTGGGACCGGCCACGTTCTGAAAAAAAACAGATGGATCCTTCATCGTCAAGCAGCGAAGCGGGTATAAAGAAGTAGAAGGGATGTGATGGCATGATTGACGTGACCCATTACTCACAAACATTCGGAAAACGAACGGTCTTGACCGATGTCCAGTTTTCAATCGGTCGTGGTGAAATCGTCGGATTGATCGGACCAAGCGGTTCCGGCAAAACGACTTTAATCAAGTCCTTGATCGGTCTGCAGCAACCGACGACCGGGACGATTACTGTTCTTGGAACACGACAACCCTCGCTCGCACAAGCTGAGAAAATCGGTTATATGGCACAATCTGATGCGCTCTATGAAGACTTGACGGCACGGGGGAACCTCAAATACTTCGGAAAATTATACGGTTTGAAAAAAGCACGGCTTCGGGCCCGGATCGAAACCGTCCTTGAATTCGTCGACTTAAAAAAAGATGCCGATCGTCCGATCCATCAGTTTTCCGGCGGAATGAAGCGGCGGCTCAGTCTTGCCATCGCTTTGATTCATGAACCGAGTCTTTTACTGCTCGATGAGCCGACGGTCGGGATTGACCCCGCCCTAAAAAAAACATTTTGGCATGAATTTGAACAACTGCGTCAATCCGGTGTGACGGTACTCGTCACGACACACGTCATGGATGAAGCCGAGCGTTGCGATCGTCTGTTATTAATTCAGCACGGTCGCCTGATCGAAGCCGGTACACCGGACGATCTGATTCAACGCTTTGGTTCCATCGATGAAGCTTTCATTCAAAAGGAGCGAGTCTGATGCAAACTCTGACGGTAGCGGAACGTGTCATTTCACAAATTTTTCGGGATAAACGGACGATTGCGATGATGTTTCTCGCTCCGCTGTTTGTCCTGTTCTTACTGTCAACGATTCTCGGCTCGAGCTCGGATGATGTGACGATCGGTACGGTCGATCTGCCGACAGCCTTTCAAGATACGTTAAAAACAAAAACCGATACCCGCACCTTTAAAGACAAAACAGCCGGTGTCACTGCCATGAAGGATCGCGAAATCGACGCCCTGATCACCTTTCAACAGAATCAGCCGCAAGTTTTGATTGAAGGCGGCGATATTTCAAAAAATGCAGCGGCGCTTCAAGTCATCCGGGAGACATTGATTACAATCCAGGGACAACAAGCGTCTGTTGCCAATACGAAACTTACGGCAGCCGTTAAACAGTTACAGCAACAGCTGACTCAATTGACGAATCAAACGTTTGAAACACCGCAACCTGTCGCACCGGCCGTCACTAAACCCGACATCCAGTTTTTATACGGCAATCCGGACGCTGAATTGTTTGACCAAATCGCTCCTGCCTTAATGGGCTTTTTTATCTTCTTATTCGTTTTCATCATTGCCGGTGTCAGCTTTTTACGGGAACGGTCGAGCGGCACACTGGAACGGACACTTGCGACTCCGCTCAAACGGTCGAGCATTGTCTTCGGTTATTTCGTCGGTTTCTTTTTATTCGTCACGATTCAAACGATTCTCATCCAACTGTTCATCGTCAACGTACTTGACGTGACGCAACAGGGGAACTACTTCCTGCTTTTGTTCGTCAATCTTCTGACGGCAAGTGTCGCCTTGTCACTCGGCTTACTGCTGTCGAGTTTTTCCCGGACGGAATTTCAACTGATTCAGTTCATCCCTTTAGCAATCGTACCTCAGATCTTTTTCAGCGGACTGTTTGATTTGAGTGATGCGCCGCTTTGGGTGGAAGTCATCAACCGGTTAATGCCGTTGACTTATGCTGCGCACGCCTTGCAAAATATCATGACTCGGGGCTACGGGTTGCAGGACATTTGGGTCGACCTCGTCGTGCTGGCGGGATTTGTTGTGTTATTCGTCGCCCTCAACATGCGGGCGCTCAAAAAACAACGCCCGGTCTGAGTTCATTGACCTCATTTTCCCGACTCCATTGACAATCCATTTTTTTCCTTATACAATCAAAAAAAACGCGAAATGAGGCTGAACGATGTAAATTCATCTATTTACCTACCCACTAACTAAATACGAACGATGTGGAGGTTTTATAGATGAACCGATTTACAACTTTACTGGTCAGCCAGTGGGTAGCAAATGCGGGAGATGCGCTCTACATCGTCGCTCTCATCGCTACCCTGTATGCTGAAACCGGACAGGCCAGCACTGCTGCCCTGTTTCCGATTGCCGTGACAGCAGGCATGACGATCAGCGGATTTTTCTTTGCCGATCTCGCAAGAAGGTTCCGTCATGCTTCGCTTTTGTTATCCAGTCAGCTTTTAAAAACGATCAGCCTCGGTCTGATTGTATTTCTTGATTTACCGTTCGGTTATCTGCTTGGATGCGTCGTCTGGATTGCCTTTCTCGACGGATTTGCCCGACCGCTCGAAAGTGCCTTCCTGCCGCGCATCACGGATAATCTTCAAAAAGCCAACAGTCTGGTTCAAGGTACAAACCAAGTTGTCCAACTGGTAATGTGGCCGCTTGGTGCGATTTTTGTCAGCCTCGGCTCCCCCGGTCTCGTCCTGACGATTTCATTCGGCTTGTTTGTTTTGGCAAGTCTCTGGACCGGTCTGTTTCGTCATCAGGTCCGTCAACTCGCGGATCCTGTCGAAGAAACGCAGGAAACACCATCGTTCCGGTCGAGCTTCCGCTATACATGGACGACTGAACCGGCCCGGCTGAATACGACGTTGCTCGGCATCGACGCCTTTGCCAGTACCGCCTGGATTTCAGCGTTATTCCTTGTTTATATTGATACGCATCTCCATGTATCTGACAGCTGGTGGGGCATCTTAAATGCCTTTTACCTGCTCAGCATGATCGGCGGCAGTTATTACATGCTCCGCCGAACTAAGTCTGCTTCCCTGTTAACGCTGAGTGTGGCGTTATCGGTTGGAGCCACCGTTTTATTTGCATTTGCACCGTCTGTCGTCTTTGCCGTGGTCGCCTGTGTATTGCAGGGCGCTTCTAACCAACTACGGGCGATTGAGCTGACTACCCGTTTACAGGAAGCGACGCCAGCCGCCCGCTTACCGTATGTCTACAGCATGCAACAAACCGTCTATACGCTCAGCTTTTGTCTCGGCAGTCTGCTGTTCGGATTGCTTGCGGACCGTTTGAGCATCGAGACCGTCTACTGGATTGCGGCCGTGGTCGCCCTGCTGATGTTCCCGGCAGCCCGGCGTTTGCATGATGCCGTTTCGATCAAGCAGAAACAGCGCATCTCATAAGACAAGCACACCAAAGAGAGGTTTTTTCAGGTATCACACCTGGAAAAGACCTTTCTTTTTTATCTGTTCGTTGCTATCTTTTTTGATGAAATACCAGCAATCCTGTTCCCATCAACAGACAGACAAGTCCAAGCGAGAAATAGGCTCCGTTAAGACCTGAACTTTGACTGATTTGACCAAACCCCAATCCGATTCCGATCGTCACCACACTCTCAAGCATCGACAGCATTGAACTGCCGGTCGCCCGAACATCATCCGTCAATATGCCCTGCAACCATGTCGTCAGGACTGGTTCCGACCATCCGTAAATCAAAAACAGACCTATTAAGACAAGGACGGACCATCGACTGTCCATCACAGCGAGCAAGATAAAACCGCCTCCATACATAAGCAGAAGAACGCTGAGCGGAACGAACGGACGGTCCGGTTTAGGCAAAAGATTACCGAGTCCCTGGGCAACCATCAAGCCAATCAAGATAATCCCAAACCAGGAGACGGAAATGCCTTGATCCTGAACATACAATTGCCAAAACTCATCCAAGAACGTGATTGTCACCCCAAACGAAATGCTGAGTAACGTCACCCGGATAAACGAAGGAACAAGGTTCCACCGACACCAGTCGTAACACGTAACAGAAACTGACGGTTGTCCGGATTTGTCCGGTTCAGTCAACAAGCAACTGACAAAAACAGCCGCCGTCAAACAACCAAGCGAGAGATAATAATGCATCGTCAGCTCATACAGTGTCGCAAGCCATGCTCCAATCAGCGCCGCACTACCGGTTGCTGCAAGGTCTGCCGCGTTTATCCGACCAATCGTTTTCTCAAAACGGTCCTTTTCCTCCAGTTGCTCCATCGTTTCGTAAATCAACGCTTCTTCCGCTCCGCTGACAGCGGCACTTCCGATTCCGGCTAACACCATGGCGAGTAAAAAGGACGACAGGTCGTACGCGTGAAGCAAGATTACAAACGATAACGTTTCAAATAGGGTTCCTGTCAGCAGACTGATTTTCCGTCCCAACCGGTCAGCGAACAAACCAAATGGGACTTCTAGCATCACCACCGTCAGGGCAAAGACAATTTCAGCATAGACGACGTCCTGCACCGTCATGCCGCGTTGTTGCCAAAACAACCGCTCAATAACGTAAGCCGGCAGACATGCGGTCAAACAACGAATCAGATACAGCAGTCGAATATTCCATCGAAGTCGAACTTAGCAAGGTGGTCGTATCTGTTTCACGGTGAATTCCTCCTTTTTGAATGGTATTCTGTCACCTGTTTTTTACTTTTCCCGTTTCTGTTTCTTCCGAATCGGGTTACATCAAAAAGCAGACAACGGATAGTCCGTTGTCTGCTGCTGTTTCAGTCTGCTTATCTTTTATGGTCTTTCGCGTGTTCCGTTCCGGTAATCGTTTCAAGCGAGCTCACTTGCACAAACGGCAATTCCACCGTAAAGATTGAACCGCTCCCTTCTGTTGATTCCACATGGATCAAACCCTCGTGAGCACGGACGATTTCCTGACAGATCGCAAGACCAAGACCGGTCCCGCCGATTTTCCGGCTGTCGGAATTATCGACCCGGTAAAACTTACTGAACAGTTCCGGTAAGGCGTGTTGCGGAATCCCGATTCCTTCATCAATGATTTGGATCCGTAACCGGTCCTCCAGCTCTTCCAGCTTAAGCTCAATCTCTCCGCCGTCCGGTGAATACTTAATGGCATTGTTAATCAAATTCCCGAATAACTGCCGCATTTTCGGTTCGTCCGCTTCAATCCAACGAAGCGGCCGGTCGCCGGTTTCGAGTGTCAATTGATGATGATTCGTTGAACCGGCATGGAATTCGGCAACTTCCTGAATCAAGTTCCGAAGATCGAGTTTCACGAACTGATACTGTTGCTGACTCGATTCCATACGCTGAACATCAAGAAAATCATTGACGAGACTCGTCAGACGTTGCGTCTCCGAATGAATCGTCGTCAAGTACCGTTGCTGACGATCGACAGGCAAGTCTTTTGCGAGCATCAACTCGGTATAACCAAAGATTGAGGCAAGCGGCGTCCGCAACTCATGGGATACTGTCGAAACAAACTCGGACTTCATCCGGTCGATACCGGTTTCAATCGTCACGTCCCGCAGGACAAGCATCGTTCCCCGGAAACGACCGCCGTATTGAATGCCTTCCGCGTACACTTGAACGAACCGTTCCTCTTTGTTTAAGGATAAAGACAAGCCTTCGGTCGGAATATCATGACGGCAGACCCGGCTCATATATTCAAGAAACGCCTCGTGCTGGTCGACCTGGACAGCCAACTCTTCGATTTTGACATCAAGTGTCATCAATCCCTCGTTAAATTGATCATGGGACGGATGATGGAATAAGGCCAGTAATGGTTTATTGGCAAAAATCTTGTCATCTTCGATGTAAATGACCGCTTCACGGATCGAATGCAACAGTTTCGATGTTTTCTCGCGTTCCCGCTCGATTTCATCAAAGACCCGCATCCGGAGCAAAGATAAAGCCAATTGGCGCGAAAATGACCAGATTTCTTCCGTTTGATCTTCATTAAACTGATCCCGATAACGGACCAGATAAATACTGGCAATCATCGTATTGGTCGACGGATCCATGACCGGAACGACCGTTTCATACATGCTGTATGGATATGGCAACGGATGATCACTCGTCACTTGTTTCGTCGAACGGACGGCATGCTTGTGCATCCGTGCCCGTTCCAGTAATGAAATCGAAGAGTGTAACAACTGATGTTGCTGATCCGGTGTCATGCCGTACGACACGATATCCGTATAGCGGTCGTCGTCAAGGAAGACAATCGCACCGAGCTCGGCATCTGTAATCGTAATCAACTTTTCAATGATGGCCGGATACGCGGTCAGCGTTTCACGAGAAGCGAGCGTTTCCGTCAACTCATTGCGGTACCGCAAATGCGTTTCATTTCGCAACGTAATATCGAGCGCTTCTTCCAGTTCCTCTTGTTGCATCTGCAGCTCTTCCTGCTGGGCCACCAGTTCTTCCTGCTGACTCTGCAACTCATCGTTACTTGAAACGAGTTGCATCTTTTGGGCAGAAATCGATGCTGCCATCTGATTAAAGGTCGTCGTCAGTTCGCCGATTTCATCCCGGGCGTTTACGACCTGGATTGGCGTCGCGTCCTCGCCTCGTGCGAGACGGCTGCTTTCCCGGTTCAACTGACGTAACTGTTTGGTCAAACGCAAGACAAATGGACGAACCAGCAGCACAATAATCAGCAACAGGACAGCAAGATTAATGAATCCGAGTACCTGTGAAGCGTTCACCTGTTTTCCGAGCTTTTCTTGCGCCGCGAGCTCTTGTTTGTTTAAGGAATTGCGGTACTTCGTAAAGACGGTCTCCATGTCGACGATACTTGAGCTCATATCAGCCGCACTTTTCGTCTTGATGTTGAACTTCCGTTTCGGATCAAGTGTAGGCGCTTTCGTGACTTTCCCGAGCGTTGCCATCTGCAGGAACGGTTCCGTCACATCCCCGTCTTTTTTGGCAGCAACATAGTTCGTCAGACTCGGCATGACACGTTGTGTGTACGCCGTATACAGCGATCGGGCGTCTGTTGCATACTGCTTTTCTTCTTTAAAACGGGCATTTTTCTCAAACCACGTAGTTTGTTGATTGATATTATCCTTTTTACGTTCAATTTCTTCGAGCATTGCTTCATCACCTAATAAGACGAATCCGCGCATTTCATACTGAAGACTTTGCCATGATTCATATAAGTTCGTCGCACGTGTCCGATGATCGTTTAATGTCAGCAGTTCCTGACGTGATGTCTGAACCTGACTTTTCGTATAAAAATAAACGCCGGCTGAGGTCAGCACGAGTGTCAATATAATCATATAGAAGGCAGACATGATTTGGCGTCCAATCGTTCGATTAAGCCATGACTTCATCTATTCATCCCCCTCTACTGTAAAAACTTAAATTGATTGTTTCTAAGTCTTATTCTAAAGCTTTTTGAAGCAAAACCACTAAATATGCTCAAAAAAGACCACTTTTCATCTAACTTTAATCTAAACGCTTGTATGTTACAAACAGATGTCACAAAACAGGAGGATTCGAAGATGATTTGGGGATTTTAACCAAAAAAAGTCCGCTCCGGTAGACGGAACGGACAGCTATTTAAAGATTAGAATGACTGGAATGATCCGTGTTTTGTTGGTTCACGTGCATCTGATGATGGTCATGGTGATGCATACCCGAATGACGGCGAACAGGTTCTTCATCCGCGAGCGGATCCCCCATCAACACACCGAGTCGCGCATATTGGGCCGCGATGTCTTTTTTCGTTGCCTCCTGTACCTGATCCGTCTGTTGAATCAACGATAAAATTCCTTTCGCCAAACGAATCGGTTCGAGATTCGTCTTTTCGACCGGAAACGATGACAAGGAGCGGAGATAATCCAGATACCGCTGTGCACTTTCCTCTGACGGTGTCACGAGTTCCGAAGCATGATGCCGGAGCGACTTCGTCAGACTGTGTGTCGATGCTCCCTGTGTCATCATCGAAAACAGACCGATTACGAAAACACATACGATGATTCCAAAAAAGATCATCATAAAAACCGGCATTCCGGAAAAAAAACCGTCACCTTCGACATACAGCAACAGTCGGTTACTGTTAAGCGATGAAGCGATTACTGATAACGACATAAAAACCCTCCTCGTTTCGTGTGATAGTTACTCTTACGCAACACGAACAAGGAGGGTTTCCGTTTTTTGTTAAGTTTCTAAGGAAACTTCCGCATTAAACCAGTCTTCAACGAACAGGTACCCGTTCGGAACATCGATCTGATAAGAATACAGGACGGCGAAATCACCGTCCGTCATCATCGGTAAGGTCAGTTCCCGCAAGACTGCTTTCACCTCTTCCGTCATGACGGTTTCATAGCGGACGAAATCGTCTTCCCGGGTTTCCCGCTCCGTTAAATACGGCAACAGCAATGCTTTTCCGAACGATTGGGGATCATCGATGACTTCGGCCGTCACCCCGAATAATTCTTCCGCTTCTTCAATCAGGGCGTCGGCCTGTCCGATCGTCACTTCGTTCGGGAACCAGACTGTCAGTTTGGTTCCTTCTTTTAAAAATTGTTCGAACATCGGTATAAAGGTCTTATTTCCCATCAAATCGTAATGCATCAAGCTTCTCCCTTCACGAACTCAAATTTCAATTGGTGTTGTTCCAAGTACAGCATCGCCTGGAAGGTCCGGCCGTTTTTTTTCATCTCAAGCGGTTTTGTTTTTCCATTCGCAAGCATTTTTTTCAGCTCGGTTTGTGTCAGGCGTGCCCCGAGAATCGTTTTCGGCAGGGTAAAGCCGCAATTGTTTTTCTGATAGGCACTGCACCCGTAAAACTTACCCCGATCAAGCAACTCCGCCTGACAGACGGGACAGATGCCGACCGGCCGGTTCGTAGCGCCGCGCGCCCGTTTGGCCGGTACCTGAGTCGGATCGACTTCGAGTTGTTCGACCCGTGTTTTTGCATCCTGGACTAAATGCTGGGACAGCTTCTTCGCTTGATCGACAAATTGAGCCGCGGATGCTTCCCCTTTACCGATTTGGTCGAGCCGGCTTTCCCACTTCGCTGTCATCTCTGGAGAAGCAAGGATACTGCCGCTGACGGCTTCAATCAAAATCCGCCCCTTTGCTGTCGGATGGAGTTCTTTTTTCTTCACTTGAATGTATTCCCGGCGTTTCAGTCCGTCGATGATGCCGGCACGTGTCGCTTCTGTTCCTAGGCCCTCGATTTCCTTCATGATGGCTTGCAGTTCATTTTCGAGCACTTTCCCGGCCGTCTTCATCCCGAGAATCAACGTTCCTTCCGTATAGCGTTTCGGCGGTTCCGTCTGTTTCTCGAGCAGCTTCGCTCCTTTGATCGGTACCGGCTGACCGACTTCCACTGCCGGAAGTTCCTGCTCTTTCGCTTCGATTTTCAAGACTTTCTTGAAGCCGAGTTCGAGCGACCGGCTGCCTTTCGTCAGGAAACGGTCCTGTTCCCGTTCCGTAATGATTTCCGTTTTTTCCGACCGGGCATCCGGCGCAAACGCCGCCAGGAAACGGCGGACAATCAAATCATAGACTTGCGCATCACGTCCGGACAGTTTCGCGACGGCACCCGCTTCTTCCGTCGGGATGATGGCATAGTGATCACTGACCTTCGCGGAATTGACGTACCGTTTATTATTCGTCAAATTGTTCGCCACAAGGTCCGTCAGTTCGGTATACTCCGGCTGTTTCAGAAGCCGTTTTAAAATTGCTGGAAACTGGCTCGCCTCGTCTTTTGAGACGAAGGACGAATCCGTCCGCGGATAACTGATCCAGCCCCGGATATAGAGTTTTTGCGCAATATCGAGTGTTTCCTTTGCCCCGAGTCCGAAACGGCGACTGGCTTCCGTTTGCAAGAGCGATAAACTGAACCAGAACGGCGGTTTTTCGACTTGTTCCGTCTTCTCGACCGCTGCGACGGTACCGGTTCCTGTTGTTCGGGCAACGATCGCTTCGGCGAGGCTTCGTTCCGTAATCTTCGTTTGTTTTTTCAGATTGATGTATTTTCCGGTATACCGTGTAAAGTCGGCCTCGACTTCAAAAAACGTTTCCGGACGGAAGTTCTCAATCTGTTTTTCCCGTTCGACGATCAACGACAATGTCGGCGTCTGAACCCGTCCTAGTGAAAAGACGTCAGCGATGCCTTTTTTCTTGAGCAACGTCGTATAGGCCCGAGAAGCATTCATCCCGATTAACCAGTCGGCACAGGCGCGGCTCATCGCCTCATGAAACAGATTTTCGGTTTCTTTGCCGTCGAGCAGATTCGCGAAACCGTGATCGACGGCCTGGGGGGTCAGACTTGAAATCCAAAGGCGCTGAATCGGTTTTGCGTTATTGGCCAATCGGAGAATCAATCGGACGATTGCCTCTCCCTCTCGCTCGGCATCCGATGCTATAATGATGGAAGTCGTCGTCCGTTCGTTCAGTAACTTCTTGATGACTTGAAAGGTTTTGCTTTTTCCCCGGGACAACCGGTAGTCGAACCGTTCCGGAATGATCGGGAGATGGTCATAGTTCCATCGTTTCCATTTGGCATCGTAATGGGCCGGTTCCTGGAGTTCACATAAATGACCGACGGCATAAGCGAGCTTTGCCCCGGCCGGAAACCGGTCACACGGTTTGATTTCGATATATCCGTCCCGTTTGACCGATGGATACGGCGCTGCGAGTTTTTCAGCTTGTTTTGGTTTTTCCGCAATGATTAATTGCATTGGTTCACCCTCATTTCCTTACTTCAGACACGCGGAGGTTAACATGCCCTATTTCACTTTATTCATGGCACTCTTTTTTATCTCGACATCTGCAATTTTTGTTAAATGGGCCGAAACCCCGATTGAAGCGGTTGCTTTTTACAGAATGTTGTTTTCGACACTGTTGCTGTTACCATTGATTCACCTGAAAGAATTACTTAGTCTCAGTTCAACGACTATCCGACATATGATATTAAGCGGAATTCTCTTAGCCGGTCATTTTTGGCTGTGGTTCCTGTCCCTTGATTATACGACAGTTGCCAGCTCGACGCTCTTCGTAACCGCGAGTCCGATTTTCGTTTTAATCGGCAATGCCGTTTTCTTCAAACAGCATCCGTCGAGGAAAGCTCTCTTTTTCGTCGGTGTCGCTTTAATCGGCGGCGGACTTGTCGCTTATGGTGACATCGCGGTTGGTCCAAGAGCACTGATCGGAGACGGACTCGCCCTGCTTGCGACGATTCTTGTCGCCGGTTACTGGCTGCTCGGTCAGCACGTCCGGACAAGTGTCTCGACGAATACGTATTCATTCGGCGTCTATGCCGTATCTTCCGTCGTTCTGTTACTGTTTTCGCTCATTCAATCGGTCAATCTAGTCGGTTCATTCCAAACCGATTGGAAAATCTATATTTTACTCGCTGTTTTCCCGACACTGCTCGGCCATAACTTATTCAACTGGGCCTTGTCACGTGTCAGCGCCAGCATCGTCAGCATCACGATTCTCGGGGAAGCCGTTTGGGGAATGATTTTCGGATACTTCCTGTTCCAGGAATCATTGACGTGGATTCAAATCACCGGTGCTGCCTTACTGCTCGTCGGAATCGGTCTGTTCCTCCGTCGGAATGAACGTGATATCCGGGAACAATTTGCCAAACAAAATGCCGCGACGACTGCGGAATAAAAAATAAATACCAGTCAGCCATCTTCCGTTAGAAGATTGTCTGACTGGTATTTTTTAATTGGTCGGATCTTCCGGACGGACTTTCGGCAGTCGGAAGGTCATGAAAAAGGCCAGAATGGCACAGACGAGGCCCCCGATGAAGACGAGATGCAGTCCGTTTGCGAGTGCCTGTTCCGCGGCCGATTGAACGTCCGCTCCGTAACGGGATGCCGTACCCGACTGAAAAAACGGATCAATCGAGTAGCCGGAAAGCAGCTTCGAGTCGGAAAATGCCTGGATGATCGACATATTAAACAAGGTCCCGAAGATCGCCACACCAAGCGTTTGTCCGGTCGTACTCAAAAACGAGTTGACGGCAGTCGCTGATCCGCGGAGCGACCAGTCGACCGAAGTCTGCAGGACGACCATAAAGACGGGTTGTGCCAGTCCAAAACCGATTCCGATCAACGAAACGGCAAGATAGATAAAGACATCACTCGATTCCCGGCCGATTCCGATTAAAATCGCCATCCCGATGACGAGTAACCCCATTCCGGTCATCGTCCGGTAGCGCGGCGAGGCAATTCCGATCGTGCGTCCGCCGATGATGGCAGTCAGTGTCCAAAACAACGACAGCGGCATCAGCATAAAGCCGGCTTCCGTCGGACTTTTCCCGAGCACGCCTTGCGCGAAAATCGGGATGTAGGCCGACATCGAGACGAGTACCCAGGCAGAAAAGAAGACCGCCAAATTGATGACGAGAATGACCGGATGCCGGATGACCGCCGGTGGCAACAGCGGATCCGCCGCTTTTTTCTCGACCCGGTAAAACCAGAACAACAGGACCACACTGACGGCAAAACTGATTAAAATCAGTGGCTCGGCAAATGATTCGGATTCACTTCCCGATAATAATCCGTACAGTAATGCGCTCATGCCAGTCGCAAATAAAATGGCTCCCCGGTAATCAATCTTCCGTGACGTCTCGGTGACATTTTCTTTATAAAACAAAACGATCATGATGAATGAAATCA
The DNA here is from genome assembly GCF_033342815.1 of Exiguobacterium artemiae. Lineage (GTDB taxonomy): Bacteria > Bacillota > Bacilli > Exiguobacteriales > Exiguobacteriaceae > Exiguobacterium_A > Exiguobacterium_A artemiae_A. The sequence continues at coordinate 55,066 of NZ_JAWPEN010000006.1, forward strand.
GAGCAAATGGTACATTCAATAAAAAGATGTAACGCCACGATAACGTCTCGACTAAAAAACCACCGACGAGCGGACCGGCGACACCCGAGATTCCCCAAACCGCACTTAAAACGCCTTGAATTTTTCCGCGTTCCTCGTATGTATATAAATCCCCGATGATCGTCATCGCAATCGGCAAGACGGCTCCCGCTCCAATCCCTTGCGCGGCACGGAACAGAATCAGCATTTCCATCGATTGCGCCAATCCACAGGCGAGCGACGCGACCGTGAAGACTCCGATTCCGAACAACAGGACACGTTTTCTTCCGTACAAGTCTGCCATCTTTCCGTAAATCGGTGTTGAGACAGCCATGAACAGTAAGAAACCGGCGAAAATCCAGCTGACGAGTTTTGCGCCGTTTAACTCACTTGCCATGACCGGTGTTGCCGTCGCAACGATCGTACCTTCAATCGCCGCTAAAAATGTAGCTAATAACAAAGCAATCGTGACATTTTTCCTCAAGAGACTCAGCTCACTTTCTTTAGGTGTATCCTTTCTTTATCATACCTTGAATCGGCGGACTTCTAAAAGGAGATGCTTATCGAGCAGGAATCAAGGGAACAATAGGGAATGATAAAGATTAGAGAATGAGTCATCAATTGAATGGAGGAGTATGATATGTTACGAAAAACCGCTTTGATTACAGGTGCTTCCGGTGGAATCGGTCTCGATTTGGCTGTTTTGGCGGCACGCGACGGGTTTGATTGCGTGTTGATTGCCCGCAATGAAAAGAAACTGACGGAGCTCAAGCATGTCCTTGAAAAACGTTACCAAATTAAGGCTTATACATTCGCAGCCGACCTTTCAAAACCGGACAGTGTCTCGCGGATCCTCAGTTTCCTCGACGAACATGAACTGACGGTCGATCTGTTGTTCAACAACGCCGGTTTTGCGACATCCGGCCGCTTTGCAGAAATCGATCCGTCCGAAGATTTAAATTCAATCCACGTCAACGTCGTCGCCTTGACAGAGCTGACGAAACGGTTGGTACCGGGAATGCTTGACCGCGGATTCGGGCGGATCTTGAATGTGGCCTCTGTTGCCGCCTTCATGCCGGGACCTTACATGAGTGTCTATTACGCGACAAAAGCGTATGTCCTATCGCTGTCCGAAGCACTCGCTGCCGAACTGGACGGTTCGGGCGTGACGGTCACCTGCCTTTGCCCGGGACCGACCGATACGAACTTCTTTGACCGTGCACAGATTACGTTACCTTTCAAAAGTATGCCGTCTCATCTCGTCGCCTTTGCCGGATACCGGGGAACGTTAAAAGGCAAACGGGTTGTCGTACCGGGAGCGAGCAACCGCGCCATGGTGACATTTGCGAAATTCCTGCCGCGCCGCCTTTTGACGGAAGTCACGGGACGCATTCAAAATCCAGATCAGCAACAACAAGAAACGCCGGTTGAAGAATTTGCTGTCTCCAACTGATCCAGATATAAAAAAGACGTCCCTTCTTTCCATACCGGAAAAGAACGGACGTCTTTTTTGATTCAGTTCGGTTTCGGACGATGCATATGATCCGTCATCCATTTTTGAACATTTTTCGGAATCGAGGTGTAGCGGTATACATACCGAAGAGTGACTGCTCCCGTCACCATGACCAAATAACCGCTCGACAGGACTAATAACCAGGCGACAATCGACAAGAAGAGATCCGTTTCAAAAAAGAGATGCCCGACTAATCCGCCTTCTGCAGATGTAATCAGCATCGCTCCGGGGAAAATGGCTGCTGCCAGTAAGTAAAACCCTGCATACCGCCCCCGAATCGTTTCCTTCAACAATAAAATACTCCCAAATGCCAGACCCAAACCAGCAATAAGTAACAACCCGACGAGATACGTTATGGACAGCGGCGAACTCAGCATCACGCTTCACTCCAATCGAATGGGATTACTTATCATGTACCCTGTTTTCCAGCAAACGAATGCAGAATCCGTAAAAAAATCGGATACAGCAACCAGATGAAAACAGCGTTCGAAACACCGTGCAACAAATCAAAAAAACCGCCTGTCAAAAGGAGTGTAAAAAACGCTTCCCGCGAAAAATCCGTAAAGATCAAAAAACCCAAATTGCTGATCCATCCATATAAAAAACCTGCCGCCAGTCCATAAGCCGTTAGAATCCACCGCGTCTGCATGCCTGGTAACATACAGAGAAGACTGATGACCGTATAGGCAATGATTTGAAATAATACGAAAGGACCACTTCCTAAAAATAAACTCGTCAATACGACTACAAGCATCCCGACAACCGCCCCGGTGAACGGTCCTACACAGGCAGCGACCAAAAGGACCAGTGCCGTCGCCGGCTGGACGTTCGGAATGCTTGCAAAAATCAGCCGTCCGGCAATCGCTGCCGCTGTGACCAGCGCAATGAACCGAAGCATCGCCTCTGACATCGGACGCTTTTCAAAATATAAAACAATTACACTGATGATGAGGACTGCCGCTCCGATCAGTTCCATTCGTATAACCTGCTTTGCTCGATGAAAGTAGAAGTTGGACCGTCAAAAGCAATTTCCCCCTGAACCAGATAGACGACTCGGGTTGCATAAAAAATTAAGTCAGGATCGTGCGTAGCGAGTACAATCAATTGATCCGGATGATCAAGCATGTTTTGAATGAACGCAGACCGTTGCCGATCGGTTAATCCGGCTGTCGGTTCATCAAAATAACAGGCTTCTTCCTTCCAGGAGAGCCGTTCCATCAATTGTTGTTTTTGCTCGGAAAACGTAGCGGCCGGCTTGTCGAGGACAGGTGCAAGCGCCGGATGTGCCGGAACATAACATTTTTCGCCGGTCCGCCTGACCTTTCCGTACAGCGGCCGTTCCACACCGAGTAACAGACGGAGCAACGTTGATTTTCCGCTTCCGTTGGCTCCGATCAGCGCCACCCGTTCCCCCAGATGAAAGGATATTCGTTCAATCGACAAGGCATACTTTTCTTGTAACGGATAGCGGTGCCGGATGCGTAACATCTCGTCGATAACCTTTCCTTTGACCGATTCCGTCCCTTTCAGCTTTTCGAGCGGCTGTTGTTGGATGACGGAATAGGTGATATGGCAGGTAAAACGGCGCTCGATTTCCTCAAACAACAGCATCAGCCGGTTTTTACGAACTTGATCTAAAAATAAAAACGGCTCTGCCAGGAAGATTTTTTCCGGTAAACCGGACAAGGTGTAGCCGAGCGAGACCAGTTGCTGTTCCCCCGAGGATAATTCACTTGTCTCGCGATCAAAAAAGGCCTCTAAGCCGAGTAACGTCGCCAGTTCTCCAGCGACGAACAGACTGGTTGTCGCCAACATATCGCGGACACGACCATGCAGCAGGCGATCCGGTTGAATCACTTCTGTTCCGGCCGCATGAGCCAGTTGTTCCAGCCGCTTACGTGATCCTGCTTCTTCGGTAATGATGGTAGGCATCGCGTATTCCTCCTTTCGAGAACATCAATAGTCCGGGTAACACTAAAGCGGCTTCTACTGCTACAGGAGACCAAAAGGCAAGATACATTCCTGTAATTAAAATTCCGATCATCCAATCAGAACGCGTCAAACGCCGTAACCGACTGGGGACCGCTTCGACGGGCAACAGGTGGTACAGTGCCACACGTTCCATCTTTTCTGCCAGCGGTTGTTTGGTATGGCTCATTTTTACTTCCGGCCACGTCCGGAGCAATGAAGGTAAGATTGCCAAAACCATTCCCGTCAAACGGGTCAGGCGCGGTAAAACCCGGAATAACGGTCCCATTTGGTCAAGTCGGATCAGGGTGAAGGTCAGTTGACTGGATGTCACGAATAACGCCACCGTCAGACCGGTCAACCAAATTCCGTATGGATCAACGGAAGCACCGACGAGCAGAGGAGCATACATCATTCCGATATAAATCAAGGGTAAGGTTAAGTAACACAGGACATGCCATTGCCGGATCCATGTAAAGAATAGAACATGTCCGGTCAAGACAACAAGGATGCTTACATGTGTCTGCAAAAAAAACGGGACCGATAACATCGCCACTACAAAAAGAGCGACATTCAGTGGATGAAGTCGCTCCCGTTCGGCCTTACTGAAAATAAGCCATTGCATCTTTTTCAAATCGCCATTCCAGACGGTCACCGTCTTTTAATTGATACGCCCCTGCCCCGACTTGTGCCGGTTTGTTATTGACGCCGAACACCCAGCCACTACTCGCTCCGGCTGATTTTTCACGAATTCCGTCGACAGCCGTCACGTAGGCCATTTCACCCTTGCCGGTTTTGACGACTGGAAGATCTGTTTCTTCTAACGCATCAAGCGCCGTCTCTGATTCCTTGAGACACATGTCTTTTTCATATAATGTCTTATCATTCGCATGATTAACGACCGATACTTCGACCGAACGTTCACACGTCTTTGGTTCAGCAGCTTGATCTGTCGGTTGTTCCGTACATCCTGAAAGAAGGAGGACTAGCCCCATCAATATCCATTTTTTCATCGTACGACTCCTTTTCGTCTTGAGGTCTCAAAACTGTAATTGTATAAAAGTATGGTTTTCTCCCGTAACGATTGACCGTCAGAACGAAGATATGTCAATCGAATCGCATTCGCTAACACATCATCTCCCGTATTGACATACGGAATCAATTCGCCTTGATCGTTAATCAACAGAACCGTGGCATCCTGCAAACTGAACGTTTCGTACAAACCATCCAAATCCATCTCAACATACGGAGTCTTCGATTCATGAAGAATCTGTTTGATAGATAACGTCTTTAACGTTTGAAACGAAGTCGAGGCATCAATCAATTTTTGATAGTACGACTCTAATGAACGGGTCAATACTTCTTCGCGGGGACGGTACGTTAATATACCGGTCACCTCCTGATAGGTCACTTCGTACCGGATGAACCGCTTCGGACTTTTCGCAATCAACTCAAATGTCGCATTCCGCAAGTTGCCCCCTTGGTCAAACAACAATTGACTTTGTTCCAATCGTAGAGAGTCGTCTCCGATCCGCCGGTCGATGTGGGTCATCAGCGTATCAAACGATTCGTCCGTAATCGTGACCTGCCCCATTTGTTGCGTCTCTTCCCGGAGCGTAAACGTATCGAACGGTCCCAGGAAAAGCTGAAGCAGAAAAAAAAGAAAACCGAATAAGGCCATATAACGTTTGTACCGTGAATTTTTTTTCGGATGCAGAACAATCAGGAATAAGATAATTCCAAGCGGTAATTGAATATCATAAACAGGGAACGATACTGCTCCTAAACATGCATAAAAAACAAATTTCAGATAAAGATATTGTTCCTTTTCGGTCCGTCTTTCTAAAAAGAAACCAAGAATGATACTGGCTAACAGAAACAATGACCATTGGATGAGAAAGTCCATGTTGTTTTTACCCCTTAATCACGACAGATTGATGATCCGTCATGAGGTATGACTCTTCAAATACTTCCCGTGCCTCCGCTTCCAACCGTTGTTCTTGATCGACATACCGCGCAGATATATGCGTTAACAACAGTTTCTTCGCCCCTGCTTTCAAAGCGATTTCAGCAGCTTGTCTGGCTGTCGAATGACCGAATCGTCCTGCATGGTCTTGTTCAGAATCGGCAAATGTCGCCTCGTGGACAAGAACATCGACTTCTTGCGCCAATCGAATGCTTCCGTCACACGGCACTGTATCTCCTAATACCGCCAACTTAATACCCGGCTTCGGTTCTCCGAGAAAATCAGTCGACCGGTATTCAGTCCCCTCGAAAACAAACGTTTTCTCCTGTTTGATTTGTCGATAGAGTGGTCCTGAAGGAATACCCAGTTGTTTCAGCGCTTCGACGCGTAAGGTCCCCTTTTCTTCCTGCCCTTCAATCCGGTAACCATACGCCAAAAAGCGGTGTTCCAACGCTTCGACGTAAATTCGAAATCCTTCCTGCTCATAGGTCTGACCGGCTTCGACTTCAATGACATCAAGCGGATAACGTAAGTACGTACCTGTGATACGCAAAGTTGCCTCGAGCCATTCCTTGATTCCTTTCGGACCGAAAATCGTCAATAACGTCGTTCCTTCGAGTGCAGCCCGTGTACTGATGAAGCCGGGAAGACCGAAAATATGATCTCCATGCAGATGTGTAATGAAAATCGTACTGACTTTCCGCGGTTTAATCGGACTATGCAACATTTGGTGTTGTGTCGCTTCTCCACAATCAAACAACCAGGTCATTTTCGGATGCAAGAGCGCAATCGCAGACACATTCCGTTGTTTTGACGGCATTCCTGCACCAGTCCCTAAAAAATAAAATTCCATCTTTTTCCCCTTTTCGTAAAATTAGCATTTTTCATACATAAAATACACCTTTCTCGGTCCGAAGCATGTTAAAATGGGCCTATACTGATTCGAAAGGTGGTTTTTCCATGACCAAAATCGAACGGACTTATGCACGTGTCGTACAAGCCGCTCGTTTATTAAACGAGAACTATCGGCAACAATACGGAAAATCGATTCAACTTCAAGAAATCGCAACGACTTTACTCTGTACCGAGGAACTCATTCTGGAGTCGATGGAATTTGTCGAACGTCCTCAATTAACTTAATCGTAAACGAACAAAGAGTGTACCGCAATGTCGCGGTACACTCTTTTTAGTCTGTCATCATTTATTTGTGATGTAATCGACTAACGTCACGCACAATTCTGCTGTTTTCACGAGCTCTTCAATCGGCATTTTTTCATTCGTCGTATGAATGTCTTCATAGCCGACAGCCAGGTTGACGGTCGGAATACCGAAACCGGCAATCACGTTCGCATCTGATCCCCCGCCAGAGTGCAAGAGACGTGGTGTCCGACCGAGTTGTGTAATCGCTGCTTTCGCAACCTCGACAACTTGATCACCGTCTTCAAATTTAAAACCAGGATACATGACTTTAACTTCGACTTCGGCACGTCCGCCAAATTCAGCGGCAACCTCTTCAAACGCCGCTTTCATTTTCGCTGTTTGAGCTTCCATTTTAGGTGCAACGAGTGAGCGGGCCTCGGCAAAGATTTCAACATAATCACATACGATGTTGGTCGATGGACCACCACCGCTGAAGCGTCCGATATTCGCCGTCGTTTCTTCATCGATTCGGCCGAGCGGCATTTTGGCAATCGCTTTTGCTGCAATCGTGATAGCCGAGATTCCTTTTTCAGGTGCAACACCGGCATGCGCGGTTTTGCCGTAAATTTTGGCATTTACTTTCGCTTGGGTTGGCGCAGCCGTAATGATGTCTCCGACTTTACCGTCCGAGTCCAAAGCAAAACCGTAATCTGCATCAATCTTCGAAGGATCGAGAACCATGGCGCCGACTAAGCCTGATTCTTCGCCGACCGTGATGACGAATTGAATTTTCCCGTGCGGTTGGTTCGTTTCGTTCAGAACATGGACCAATTCGATTAAAGAAGCGAGCCCCGCTTTATCATCTGCTCCAAGAATTGTTGTTCCATCAGTTTTAACGTAACCGTCCTCGATGATTGGTTTAATTCCTTGTCCCGGGAAAACGGTATCCATATGGGAAGTGAAATAAATCTTATCAACACCGTCTTTTGTTGCCGGAAGCGTAATGATTAAGTTGTTTCCTTTATGTTCGGTTTTAGATGAAGCGTCATCTTCGAATACGTCACACCCCAGTGTCGTAAACGTCTCTTTCAAGTGGGCACAAATTTGTGCCTCTTCTTTTGATTCCGAATCAATCTGGACCAGTTCTAAAAAGGTGTCGAGCACACGTTGCTCATTAACCATGTTGCATTCCTCCTCGTTTTTTCAGTTCATCTAGCGCTTTTTTAGTATACCATCTATAGGCAGATTTGCACTTCGCAAGCGTTGTTTGTACAATGGCTATAATCAATGGCAGTATGAAAGGAGCGTTCTTTTTATGGCAAAACCATCAAAACAACAACGAATCATTAAGTGGACGACGATTACGATTTTGACGATTTTCCTGCTGGGCACTTTTGCCTCGACGATGTTCTATCTCTTTTGATCGACGAATCGTTGCTTTAATTGCAAATATTGCTCCGCTTCCTGCAACATATGCAGTAAAGCGGACCGGACTTCAAACTCATCCCGTGTCTTCGGGAGCGGTGACTCGCGAAACTCTTCGAGCAGTCGTTCGAGTTCCGCTAAAAATAACGTTGCGTCGGCATCGGGTCGGACATTGTCACCAATTGTCCGGAACAGGCCGGCGACTTTTTTTCCTTCTTCTACGACGAGAACCAAATCATCGACGTTGCGGACGATTCCATTTAATAATTCAAACTGTTGTTCACGCATTCGGAAATACAGGTAGTCTTCATCGTCATTTCGTCGACCGATCGCATTGCCCATCCGTTTCAGCGAAGCATCCTTTCCTTCCTTCAACAGCCGTTCCGTCTCGTGCAGTGTCAACGAATGCCGATTGATCCATCCCGTTTCAATCGCTGCTGCGACTTCGAAGAACAGGGCAGCAATCCGTTGATCGATTTGCAGTCTTCGCTCGGCAATCGTCCGGTCGAGACTCGGCATATACATGTTCACGAGTAGTCCGACACCGACACCGATCAGCAACAAATAAATTTCGTTTAAAAAGATGGTCAGATTCAATTGCTGTGCGACGTAAAGATGGGTCAGGATGACGACACTCGTGATAAAACCGTCCTGCAGACGGAGGCGTTGCGTCAGTGGAAGAAATAAAATGAAATAAAGTGCAATTGCAATCGGACGATAGCCGATGACTTCGAAGATGACAAAACCAAGTCCAATTGCGAGAATGGACGCCATGATCCGTTCATACGACGACCGGAATGATTTTTTTCTTGTCGCTTGAATGCTCAAAATGGCGATGATGGCTGCAAAGACGTAGTAATCCAGTTGCATCTTTTCCGCAATCCACATCGCCAGTGCCGCTGCGACAGCGGTCTTTAACGTTCGATATCCGATAAACACAGACTTCCCTCCATTCTTTGTTAGGTTACCTATTCTTTACCCAGGTTGTCGATTGATTTTTTTGAAGGACGTGATTTTTTGACTAAACGTACGATTCGCCCCACCCGACCGGTCCGTCGAACGGGTTCCTTCAAGGGGCTTGTCTTTTTTTTCTTACTCGGTTGCGGATTGTTCCTGTTGTTACGGGACAAACCTCAAACCATTCTTCCTCCGGCTTCCCCCTATGTTGCGGAACTATACCGGGACGGGAAAGTCATCCAGGAAGAGGAATTCGATTCTGCCGAAAAAGCGAAAGCTTTTATCGACGGGCGTCCCGGTGCCATTAAACGGACAGCGGATGAACGTTATATCTATTTGACCGGCAGGGGAATCGGTATCGTCCATCCGAATCAGACGCTGAATATCTACACCGATCGCGCTCTCAAAAAACGACACACGTATGTTGCTCCCGGCAGCCGTCTTTCCCTGCTTTCATACACAGATTCTGTCAGCCGGGTTGAAATTGCCGGTCTGACCGGTTACGTTGCTTCCGATCGGCTGACTCTTTATCCGCTCGAACAATCCAGTAACCGGTCCTATTACGAAAAGCGAGGCGACCGTCTGTTGCATTATATTGTCGCCGATGCCGGACTCGGCGGTTTGATTACAGCCGGTGAAGCCCCGGCGTCGTTAGATGACCGAACGATGCAGTACGTTGAATCGAAAACACTAACGCAGGATTTACGGAAACCGACCGCTTTGACAGCCAAACAACTCGATGCCTACATTAAAAAAAATGCTCCCGACAGTCCGTTGATCGGGAAAGGAAAGACCTTTAAGCAAGTCGAACGCACCTATCAAATCAATGCGGCTTATCTGCTTGCCCATGCGATTCACGAGTCCGATTACGGACGGTCGGACATCGCAAAAGACAAGTTCAATCTTTTCGGAGTCAATGCAACGGATATTGCTCCCGGTCAAAATGCGACGGCCTATACTTCGTTTGAAGACTCCATCCGGAAAACAGGCCGCTTCATTGCCCGCGACTACCTTTCGAAAGACGGGAAATACTACCGCGGTTCGTTTCTTGGAAACAAGGCACGCGGAATGAACGTTTTTTATGCTTCCGATCCGTATTGGAGCGAAAAAATCGCCGGCATCCTCTTGAAAATGAACGCCGTCTAAAACGGACTTATGGTACACTAATGGGCGAGACATCAATCATTTAGGAGTGAATACACATGGAAAAAGTTTTAGTATTTGGTCATAAAAATCCGGACACGGATACGATTGCATCGGCCATCGCCTATGCCGAATTAAAAAAAGAGCTCGGTGTTCATGCTGAAGCCGTTCGTCTTGGTGAAGTCAACGGGGAAACACAATTTGCCCTCGACTACTTTAAAGTCGCTCGTCCCCGCCTCGTAACGGAGGTATCAAAAGAAGCACAACACGTCATTCTTGTTGACCACAATGAACGTCAACAAAGCGCGGATGATATCGATGCCGTCAAAGTGACGGAAGTCATCGACCATCACCGGATTGCCAACTTCGAGACATCCGATCCGGTTTATTACCGTGCGGAACCAGTTGGTTGTACGACGACGATCTTAAACAAAATGTACAAAGAACACGGTGTTGCCATCAAACCGGAAATTGCCGGTTTGATGTTGTCAGCCATCGTTTCCGACTCATTATTGTTTAAATCGCCGACATGCACGGAGCAAGACGTTTTAGCCGCACGTGAACTGGCGACGATTGCCGGTGTCGATGCCAACGTCTATGGTCTCGACATGTTAAAAGCAGGTGCTGATCTATCGAAGAAAACCGTCGATGAGCTGATCTCACTTGATGCAAAAGAATTCTCAATGGGACCATTCAAAGTCGAGATTGCCCAAGCAAACACGGTCGACACGGCAGAAGTTTTGCTTCGTCAGGCAGAACTCGAAACTCGGATCGAAGCTTTGATCGCCGAAAAAGATTTAGATTTGTACATGTTACTCGTCACTGATATCCTGACGAACAATTCGGTGGCGCTTGTCCTCGGACCTGAAGCCTCACTTGTCGAACGGGCCTTCGGTCTTGAAGCAACGAACCATCTCCTTTATCTCGAAGGTGTCGTTTCACGGAAAAAACAAGTTGTTCCGGTCTTGACCAATACGGCAGCAGCCGTCGAATAATTTCTGTTCAAAAGAAGGAGTTTACTCCTTCTTTTTTGAATACTTATATTGAATGGCTATTCATTCAGTTTATAAGGGGGTTTTGGAAATGGCAAAAACAGTACTTGTCACAGGTGGTACGAGCGGAATGGGGAAAGCGATGGCGATCGCTTTAAAAGAGGCCGGGTGGAATGTCGTCGTGACCGGTCGGAATGCCGAACGGTTGCAGCAAACCGATCAGGATTTACAAGCGATTGACGGAAACCACAGTGTCATTCAAATGGACGTCCGGGATCCGGATGCCTGTATCGCTGCCGTCAATCAAACCCGGCAACAGTTTGGACAACTGGAAGCCCTCATCAACAATGCCGCCGGTAACTTCATCTGTCCGACGGACGAACTCTCGCCGAACGGATGGAAAACGGTCATTGATATCGTCTTGAACGGGACATTCAACTGTTCCCATGCCCTCGTCAAAGGCTGGCAGGAAGACAACGTATCGGGCGGACAAATCTTGAATATCGTTGCCTCATACGCGTGGCAGGCAGGTGCCGGTGTCGCACCTAGTGCTGCAGCAAAAGCCGGTGTCCTGAACCTGACACGAACACTTGCTGTCGAATGGGGATACAAATACGGAGCCCGCATCAATGCAATCAGTCCAGGACCGATTGAACGGACCGGCGGAGCCGATAAACTTGCCATGTCGCCGGAACATGCGGAACGGATTCGACGCAACGTCCCGCTCGGCCGATTCGGCACACCGGAAGAGATCGCCGGACTGGCGACCTGGATGTTGTCCGATCAAGCGAGTTATTTAAACGGGGAATGTATTGCCCTCGATGGTGGGCATTGGTTAAATAAACAACCATTTTGATCATATAAAGCGCCTCTCGTCTTTTCAGCGAGAGGCGCTTTTCCTCGTTTCCGGATTGTCCTTCCTGCTTTTTCAACTAGCTATGTTTATCAATCATTTTTTTAGGAAAATAGTAATACAGATAGGGAAAAGGGTTAAGGAGGATATTTACATGGGAATCGCTTTTATGTGGGGGGCAATCGCTGGCGGAGCCGTCGTCATCGGAGCTTTGATCGGTTTGTTTCTCCCTCTTAAACAACGGTTGATCGGATACGTGATGTCGTTTGGAACAGGGATTTTAATCGGGGCGGCAACGTTTGAGTTATTGGATGAAGCCTTAAATAAATCCACGACGAAGATTGTCGGCATCTCGTTCATCGTGGGTTCGCTCGTGTTCACCGGTTTTGACATGTTTGTTTCCTCACGTGGGGCCAGTAAACGGAAACGGTCGTCCGGCGGAAACGAAGGAACAGGAACTGCCATCTTTTTCGGAACGATTCTTGATGCGATTCCGGAATCGATCATGATCGGTGCCAGTTTATTATCGGGAAATGTCAGCGCCGCACTTGTCGCAGCCATTTTCGTCAGTAACATCCCGGAAGGTTTGTCGAGTACGACCGGCTTACAAAAAGACGGTTTCTCGAAGAAAAAAATCCTGGTCATGTGGGGAATCGTCTGGTTGATTTCCGCGCTCGCTTCTCTTGCCGGGTATTCGATTTTATCAGAATTACCGGATATGCAGTTTGCGATGATCGGTGCCTTCGCCAGCGGCGGTATCATTGCCATGCTCGCTTCGACGATGATGCCGGAAGCGCATGAGGAAGGCGGAGCCATCGTTGGTCTGTTCGCTTCCCTCGGTCTGATTACAGCTGTCATCTTAAGTTAACGAACAGGGATCTGCTCCTGATGGAGCGGATCCCTGTTTTTATCATTACTGACCGTTCCATTCCTGTTTGAACCGTTCGACGAATTCCAACATATACTGATGACGATCTTCAGCAATGATCTTCGCTGTCTTCGTATTCATCAAATCTTTTAAGCGGAATAATTTTTCATCGAAATGATGTAAGGCACTTGTCGTCCCTGTCCGGTCACCCGGCTCGCGGGGAGCCAGTCCCGGTACATACATCGGTTCCTTAAAGTGACCGGCAAATTGAAATGTCCGGGCGATCCCAATCGCACCGATCGCATCCAAGCGATCCGCGTCCTGGACAATCTTCCCTTCCAGTGTCTTCATCGGCGGACGATCACCCCCTTTAAACGATAAACTGTTGATGATGTCGAGGATATGCAGTCGGTCCTGTTCCGAGACGCGTGGTCGCAAATACTGATCGACGCGGTCACTCGTTCCGCCGAGTTTATCATCTGCTACATCGTGCAGGAGTGCAGCGAGTTCAATGATGCGTGCGTCGCCTCCCTCAGCTGCTGAAATCCGTAACGCCATCTTCCGGACACGTTCGATGTGGGCAAAGTCATGTCCGGAAAAATCAGCGGCATGAAACTCTTGGACAAACCGTTCCGTTTCTTCGTTTCCCATACTCTACCTCCTCTGTCTTAAAAAAGCGCCGACTCGTTGAATCGAGTCAGCGCTTTTCGTCACAACACTTTTTCCAAGAATTTTTTGGCGCGATCGGTTTTCGGATGATCAAACAGTTCAACCGGACTGCCCTCTTCCATCAAAATGCCTTCATCGAGGAACAGGACGCGGTCTGCAACTTCTTTTGCAAAGCCCATCTCGTGCGTGACGATGACCATCGTCATTCCGCTTTCCGCCAGTTGTTTCATGACATCAAGTACTTCATTAACCATTTCCGGGTCAAGGGCCGATGTCGGCTCGTCAAACAGCATGACGTTCGGTTCCATCGCGAGCGCCCGGGCAATCGCGACCCGTTGTTTTTGACCACCCGACAGCTGGTTCGGGAAGTTGTCGCGTTTTTCGGCCAAACCGACGCGTTCGAGCAGGACTTCCGCCCGTTTGACAGCTGCATCTTTCGAGAGGCCAAGTACGTTAATCGGTGCATAAATCAAGTTATCGAGGACCGATTTATGCGGGAACAGATTAAACTGTTGGAACACCATGCCTATGTTTTGACGGGCCTTGGCGATGTTTGCTTTCTGTTTCGTCAATTCAAACCCATCGACGTTAATCGTGCCGCTTGTCGGCTGTTCCAACAAATTGATGCATCGTAAGAACGTTGATTTCCCGGATCCCGACGGACCGATGACGGCAACGACTTCTCCCCGTCCGACCGTCGTCGTGATGCCTTTTAAGACTTCTAATTTTCCAAACTGCTTATATAGATCAGTAACTTGAATCATAGGTTCCATCTGATTACCCACTCTTTCTCATAGCTTTTTCGACTTGTTGACCAATCAAGGACAATCCCATGACAAGTACGAAGTAAATGAATCCGGCAAACAATAACGGTTCAAAATACAAAGCCTTTTCTCCCCCGACGACTTGCGCCCGGCGCATGACATCAAGCACACTGACCGTTGAGACCAATGCTGATTCTTTTGTTAAGGTGATTAATTCATTCATGAGGGCCGGCAGGATGTTTTTGAACGCTTGCGGTAAGATGATCGACCGTAACTGTTTCATGTAAGGAATCCCAAGCGCGTCTGCCGCTTCCCATTGCCCGCGGTCGACAGCTTGAATACCGGCTCGGATGATTTCTGAAATATAGGCACCGGAGTTCAGAGAAAAGGCAATGACCGCCGATTGATAACCCGTCGTCACATATCCCGTCAACTGCGGTAACCCAAAGTGAATGATCGCCAGCTGTAGAATGAGCGGCGTTCCGCGGAAAACTGCCGTATAGGCATGACCGATAAATCGAACAAATCCGTTTTTCGTAATTTTTAATGCCGCGACGACGATTCCGATCAGCATACCGGCAATCGCGGCGACGATGACGACTTGAAATAGAACTGGAATTCCTTGCAGAATATATGGGATTGAATCTTGAATCTTTGTAAAGTCTATCATAACCAATCTCCTAACGTCGCACAAAAGGGATGAGGTTACCCCCACCCCTATGCACTACTCTTATTTTGCTTCTTTTTGGAACCATTCTTCCGCGAGTTTATCGATGTCGCCGTTGTCGATCATCTTCTTCAACTCTTTGTTGAAGTCGTCACGCATTTTGTCTCCTTTTTTGAAGGCGACGGCAGAACCGGTTGGTCCGTCTTCTTTGATTTCGTACGTTTTTAATGCTTTATCTTGATTCATGTATTTAACAGCGACGGCGTCTTCAATGATCAAGGCGTCGATCCGGCCCGTATTCAACTCCTGAATGATTTCCGGAATTTTATTTAATGAAACAGCTTCACTGTCTTTGTAACGGTCCTTCGCCAACGCTTCCTGGATCGATCCGAGCTGGACACCCAGTTTCTTGCCTTTTAATTCGTCATCTGACGTGATCGCTTTATCTTTCGTCATGACCAGGTTTTTGGACTGGAAATAAATATCCGTGAAGTCGGCGTTTTTCTTCCGCTCGTCGGTCGGCGTCATTCCCGCCATGACGAAATCAACACGTCCCGCACTGAGCGCTCCAAGCAGACTGCCGAACTCCATGTCCTCAATTTTCAACTCATATCCGAGGTTTTTTGTGACTTCTTTGGCGATTGCCACATCAAATCCGACGATGTCATCACCTTTTGCTGTATCGATATACTCGAATGGGAAGTAATCCGCTGACGTTCCCATCGTCAATACTTTATCGTTCTTTTTTGTCGTATCCCCTGTCGATTCCTCCGAAGCGCCACATGCTGCCATTGTGACTGCTAGAATGCCTGCCATTGCCGTTGCTGCTAATTTCTTCATCAATAAATTCCCCTTCCAACGCTCAATTGTCAGAACTTTAACAATAGTATGACTTATGTTTTTTTCTAATTCAATACTAAAAAGTTCGACCTGATTTATTGCTTTTAGAATATACGAATATTTATTCATTGTAAAGCATAATAATCTATAAAAATTGCATAAAATACGGATTTATTCATATTTGATGAGTAATCACTTGTTTTGATAACGCTTACATTTATTTTAGGACAAACGACTTTCGTTCAACGGACGATGTTCATAAAAAAACCTGCCCCCTCAAGCAGGGGCAGGTTTTGATTTACTTAAGCGTAGATTTCAATCAATGACTCTAACTTCTCGACGACTTCTTCCGCTGTAAACGATTCGATATCAAACCGTTCGACCATCGACAAGATGTTTCCATCCTGCATCAAAGCGAATGATGGCGATGACGGCGGATATCCTTCGAAGTATTCACGGGCCCGATCGGTTGCTTCCCGGTCTTGTCCTGCAAATACCGTTACGAAATGATCCGGTTTGACACCTTCCATACGGTTGACGTAGGCAGCTGCCGGACGGGCAATACCGCCGGCACATCCACAAACCGAATTGACGAGGACAAGCGTCAGTCCTTCGCGTTTCATTGCCTCATCAACGCTCTCAGCCGTTGTTAATTCTTCAAAACCGGCTGCCGCTGCTTCTTTACGTGCCGTTTGAACGACATCTTCAAAATACATTTGGAAATCCATTGTATTTGTTTCCCCCTTTAATTCGTTGTCTTCTTTATTGTACGAGTTTCGATGAAATCTGTCCAAGTCTGCCGCTCAATTCACGTTCTAAATACGGCTTTGCATGCAACAGCTCCCGAAAAGCGATATACCGGTCGATTTTTTCTTCTGTTGGCCGTTTCGGATTTTTGTAAGCCCGAATCAGGATGTTTTTCGGCGTGTTTTCTAAATCGATGAATTCAAGCAATTGCGTCTCGTATCCGACAAGTGTCAATAACTCGGCCCGAATCGAATCCGTCGCGAGTGAAGCAAACTTTTCTTGAATCAACCCATGTTGCAGCATGACGTCAAGCGGTGAACAATCCAGTTGACGGTTTAATTCCTTTTGACAACACGGAACGCTGAGAATCACTGATGCGTTCCAATCAACGGCACGGGCAAGTGCGACATCGGTCGCGACGTCACAGGCATGTAACGTCACCATCAAGTCGACTTCTGTGTCCTGGTCGTAATCGTGGACATCACCGACACGGAAGGACAAATCATCATACCCTAAATCAGCAGCGATCGCCGCACAGTCCTCAATGACTTCTTTTTTTAGATCAAGACCGGTGACATTTAAATCAAAACCTTTGACGATCTTCAAGTAATGATAAAGAGCAAACGTCAGATACGATTTTCCGCATCCAAAATCTAAAATCCGTAATGTACGTCCTTTCGGCAACACGCTAATACTGTCTTCGACGAATTCCAGAAACCGATTGATTTGTTTGAATTTGTCGTATTTTTGGCGTTTGACCTGTCCTTCTTCCGTCATGACACCTAAACGGATTAAAAACGGCACCGGTACACCATCTTCTAACAAGTGACTTTTCTTCCGGTTATGAGACAACTCTGCCTGGATCGGTTCTTTGACGGTCGTCTTAATAGAGACTTTCATTTTCTTCGAGAGTTGAAACTGGACTTCTTCCGTTTCGAACCGGAATAAAAATTGACGGAATTCGTCAAAGAATTGGTCCATTCTTACAATAAATTCTTCTATACTTAAATTCTCATGCTTAATGATCCGTTCATGTTGAAACTCTAATTGGATTGCATACGTATCTCTAAGTAGAATCGGTTTTATCTTGATTCGGCGGAGATCATTTGATTTCAGACGCGGAGCGCTAATCGTCGCGTGTATGAGTGAAGTCGCCTGCAGTTTTTCCGTGAGCAAGTCTTTTAATTGATGTAGTTCCACGTATCGTCCCGTCCTTTTTTGTTTGGTCTTTCGAAACTGTAGCAAATTCATCCGTGTTCGACAAGCAAGTCAGCTTTCTTTTCAGTCGTCATACTTAATTTAAGGAGGAACACAACATGTTTAAAAAAATCCTTTCCCAAATCGGTATCGGTGCCGCAACGGTCGACACACGCCTCGAGCAAGAACACTGTGAACCCGGCGGTACGATTCAAGGAGTCGTCCATATCAAAGGCGGTAACGTCGATCAGGAAATCGCACGGATTTATCTCGCCTTCAACACCCAGTACAAACAGGAAGTTGGGGACAGCAAGACATTCACGACGTTCACACTGGATCGGTTTGTGTTAAATGAAGCACCGTTTACGATCGAAGCCGGTGTCGAACGCGAAATTCCGTTCACGCTGCAGGTTCCTTTTAATACCCCCCTCTCCGTCAGTCAATCGAAATCCTGGATCGAGACCGGTCTTGATATCGCGCAAGCGGTCGATCCGTCCGATCATGATGCGGTCGTCGTCAAGGCAAACGACTATCAATCCGTCATTCTGGAAGCGATGGAAGATCTCGGATTCCGCTTAAAAAAAGCAGATACAGAAAAATTACCGGGCCGCTTCCGAAAAGATTTACCGATCGCGCAGGAACTCGAATATTCTGCCCGCGGCACGCATTATGCGCATAAACTGGATGAAATCGAAGTCATCTTGCTGCAGGACCGGTCCGGAATCGATATCGTTCTTCAAATCGACCGTCGTGCCCACAGCCTCGGTTCTTTGTTCAGCGAAATGGCGGGTACGGACGAAACGATGACGAAACTTTCATTATCCAATCAGGAGTTAACCAATCCGTCGCTGGTGAAACAACGCCTCGCAGATTTGATTGAACGCCACAGCTGATTTATCTTTTCTATATAAAATACCGGATCCGCCAACAAGCGAATCCGGTGTTTTTACGTTGTCTCGTCTTATTTCAATGATGTCGTTGTAATAATCTGTGCCAGGCTTTTTTCAAATGTCTCTTCCGTCCAGCCCATTTCCCAAAACATCAATTCGTAATAACAGCTTCTGACGAAATGCTGCTTCATCCGGATGCGTTCTTGGTCACTTGCCTGCGCTGCCAATTCATTTAAACGGTCGATTTGCTCAAAGACCACCCGCTCGAACCAGTCCGAACTGTATGTCGCAATCCATTGTTGATAAATCGGTGAAGCTGGTGCAGTGGTCTGTAACTGTTGTCCGATTTCATAATAGAGCCAGTAACACGGCAAGATGGCAGCAATCGTCTCCCCGAGCGTCCCTTCGCTCGCATGGTGCATATGTGAAATATAGGCGTATGCGGTCGGTGCTGGCTCGAACCGGGCTAATGTTTCGTCCGAAATCCCAAGCGGTTCAAAAAATGATTGGTGCAGACTGAGTTCTGCGGCATAGGTCGATGTCGCATGTTCCGCGAGCTCGGCAATCGTCGCGAAATCCTGTGCCTTAGAAGCGGCACGGGCCTGAATTTTTGCGAAATGTTTTAAGTAATAGGCGTCTTGCAGCACGTAATGCCGGAATTTCCTTTCCGGCAATGTTCCGTCTGCAAGACCGGTTACGAACGGATGCGTAAAACTGCTGTCCCAATACTGTCCTGCCGCTTGCCGGATTTCTTCACTGAATGTCATATTTCTTCCCCCTTTTGTCATCAAAAAAACGCCACACCTGATATCAGGTATGACGTGAAAAGACCATAAAAAGAGGATCCGTCACGCCACTTCCCTCCGTAAGTCCAAACTTAATCAGGTTCAAAGGGTCCGCACGTCTCCGTCGTCTCAGTCAGCCTACTGACTCCCCTAGTGGTCGCTATTTGATTTGTTTCAAGTGTAACATGATTTCATTCAATTCTGAACCTGCCTCCCTTCTTTCCATTGTTTTTCTGTACAATGAACATGACGGAAGGTCGATGCCGGCTCGTCCTTGAGACCGATTCTCTTCCGTCACCGGTCGATTAGACTGAAATTAGTACCTGATACTTAACTTACGGAGGAATCTGACAATGAATAAAACCATCACATGGACTGCTTCGGCATTACTTGCCACGACGTTATTACTGCCTACTGCCGCATCTGCCGAACAGGTCGTCGACAAAACGATCATCACACTTGGTGAATCGCTCGGAGCAAAGGATAAAGCATGGGTCTTGTCCCGTCTCAATGCACCGGAAGGCATCACTCCGATCATCGCGACGTCTGCCGATGAGGAAAAATATCTTGGAAAAAACATTCCCCAATCCCAGCGTGGCGGCAATATGTATTCCTCCGCCAAGATTGAATTGGCTGAAAAAGGCGACGGTCTGTCCGTCGCAACCGAAAATATCACGTGGGTCACAAAAGACATGTATTTGAATGCGCTGGTCACGGCCGGTGTGACCGATGCCGACATTACGATTACTTCCCCTTATAAAGTAACCGGTACGTCTGCCTTGACCGGTATCATGAAAGCCTATGATCAAACGTCAAGTGAGACCGGTATCAAACTGACGGATGAACGGAAAGATTTAGCCCAACAAGAATTATCGGTCACATCAGATGTCGGAAAAACTGTCGGGACGGATAAAGTCGCCGACTTGATGAACGAAATCAAAGCCGAAATCGCGAAGCAAAAACCGGAGACGAAAGTCGAAATCGAGAATGTCATCGTCCAAGTCATTCAAAATAACAATATCAATCTGTCCGATGCCCAAATGGAGCGCTTGACCGGTCTGTTTAATCAAATGGAAAAAGCTGATCTTAACTGGGGACAGATTGAGACGGGACTGAAGGATGCCGGACAAAACATCCAGTCCTTTGCGACATCGGAAGAAACAAAAGGATTTTTCGCCAAACTGTTTGACGGCTTAAGTGCCTTCTTTAATTCCATCGCCGGTTTATTTAAATAATCTGCTCTTCCTTTCATTCCAAGCGGCATGGTAAAATAGAGTCATCGAATGAGAAAAGGTGGTGTGGAGAGATGGGTTTTGCTGCGTGTAAGCATTGGTTGATGGAACAACTGTATCTGTTGCGCGCGATTTTTCATGGAATGGCGTTCTAAGGGACTAGTCTGTCCTTTTTTGAAGAACTCTATACTTGAAAAATAAAGCAAAGCGCATCTTCCACTGGTGAAGGAGAGTGCTGTTTGCGCTCTCCTTTTTTGATGCGTCAGAGAGGAAAATTCATATGATGATCTGCGACATCCAACACCTGTCCAAACAATTCGGAGGCGACGATATCTTAACGGATGTGTCCCTCTTTATCCAGTCACACGACCGCATCGGCTTGATCGGACGTAACGGGAGCGGGAAAACGACTTTCCTGCGTTTACTGGCCCGGCTTGATTCACCTGACACCGGAACCATCTACCAAAAAAGCGGGCTATCCATCGGTTATTTGGAGCAATTGCCGGTATACAATGACCACATGACCGGACTTGACGTCCTGTGGACCGCGTTCGCCCCGTTGCTCGACTTACGGCAATCGTTGCACCGGCTCGAACAAGAGATGGCAACGAAAACCGATCAAATTGAGTCATTGCTTGCACAGTATACAAAGGTGACCGAGGCATTCGAGCGGCAAGGCGGCTATTTACTGGAGTCTAAAGTCGACCGGATGATTAACGGTTTACGGCTTCATTCGTTACTCGATCGTCCATTCAATCAGCTCAGCGGCGGTGAACAAACAAAAATCTGTCTCGGACGGATGCTGTTAAGTGAACCCGAATTGTTGATTCTTGACGAACCGACCAACCACCTTGATCTGGACGCCGTCGAATGGCTCGAGTCATTTTTAGCACACTACGCCGGTGCCGTGCTACTCGTGTCTCACGACCGTGTCTTCCTCGATACGGTCGTGACGAGCATCGCTGAACTCGAAGATGGTGAAGTCCGGCTCTACCAAGGAAACTATACGTACTACATGACGGAAAAAGAACGTCTTTTACTTGAACAATTCCATGCCTATCAGGAGCAGCAAAAAAAGATCAAGCAAATGAAGGATGCGATCCGCCGCCTCCGTCAATGGGCCAATGAAGCTTCTCCCCCAAGCGAAAAGCTGTTCCGCAAAGCAAAATCGATGGAACGGGCACTTGAGCGGATCGAACGCATTAAACGTCCGAAGCTCGAAGCCGAGACGCCCGATCTTACTTTTACAGCACACGGGAAGATGAGCCGGATGGTCTACCGCGTAGAAGACGTCAGCCTCTTCTTCTCCGAACAGTCGCTGTTTCATTCGCTAACGTTTGAAGTTTCAGCAAAAGACCGAATTGCCATCGTCGGGGCGAACGGAAGTGGAAAATCCACATTGTTGCATCTCCTGTTAGGTCAACTTGAGCCGACAAGCGGTCAGATCACACGTGGTCCTTCTGTTAAAATCGGTTACATGTCGCAACATATCGACTTCCCGTCCGGTGAACGGCTGATTGACATCTTTCGCGCAACCGTTGATCTTGATGAAGGAGCGGCGCGACAGCGTCTCGCCCAGTTCTTGTTTTTTGGACCCCGCGTCTTCTTACCGGTCGAAGCGTTAAGCGGCGGTGAACGCATGCGGCTGATGCTTGCGATTTTGGTCCATTCTGATTTGAACGTACTGATTTTGGATGAGCCGACCAATCATCTTGACATCGAGTCACGCGATGCACTCGAAGAAGCACTTGAATCCTTTGACGGGACCTTGATCGCCGTTTCGCACGACCGTTATTTCCTGAATCGGCTTTTCACGAAAACCCTTTGGCTAGATCAGACGATGGAGCTGTTTCCCGGTCCATATGCCTATGCGTCAATAAAACGTCAAACACATCCGGCCATCGCAAAAACACCGAAGACCGTCGTCTCGGACAAAAAACGATCTTCTCCTTCTATTCCAGTACAGACAACACGTCAAGTAGAGGCGATGATTGAACGATTGGAGCAGGAACTGACGACGCTTGATCGGCAACTTGCTAGAACGACGGGTTACGAAGAGACGGTGAAACTTTTTTCTATCCGTGAACAGCTTGTTCAACAGCTCGATGCACAATACGAACAATTTTTGGCTTCGGAATGAGTCAATTCTCCTGCATTATATGATTTGAGACCTGTCGACTAGATCGACAGGTCTCATTTATTTTTCAAAAACAGTTCAAATTCTCTACTTTCTAAATAGTTAACCATGTTAATCTACGAAAAAAAGTTTTAAAATTTCTCTTGCTTATTATCTGAAAATTCGTATAATTTAGCGTATATTCATTTTACTAAAACACATTAGGAGGAATTTTTCAGATGGATGCCTTTCAGCAAGCAGTACAATCAGGAGTCGATTTTGCCAATAACTTATTATGGTCTTATGTTTTAATCGCGGCACTAATCGGCGTCGGCATCTACTTTACGATTCGGACAAAGTTCATTCAGTTCCGGTACTTAAAAGAAATGTTCCGTGTCACACTCGATAAAAATGAGAAAACAACGGATGATGAAGGAGAAAGCATCACTTCGTTGCAATCGTTCTTCATCGGTGCCGCCACACGGATCGGAACAGGTAACTTAGCCGGTGTCACGATTGCCATCACGCTCGGAGGTCCCGGTGCCGTCTTCTGGATGTGGATGGTCGCTCTACTCGGTGGAGCAACAGCCTTGATTGAAAGTACACTCGCCCAAGTCTATAAAGTTCGTGATACAAAAACTAACGCCTACCGTGGCGGTCCTGCCTACTACATCGAAAAGGGTTTAAAAAACCGCGCGCTCGGTGTTGTCTTCGCTATCTTAATCGCCGTCACGTTCGGCTTAATCTTCAACTCTGTTCAATCGAACACGATTGCAGCTGCCTTTGACAATGCCTTTGGGATCAACAAAGCCGTTATCGGCGGTGTCCTCGTCGTCTTGACAGGACTCGTCATCTTCGGCGGTGTTCACCGCGTTGCAAAATTCTCTGCTGTCGTTGTCCCGATTATGGCGGGTCTTTATCTCATCGCTGCCCTCTTCGTTGTCGTCACGAACTTCACAGAACTCCCTGCTGTCTTCATGATGATTCTCAAGAGCGCATTCGGCATCGAACAAGCCGTCGGCGGATCTGTCGGAGCAGCTATTTCACTTGGTGTCAAACGGGGTCTCTTCTCGAATGAGGCCGGTATGGGTTCTGCACCAAATGCTGCCGCGGCAGCCGAAGTTTCGCACCCGGCAAAACAAGGATTCCTCCAGACACTTGGTGTTTTCCTTGATACGTTGATCGTTTGTACAGCAACAGCTGCTATTGTCTTGTTGAGTGATAGCTACGCTTCTGGTAACGGCGAAGGTATCGCCATGTTACAGAATGCTTTAGGTGAGCAGCTTGGCGCGATTGCTCCAGCTTTCATTGCAATCTGTGTCTTCTTGTTCGCTTTCAGTTCCATCGTCGGCAGCTACTACTACGGTGAAACAAACATCGAATTCATCAAAAACAGTCCGGCTGCTGTCTTCGGATTCCGGATTGCGACAATGGCCTTTGTTTTCATCGGGTCTGTCCTCAGTCTCGGAATGGTTTGGAGCTTCGCCGATCTCTTCATGGCAGGCATGACGTTGATCAACTTGACGGCTATCTCTCTCTTAGGTGGTATCGCCCTTAAAGTCATCAATGATTACCAGGAACAACGAAAAAAAGGACTCGATCCTGTCTTCTCAGCAAAAGCACTTGGAATTGAGAATACAGAGTGTTGGGACGAAGAAGAAACGGTTCGTCCGGCAGCAGGAGAAGCCTCCCCACCGCCGATCGCCCGTCGCTAATTTCAGGATTGCCTTGGACATGACGTCTGTCGATGTCCAAGGTTTTTTTCTGTCCAGGATTATGTTTATGCAATCTTGGGAAAATAGGAACAGGTAGAATTAAAGGAGGAATCATTTGTGTCAAAAGTCATGCTCATCATCAATCCGTCGTCCGGTAAAGAACTCGGTAAAAAACATGCGGAACTCGCGGAAGGAACATTGGCTCAACGGTTTACGGAAGTCGATGTACGGTTTACAGAAAAAGAACTCGATGCAACTGAATTCGCTACACAAGCTGCAATCGGGCACTATGATGCCGTCGTCGCCATGGGCGGGGATGGAACAGTCAATGAAGTCATTACTGGTATCGCGGAACAGGAGCATCGTCCGACACTCGGAATTGTACCTCTCGGGACGGTCAATGATTTAGCACGCGCTTTACACATCCCGACGGATCCCGAGGAGGCCATCAGCGTCTTAGAGGATGCCCCGTCCCGCCCCCTCGATATCGGAAAATATGATGATCATTACTTCATGAACGTCATCGCAGTTGGGTTAATCGCTGAAGCGGTCGAAGAAGTCAGTGTCGAACAAAAAACATCACTCGGTTCCGTCGCCTACTTCATCGAAGGATTAAAAGCCTTTAAGGATCACAGTCCCTATCCGATTCGTCTCACGGCGGAAGAAAAATCATTTGACGGTGAAACTCCTCTCCTGATCATATCGTTGACTAACTCTGTCGGTGGTTTCGAATCCTTCGCAAAGGATGCCCGTGTTGATGATGGCCTGTTACATGTCTTCATCGTGAAACAACTTGGTTTCTTTGACGCCTTACAGGCCTTACCGAAATTATTGACCGGAAAAATTTCCGATGCCGATCAAGTCGAATATTTTACGACAAAAGAAGTTCATATCGATTCAAAAGAACGTCTTCCAATTAATGCTGACGGTGACACAGCCGGTCATCTGCCGGTGACAGTCCAAGTTTTAAGTCAACATTTAACAGTTTTCGCTCCTGCATCCAAGTAATCCTTATTGCCTATATTCGTGATGATGTGCCTGGCGCATCGTCACGTTTTTTAATGTTTTTTTAAAAGAAGGCTCTTAATTTCTATTTTTATAAAAACAAATTCAGATACTAAAAGAAATATTATCCATTACAATATATGTTATACAACTATAACCTTGCAATGAAATTGAAATATTTTTGTGTTATTCGCGATGCTATAATCATTCTATCAAGAAAATATTTATACATATTAAGTACATGAACTTCATATCTTACAACTTTGAAAGGGTCTTGTTCCCTTACATAATCGTCCGTCGCCTTTCACACTTTAGGAGGAACTTCTACATGAAACGCATGATCACAACTATGACAATGACAGCACTGATGGTTTCTGGTTTCGCTACAACGGGTACAGAAAAAGTTGAAGCAGCAACAACGTATAAAGTTAAAGTAACAGCGGACGGATTACGGGTTCGAACGGGTCCCTCGACTGCGTATAAAGTTGTCGGCAGTGTCAATTCTGGTCAAACCTTCAATTATTTAGGTGTTTCCGGATCTTGGACAAAAATTTCTTACGGCGGCGCATCTCGCTACATTTCTTCTACATATGCAAAAAAATACAGTGTCACGACATCTACTAAAGCATCTAGCGGGTTTTCACGACCAGCCAGCGGACGAATTGCTCAAGGGTATGGTGCCGCTAGCGGTACTTACGGTTACACGTTCCATAACGGGATTGATATCGCTGCTCCAACCGGCACACCGGTTTATGCTTCTGCTGCCGGTACAGTCATCACTTCCCGGTATTACGGTGCTTACGGTAACCACATCATGATGAAGCATACCGTCAATGGAATTTCATACACGACGGTGTATGCACACTTAAGCAGCCGAGCTGTTTCTGTTGGACAAACGATTGCCAAAGGTTCGCGGATCGGCAATATCGGTAACACCGGCAACTCATTCGGTTCGCATCTTCATTTCGAAATGCATCGCGGCAACTATGTTTACAGTGCTTCTTCTGTAGCAAACAGCGTCAACCCACTAAACTACTTCAATTAAGATGTAAACTCCACTCACACGAATGTTTGTCTTCGTGTGAGTTTTTTTGTCGTTCGTTTGTCGTTCGTTCAAGATGAAATCCTTCCGAAAGAATGGTACGGTTGTAAAATAGACTGCTCATAAAAGGAGGATTTCCCTTGAAGAAGACACTCCCGCTTCTGCTTTCAACCAGCTTCGTGCTAACGATACTTGCCGGATGTCAGGATCAACCGACACCCGAAGAACGACTGGACGCCTATATTAAGTTATGGGAAAAACAGGATTATGAAAAAATGTACGCGGAATATGCCAGTACAGAAACGAAAAAAACCTATGGTAAAAAGGAATTCGTGGATCGAACGAAAAAACTAGCAGAGTCTCTTGCGATTGAAAACATTTCCGTCAAACGAACGAAAACAGACAAAAACGAGGATAAGGAAGAGGCAAGTTTACCGGTCTCAATTTCTTTTGAAACGTTGGCCGGACCCGTTTCCTATAAAAAAGAAATTCCGTTAACGTTCGAAAAACAGAAAGATACGGAAAACTGGTACATCAACTGGGATTCTTCCTTTGTTCTAAAGGATTTCAAGAAAGAAGACCGGATTCAATTGACGACGCTTGAGGCGAAACGCGGTGATTTGCTTGATACGAAAAAGCAACCTCTTGCCACGACCGGAACCGGCTACGAAGTCGGTGCGGTCGCAGGTAAAATCAAAGATCTTAAGACGCTCGCCAAACAATTGAACCGTCCTGTCTCAGCGATTGAAGAGGCGCTCGCCGCCAGCTGGGTCAAAGACGGACAGTTCGTTCCTTTGAAAACATATACAGCAAACGACAAAACACAAGTCAATCGTCTGAAACAGATTGATGGTGTCAGCGTCAAGGAAACGGAAGTCCGGGCGTATCCGTTCGGCAAAGCGACTTCCCATCTGATCGGCTATACCGGTTCGGCGACCGCGGATGACATCAAACAATCGAAACAAACGATTCAGGCCGGTGAACAAGTCGGAAAACGCGGGCTCGAGCAGGTACTCGACGAAACATTACGCGGGAAATCGGGTGCCCGAATCGAAATCGTCAAACCGGATCAGTCAACGGTTGATGTCGCAGAGACGAAAGCTAAAGATGGACAAGATATCCAGCTGACGATTGACGGCAAGTTACAACAAACGACCTATGCGACGATGAAAGACGATCCGGGAACCGCAGCCGTCATCGATCCACGGACGGGTGAAACACGGGTCCTGCTAAGTTCACCGGGATTTGATCCGTCTGAATTTACGACGGGCATTTCACAAGCACGGCTCGATACATTGACGAACGATCCTGACCAACCGCTCTTAAACCGGTTTACGAGTGCTTTCGCACCCGGGTCGACCCAAAAACCGTTGACGGCTGCAGTCGGCTTAAACAGCAAAACACTTGATCCGGCAAAAGCCTATACGATTGACGGGTTAAAAACGAAGATCGACGGGTTTAACGTCACTCGAATCCACGAAACACCGGATCCGGTCAATCTGCATAATGCGCTCGTTTACTCCGATAATGTCTACTTTGCAAAATCAACACTCGAACAGATTGGGACCAAAACGTTTACTTCGGGTCTTGAATCACTCGGATACGGTGAAAAGATTCCCTTCACCTATCCGATGCGGGCATCACAAATTTCAAACGACGGCTCGATTGCTTCCGACGGACAGCTGATGGATACGTCTTACGGTCAAGGACAAATGCTGACGAACATCCTGCACCTTGCATCGATGTACGAAATCTTCCTGACGGACGGAACGATTTACCGACCGACATTGCTCGCTGAGGAAGAAACCAAACAGGTCTGGAAAAAAGATCTCCTCGAAGCAAAAGATGCCGCCATGATCCGCGACGATCTGTATGACGTCGTCCATGCCGGTTATTCCTTACCGGCCGAAATCCCTGAGATTAAAGTCGCAGGAAAGACCGGTACGGCCGAATTAAAAAAAGCAGGCGAAGAAAACGGGCAGGAAAACGGCTTTTTCGTCGGTTATGACAATGACAGAAAAGATCTGCTCGTCGCGATCATGATTGAATCGGTCGAACAGGAGGACCGGGGCAGTCCGTATGTCTCGGGACTCGTCGCGGACGTCTTAAAAAGTCACGCTGACAATTGAACTACCTCCACCTACGCTTCGCTAAGAGGTGGAGGATTCCTGAGTTATCCGACCTATCGGTCGAAAATTTATCAGGCTAACCCCGTCGTCCCGACGGTTGTAAGTCTATCTTGTCCGTTTCTTTTGCGCGGATGCCTACTCTGCTTGGTTTTCGCTACTTCGGTCATCCGCAAGGTGAACGTTGAAGATTTTACGTGACAGACGAACTTCCTGTCACAACCCCATATCTTCAGTTTTCAAAGAACACGACAGTTAATTTTTTCCTGTTTTTTATTGTTTTTAAACCAGCATTGTCGAACAATTGACGTGTCGCAAGACACGCCTTGTCCAAAGGCGATTCATTTCCCACTTTCACTTGGGCTTCGCCCTAGACGTTTAGAAGTGGGAGTATTCTCGCCTGATTTTGATAAAACAGAAGTTACTGCAAAAAAGGTGCCGGATTTAAAATCCCGGCACCTTTTTTTTGCATCTTTTCCTTTACACGGTCACGTCCGGCAGACGGGCAGCCATCAACTGTTCGATTGCCGCTTCATCTCCCTGTTGCAACAATTCGACGATCTTGCTGCCGACGATGACACCGGCAACGCTTGTACTCAGTTGACGGACATGTTCCGGCGTACTGATTCCGAAACCGGCCATAACCGGCACCGGACTCAGCTGTGCCACTTTTGCCAAATGCTGTTCGAGCGAATCCCCGAAGTTTGTCTGTCCGCCGGTCGTTCCGTTGACGGTCACAGCGTAGAGGAATCCTTCACTGTGCGTCGCCAGTTTTTCAATCCGTTCCATCGGACTTGTCAGAGAAACGAGTTGAACGAGTGCGATGTCCTGCTTGTCGCGTCCGGCAAAAAACTGATCGCTTTGCTCGAGCGGTAAATCAGGAATGATCAGTCCGTCGACGCCGACTTCACGACAGGTCGACAAAAAAGTATCAATTCCGAAGCGGAAAATCGGATTCAAGTACGTCATGACGACAATCGGCACGCTTGTTGACTGACGCGCAATCCGGATTGCTTCCAGGACATCTTTCAAACTGATGTTATCCGCTAACGCCCGCAGGCCTGCCTCCTGAATGACCGGACCATCGGCGACCGGATCAGAAAACGGGACACCGACTTCAATCGCCGTCGCACCCGATTGTTCGAGGAACGCTAAAATGTCCGGCAGGCGATCGATGCCTCCGTCTCCTCCCATCACATACGGGATAAAGGCTTTTTCACCACGTGCATTGACTGTACGAATCGCTTGTTCTAATCGCATCATGCTTCCCCCTTTAAGGCATTTCTGACGGTCATGACATCTTTATCACCGCGTCCTGAAAGACAGATGACGACGACTTCGTCCGGTTGCATGCCTCTCGCAAGTTCCGTTGCATGGGCGACGGCATGGGCCGATTCGAGTGCGGGAATGATGCCTTCTTTTTGACAGAGCAGTTGCAAGGCATCCAGTGCCTGTTGATCCGTCACCGCTTCATACTGGACGCGACCGATGTCTTTTAACAGGCTGTGTTCCGGTCCGACTCCCGGGTAGTCGAGTCCCGCTGAAATCGAGTGCGCTTCCGTCACTTGACCGTGCTCATCCTGCAAGAGATACATCATCGAACCGTGTAAGACTCCGACTTCACCTTTCGACATCGTCGCGGCGTGTTTCTCCGTCTCGAGTCCGCTGCCGGCTGCTTCGATGCCGTACAAGGCAACCTCTTCATCATCGATAAACGGGTGGAACATTCCGATTGCATTACTGCCGCCGCCGACGCAGGCGACGATCGCTTCCGGTAACTTGCCTTCTTTTTCAAGGATTTGTACCCGGGTCTCTTGTCCGATCACCGCCTGGAAGTCACGGACGATTTCCGGAAACGGATGGGGGCCGAGAACGGAGCCCATCAAGTAATGCGTATCGTCGACATGTTTGACCCAGTAACGCAATGCTTCATTGACGGCATCTTTTAACGTCCGGCTTCCTTGGGTGACGGACACGACTTTCGCGCCGAGCAACTCCATTCGGAAGACGTTTAATTCCTGGCGGCGGATATCCTCTTCGCCCATGAAGATGACACATTCGAGATCAAGCAATGCACAAACGGTTGCTGTCGCGACACCGTGTTGTCCCGCTCCCGTCTCGGCGACGATTTTCCGTTTCCCCATCCGCTCAGCGAGCAAGGCTTGTCCGATCGTATTGTTGATTTTGTGCGCTCCGGTGTGATTCAAGTCTTCCCGTTTCAGGTAGATTTTGGCGCCGCCGATTGTCCGCGTCAAATGTTCCGCATAATAAAGCGGAGTTTGCCGGCCGACGTAGTTTTCCAGCAAATCATTCATCCGTTCACGAAATGCCGGGTCTTCCTTCACTTCGGCATATGCTTGTTCAAGTTCAAGAACAGCCTGCATCAACGTTTCCGGGATATAACGTCCTCCGTAAATCCCGTACTGACCTAAAGCGTCCGGTTGTGAATAACGTGTCATTAGAAAGTCTCCTTTACGGCATCATGAAATGCCTGCATTTTTGTTTGATCTTTTTGACCATCCGTTTCGATTCCGCTCGAGACATCGACGGCAAACGGTTCGTATCGGTTGATTACTTGTTTGACATTATCCGGATTCAGACCGCCTGCGACAAACATCGGTTGATCGATCTGTAACTCGGTCGTCCAATCAAAGGTTTGTCCGCTGCCGGCTTCCGGCGCATCAAACAAGACATAATCCGCTTCCGGATGAATCATAGCCTGTGATCCGGCTGCGAGTGCCTGAATGACCGGCACCTGTTTTTCGTGATAGACCTCGTCCGCGACCGGACCATGAACCTGAATGAAATCCAGTCCAACTTGTTCCACCGCTTCTTCAACTTCCTGTTTCGTCGGCGAGACGAACACACCGACGACCTGAACCGTCTCTGGAATTTCTGTCCGAAGCCGTGCTGCTTCCGTCACTGTGACCTGCCGTTTGCTCGGGGCAAAGACGAATCCGATATAATCCGCCAGTCTTGCAGCGTACCGGACGTCTTCCGCCCGCTTCAGCCCGCAGAATTTAATACGTGTCATGTTTGACTCCGTTGACGGCCTCAATGAAATCTGCCGGGTTCTCCGCCCGCATGAGTGTTTCTCCAATCAGAATCCCGTCCGCTCCTGCTGCATGAAGCATCTGTGCTTCGGCAACGGTCTTGATGCCGCTCTCACTGATATAGCGGACATCGGGTGACTTCGTCTTCAGCAATTCGAGTGATGTGCCGAGACTCACTTCGAATTTTTTCAGATTCCGGTTGTTGATGCCGATGATTTTCGCCTGTAACCGTTCTGCCCGTTCGAGTTCTAGCGCATCGTGAACTTCGACCAACACTTCGAGACCGCTTGCATAGGCATATGCGTATAAATCGTCTAACGTCTCGTCATCAAGCGCTGCAACAATCAATAAAATCAAACTCGCACCATGCGCTTTCGCCAAATCAATCTGAATCCGGTCAATCATAAAATCCTTACACAGGACCGGGACGTCGACTGCTTTCGTGACAGCCGCCAAATCTTCCATGCTTCCTTTAAAATAGGTCTGGTCGGTCAAAACGGAAATGACCGTCGCCCCGCTTTCGGCATATCGTTTCGCCTGTGCCACCGGATCGACGTTTAATGAGATATCGCCCTTTGACGGGGACGCCCGTTTGATTTCGGCGATGACGGATAAATCGGTTCCGCCGAGTGATTGATGAATCGATTGGTTGAGTTGTCGCGCCTCTGCTTGCGCCACACCGTCGATCTTCAAGCGGGCGACTTCCTGTCGTTTCGTTTCAATGATACGGTCTAAAATATTCATCCGATTGCCTCCTGTTGTTTCATCCGTTGTAAATACTGCAATTTTTCAAGTGCCCGGCCGGAATCGATGCTTTCCGCCGATCGTTCAATTCCTTCCCGGATCGTTTCGACCCGTCCTTCGGCAAACAGGGCGATTCCGGCATTGAGTAACACCGTATCCCGGTATGGACCTGCTTCTCCACGCAGAACCCGTAACAGAATTTCTGCATTTTCCGCTGCCGTTCCGCCGCGGATTGCTTCGATCGGAGCGACGGATAATCCGACTTCTTCCGGATGCAGACTAAACCGGATCAACTCACCTTGATCAAGTAACACCAATTGATTGGTTCCGGCGAGTGAGGCTTCATCCATACCGCATGCGCCGTGCAGGACGATAGCACGTTTTCGTCCGAGCCGGTGCAACGTCAACGCCATCGTCTCCAGTAAATCTTCCCGGTAAATGCCGAGCAACTGTGTTTTAAGTGGTACCGGATTCGTGAGCGGACCAATCAGATTAAAAATCGTCGGAATCCGTAAATCACGGCGAACCTTCATAATTTGTTTGACACGGGGATGCATCCGCTGGGCAAACAGAAAGGCAATCCCGTTTGTCTCAAGTAACGTCGCAATTTCTTCCGTCGAAACATCAAGCGGGACACCAAGTGATTCCAGGACATCGGCACTCCCCGTCTTACTCGAGACGCTCCGGTTTCCGTGTTTCGCGACCTTCGCCCCGGCACCGGCTAAGACAAACGCCGCTGTCGTGCTGATATTAAACGACTGGGATCCGTCACCGCCTGTGCCGCAGTTGTCGATGAAATCTGTTCCCGATACCGGAATGTCGACGGCGACTTCGCGCATGATCGAAGCGAGACCGGCCAGTTCTTCTGCTGTTTCCCCTTTTGCTTTTAAGGCAATCAGAAAAGCTGCGATTTCGCTGTCCGTGACGTCTTCCGCAAACAGTTCACGGGCCGCTTGTTGCATTTCTTCAAAACGAAGATGATTGGCGTTTGCCAGTTTTGTTAATACGTCCTTCATTCCTGTCACTCCTTCGTCAATTCGATAAATCGTTGAATCATGTCTTGTCCAAGTGGTGTTCCGATTGATTCCGGGTGAAACTGAATCCCGTAGGTCGGATGGTCACGGTGTTCGAGTGCCATGATTGTTCCGTCATCCGTCGTTGCCGTTACTTCAAGCACTTCGGGTAAAGTCGTCCGGTCGACAATCAACGAGTGGTAACGCATGACGTCGAATCGTTCCGGAAGACCGGTAAACAGGCGTCCGGTTTGTTTGATGGTTGAGGTTTTCCCGTGTCGGATTTCATCCGCTTCAATGACACGTCCGCCAAAGGCTTGACCGATCGCCTGATGTCCGAGGCAGACACCGAGAATCGGGATTTTTCCCGAGTAGGTCTTAATCACGTCGAGACAGATGCCGGCGTCATTCGGATTTCCTGGACCTGGTGATAAGATGATCCCGTCCGGATGCAAGTCAGCCAGTGCAGTCACTTCAATCGCATCATTTCGGATGACCTGGATGTCATCGTAGACAGCCGCATATTGATACAGGTTATAGGTAAAAGAATCATAGTTATCAATCAGTACAATCATTTCCAAACCTCCAGTAGTGACTTTGCTTTGTGCAACGTCTCTTCATACTCCAAGGTCGGATCAGAGTCGTAGACTATACCCGCTCCGGCCTGAACATACGCTTTTCCGTGCTGGATGACCATCGTCCGGATCGCAAGTGCAAAATCAAGATTCCCGCTGACATCAAAATATCCGACGGCTCCGGCATACACTTCGCGCTTTTTCGTCTCGTATTGATTGATCAGTTGCATCGCCCGAATTTTCGGAGCTCCTGAGACCGTACCTGCCGGCAGACAAGAAATCAAGGCGTCTGCCCCTGTCTTTCCTTCCGCCAGTGTCCCTTCGACGATGGAAACGAGATGCATGACATTTTTAAAGCGTTCGATTTCCATTTGCCGCGAAACATGGATGCTGCCGATCTGACAGACTTGACCGAGATCGTTTCGACCCAAGTCAACGAGCATCCGGTGTTCGGCCTGCTCTTTTTCGTCGTTCAGTAACTCATCCGCCAGTTGGATATCTTCCTGTTTGGTTTTGCCGCGGGGGCGTGTCCCGGCAATCGGATTTGTCGTGACATGACGGCCTTTGACTTGAACCAGGCTTTCCGGGGATGCGCCGAGGACGATGGCCTCACCTAAGTCGATATAAAAGAGATATGGGCTCGGATTGTCCTGCCGCAACTTCCGGTAAAAATGAAACGGATCACCGGCAAATGTTGCGTCTAACCGTTGCGACAGCACCAGTTGGAAGACATCTCCCTGCCGTATATGCTGTTTTGCCTGCTCGACGAGCGAGATAAAAGTTTCTTTTTCAATCTGTGGTTGGTAGACGATATTTTCAAGCGGACGCTCGATTCGCGTCTGTTGACCGGTTTGTTCGAGCTGTGTTTTACGGATATGCAGCTTCCGTATCATCTCCTGTCGGTCGGTCACTCCGCCGAGTGACGTATGAATCAAATGCACCCGGTGTTCCAAATGATCGTATAAAATGATTTCGTCATAGACTGCAAGCAGTGCGTCCGGTAAATTCCGGTCACTGTCCGGCACAGGTCCGATGTTTTCATACGCCCGGATCGTATCATAGCCGACATAGCCGATTGCGCCGCTTAAAAACGGAAACTCAACATCCGTTGTTCCCCGTGTCACACACTGTTGCAGAAGTTGGACCGGATTTCCTGTCATCGTTACGGTTTTTGCCGTCTGCAGGTGATGTCGTGTCACTTGACTGCCTTCCGCCCGAAGTAGTTCAACCGGATTGACGCCGATGATCGAGTAGCGACCGTTCCCGCCGCTCGCCGAGCTTTCAAGAAGACATTTCCGGTCTCCTTCCAGATGTAAAAAGATCGAAATCGGTGTTAACTCATCGCCGTTCATTTCGATTTGTTCGATTATCAATTGTTCTGTCTCGATCATCTTGTTCGCCTCCTGATATAAAAAAAGTCCTCCATACAGCAAATGCCGTATGGAGGACGATAGACTCGCGGTGCCACCTCACAATTGGAACAAAAAACGTTCCCACTCTTTCCGATGCGTCTTGACGAGACATCGTAGCCTGAGATAACGGGGGCTTCCGTCACGACCTACTTACCGTTCAGTCCTGCTCTCATGAGACCATTCATCACACATCCTTGTACGGAAGTCCCACCCTTCTTCCGCTCTCTGAAACAACGATTTGTCTGATTACTTAACTCATTCATCGATTTATTTATTCAATTAAATACGAAAAGGGTTTTCCCGTCCATTCATGATAAACATGAAGGACGGGAAAACCCGCGGTACCACCTTCGTTGACTAGTGCTAGTCCCCTCGAACGAACCGGTCACCCTGATTCGTCGTCCCTGATAACGGAAGGTACCCGTCAGAGCCTACTGTAAGTTCGGTCTGATGCTCAGAAGTCCATTCACCTGTTTCCCGATACTGATTCGCACCACCCATCAGCTCTCTTGAATCGTTTCATAGGTTACTTCTCTTCGTCATTGCGTCTGTATTGTTTAATTGTTTTTTATATTACGTTGGAAACCGTTTTCTGTCAACAGATTTGTCTGAATCAATATAAAGACAGTTGATTCGGGTCAATTGATTCGAGTGACTGTTTGACTGTCTGCAGGAATTGACCGGCCACGAGTCCATCGAGCACCCGGTGGTCAATCGACATACAGAGGTTGACCATATCGCGTGCTGCGAACATCCCGTTGATCCAGACCGGACGTTTAACGATCGATTCGACGGATAGGATTGCCGCTTGCGGGAAGTTCAGAATCGGTGCTGACTGAATCGATCCGAATGATCCGGTATTGTTGACCGTAAACGTTCCGCCCTGCATTTCGCTTGATGACAAGCGTCCGGCTTGCGCGCGTTTACCGAAATCATCAATCGACCGGGCAAGTCCTTTAATGCTGAGCTCGTCGGCATTTTTGACGACCGGTACGAATAGTGCTTCCTGTGTCGCGACTGCCAGTGACAGGTTGATCGCTTTTTTCTGAATGATCTTGTCACCCGCCCACGTCGAGTTCATGATCGGATGTTTCTTCAAGCCTTCAACGGTTGCTTTCATGAAGAACGGCAGGAACGTCAACTTCACGCCTTCTTGTTTAAAGAACGCATCTTTATGGCGGTTCCGGGCTTCAACCAAGTTTGTCACGTCGACTTCAATCATTAACCAGGCATGCGGTGCTTCGTGCTTAGAACGGACCATGTTCGTTGCGATTGCCTGGCGGACACCCGCTGTCGGAATTTCGATGTCTCCGTCTTCCGTCGTGCTTGCTGTTGATTTAACTGCTTGCGGACGTGACGATTGTGCGGATTCACGTTGATCAACCGGTTTTGTTGCCGGAACCGACTCGATCGTCGGTGCTTCGACTGTATCCGGTTGCTTGATTTGTCCGGTTTCGACGATTTTTAACAGGTCTTTCCGGGTAATCCGGCCGCCGGCACCCGTCCCCGAAACGTGTTCCAAATCGATGCCGTGTTCAGCCGACAATTTCAAAACGGCTGGTGAATAACGTTTCTTCATCGACTGATCACTCGAAACCGGCGTTTCTTCAATCGCCGGAACAGCTTCTTCCGTTGCTGCGACTTCTGTCGATCCGCCGCTGACTTGCAAGGTTACGATTGCTTCCCCGACTTGCAGCGTATCCCCTTCTTCAGCAAGCAGTTTGTCGATGACGCCGTCAAATGACGACGGTACTTCTGCCGTGACTTTATCCGTAATGACTTCCGCAATCGGATCATACTTTTTGACCGTATCACCTGGTTTGACGAGCCAAAGGGAAATCGTCCCTTCCGTTACACTTTCACCAAGCTGCGGCATCGTTAATGTTTCGGTTTTCATTGACGTTTCCCCCTTAGTACGCGTGCAGCGTCCGGATTTTGTCCTCGATCTTTTCACTCGAGATGTTAAAGAATTTCTCCATCGTTGGAGCGTATGGCATCGCCGGTACATCCGGACCGCAAAGACGTTCGATTGGTGCATCGAGATCAAACAACGCTTCTTCCGCGATGATGGCGGATACTTCACTCATGACACTGCCTTCTTTGTTGTCTTCTGTAACGAGCAAGACTTTTCCGGTTTTCCGGGCTGCCGCGACGACCGCTTCCCGGTCAATCGGATAAACCGTCCGTAAATCAAGAATATGAACATCGATGCCGTCTTTCTCAAGACGCGCCGCTGCTTCAAGGGCAAACTGAACACAAAGACCGTACGTGATGACCGTTAAATCTTCACCTTCCCGTTTGACATCGGCTTTACCGATTTCAACAGTATAGTCTCCTTCCGGCACTTCACCTTTGAGCAGACGATAGCCGCGTTTATGTTCAAAGAACAGGACAGGATCGTTTGAACGGATTGCTGCTTTCAGCAAACCTTTCGCATCATATGGATTAGACGGAATGACAATTTTTAAGCCCGGCGTCGAATTGAACATCGCTTCGACGGATTGGGAATGATAAAGGGCACCGTGAATCCCGCCGCCGAATGGTGCGCGGATGACGATTGGGCATGACCAGTCATTGTTCGAACGGTAACGGATTTTTGCGGCTTCACTGACGATTTGGTTGACGGCCGGCATGATGAAATCCGCAAACTGCATTTCAGCAATCGGACGCATTCCGTACATCGCTGCGCCGATTCCGACTCCGGCAATCGCACTTTCAGCGAGTGGCGCGTCGATGACACGTTCTTCCCCGAACTGCTCCAGCAATCCTTGTGTCGCGCGGAAAACACCGCCGCGGACGCCGACGTCTTCTCCGAGGACGAAGACGGATTCATCGCGTTCCATCTCTTCTTTGATCGCACTGTTAATGGCTTCGATTAAACTTAATGTCGTCATTTCGTTTCCCCCTCATCGTACACGTAACGGAGTGCATTTTCCGGTGCATCGTAAGCTGCCGCTTCCGCATACGCCGTCGCTTCATCGACTTCTTGTTCGAGTTTCGTTTCGATTTCCTGTGCCGTTTCTTCTGTCAGGACACCCATTTGAATCAGTTTTTCGCGGAACAGTTTGACACCATCGCGTGTTTTCAGTTCAGCCAATTCTTCTGCCGAACGGTAGGATTTATCATCATCATCGGACGAATGCGGTACGAGACGTTCGACTTCAACTTCAATCAGTGTCGGACCGTCACCGCGCAGACCGCGTTCACGTGCCTCTTTGACCGCTTTGTAGACAGCAAGCGGATCGATGCCATCAATCGTCACACCCGGCATCCCGTATCCGATCGCCCGGTCGGCAACGTGTTCCGCCGATAATTGTTTCGAGAGTGGTGTTGAAATCGCATATTTATTGTTTTCACAGAACAGAATGACCGGTAATTTGTGGATACCGGCAAAGTTTGCTCCTTCATGGAAGTCTCCTTGGTTCGACGACCCTTCACCAAACGAAACATAGGCGACAAGGGGTTCCCGACGCATCTTCGCAGCAAGGGCAATCCCGACCGCATGCGGTACTTGCGTCGTGACCGGACTTGATCCTGTCACGATGTTCAGGGCACGTGAACCGTAATGACCCGGCATTTGACGTCCACCTGAGTTCGGATCTTCCGCTTTTGCGAAAGCGGACAACATGATATCACGTGACGTCTGTCCAAAATGCAGGACAACTCCAAGATCACGGTAGTACGGCAAGATATAGTCTGTTCCTTTTTCAAGCGCGAAGGCAGCACCGACTTGTGCTGCTTCCTGCCCCTGACAGGAAACGAGGAATGGGATTTTCCCCGCCCGGTTTAATTTCCACATCCGTTCGTCGATTTTCCGTGCGC
Organism: Exiguobacterium artemiae; assembly: GCF_033342815.1. Taxonomy (GTDB): domain Bacteria; phylum Bacillota; class Bacilli; order Exiguobacteriales; family Exiguobacteriaceae; genus Exiguobacterium_A; species Exiguobacterium_A artemiae_A. Next base: position 94,323 of record NZ_JAWPEN010000006.1, read on the forward strand.
GGACCATCGTTTCGAACATTTGAACCGCATCCTGCTCCGTCAAACCCAGTTCGACGAGTTCTTTGAATTCTATTTTTTCCATCTGTTTTTCCTCCTTAGGCGTGAACCGCTAATCCGTCGACTGCCAGTGCTGCTTCCCCGAACGCTTCTGAAAGTGCAGGGTGTGGATGGACAAGCTGTCCGACTTCCCATGCTGTTGCATTCAGAACAAGCGCAAGACCGCCTTCACTGATTAATTCCGTTGCTTTAGGTCCCACGATATGGACGCCGACCAGATCATCCGTCTTGGCATCGGAAACGAGTTTAATGAATCCGGCTGCTTCCCCTTCAATCCGTGCTTTTCCGAGACCGTTAAACGAGAACATTCCCGTTTTGACATCGAGTCCCGCTGCCTTCGCTTCGGCTTCTGTTAATCCGACGGAAGCGGCTTCCGGCACACTGTAAATACAGCGCGGAACAAAGGCATAGTTCAGCGGTGTCGTTGAACCGTTGACAATCGTTTCGACCGCTTTTGCCCCTTCTGCTGACGCGACGTGTGCGAGTTGCAGGCGTCCGATAACATCACCAATCGCAAAGATATGATTATCCTTCGTGCGGAACTCATCATCGACTTGGATGAATCCGTTCTCGATGATGATGTTCGTATTTTCCAGTCCGATTCCTTCGACATTTGCCATCCGGCCGATTGCGACCAACAGCTTGTCTGCTGCGAGCGTCGTCTTGTCCCCGTTACGGTCGACATCAATCGTCACACCCGACTCGGTCAGTTGGAAGCTGTCGCTTTGTGCCGCTGCACTCGTCATGATTTTGACACCACGTTTTTTGAGCTGACGGGCCACTTCCCGACTGACAGCTTGATCTTCCGTCGGTAAAATTCGGTCGCTGAATTCGACGACCGTAACCTCGACGTCAAAGTCCGTCAACATCGACGCCCATTCGATTCCGATGACGCCGCCGCCGATGATGACAATGGATTTTGGTAAAGCGTTCATATCCAGTGCCTCATCCGAGCTGAGCACATATTCGGAGTCAAACGCCAGACCGTTTAACGGACGTGGTCGTGAACCGGTCGCAACAATCAATTGGCGCGGTAAAATCAACTCGCCGTCGCCTTCTTCCGGCTCGACGCTGATCGTTCCCGGCATCGGTGAAAAGATGCTTGGTCCGAGAATCGAACCGCGGCCGTGAAAGACTTCGATTTTTCCTTTTTTCATCAGATGCTGGATACCGGATTCGAGACCATCAATAATGTCCTGTTTCCGTTGTTTGACCTGTTCGAACCGTAAAAACGATTCCGGTACGTCGACGCCGTATGTAGCGGCGTGTTTCACTGTCTGATAGACGGCGGCCGACTTTAAAAATGCTTTGGATGGGATACATCCACGATGCAGACAGGTTCCCCCGAGTTTTCCTTGTTCTACGATTGCTACCGTCTTCCCGGCTTGCGCAGCGCGAATCGCTGCGACGTATCCACCGGGTCCACCACCTAGGACAACGACGTCGAATTCTCTAGCCATGTTAGTTCGCCTCCATATTCCTTCACTTGTTCCTCTTGACGCAGTACACGTATTACGCCTTCTGCAAGCGCCCGTAGCTCATCTTCTCCCGGTATCCGGATAACAGATCCGATATGGGCAATCCGTTCTTCAATCGCTTTCGTCAACCGGTCACTGTATGCGAGACCGCCTGTTAAGATGACGGCATCGACTTGACCGTATAAAACAGCACTTTGGGCCGCGATTTCTTTTGCAACTCGATACGCCATCGCCTCATACAGTAGAGCGGCTTTTTCATCTCCGTCGTCAATCCGGTGTTCGATTTCAACCGCATCATACGTGCCTAAGTGCGCGACAAGTCCGCCTGACCCAACGACCAGACGCTTCATTTCCTCGAGTTTATACTTGGTACTATAGCATAGTTCTACTAGTTGACCAACAGGCAGGGACCCGCTTCGTTCCGGTGAAAAAGCACCTTCTCCGTCGAGTCCATTGTTGACATCAATCACGCGTCCGTTCAGATGGGCGCCGACCGTGATCCCGCCACCCATATGGGCAACGATCAGCCGTAATTGCTCGTAGGGTGTTCCGATTTCTTTCGCATACCGTTTTGCGACTGCCTTTTGATTTAAGGCATGGAAAATACTTTTCCGTTCGAGTTCAGGCAATCCTGTAAGACGGGCAATCGGCTCCAGTTCATCGACGACGACCGGATCAACGATGAATGCCGGAATCGACAATGTTTGACCAATCTCATCCGCAAGCAGTCCACCGAGGTTCGAAGCATGAATCCCGAATCTGCCGTTCAGTAAATCCTCACGCATTTCCTGATTGACGCGGTATGTCCCGCTGACGAGCGGACGAAGCAGACCGCCGCGACCCACAATGGCGGTAAGCGCTTTCAATTCAATCTGTTCTTGTGCCAGCACATCGAGGACGACTTGGCGTCTGATGTTCAGCTGATCTGAAAGCGGTCCTCCGACCGCTTCAGCTGAATGGCGCAACGTTTTCGTAAACACTTGCTCTGTTCCATCAAAGATTCCGATTTTCGTTGAGGTTGAACCCGGATTGATGGTTAAAATACGTTCGCTCATTAAAATCCTCCTCTGATTAACCGCGTGATCCTAAAATGTTTTTATCCCGGCGTAAGAACTGGCTGCGGGCACTGCCCATTGTCGCGATCCGTTCTTCTGCCATCTTCTCTGCTGCCCGGTAAGTCGGCAGATGATCACGTTTGGCAATTTCGATGACTTTTGCTACCGCATCATAGACGAGTTCGACTTTTTTCATCGCCCGCTCACGGTTGTACCCGTCAAGTTCGTCGGCAACATTAATGACACCACCTGCGTTAATGACGAAGTCCGGTGTATACAAAATACCGCGTTCCTGGAGCATATCTCCGTGACGGTCTTCTTTGAGTTGGTTGTTTGCTGCTCCGGCAATGATTTTCACTTTCAGTTGTGGAATCGTCTCATCGTTCAATGTCGCACCTAAGGCACACGGCGCAAAGATATCAGCATCGACGCTGTAAATTTCATCCGGTCCGACGACGAGAGCGCCAAACGCTTCTTCTGCACGGCGTAATGCATCTTGATTGATGTCTGTGACAATCAATTTTGCGCCTTCTTCATGCAAGTGACGGCATAAGTTGAAAGCAACGTTACCAACACCTTGAATCGCAACCGTTTTTCCACCGAGTGAATCTGTGCCGTATACTTCTTTAGCGGCTGCTTTCATCCCGCGGTAAACGCCGTAAGCCGTGACTGGTGACGGATTGCCGCTTGATCCGAATGCCGGGCTGACACCTGTTACGAAATCTGTTTCCATGTGGATATAATCCATGTCGGCGACTGTTGTGTTGACGTCTTCCGCCGTGATGTAACGTCCGTTTAACGACTGTACGTAACGACCGAATGCACGGAACAGAGCTTCTGATTTTTGCGTTTTCGCATCACCGATGATGACGGCTTTCCCGCCGCCAAGGTTCAGACCGGCTGCCGCATTTTTATATGTCATGCCTTTGGCGAGACGAAGCGCGTCGATCAATGCTTCCTCGTCAGACGCATAGTTCCACATACGGAGTCCGCCGAGTGCTGGTCCGAGTGTCGTATCATGAATGGCAATAATCGCCTTTAATCCTGAGACTTTATCGTGACAAAATACGACTTGTTCGTAATCTTCCATTGCCATCGTCTCGAAAATACTGAATCGTGCTTCTACGTTTGTTTCAACCATTGTTAGTTCCCCCTTAGATTGTTTGTTTGATTTTTTTGGTAGGTTGCGCATTAAGTAAAGCAAAAGCTAATGAATAGAGTTTCGCTTCCGCCGTGTCGGCTCGACTTGTCAAGACGACAGGTGCTTTAGCCCCGACTAAAATCGCTGCAACCGATGCCTGAGCAAAGTACATCAGTGATTTATAAATCACGTTTCCGACCTCGATTTGTGGCACGACGAGTAGATCCGCTGCCCCCGCAACGTCTCCTGTCAGTCCCTTTTGTTTCGCCGCTTCTAAATTGACGGCGTTATCTAGAGCAAGTGGACCATCAACAAGGCAATCCTTGATTTGTCCGCGTCGATTCATTTGCGTCAGTAAGGCGGCATCAATCGTCGCCGGCATCGTCGGATTGACGACCTCGACAGCAGCAAGTACTGCCACTTTCGGCAAGGAATACCCGACGGCTCGAAGTGCGGCCACACCGTTTTCAATGATGTGGACTTTATCCTCCAGCGTCGGAGCGATATGAATCGCAGCATCCGTCAATCCAATGGCGGTCTCCCGTCCCGGTACTTCAAACAAAGCGACATGAGACAATACTTTTCCTGATCGTAAGCCCGTCTCCTTGTTCAAGACAGCTTTCATGAACGTCGCTGTCGGAACGAGTCCTTTCATCAAGACATCCGCGTCCCCTTTGCGGACGGCATAGGCGGCACGCTCTGCTGCTTCTTGTGCCGTAGCCGTATGCGTGATGACGAACTGTGATTCGCTTAACTGTCGATCATGAATCATTTTTTGAATACGTGTCGCATCCCCAAACAAATGAAAACGGGCTAAATCATTCTCAATTGCCAACGACACTGCATCCATTACCTCTTCATCATCAGCAGATGCAATCGCAACGACTGCATCTTCAAGACCTGCTGCTTGTTGAACCATTTGTTCAAACCTCAAGCCGTTTCCCCCCTTACCTGTCGTTCTCTTTATTTAACAGCAATTTTCATGCCAATTCTAAACCGACGGTATACCAACATCTTCGTCTTTATTTTTGCATGGAATTGCATTTATTTGCAATATATTGCACGCAAAATTTTGCAAATCAACATTGGATGTTAAACCGTTCCACTTTGTAATAGAGCGCCCGTAAAGAGATACCTAACTGTTTGGCCGCTTCAGTCTTATTTCCATTCACGACATCAAGTGCTTCCCGAATCAATTGTTCTTCGACGTAGGACATCTCATCCGACAGATGCTTGATTTCTTTTTTCGGACGTTCCGACCGTTTAGACGGTGTCGGGGAAACGAGTTGTAGGTGGCCTTTGCGTAACACCTGTTCTGTTTTATCCGTAAAAATCAACGCGCGTCCGATGACATTTTCGAGTTCCCGGACGTTTCCTTTCCACGTCTGTTTTCGGATCGCTTCCAGTGCATCTTCAGAAACACGTTCGACGGACCGACCGTAACTTTGATTCAATTTACGCAACAGATGCGTCGACAGCGGAGCAAGATCATCCGGTCGTTCGCGAAGAGCCGGAATATGGATCGGCAGCCGGTTGATCCGGTAATACAAATCTTCCCGGAACTCCCCGGTGATGATTTTCTGTTCGAGATTGGCATTCGTCGCGGCAATGATTCGGACATCAACCGGAACCGCTTTGGCTCCACCGACGCGAACGACTTCATTTTCTTGCAGTACCCGTAATAATTTGGCCTGGACGTCAAGCGGCAGTTCACCAATCTCATCTAAAAACAAGGAGCCGCCATGCGCCTCTTCAAAATAGCCTCTTTTCCCGCCGCGACGGGCGCCGGAAAAGGCGCCTTCTTCATAACCAAACAGTTCACTTTCAAGCAGACTCGGCGCAATTGCTGCACAGTTGACCCGGACGAACTGTTCATACCGGCGATCGCTTGCCGCATGAATCGCATGTGCAAACAATTCCTTCCCGGTACCGGACTCTCCCCGGATCAAGACATTGACCGGCATCGTCGCGGCAAGCTTCGCCTGATCGACGACAAAACGCATCGACTCACTTTCGGCAATGATGTCATCAAAAGTGTATTTCGCCTCCAGTGTCCGAATTTTTTGTTTAGCCGCCTTCAATTCTTTTGTTAACGCTTTCATTTCCGAGATATCGCGAATGACGCCGACTGATCCTCGTACTTGACCATCCACGACGACCGGTGCGGCATTGACGATGATATCCCGTCTGTCTTGACCAATCTTCATCCGGGCATCCCGAACACTTTCGCCTGTTTCGAGCACCCGTAAATGGACCGATTCCTGCATCCCGATATCTGCGCTTGCCGGTTTACCGATGACATCTCCCTCTGTATATCCGGTCATCCGGGTATACGCAGGATTGATCAGCATCGTTTCCCCCGCCTGATTGGCTACTGAAATCGCTTCACTCGTGCAGTGAATGATAGCTTCGAGCATCCGCTCTTTTTCTGCCAGACGTTCGAGTAACACCCGAACAAACTCTCCCGGTAAAACCGCGGCTTCCGGAAAATAATGAATCAATTGCTCCAGCACACCGTGTTCCCCGGTCGCGTCAATAATAAAGTCAATGGCCGTGCCTTGAAAAGCCGTCCATGTTTTTTCCACCCGGATATGTCCTCGTCTTGCGAGTTGAACGCCAATCGCGTGTTCGTCTGGATCGACGACACCGATTACTGTCAACAAAGGCGAACGTTGAAAAGCATGTAATACTTCTGTTCCACCGCGCCCCGCACCAACGATCAAGAGATGATGCATTCTAATTCCCCCTTTGAAACTGCTTACATCTTTATCCTACCTGTATTAAAACAGGAGGGCAAATCGAATTCGCAGTCATATGGATTTTCTGATACAATACGCTTGGAAAGGGGTCACAATCATGCGAATCATCGGTCTATTATCTTTACTCATTCCGGGCATCATCGGTGCCATCGGCATCAAGCTGATGCGGGACAGTGTTTTCTTAAAAGCGCAATTCCCCTTCCGGTATCTAGGGGATTCTGCCTATGTATATGTATTACAAGGATTTTCCGGCCTGGCTTTAGCCATCGGTGGAATCGGCTTCGTCGCCGGTTATGTCTTTTACCGCGATCGTAAACGAGGCAAAGTATCGGAGCGCTATCAAAAAAAATAAACACACAAAAAGGTCCCCATCTCTTGAACTCATTTCAAGCGCGGGACCTTTTATTCATATAAAGTTGGTTTCACTTACGGATGAACTCCTCTCATAGCAGAACTATTCGTGTACTTCAAAACCATAGGTTGTCCTCTTAATGAAGAGGTTGAAAGAAATCAGATTTGGCTATCGAGCGATCGATAGAAAGGTAAAACTACTCCAGTATCTGACTTTACTTGGACCTAGGTGAAGCGTAATGTCATCCGCTTGTTGCAGTCGATCATTCGGTTGCTAACATTCACTGCTAGACAACACTCCTTTTCACGAACTGTACTTGTTACTGGTCTTGCTTGGTCTTGCTTGGTCTTGCTTGGTCTTGCTTGGTCTTGCTTGGTCTTGCTTGGTCTTGCTTGGTCTTGCTTGGTCTTGCTTGGTCTTGCTTGGTCTTGCTTGGTCTTGCTTTGGACGTTTAATTTACGTTACCCTTCACTTTTTCCTTGCTTCGAAATCATGAAGTCTCATATCTGTTTGAGATAAATCATCTGAAAAAGATATGAAATGCCTTGGTAAGAATTCTACCAAGAGAATGTCGTCCATCATTCTTGAGCCGTTTACAGGTGGCGATCTGAGATGAAATTCGTTGAACGGTTTTCCGGGAACCAATTCGACTCGACGTTCATCTGACGTCTTTCCAAATCATTTGGTACCTTTATTATAACAAACATTTCAGTTTGTGCAACATTTATTTAATGAATATTCAGTTTTTTATTTATATCTAAAAAAATCAGGTTCCTTCGGTTTTTTTTCACCCGTCAAAACCTGATTTCTGCTTTATTAAGATCCGTTCATATGATTCGATACATAAGAAATGAACTCCGAATTTTTCGGACTTTTCTCCTGTTCGATTCGTCCGTTAAACAACGTATGTTCATTCATGCCTTCTTTCCAGGCCGACTTAATCGCATGACGCATCGCCCGCTCGACACGCGAGGCCGTCGTTTGATGTTTTCTGGCAATCGTCGGGTATAATTCTTTTGTAATCAGCCCCAATAAATCTTCTCGTTCCAGCACCAACAAGACCGCCTCTTTTAAGTACGTGAACCCTTTGATGTGTGGCGCAATTCCGATCTCCCGCAGCGTGGTGCCGACTTTCGTTTCGACCGGTTCCGCTTGGTTCGTTTGTACGCCGTGTACGACCAGACGGATCTTGTTGACGAGTTGATCTAAACTGAACGGTTTCAATAAAAAGTAGGCAGCACCCAGGGAAACAGCCTGTTGCGATACTTCATCCTTCCCGAACGCACTTAACATGATGACAGCCGGACTGCTCTCATGGCTCATCAATGCCTCCAAGACACCCAGTCCATCAAGATGAGGCATGATGATATCCAATAACAGCACATCGGTCTCGACATGTTCCAATTTTTCGAGACAACTTTCTCCGTTATAGGCAACGCATACTACTTCCATGTCTTCTTGGGCAGATAGATGTTGCCGAATCAATTCGACCATTTCTCGGTTATCATCCGCAATCCCGACTCTAATCAATTGTTACACCCCATTTTTAAGCGATTCCTTCATGTTCATTGCCTGTTCCATCAGTTCTTCCGCATGACGCAACGTCAAGTCCGTCATATGTGTGCCGGAAATCATCCGTCCCAGTTCATTTCCGCGCTCGGAGTCCGTCAATACGTTGACCTGTGTCGTCGTCCGGTCCGTCTCTTCGATTTTACGGATATACAGGTGTTGATCCGCAATCGATGCGACTTGCGGCAAGTGGGTGATACACAAGACTTGACTATCGATTGACAGACGGTAAATTTTTTCTGCCATCGCCTGGGCGACACGCCCGGATACCCCTGTGTCCACTTCATCAAAGATGATGGAAGCCACACCGACTGAACGTGAGAAAATCGATTTCAGTCCGAGCATGATCCGCGACAGTTCCCCGCCGGAAGCGACTTTCCCGAGTGATTTAAACGGTTCACCGGCGTTCGTCATGATGTAGAACTCAACGAAGTCGATTCCGTTTTTACGTAAAGTCGGCGCCTTTCCATCTTGGAGGAAGCGGATTTCAAAGCGGGCTTTTTCCATATACAACTGACGGAGTTCAAGGTGAATCGCTTCACCTAAATGATGCGCCGCCTTTCTCCGGGCCTGAGACAATTCCCCGCCGATTTCGAACAGTTCCGTCTCCAACTGTTCCACTTCTGTTTTCAGTTTTTCAATCCGCTCATCGCGATTCGTCATCGTATCCAGTTCCACACCGATTTTCTTCCCGTAAGCGATGACTTCTTCTATCGTTGCTCCGTATTTCCGTTTCAATTGTTGGAATACTGACAGACGAAGTTCGATTTCATCGAGCCGATTCGAATCAAATTCTAATGTTTCGAGTTGATCACGGACCGCATAGCCGACTTCCTCAAGCGCATAAAATGCATTGGCCAATGTATCACTTTGACCCGAAAACTCATCATCGATACTTGATGCCTGTTGCAGCTCACGCATCGCATCTCCGACGGAATCGATACCGCGTCGTTCATCATGCAACGCATCGTAAGCGGCACTGAGAGAAGCGTGAAGTTTTTCAAAGTTCGCCAACCGGTTTCGTTCGCTCAGTAAATCTTCTTCTTCTCCTGTTCGGAGTTTCGCGCTGTCGATTTCTTCCGTTTGAAAAGACAACAAGTCGATGCGTTGAGCTAATTCCTGCTCGCTTTGCGCCAGTGCCTGCAGGGCATCGCGTTTTTCTTCATACTGCTGAAAACGTTCCTGATACCGTTCGAGAATCGGAGAAATCGTCGCATGTCCAAAGTCATCCAAAATCGTTTGATGATACGTACTTTCCATCAGATGTTGATGTTCATGCTGACCATGGAGATCGACAAGAGCCCGGCCGAATTCCCGTAAAATCGTCAAGGTGACTAATTTATGATTGACGCGACAAACACTTTTTCCAGAAGCAAACAAATCACGGCGTAAAATGATCATGCCGTCTTCCATGTCGATCCCGTACTCTTCTGCCAACGTATAGGCCATATGACCGTCTTCAATCATGAAGAGACCTTCTAATTCCGCCTTGTCCTCACCGTACCGGACAAATTCAGCAGAACCGCGACCACCGATCAGTAATCCAATCGCATCCAGTACGATCGATTTACCGGCTCCCGTTTCTCCCGTCAAGACCGTCATGCCTTTTTTGAAATCAATCTGTAGCTGGTCAATGATTGCAAATTGTTTTATCGATAGTTCAGCTAACATCATGTCAACTCCTTACAACATTCCTAAAATACGTTCGGTCACTTCCGTTGCTGCTTCTTCATTTCGTGTAATCATCAGGATCGTATCGTCACCACAGACTGTCCCGAGCAACTCCGGCCAGTTTAAATGATCGAGCAAGACACCTAATGCATTCGCGTTTCCGGGTAAGACATGCATGACAATCAAGTTTTGTGCGGAATCAATCGAGATGAAGCTATCTCCGAGTAATCGGCGTAACTTTCCGAGTGGATTAAACCGCTGATCGGCAGGCAAGCTGTATTTGTATCGGCCATCATTTAGCGGCACCTTCACGAGATGGAGTTCTTTAATATCTCGAGAGACGGTCGCCTGAGTGACTTTATAGCCTGCATTTCGAAGTTCCTCGACTAACTCATCTTGTGTTTCGATTTCTGACTGCGTAATGATTTCCCGAATCTTGATTAACCGTTGCCCCTTTGTCATCCTTGCACCTCACAGTTTTTCTTCACTGATACTATTGTAATCCAATAATTCGATAAAAGTCCATGCTTGCCCTATTCAATCCTGACAAATCAAAAACAGACCCCATCATCTTTGACGGAGCCTGTTTGGAAATCGATTAGACTTACAACGCGGCATGGGCCAGGCGAACGGTTTCAAGCGGATCAACCGATTCTTCCATCCCCGGTGTCTCAAGCTTGGCGTGCAGGAGAAACTCGATATTCCCCTCACCACCGGTAATCGGTGAAAAATCCAATTGTTGAATGTAAAATCCTTCCCGGACAAAGAAATCTACCATCTCTTTGAGTACCCGATCGTGAATCCGCTCATCCCGGACGATCCCCTTTTTACCGACATCATCGCGCCCTGCTTCAAACTGTGGTTTGACAAGCGCAATGACATCCCCGCCCTCAGCTAAAATCGCCTTTAATGGCGGCAAAATCAATCTCAGTGAAATGAACGAGACATCGATGGTCGCAAAGCTCGGTTGAACAGGAAACATATCTGGCGTCGCATGACGGAAGTTGGTTTTTTCCATTGCCGTCACACGGTCGTCCGACCGTAATTTCCAGTCCAGTTGATTGGAGCCGACATCCAGCGCGTACATATGGGCAGCCCCGTTTTGTAAGGCGCAATCCGTAAAACCGCCTGTCGAAGAACCGATATCAAGACCGGTCCGTCCGGATACATCGATATCGAATACCGCTAATGCTTTCTCCATCTTGTATCCACCGCGACCGACGTATGGCATGACCTGACCTTTGACCGCCAAATCGATGTCTGATTTTACTTTTTCACCAGCTTTCTCCAGCCGTTCCGTGCCACTGAATACAAGACCTGCCATGATGGTCCGTTTTGCTTTTTCACGTGTTTCACATAAACCGCGCTCGACGAGCAGAACGTCGAGGCGGATTTTTTTTACAGTTTCCATTAATCGTTACACACTCTGTTTCTTTCCTTGATTGACAAATGAGCGGACTTCTTCCGCAATTTGTCCAGGTAATAATCCAATCTCTTCTAACAATTCGTTGACGCCGCCATGCTCGATATACCAATCCGGGATACCAAATCGTTTGACGCGCGGGAAAGCTTCCTGTTCATTGGCATGTTCGAGAACAGCTGAACCGAATCCGCCCTTGAGCACCGCTTCTTCAAGCGTTACGAGTGGAATACCTTCCGCGTATAGTGCATTCAACATTTTTTCATCCAGTGGTTTAATCGTCCGGGCATTGATGACCCGTACCGATACATCCCCTTCCAGAAGTTCCGCAATTTTCAAGGCATCCTGTACTTGTGGACCAAATGCCATGATGGCGACATCCGTTCCTTCGCGTTCGACGTCCCATGTATCAAGCGAAATTTCACGGAGTGTCTCATCCATCGGAACACCGATGCCTTCTCCGCGTGGGAAACGGACGGCAATCGGTCCTTCGTATTTAACAGCCGAATAGAGAAGGTGTTGCAGTTCATTCTCATCCTTCGCCATGACAATCCGGATATTCGGTACGTGACGCATGAAGGCGATATCAAAGACACCTTGGTGTGTTTCGCCGTCCGCACCGACGAGACCCGAACGGTCGATTGTGAACGTCACATCGAGGTTCTGGCGTGCGACGTCATGAACAAGTTGGTCGTATGCACGCTGGAAGAAGGTCGAATAAATCGAGACGACCGGCTTCATGCCTTGTGTTGCCTGACCGGCAGCAAAGGTTACGGCATGTTGCTCCGCAATCCCGACATCAAACATCCGTTCCGGGAATTCTTTTTCAAAGCAGTCCAGTTTTGATCCGACACTCATCGCCGGTGTAATCAGAGTTAACTTATCATCCTCACGGGCCATCTTCGTCAACGTGTCTGCCACTGTGAACGAATAACTTGGTGCTTTTGATTTCCCTTTGATGACTTCGCCTGACTCGATTTTGTACGGTCCTAGACCGTGCCATGTGCCGATGCCATCATATTCAGCCGGACGGTAGCCTTTTCCTTTTTTCGTGATGACATGAAGCAGGACAGGTCCTTCTTCTTTCTTCACATAGTTCAGCTGTTCGATTAAGTCCGTTAAATCATGACCATCAACCGGTCCGTAATAATTGAAACCGAGTTCTTCAAAGAACATGCCGGGAACGAGTGCTCCTTTGACCGCTTCTTTCAGCTTCTCGCCGCCTTTTTCAAGCTTTCCGCCGATTAACGGGATTTTTTTAATCAATGTTTCGAGCTCATCTTGCGCGTAACGGACTTTGCGCGAAGAACGGATTCTTCCTAACATCTGATGCATCGCCCCGACATTCGGTGCGATTGACATCTCGTTGTCGTTTAAGATGACGATGACGTTTTGTTGTTCCGCTCCGATATGGTTCAATGCTTCGAGTGCCATCCCGCCTGTCAACGCACCGTCCCCGATGATGGCGATTGCCCGGTCATCATTACCCTTCAGTTCATTCGACACAGCAATCCCCATCGCTGCCGAAAGTGAGGTCGAACTGTGGCCTGTTTCCCAGACGTCATGAACACTCTCGTTACGTTTCGGGAATCCGCATAACCCTTTGTGTTGACGCAGCGTATCAAACTGACCTGCCCGTCCTGTCAAAATTTTATGCACGTAGGCTTGGTGTCCGACATCCCAGACGAATTTATCGTTCGGACTGTCAAATTCGCGGTGAAGCGCCAATGTCAGTTCGACGACACCTAGATTCGGTGCTAAATGTCCACCTGTCGTTGCTAATTCTTCAATCAAAAAGCGTCGGATGTCACCTGCGAACAGTTCTAATTCCGAGACTGACATACGCTTTAAAAATGACGGATCCTGTATCTCTGTCAACTTCATACCTTACCGCCTCTTTCCCTTGCATTCTTATATGGTTTGTACCCTACATTGTACTAGAACAATCTTGCGAACGCCACATTCCCTGCGCATAAAAAAAAGACGGCTTACTACGCCGCCTCTCTTAATGGTCACGCTTGACGACGAAGTCGAGCAAATCCTTAAGCGGTGTCGCTTCGACGGAAAGAGCCTCGATTGCTTCATTCGCTGCCGTCACTTGGGCTGCAAGTGCCCGTTTCGCTCCGTCAAGACCCAACAGTTTCGGATAAGTTGCTTTGTCATTTCCTTCATCACTGCCAACCGGTTTCCCGATTTTGTCAGCGTCTCCGGTCACATCCAGGATGTCGTCTTGAATCTGGAAAGCAATCCCGAGATGACGGCCGTACCGTTTCAACTGTTCGAGATCCTCATCTGCGACTCCGGCTAAAATGCCGCCTGCTTCGACTGCAAAAATCAACAAGGCTCCTGTTTTCCGGCGGTGAATCGATTCCAGTTCTTCCGCATCACTGATTCCTCCGCGCTCTCCAAGCATGTCATCCAGTTGACCGCCGACCATCCCGGCTGCACCCGCTGCTGCTGCGAGTCGCTCGAGTAATTTCACTTTAACTTCCGCCGTGGCCGTCGTTTCGAGTAGACACGTAAAAGCATTCGTCAGTAACGCATCACCTGCGAGAATGGCGGTCGCCTCATCGAATTCAATATGATTCGTCGGACGCCCGCGTCGCATATCATCATCGTCCATCGCCGGTAAATCATCATGAATCAATGAATATGTATGAATCATCTCAAGCGCTGCCGCTGTTGCGTCACCCGTCTTACGATCGACGCCGTAAGCATCGAGGACAGCATAAATTAATGCCGGCCGGACACGTTTCCCGCCTGCATCAAGGGAATACAGCATCGCTTCCCGCAGACGATCCGGTGCTTCGAGACGGTTCATGAACGTTTCCAGTGCTTGCTCCACCTGCGTTTTCCACTCTGTTAAGACAATCATTGTGATCCCCCTTTTTCACGTAACGTGCCATCTTGTTCCAAGATTTGATCGAGCCGTTTTTCTGCCGTCGACAGCTTTCCTTGACAGAGTGCCGTCAATTTAACGCCTTCCTCGTACAAATTCATCGCTTGCTCAAGCGGTGCTTCACCCGCTTCCAGTAATTCGACGATTTCTTCCAACCGCTCTAAAGCGGCTTCAAAGGATTGTTCTGTTTCCATCTTCTTCATCCTCTCGTTTCGCTAGGATACTCCCGTCATGAAACTGAACCCGGAAGGTCTGATCTGACAATTCTGTTACGGAACGGACGAGTCGGCCGTCCTGCTCGACGTAGGTATACCCACGCAACATGACTTGCGTCGGGCTGACCGAGTCAAGTCGGGCAATCATTTGATGCAACCGGTCCTGTTTCGTGCGGAGGACGGTATGGATCCGTTCCAGCTGTTTCCGTGTCCGGACCAACTGGCGTCCTTGTTCCGCCAAACGTTCCTGCATCGCGATTCGGGCAAACCGGTTCACCTGATCCGTCAAGGCTTGTTGCTTCGACTGCAACACCTGTTTTCCGATCCGGTTCAGTCCCATCTCTGCCCGGTCCAACCGTTCCTGTTTCAAACCTAACAAGACCCGAGGAGACTTCAAGCCGTAACTCGTTGCCAAACGGTAGACTTGATCCTTACGTTCGGTGATGTACTGGGCATAATGGCGCGTCAATCTCCGATTCAGTTCCTTGAGACGCTTCGCAAGTTCCGCTGCTTCCGGCGTCACGAGTTCTGCTGCGGCAGTCGGCGTCGCCGCCCGGACATCTGCAACAAAATCCGCAATCGTAAAGTCTGTTTCGTGACCGACTGCTGACACGATCGGAATCCGCGACTGATGAATGGCTGTTACGACCGGCATTTCGTTAAACGCCCACAATTCCTCAATCGATCCGCCACCACGACCGATGATCATCACGTCACATGCCTGATGTTCGTTCATCCATTCAATGGCAAGGACGATTTGGGGTGCGGCCTCTTTCCCTTGAACGAGAACCGGCGCAAAAACGATAGCGGCCTGTGGATAACGGCGACGTAACGTCGTCGCAATATCATGAAGGGCGGCTCCCTTCGGCGAGGTTACGATGCCGATTTTTTGCGGGAAAGCCGGTAACGGCAGTTTCTGTTCCGCTTCAAACCATCCGCGGGCCTCAACATCCTCTTTTAGCTGGACATAGGCTTCGTAAAGGGCTCCTACACCGTCTTCCATCATCCGTTCGACGTAAAGCTGCATCTCACCCGATGCGACATAAACCGAAATCCGAGCCGTGATGATGACCCGGGCTCCATCCCGGATGTCCGTCTTGACACGACTGGCATCCCGGGCGAACATGACAGCTTTCATCCGCGACTGTTCGTCTTTCAACGTAAAATAAAGGTGACCGGAAGAGTGTCGTTTAAAGTTCGACACTTCTCCCACCACCTGGACTTGTTGGAGCAACGAGTCGTTCTCGAGTTCCCGTTTCACATATTGGACGAGTTCGGAAACCTGGAGAGGATTCGTCATTTCGCTGCCTCGATCGTATTGTGAAGCAACATCGTGATCGTCATCGGCCCGACCCCACCAGGAACTGGTGTAATCATCGAGGCGACTTCTTTCACTGCTTCAAATTCGACATCTCCGACTAATTTTCCGTCGACCCGGTTGACACCGACATCGATGACGACGGCTTCCGGCTTGACCATATCGGCAGTAATCAATTTCGGTACACCGACAGCGACAATCAGAATGTCCGCCTGACGGGTCATCGCGCCGAGATCTGCCGTCTTCGAGTGACAATACGTCACGGTCGCTGATTCATTTAAAAACAGCATTCCGACCGGCTTACCGACGATTTGGCTTCGACCGACGACAACGACATGACGACCGGCAATCGGAACATTCATTTCCTTGACGAGATGCAAAATACCATTTGGTGTACATGGCAAGAAAGTAGGTTCACCGATCATCATTTTCCCGACCGAGACCGGATGGAAACCATCGACATCTTTTTCCGGAGAGATGGCGAAGATGACCTTACTCTCATCAATATGTTTTGGCAAAGGTAATTGAACGAGAATACCGTGTACGCTTGCATCGGCATTCAGCCGTTCAATCAAGTGAAGCAATTCCGATTCTTTTGTCTCTTCCGGTAATCGGATCAAATCGGAATCCATCCCAATCTCCTGCGCCGCTTTTTCTTTACCACGGACATACGATTGACTGGCTGGATCTTCCCCGATTAAGATGACGGTCAGTTTCGGTTGAATACGTTCTTCTTTCAGACGTGCGACTTCTTCTTTCAGTTTCAAACGATACGATTGTGCGACTTGTTTCCCATCGATTACGACTGCCATGATTTTGTCCACTCCCCCAAAAATATTCGCTTCACTCTTTGCCTGATCAAACTTCTCTGTTTTTAAGTTAGTTGCTTTGCGGGTTTTCTTTCAAACCGTTTTGTTCCACTTCTTGCGCTACTTTTCCGAGCACACCGTTGACGATTTTTGTTGCTTCTTCATCGGCAAAAGCTTTCGTTAATTCGATTGCTTCATTGATGGTTACCCGGACTGGAATCTTCGCTTCAAACAACAGTTCATACACCGCAAGACGAAGAATCGTCCGTTCGATGTTTCCGAGACGCTCAAATGACCAGTTCACGAGCGCAGCACGCAGCTTTTGATCAATTTCCGGTTTGTTTGCTTCGACTCCTTCAACCAATCGTGTCACAAACGTATCATATTCTTTACCTTCTACTGCGAATTCAATGGCTTCTTGTGCAGACAGATCCGAGAGTTCCATTTGGAACAAAGACTGTACTGCCAGTTCGCGTGCCATATGTCTTTTCATCATGATTTTACGTGCTCCTTTTTTTATCGTTCTCAATCAATTAGTTTAGCACATTCTTTTTTCAAAAAACATAGAGAACGGCAAAAAGACGGGAGTTAAATACAATCGACTCCCGTCCACGATTACTTCACGATTTCTGCTTTTAGTTCACGTTCTGTAAATTTCGTCGTAAACGTTCCACGACGGAATACGGGATGTGCCAACACTTGTTGATGGAAAGGAATCGTTGTTTTGACACCTTCAATCCAAAACTCGGACAATGCCCGTTCCATCTTCGCACAGGCTTCTTCACGAGTTTCAGCATGAACGATCAGCTTAGCGACCATCGAGTCATAGTACGGTGGAATCATGTACCCCGGATATACGGCACTATCAATCCGGACACCCATTCCGCCCGGTGCGACATATTGTGTGACGCGTCCGGCATGCGGACGGAAGTCATGATCCGGATCTTCGGCATTGATCCGGCATTCAATCGAATGACCACGGAATTCAATATCCTGCTGTTGGACAGCTAACGGGTGATCGAGTGCCACCTGGAGCTGTGCCTGAACAAGATCAAATCCTGTAATCATTTCCGTCACCGGATGTTCGACCTGAATCCGCGTATTCATTTCCATGAAGAAAAATTCTTCCGTTTCTTCCACAAAGATGAATTCGATCGTTCCGGCACCGGTGTAGTCAATCGCCTTCGCCGCTTTGACTGCCGCTTCACCCATCTTCAGACGGGTTGCAGGGCTGACAGCCGGTGACGGTGCTTCCTCAATCAGTTTTTGCATCCGGCGTTGGACGGTACAATCCCGCTCCCCGAGATGGATCACGTTTCCGTGACGATCGGCGAGTACTTGAACTTCGACATGACGAAATTCTTCGATGAAACGCTCGAGATACACTTCACTGTTTCCAAACGCCTGTTTTGCCTCACGGCGTGTTTCATCCAGGCCGGTTACAAGTTCTTCTTGTGAACGGGCGACACGGATGCCTCGTCCGCCACCACCGGCAGTCGCCTTGATGATGACCGGATAGCCGATCTCATCCGCCAATTGTAAGGCTTCCTCGTCTGTGACCGTACCGGCAGAACCGGGTACGACAGGTACACCGCAGGCAATCATCGTTTGTTTTGCGACATCCTTGATTCCCATTTGACGGATGGCAGCCGATGTCGGTCCGACGAATTTGATGCCACAGGCTTCACACATCTCGGCAAAATCAACGTTCTCAGCCAGGAAACCGTATCCCGGGTGAATCATCGTGACGTTCCGATTAGTTGCAACCGCCAGGATATTCGTGACATTCAAGTAAGAAGCCGTCGAACTGACATCTCCGATACAATATGCTTCGTCTGCTAAACGGACGTGCAAGGCATCCCGGTCCGCTGTCGAATAAACGGCAACCGTCTGAATACCAAGTTCTTTTGCAGCTCGAATGATCCGGACTGCAATCTCGCCCCGGTTCGCTATTAAAAGTTTTTCCATTGCCATCACCCCGCTCAAGGACGAATCCGGAAGAGAGGTTGTCCGAATTCAACAAGGTCTCCATCAGCGACGAGAATCTCGACGACCGTTCCGGCTACTTCCGAGTTCAGATTATTAAATAGTTTCATTGCTTCTAAGACACAGACGACTTGACCGACTTCGATCTGATCGCCGACTTTGACGAACGAAGGTTTGTCCGGATTCGGACGCGAATAAAACGTCCCGACCATCAATGCATTGATCGTTACCGTATCTGCTTCAACGCTCTGTTCTTCCGCAGCCGGTTCTGCGGCGACTGTCGCAGCTTGAGGCGCCGGTGTTGCCACGCGGGCCGGTGCTTCATGTGAGACCACGATGTTATCATTTTGTTTTTTTAGTTTTAACTTATACGTATCGGTTTCAAGAGAAAGTTCATTGACACTCGATTGGTCCAACATTTCGAGTACTTGCTTCAACTGATCGATTTTCATTTTTCTTCATCCCCTATCTCAACATTCACCTTTATTATTATACTTTAATATTATACCAGGTGCTAATTCCTACTCAAATACTAATATTAACTGGTCATACCAAAGGACGCAAGTCAAGACAAAAGGAAAAAACGCCCATCCGTCCAAGTCGAGGAGGAATAGGCGTTTCGAAAACTTGATTATCCGTTGTAACGCCCTGTGAAATCACCAGTACGTGTATCAACTGTTACTTTTTCTCCTGCTTCGATGAAGAGTGGTACATGGATGATATGTCCCGTTTCAACCGTTGCATTTTTCTTAACGTTTGAAGCTGTATCGCCTTTGACGCCCGGCTCTGCTTCAACAATCGTCATAACGATCGTGTTCGGCAATTCGATTCCGAGAACTTCACCGTTGTAGATCGCAATTTGAACTTCCATGTTTTCAAGAAGGAACGGGAGTGCCGCTTCGACTTGAGCCGTTGTCAATTCAAGTTGTTCGTATGATTCTGTATCCATGAAGACATATGTTTCACCCATCGGATACAGGTACTGCATTTTGTTGCGTTCGATGTGGGCACGTTCGACACGTTCGCCACCACGGAATGTCATCTCTTGAATGTTTCCGTTACGGATGTTACGCATTTTTGTCCGGACGAATGCTGCCCCTTTACCCGGTTTAACGTGTTGGAATTCAAGAACCTGCCAAATCATTCCGTCTGATGTTTTAATTGTGAGTCCTGTTTTTAAATCGTTTACTGATACCATGAAAAGTTCCTCCTAAATGTTGATCTTGCCGTTTTACAGTGTGATGAGTTCTTTTGGTGAAGACGAAAGAATTTCACGCCCTGATTCGGTGATCAAGACGTCATCTTCAATCCGACATCCTCCGACTTGCGGTACATAAATGCCCGGTTCAACCGTCACAATCATCCCAGGCTGCAGTTTCGTTTCAGAACGGAACGACAATCCTGGTCCTTCATGTACTTCCAACCCAATTCCATGCCCCGTCGAATGACCGAAATATTCCCCATATCCTGCATCCTTGATGATGTCACGCGTCAAAGCGTCTGCTTCAATTCCGGTGATTCCCGGACGTAACCCGTCAACGCCTGCGAGTTGTGCTTTGAGAACCGTATCGTAAATCTTTTGTAATTCCGGACTGATTGGTCCGATCGCCACAGTACGCGTGATATCCGAGACGTATCCGTTCAACAATGCACCGAAATCAAGCGTCACAAGTTCACCTGACTGAATCACTTTCGAACTGGCGACACCGTGTGGTAACGCTGAACGATACCCGGACGCAACAATCGTATCGAATGACGACGACGTCGCACCGTGTTTACGCATGAAGAACTCGAGTTCGTTCGAGACTTCAAGCTCTGTCCGGCCAGCTTGAATATACGTCAAGATGTGGTGGAACGTCGCATCTGCTAAATCCACCGCTTCCTTAATCATCTTAATCTCTGACGAATCCTTAATCAAGCGTAGGTTTTCAACGATTCCAGTCGTCGGAACCAATTCCACGGAAGATGCTTGATCGAACGCTTCGAATGCGCCGAGTGTCATCGCATCTTTTTCAACGCCGACTGCACGTACACGGGCTCCAGCCATCAATTCACCCATTGTTTCAGGGATTGACCGTTCAATCTGGACGATTTCCATTCCCTTCACTTGATCCGCAGCTTGTTCCGTGTAACGGAAATCCGTCACGAAATAAGCTTGTTCAGCCGTCACGAGACATGCACCGCTCGAACCGGTGAATCCAGAAATATATCGGATATTTTCTGCCTTCGTCACAAGAAGACCTGGTAAATCACGTTCTTTAAGAGCTGTTTGGAGTGCTTCAATACGATGTTTCATGTCTGTTTCCCCCTTTGATTATGTAGACGGTTGAATCAATGCTTCGACTGCGAACAAGTAACCTGTCATCCCTAATCCGCTGATGACTCCTCGGCAAACCGGTGCAAGCATCGAATGATGCCGAAATGCTTCGCGTGCATGAACGTTTGATAAATGAACTTCAATCGTCGGTACATCGATTGCCGCGATCGCATCACGCAACGCAACACTCGTATGCGTGTAAGCCGCCGCATTGAGGACGATTCCGTCATATCCGCGCGCTCCGTGTAAATAGTCGATCAATTCTCCTTCATGATTTGACTGGGCGAACTGAAAATCAACATCTTTAAAACGAGTCCGGACCAGACTTTCCAAATCCGATAGTGTTTGCGTGCCATATGTATCCGGTTCCCGTGTCCCGAGCAAATTCAAGTTCGGTCCATTCAAGACTAAAATCTGCATTTCATCACCTCCAGATTGTCTCTGTTATTGTATCATAAGTCGTTTTCCGCCTCCTAAATTTTCGACTGCTATTAACAGCTGAGCATAGTGTTTTTCTACTAAATCGAGTAAAATGACGGTACACGATATTTTATTTGAAGATGGGATGCGTTTCTCTATGAAAACTGCTCAAGCGCCCGTCGGTGGACAAGCCATCGTCGAAGGGGTCATGTTCCAAAATGCCACACATGCCGTCTCAGCCATTCGTCGAAATGACGATACGATTGAAACGTTCGAACAAAAAAAACCGATCCGGCCACGAATCGCCGTCGGTAAAAAAATCCCGTTGATCCGCGGATTATTTGCCTTAGTCGAATCGTCCGCGAACGGGGCAAGCCATATGAACTTTGCCAGTGACCGGTACGGGGTCAATCCGGGGGAAGAAGAGCCGGAAGAGGCTTCCCAAGGTCAACTGACGAAATGGCTTGGTGTCGCTGTCCTCGGTGTGCTGTCGTTCTTTTTCGGAAAACTGATGTTTACACTGCTTCCGGCTTTTTTAGCCTCTCTGTTCAGTTACTTCCCGGCACTGTCCGGTCATGTGATTCAAAATGTACTGGAAGCTGTAATCAAGTTGACGTTACTTTTTAGTTATCTCTATCTGATTTCCTTGACTCCACTCGTCAAACGGCTGTTTCAATATCACGGTGCCGAACACAAAGTCATCAACTGTGTCGAAAGCGGAAAGGCATTGACGGTCGAAAACGTTCGGACCAGCAGTCGCCTGCATTACCGTTGCGGTTCAAGTTTCTTGATTTTCACCGTCATCGTCGGCTTTTTCGTTTATTTAATCGTCCCGACCGACCCGTTATGGTTACGTCTCGTTTGCCGGATTGCGTTACTTCCTGTCGTCATTGGTTTATCTTTTGAGGTTTTACAATTAACAAATAAAGCCCAAAACATTAAAGGTTTGCGTGTCATCGCCTTGCCTGGCCTGTGGTTACAGTACTTGACGACAAAAGAACCGGATGATTCTCAGATCGAGGTTGCGATTTACGCGTTTGAAGCACTCGAAAAACAGGAACATAACCTACATGAGAATGCACTTGGTTAATTGATAACAGGGGTGATAATATGATTAGACAACGGATTGGTTCTACATTCGCACTTGTCGTGTTACTGTTTGCGTTCGTCGGCTTTGGATATAAGCTCGCCAATGATCCCGGTAGTCTGTTTTCACAATTACTGTTTTTTGCGATTACAGCTGGAATCATCTTCTTGCTGTTTAAATTTTTAACACGAAACAGTGTCAACAGCAGTACAAACTCTCAATATCGGAAATCTGTTGCGCAGTCTAAAAAAATGTACGCCAAAAACAATCCTTCACCCCGCCGGACCGATTTTAAGAAGAAGCCGGTTAAAACAACAAAAACAGCTACTTCTAATAAAGTCCGCCCCCTTCGCGACCGATCAAAAGCACCACATTTGACTGTCATCGAAGGAAAAAAAGGCAAAAAGAAAAAACGTGCTTTTTAAACAAATCAACAGTAGCTGTGTGCCTCAAAGGCACACAGCTACTGTTTTTTTTAATCCGTTTCGACCCAACCTACATACGGCAGATTCCGATACTCCTCAGCACAATCAATACCATAACCAACCACAAAATAATCGGGAATCTCAAATCCGACATAATCGGCATCGAGCGGTACTTCCCGTCGTGCCGGCTTGTCGAGTAACGTACAAATTTTCAAGACACCCGGCTTATGCAGCTTCATGTGTTCACACAAGAAACTTAAGGTATGCCCGGTATCGATGATATCCTCGACGACGACGACGTATTTCCCTTCGACATCAAGATCCAAGTCCTTTTTCAACTGGACGCGTCCTGATGAGACGGTTTTAGCCCCATACGATGAACAGGCAACTGTGTCGATTTGGACACTGCCTTTGATTTCACGCATCAAATCAGCAGCAAATACCATCGATCCTTTTAACACGACGACCAAAACAATTTGCCGTCCTGCCGCATCACGTTCAATTGCAACGGCAAGTTCTTTTACTTTGGCTGCAAGTTCCGACTCTGATACCAACTTTTCCTTAATCACGATTTCCATAACCGGATGGATCCCCATCCGTCACCCCCTTCGATGATTTCACGGTCAGTATAGCACATTCGATGCCGATTAACCGTACTATAACGATATTTTATTATATATCGTTCGTCTTTTAAGGATTTTGATACAAAAAAAACAAGTACACTTATTCTTCCGGGTGTACTTGCTGGTGTTTTTGAAATTCTTCTTGTAACTCAGGACGTTCGGCAAAAAATTGAATCATCCCGTTGATCTTATCAAGCGCTTCAATACTGATGTGATGTTCGATTCCTTCCACGTCTTTGTAGATCAATGATTCATCTACTCCGACCAGGCGCAGAAAATCTTCTAACAACGCATGCCGTTCGACAAGACGTTTTCCGATTTTCCGTCCTTTTGCCGTCAGCATCAATCCGCGGTACTTTTCGTAGACCAGATACTCTTCCCGGTCTAACTTCTGCACCATTTTCGTGACGGACGACGGATGGACGCCTAACAGTTCTGCAATATCGGACACACGGGCATATCCTTTTTCTTCAATCAACATATAAATCTGTTCTAAATAATCTTCCATACTCGGAGTCGGCACGACATCACCTTCCAATCCATCTCTTTAGCGCTTCCAGTTCCATTCTTCACTACGATACTTCTCTGCCAAACGTTCAATTTCCTGCCATTGGGTGTTGTTGAACTCAAGAGGCGTGAACGTCAATTGAAGCGTTTCTTCAAATCCTTTTAAAAATGCAACACGGACTTCTTCGAATGAAACGGAGCGTCCTGCCAACTCATTTAAAGCAACCGCTTTTCCGGCGAATCGCGTTTTCATTCGTTCACGCATCGTCTCATCTTCGTAAAGAAAGCAATCAAACAATTCCCCTTCATCCACTGACAGCGGCACGGAACCATGTTGCAACACGACGCCTTGATGCCGGACTTGTGCACTTCCGGCCACTTTTCGTTTCCCGACTGCAAGTTCGTAATACGATGCCGCATCAAAACAGACGGCAGACTTCGGTTTTCGCAATTCTTCTTTTTCTTCCTCTGTCATCGGAACCGAAAATTCAACGGGAATCCCTAAATGATGATACCCTTTACGGATTCCTTCTGTCAGCATCCGGTAACTTTCAATGACGGTTTTCGGAACCCCTTCCATCTGTTCGGGAAGAATCACACTGTACGTCAATTCATCCGCATGCAGGACGGCCCGGCCGCCGGTCATCCGGCGAACGATTGGAATCCCCAGTGCCTCGATCCGGTTTCGGTCAATATCTTTAGTCGCCCGTTGGAAATGACCGACACTTAACCCTCTTGGTTCCCATGAATAAAAACGAAGTGTCGGTGCCACTTCGCCGCGACCGACAAAACCGATTAAAGCTTCATCAATTGCCATGTTTAATGCCGGTTCCATTCTTTCAGTCGTCAATACTTGCCACTCTCTGATCAAGTGAACACCCCCAGAAACGTTTCCGTATTAGTGTATCAGACCCTTTCTATCCTGCGCAACGACGAGTCGATTGCCGAAATCGATTTCGTTTACTATAATGGTAAAGATGTTATATGAACGAAGGGGTTGGAACTTAGATATGGAAATCAGTACAATCATCACGATCGTATTATGGGTGGCTTTGATCGCTTATATCGTATGGCGCTTCATGCCGGTCAAAGGAATAACAAAACTTTCGCAAGAAGAATTCCGGGCAAATTACCGGAAAGCACAAATCGTGGACGTCCGCGAGACACAGGAATTCAAAGGCGGACATATCATCGGAGCCCGTAACATACCGGTCAGTCAGATGAAAATGCGCTCTAAAGAATTACGCAAGGACATGCCGATCTATTTGTACTGTCAAGGCAACATGCGTTCTTCGCAAGCGGCCAAAGTCCTGAAAAAAGCAGGTTATACAAATCTGTATCAACTTAAAGGCGGCTTTAAGCAGTGGACTGGAAAAGTCAAACGCAGCTGATTCCTCTTATTTCATAAAAAAACCATCCCCGTCAACTGAGACGCGGGATGGTTTTTTGGGTTTACACGTGTACTTCTTGTTTCGGCTGATAACGTAAAATCGGCTTGCGGGCCGCTAATGTCTCATCCATTCGTTTGACGACCGTCGTATGCGGTGCGTTTAAGACGACGTCCGGTGTTTCTTCCACTTCTTTTGCGATCTGGAGCATCGCATCACAGAAGGCATCAAGCGTCTCTTTCGATTCGGTTTCCGTCGGTTCGATCATGATACATTCTTCGACATTCAACGGGAAGTAAATCGTTGGCGGATGATATCCGAAGTCAAGCAGACGTTTTGCGATATCGAGTGTCCGCACGCCAAGTGCTTTTTGACGACGGCCCGACAGGACAAATTCGTGTTTGCAATAGACGTCATAAGGGGCATCATATGCGCCTTTCAGACGTGCCAGCATATAATTGGCATTCAAGACGGCTTCTTTTGAAACGCGGGCAAGTCCTGCGCCTCCCATTGTCCGGATATAACTGTAAGCCCGGACGTTGATACCGAAGTTTCCGTAGAACGGTTTGACACGTCCGATTGATTCCGGACGGTCGTAATCGAGTACAAAACCGTCTGCGGTCTTAGCAACAATCGGTTTTGGCAGATACGGAATCAAATCTTTTTTGACACCGACCGGACCTGAACCCGGACCGCCGCCGCCGTGAGGACCCGTAAACGTCTTATGGAGATTCAAGTGGACGACATCAAAGCCCATGTCTCCCGGACGTGCAATTCCCATGATCGCGTTTGAGTTCGCGCCGTCATAATACAGTTTTCCGCCGGCTTCATGGACCGCTTTCGCAATCTCGACGATATCCGACTCAAACAGACCAAGCGTATTCGGGTTCGTCAGCATCAATGCGGCCGTATCTTCCCCGACTTTACTCTTTAGGTCAGCTAGGTCAACTAATCCGCGCTCATCAGATAAGACGGTCACGGTGTCAAAACCAGCGACAGAAGCCGATGCCGGATTTGTTCCGTGGGCGGAGTCCGGGACAAGAACTTTCGTCCGTTTAAAGTCACCCCGGGCATGGTGATAAGCTTTGATTAACATTAATCCTGTCCACTCACCATGCGCTCCCGCTGCCGGTTGCAACGTCACTTCGTCCATACCGGTAATGACCGCAAGTTTTTCTTGTAAATCGTACATCAGTCCGAGAGCCCCTTGAACGCTCTCAACCGGTTGCAACGGGTGGATATGTGCGAATCCAGGGAGACGTGCCATATCTTCATTGATTTTCGGATTGTATTTCATCGTACATGAACCAAGCGGATAGAATCCGGAATCGACCCCGTGATTTCGGTTCGAAAGCGCTGTATAGTGACGGACAAGATCGAGTTCGGACACTTCCGGCAACTCGACGTCTTCCTTGCGCAACAAATGGGCAGGCAGTAATTCTTCCGCCGCTACTTCGTCAACCGTCGGAAGCGGTAAACTGTATGCGATACGACCGGCTTTTGAGATTTCAAAAATCAATGTCTGTTCACTAGTTTTATGCATGAGTCAGTCCTCCTAACGCAGTCACGAATTGATCCAATTCTTCTTTTGTCCGTAGTTCAGTTGCACAAACGAGCATTTGGTTGCTCCGGCTTTCGTCGAACGTACCAAGCGGCAGTCCGCCGATGATTCCGGCTTTTAATAACTGTTTGCTTGCTTGTGTCGCATCGATCGGCAATTCAACGACAAATTCATTGAAGCTCGGACCGTCGTCAACGATGTGGAACCCTGCTTTCACCAATGACTTTTTCAACGCATATGCGGTCTGAAGATTACGGGTTGCCAGTTCACGGATTCCGCGTTTTCCCAGTGCACTCATTGCGATTGATGCAGCCAAAGCGTTTAAGGCCTGATTCGAACAGATATTCGAAGTCGCTTTATCACGACGGATGTGTTGCTCACGTGCTTGTAACGTCAGGACGAACCCACGTTTTCCGTCTTCATCGACCGTCTGACCGACAAGACGTCCCGGAATTTTTCGCATCAAGGCTTTTGTCGTCGTAAAGTATCCACACGTCGGTCCACCGAAGCTCTGCGGAATGCCGAACGGTTGGCAGTCCCCGATCGTAATGTCTGCGCCGAGCTTACCAGGCGCCTCTAACAAACCGAGTGCAAGCGGATTGGCCGAGACAATGAATAGACCGCCTTTCGCATGTGTCGCGTCGGCCAGTGCCTGTAAGTCTTCGACACGTCCATAGAAGTTCGGATACTGTACGATGACGCAGGCGACATCATCCAGTGCATCCAGGTTCGCAATCGCCGTTTCCCCATTCACGAGCGGCAGTGTCTCGACTTCAAGTCCGGGACCGTTTGCATATGTCCGTACGACATCGTGCGCTTCCGGATGGACACCATCCGAGAGAACGATTGTTTTTTTCTTCTTGTGGGCACAGGCAAGCATCGCCGCTTCAGCAAGTGCGGTGATCCCGTCGTACATGGAAGAGTTCGCGACATCCATTCCTGTCAGTTCACAAATCATCGTTTGGTACTCGAAGATTGCCTGTAGCTCTCCTTGCGAAATTTCAGGCTGATACGGCGTGTACGCCGTATAGAACTCAGACCGGAGTAACATATGATTGACGACAGCCGGTGCATAGTGGTCATAAATGCCGGCACCTAGGAACGACGGATACTGTTTCGTATTCATGTTTTGATCGGCAAGTTTCGAGAGCGTTCGAATCAAGTCAGTTTCCGGTAACGGAATGCCCACTTCTTCCAACGTCCCTTGGTCACGTACACTTGCCGGAATATCGGCAAGCAGATCTTCTATCGAGTCTGCACCAATCGTCTGTAACATTTCTTTTTCATCTTCTTGCGTCATCGGTAAATAACGAAAATCCATCTTTTATGTCCCCCTTATTTGCTCCGGCGATAGAATGGCGTATCAATTCGTTTTGCTGCCAGTTTTTTTCCGCGTACTTCGATTTCAAATGTTTCCTCGGTCGCATATTCCGTCGGCACAAGTGCTAACGCAATGGCTTTACCAATTGTCGGTGGTAATGTACCCGTCGTAACGAATCCGACAGTTTCCCCATTTACCAAAACAGGAGCATCTTGACGAGCGATCCCTTTATCCGTCAGTTCAAGACCGATCAATTGACGACGCGGTCCGTCCTCTTTCTGTTTCAACAAGACTTCCGATCCGACAAACGACTTCACTTGCGGTTTAACGGCAAATCCCATCCCTGCTTCAATCGGTGAAATCGTCGCTGATAACTCGTGTCCGTATAACGGCAGGCAGGCTTCAAATCGTAACGTATCCCGGGCACCCAGCCCGCACGGTACGACATCCGCTTCCAATAACGCATTCCAGACCGCTGATGCGTCTGCTGACGGCATATACAATTCGAAACCGTCTTCCCCTGTATAACCGCTGCGTGATACAAGCATCTCGACTCCAGCCAATTCTCCTTGCGCAAAGCGGAAAAATTTGATGTCTTCCAGCTTGAGTGCCGTCAGTTCCTGCAACACTTCAACAGCTTTTGGACCTTGAACGGCAATTTGACCGTAGGCATCCGATTGATTTTCAAGCAACACGTCCCCCGTCAGATACTGACGTAAGTGTGCTTCATCTTTCTCGATGTTGGATGCATTGACGACAAGCAGGTAATCCTGTTCGTCCAAACGATATACCAACAAATCGTCTACTGTCCCGCCGTCTTCTTGACATAAGACGTTGTATTGAGCCTGTCCGATCGCAATCTTCGAGATATCATTCGACAGCGTCTGTTGCAAAAACGCTAACGCATCTGATCCGGAAACAAATAACTCGCCCATATGGGATACATCAAACATCCCGACACGTTCCCGCACCGCTGTATGCTCTTCCTTGATGGATGAAAACAGAACTGGCATTTCAAACCCTGCAAAATCGACCATTTTCCCCGTTGGTGCAATGATGTCGAACAATGGCGTTCTCTTCAATGTCGTCTGACTCATACTTTTCCCCCTAATTACGAACATTTTCAATTCCTTTTCTCTTTATTGTTCAACTTTCAATTACATTCTACCAATTTAGAATCTTTTATTCTAGGTTTATTCGGAAATTGAACAAAAGGAAAGAGAGAAAGGACAAAGTCCCTTCTCTCCTATTGTTTCATATTCAGCCGATGAAAGCCATTTCAAAATGGTTTGAGTCCGGCAGTATGTTCAACTTCTGTTTTAAGACGTTGCCCTTCAGCAATGAGTTGACGTCCTCCTTGCTCGACACGCTTCCCTTCCGCGACCAAATGATCAATGTTTCCTTTAATTTGATCGATCCGGCTTGTCGTATGATCAATGCCCGTTTGCAACGTTTGTTGACGAATTGAAAAACGTTCCAGCAGTTGTTTGAGCACTGCCACATCTTTTGAAATTTTCTTCTTGTATAAGCTTAACCCGAAAATCACCAGACCGATGATGGCTAAGACGATAATTCCAAGATTGATCCAAATCATACGTTCTCCTCCAGTATCGATTCAATTTCTTTTGCCAGTTCGCGGACGGTTTTTGTTCCGTCCAAGCGGATATTGGCCAACCGTGCGTAGACGGGACGCCGTCTCCGAAATAACTTTTCGACTGTCATCCGTGATTTGACAAGTGGACGGGATGGATCTGTCCTGATCCGATTCCAGACCAGATGGAACGGCGTATCAATCCAGATGATGAGTCCCGATTCTTGCATGAGCGTCCGATTTTCTAAACGCTCGATAATTCCGCCTCCCGTGATGACAATCTCTGCTTCGCTGTTTCGTAACAATTCGACTTCCCGATCCCGAAATCCTGTTTCGCCGTATTTTGCGAAGAAATCCGTAATCGAACCGTATTCCAGGACGAAGCGTTCATCCAATTCCTCGACATCGTAACGTGTCTGAAGATGACGTCCAATCGCTGTTTTACCAGTTCCCATAAAACCAATCAAATAAACCTTATCCATTCGAAACGACCGCCTCGATTCTCTGTCCGTTATCTAGTATCGCTTCCATTTTAAAGCCTTTATCTGTCCGTGTACAGATAACCCGGCCAATCGGATACCGAACGGTTTCATCTTGACGGCAGTCGTCCGTCGCGGCTCGTACCAGCGACTCGAGTTGTAACGCCTCTTTCTCCAGTTGAATCTGCTTGACCGCTTCATCCATCTGATGACAGCCTAACAAGATGGCCACACCTATCCCGAGCAGGAGTAACAAGGTTTGAATCAGGATGAACCCGTCTTCTTGCACTGAACGGTTCGCTGACGCTGATTGAGCTCGAAAATCAGCGTCTGTCCTTCCTGCCGGACCTGATAATGCGTTACATCGTGGGCATAAGTCAATTCGCCTCCAAATTCTTTTTTCAATCGGATTTGATTTTGTACACGGACGAGCCGCCACTTGATCGGCTCTTCTTCCGGATCGACGTCCACGCCGTGAATCTCATCCCCCTTTTTCTCACACGAAGTACTTCGCCACATCAGCCGTTCAATCGTATGAAAAAATAACTCTTCATCCATCCGCTGTTCCTGATGTGCGGTACTGACGACTTGTGTCATGGCAATCAGACTAATCAATAAGAGCGGGCTCAGCCAAAGGACCAACGAAATTTCGAGGAGTGTCGTTCCGGATTGAGCTCGCCAAACAGAGCCCTTCACTACACCACATCCCTTCCCGGATATCGTATCCCGTTCTTTTTTCTGCGATTTGATCGGATGCCATTTGATCGAGCCGCCGCGTTTCGACCAGCAATTGATTTTTCTGCTTTTGAACAGACAAAACAGGATCGATTGCGAGTATCAGGAAAAATGCGATGGCAACCATTGACAAGACGACTTCAAGGAGTGTGAATCCCTGTTGCTGAACACTTATATTTTTCACGGTCTTCACCTCATTTTTTGAATCAGCATCTGATAGTTGCCGAGTAAAAATTTGATTTCAAATGCTTGTGTCGTCGATTGACAGACCCAGGTCGAGGCATACGTCGAATGATAACTTTTAAAATAAATGATGCGTCCGTTTGAAGGTACGACACAGGAGTGCCCCGGTTGAAACGTCCGTTGCCATAACAGCCGGTCATTCGCCATGACCAAATAACCTTTCCCGTCATTTTTCCAACGAAGCTGCATCTGATTCTGG
The DNA here is from genome assembly GCF_033342815.1 of Exiguobacterium artemiae. GTDB lineage: Bacteria > Bacillota > Bacilli > Exiguobacteriales > Exiguobacteriaceae > Exiguobacterium_A > Exiguobacterium_A artemiae_A. The sequence continues at coordinate 125,948 of NZ_JAWPEN010000006.1, forward strand.
TCACTCGTTTTAGAATACTGAATCAGTCGAAGTGTCTGGATATCCTGCTCGAGTATTCCAATGTCCTGTTCCAACGTATACAAGGCCGGCCGCCGATCAATGACGGTCGGCAACAGTAACACTAACAGGCATCCGATCATTACCAGGACAACCGTCATCTCAATTAATGTAAATCCGTCATTTGACTTTCGTAAGTTCCCCAGTCTTTGCATCATACGTATAGGTCTCCTGATCGCAAGCAAGCTCGTTCGGCTTTTCCGCCGTTCCCCGATTGATGGTTTGCAGTGATTCCGGATATTTTTTCTCCTTCGCATAGTAAAGGTTCACTTCGGAACGGATGACACGGATGTTTGCTTCGCAACTGACTCCTTTCGCCTGATCTTTCCCGCTTGTCATCGTCGGAATCAATACGAGTAAAAGCAAAGAAATGATCAGCAGGACGGCTGCCATTTCGAGCAATGTAAACCCTCGTTGATTTTGAATAAACCGTTTCATTTAATCGACTCCTCGTCTCTTTAAAATGGAAGTTGCTGAATCGCGAGTTGGATCGGATAATACAGAATCAAGAATAGTGTGCCTGTCATCACGGTTAACCCTCCGTACAATGCCGGTTCAATCAGCAACAGTTTCTTTTCGACTTCTTCCTCAATCGATTCATGCAATAATGCTGCCTGCTCCAGTAACAAAGGACCTAAATCACCACTTTCCCGTGCAATATGAACCAATCCGACAGTTTCAACATCAATGATGTTTTCATCCTGCATCGCTTCCGATAACGGTTGACCGCTTTTTTGACGGTGATGCAACATCTGGTACATGTGTTTCTTTTTACCGGTTTGCCCTTGTTCCAAGGCATGAAAAGCTTCTTCCAATGAAAATCCGGCATCGATGAAGGAGCCGACCTCGATTGTAAACAGATAGCTGTAATACAAACGAAGCATTTTTTGAATTATCTTCATCCGCAACAGTCGTTTTATCGGGATACGGCGGATCAGAAGAATCAGTCCGACCATCGTTGTCAGTGGAGCAAATGCCATGACGTACTTGGCGGAAGGATGAATGAGGGGACGGACGAACGGAGGTAAGGTAGCCGGATTCGACATCTCGAGCAGGGAAGGAAATACGTACAGGGCATAAAACATGAACAGCAACAGCAGACTGACAGCCAAGACAATCGGATAACGTGCCATCTTCCAAAATTTCTTTTTCATCTGACTTTCAAGCTCAAGTAATCGGATGACTTGTCGTAAAATCATCAGCGGACGTTCCGTTTGATCGCCTACTGTAAGTAATTGTTGTAAAGCGGTCGGCAGGTTTAACGGTTCGAGGGCAAACGAAAGCCGGTTGCCCTGTTGTAATCGTTTTTGAATCTCACGAATGACCGGAATAAGCAAAGGGTCTTCAAAACGAATCAGTATATCCAATGCCTCTTTTGTTGAGATTCCTTTTGACAAGAGGCGATGGAATCGATTTAAGAACCGACCTTTGCTAGCGCTTGTAAGTTTTCGACGGTACAGCGCACGTTCCCCTCCTCCCGATATAGATGAATGATTTTTTTGCATACTGATAATTCTTCTTTCGTTATACCTAATGTCCTTAATCGCAGCATCGCCTCAGCAATCGATCCTGCATGTAGCGTAAACAACACGACATGACCGCTCAGTGCCGCATTGATGGTCAATCGTGCCGCTTCCGCCGTTCTCACCTCACCAAAAGCAATCCAGTCCGGATCAGCCCGGAGAATTTCTTCAAAGCACCGGGTTGCATCAAAACCAGCCTTCGCATTTAACTCCAGCTGTAAAATTCCCGGTACGCTGCATTCGATCGGATCTTCGACCGAAATAATCCGTTTCCCTTCCATCGAGGCCATCAACGAGTAAAGCATCGTCGTTTTCCCCGCTCCTGTCGTGCCCGAAATGATAATGCATCCATGTGTTTGTTGTTTCATCCAGATTAAATCGTCTTCAGGATCAAGCAAACCGGCCGCAACTTTGTCAGACACGACCGCCCGGTAAAATCGCCAGGACATGGCATCACCATATCGGCTCGGTAAGATGGAAACACGCATCCCGTTCTCTTCCAGAGGATAAAGACCACTTTGAGGAATTCGTTCATTCTGTTCCTTCAGGTTGGCTTCATAGCGAATGTGACTGACGATCGACCGGTACTGTTCAATCGGTATCGAGGATTGTTCGTTTAACCCGCCATTCGCCCGACAGATGACTTGTGCCGTTTGGTCACCTGGAATAAAATGCACATCTGTCGCTCCAACCGTTTCAAATTGATGAATCAATTGACTGATCTGTTCTCTCAACCCAACACCTCCTTAATCAAAAAATACAAAAAAAAAGAAGCCAAAACAAATCGGCTTCTTTAAGATACTTGGGCAATAATTCGGTTTTTACGTTTCGCAAGTGTCTCGAGTCCTGGTTTATCGTATCCGATTACAAGTTGTTTACCGTCAGTAATGATTGGACGGCGTAACAATTTTGGATTGTCACTCATCAAACGAAGCAGCTCGCTTAATTTCATGTCATCGACATCAATTCCCAAATCTTTAAATGCTTGGCTGCGTGTCGCCAGTAAACTTTCGATTCCATCTGTTGAAAGTTTAAGCAATTCCATCAACTCATCTACTGTTGGAGCATTTCTGAACAGATGACGTTCCTCTACATCAACATGTTCCTCTTTTAACCATGATTTCGTTTTACGACAAGATGTACAGCTTGGATACGTGAAAAATATCAACTCATTCGCCATTATTGCTCCTCCTCTCAAAATCTACGCTTCTCATTACAGAAACTATACCACGCCTTTTTCCTTTTGTACACCTTTTGTACAACTATTGTACAACTTTTTTTCAAACTTCATCTTTTGTTCACAGTTATTCCTTAACAAACACTAGAACATGATGGACGGATGATTGTTTGCTTGGTAAAATAAGTACGTATATTGACTATCTGTCGGATTTAGGGGGTTATATGAATGGGGAGAATGTACCGCGTACTCGGATTTTGGACTGGCATCATTGCAGTCATGGCATTTATCGGCGCTCTAGGTGGAGATGCCAGCTCAAGTGAACATACGGATTCATTTTTAGTTATGGGCTTCGTCTTCTTGGCACAAACAGTATTTTTTGCAGCATTAGGCTATCTTCGCCTAACTGAAAAAACGTATGTCTACATTTTTGCAGCGTACTTAACAGTATTCTTTATCGTCTTCACGTATTGGTCCAACTTCCAAATGTGAACAAAAACCCCTCGCCTTCGAATGAAGACGAGGGGTTTTTTTATTTCTTCAGAAAAAAGGATTGTGTTTGATTTCCTGACGTAACGTCGTTTCCGGTCCATGTCCCGGATAAAATGTCGTATCGTGCGGTATTTCTGCAATCACACGATCGATGGACCGCGTCAGGACCTCTTGGTCACCACCTTCAAGATCGGTTCGACCGACACTCCGCTTGAAAATCAAATCCCCTGCAAATGCAACCTGCTCTTTTTTAAAATAAAACGTGACACTGCCCGGCGAATGTCCCGGTGTTTCCAAAACATGAAACTGGAATGGTCCAATTTCCAACGGGCCACTTGTCAGCACTTGTTCGGCCGGTTTCACCTTTAATGGTGGCATGTTGAACTTAATCGATCCATTCAGATTCGGATTCGACAACCATTTCATTTCCTTTGGATGAATATAGGCAGGTGCAGACGTAAAACGTCGTAACATATCCACACCACCAATATGATCAAAATGAGCATGCGTCAAAAGGATTGCTTCGACTTTTGCTTCGCGCTTTTCAATTTCATCAAAAAAACGCATATCTTCCGTTCCCGGATCAATCACTAAACATTTTCCTTCTTTAAAAAGAAGGTAGCCGTTTTCTGAAGCCATACCTGAAGTAATACTTACGATTTCCATCTCATCAAACTCCTTTGTTGATATTCTTCTCTACTATACACGAAATTGTCGAAAGTTCGTCGTCCCCCCTCTCGACTTTATTCGCTCAGTCGGCTAAACTAAAAAGTGAGATTTAAGTGAAATCTTCGTGAACTTCATAACGTGATTTTTAAGGGGGAGTACGTCATGCATTTGGATCAACCAATCGGTTGGCTTTTCTTTATCGTTGCACTCGTCGGCGTGTGGGCCGTCTTGCGTTCACTTAAGAAACGTCAAATGTTTCCACTCGTATTTGCTGGACTGACTGTTATCTTATTCGGTTGGTTTGGTATTGCGACATTGATTTTCGGCGGAATTCCGTCATAATCATGGTTTACACAAAAAAGGTCAGCATTCCAAATCGGAGTGCTGACCTTTTTCGTAGTCCTGACAGTATGGAAATAATACCTCAAAAAAAGACGGGAACGATTACACATCGTTCCCGTCTGTTGCATTATTTAGAAGTTTGAAGGAAACGTAACAGATCACCATAGATGACTTTGTCCGATAAACCTAGTTCTTTCTCAGACTGTTTGACGGACTCTTTACAGATAGCGCCGTCTTTCTCGTCTGTGACTTCTTCACCGGTCTTACGGTCATAACATGTCTCTTGTGTGTAGACTGTCTTATCCGTTACGACAGAACCGTCCCGGAACAACGCATAATCTTTATGTTCTTTCGAGAACAGATCCGTTCCAAACAATACTTCATCTTTGAAATCGTAACCGAGCAGATTTAACAATGTCGGTTTGATGTCGATTTGACTTGCGACATCATCATGTTTGACGCCTTTGTCTTGTCCAGGCAAGTGGATGACGAACGGTACACGTTGCAATTGAGCAACGTCATATGGTGTCAACTCGTCTTTTTTCAACAATTCCGCCATCGCAGCATTGTGATTCGTCGAGATTCCGTAATGATCGCCGTACAGCATGAAGATCGTATCATCCCATGTGCCGTCTTTCTTTAATCCTTCGATGAATTTACCGAGCGCCATGTCCTGATAGGCGAGTGCTTGAACATAATGATTCAAGGTCGTCGAACTCGTTTCAAGTGGTGGCACGAGCTCATCTTCCGGTTTTGGCATTTCGAATGGATAGTGATTCGTTAACGTAATGAATTTCGAGTAGAATGGGCGCGGAAGATCTTTCAGCATCGGTAACGATTGCTCAAAGAACTTATCGTCCAGTAATCCCCACTCTGTTAAATCTTCTGGATTACCTAAATCATAATCGGTTTCCGAGAAGAAACGGTCAACTCCGAAACTGTTGTAAACGATATCCCGGTTCCAGAATGACTTGTTGTTCGCATGGAAAACAGCTGAATAATAACCGTCTTCTTTTAACATTTCAGGTGTGGCGCGGAATTCATTTTCTCCATTTGTGAAGAATGCGGATCCACGACCGAGTGGATAGATCGAGTTTTCCAAGATAAACTCGGCGTCCGATGTTTTCCCTTGTCCCGTATTGTGATAGAAATTATCCCAATAGTGCGAGTCTTTGATCAGTTTATTAAGGTTCGGTGTGATTTCTTGACCGTTCGGTGCTTTTAAGCCGACAGCAAACGATTGAGCTGACTCAAATGAAACCACGATGACGTTTTTCCCTTTATACTTCCCAAACATCGCCGGATTCGGTTCAGCGTACTTCGAATCTACAAACCCTTGAACTTCAGAGAGCTCCGAGCTATCTGCCAATGCTTTTTGTGCTGACGTTTTCGATTGAATCAGCGCATCGTACATATGGAAGTTAAACGTCCCGATATTTTTAACGAGAAGCTCGCGGTCAAACGCACGTGTCAATAGTTCCGGGCGTTCTGTTTCCGCAAGTGCCAAGTTCCCAAGGAAAACGGCTGTTGCTGCGACGAAAGCGAGAATCGCACGTCCGCGTGATGCAATATTTTTCGACATATCCATTTTTCGAAGGAAGAATGGAAGAATCAACAAGTCACCAACAATCAGCAGATCCGCCCATGATAATAATGAACCGAGCGATGCTGAAACGGTCTCTGCATTCGATGTTTGGAACAGAACCGGTAATGTCAGGTAATCATTGAAGAAACGGAAGAAAATGATATCCGCATACAGGACGAGTGTTGCCACGACAAGGGTCCCGTAGATAAACCATTTTTGAACGTTTCCGCGGAAGAAGAAACTGAATCCAAACATAAACAGTGCCGAACTGATTGGATTGATCAGTAAGATGAATGCCTGAGCCGAATTGGTGACTGGCACATTAAAAAAGAGCGTATACGCCAAATATGTTTTTAACCAAATCAGAAGTGTCGCAATCCAAAAGAGCTTGTGCTCCTTATACGTGCTGCGTACACCTTGACCCACCTTTAGCCGCATACGCGACCAGATGCTTGAGTCTTGCTGCATAAAAACCTGCCTCCTAATATACGTGTGTCCTTTTTAATCGAACGTTTACACGTCTTACATGTCTTATCTATTTATACCCGTATCACGTGAAAATTTTACGCTTACTTTTACAAAAATGCAACCGGAATCGGGTCGATACTTTACAATCACATACTTTTATTACGTTTGTAAATAAAAAAAAGATTCGAAATATCGAATCTTTTTTTAAAACATTTACTTATTATTTTTTCAGAAACATTTGTTTCGCCAACCAAGCACAGCCGATGACACCGGCATCGTTGCCCAGTTCGGCGATTTTGAAAGTCGTTGATCCGAAGACCCGCGGTAAAGCAAATCGCTTAAATGTCTCTTGTAATGGAGCCATCAGCGCCTCGCCTGCTTTTGAAACGCCACCGCCAATGACGATGATTTCAGGATTAAAGCTGTTGGCTAAATTCGAAATGGCGAGTCCAAGGTGGAACGTTACTTCTTCCACGACCTCGGTCGCTACCGCATCCCCTTGCGAATACGCTTCAAACACATCTTTTGCCGTAACCGCTTTGATGTCGTTCAAAGAAGTGACCTGTCCTTTTCGTTTTTCAAGACCAAGCCGGGCGACACCTGTTGCGGAAGCAATCGTTTCCAAACACCCTTTACGACCGCAACCACACATGACACCACCTTCCGGCAACATCGTGATATGACCGATTTCACCAGCCATACCGACTGTGCCGTGAACGATTTGACCGTTTGTGATCAGTCCGCCTCCGACTCCGGTTCCGAGTGTAACGGCAAGCAGTTCTGTCGCTCCGCTTCCGGCCCCTTTCCACATCTCACCGATTGCTGCTGCGTTCGCGTCATTCTCGATCACTGCCGGTAAACCGGTTAAACGCTCAAATTCTCCTACGAGTTCGAAATTGTTCCAGCCGATATTGACCGCTTTTTCGACGACACCCGTGTTAAAGTCGATGAATCCCGGTGCCCCGATTCCGGCTCCGACAAAATCTTCAACGCGTTTATTGCTTTGCTGGCATTTTTCAAAGAAAGAACGGGCGATGTCTCCCGGAATTTGTTCCCCATCATTTAAGATAACCGTTTCGATTTCCCATTTTTCCACGATAATTCCTTGTAAGTCTAAAATCGCCATCTTGACCGTCGTTCCGCCGATATCTACACCCAGTAACCACTTCATCGTCATAACTCCCTTATGATAAAAGATTCTTCCCTTTTATTTTAGCTGATTCATTCACCTGTGCAAAGGGTTGCACAATATTTTCATGATTTTCTCGATTGTTGTAACTCGTATGCCAAAATCACTTTTGCAGAATCATATTGTTTTTTCTCCAGTACACCCGCCTGCTCCAGCTCATCGAGTTCCAGCATCATCATCGCAATGTCCGATTCCCGGTCGCCGAGATAAACGATTGTCCCGTATGATTTGAGCAATTGCTGAACGTCATAAAGTGTTTTCATCGTTCATCGGCTCCTTTACAAACGCGTCCAGTAAATCGTATGTCGCTTGAAGTGACGTTTCATGTGTCCGCTCATAAGAATGACTCGATTCAATCCCGGGACCGAGTAAACCGTGTCGGACGTCATGCCCGGCATGGACCGCTGCTGAAGCATCCGAGCTGTAATACGGGTAGATATCCACCTTGTACGGGATCGTATGCTGTTGTGCCAATCGTGTGAACTGGTGACGTAAGGCAAGATCGTACGGACCTGAACCATCTTTCGCACAAATTGATACGGTGTACTCATCCGAATGTTGTCCTTCTCCGAGTGCTCCCATATCAACTGCAATATATTCGGCGACATCTTCAGAAAAACCGGCATTCCCTCCAAATCCAACTTCTTCATAGTTCGAGATCAGAATATGGACAGGATGTGGCAGCGTCAAGGTTTTCCATTTTTTGACGAGCTCCAATAATAAAGCGACGGACGCTTTGTCATCAAGATGACGTGATTTGACGAATCCTGTCTCCGTGTGGACGAATCGCGGATCGAACGTCACGATATCCCCTACTTCAATTCCGGCAACCCGCGTTTCTTCTGCCGTCGTCGAACGGATATCAAGACGGACCTCGATATTGGTCGCGCTCCGCTCTTCCGTATTTGTCACACGTGATGTATGGACGCTTGAATGATGAAATACGATCGTTCCGGAAACCGTCTGTCCGTCCATCTTGTGAACTAAACAGTTTTCCCCCTCGATTGCTGTCCACGCATAGCCGCCAAGCTGCGAAAGACTGAGACGGCCGGTCGGCAAGATTTCTTTGACCATCGCTCCCAACGTATCGACATGCGCCGTCAACAGTCGGATTCGCGGTGACTCGCCCGGCAACATCGCAAGCAATGCCCCTTTTTCTAATTTTTTATATGAAATACCTTCCTCTTTGAACCGGCTTTCTACATATGTAAGTGCGTGAGCGGTGAATCCGGTCGGGCTAGGAATCTCCACTAAATCACGAATCGTCTGAACAACTGCCTGCATCTGTTCCACTCCTTTTTAAATGTTTTTTCCTTCTATAATGATACCAAAAGATGGAACAGGCGGATACTGATTCACCGTTTCTGCCGTCTGCCCTTTCAATAAAAAAAGTCGTAGATTCAATGTAAATTGACTCTACGACTTTTCATACGTCTACGCATAGACTCTAATCCGTCCAACCATCAGACGTATTTCTTCATCCAAATATCATCCCGGTACGTCCCATCTTCCAATTTAACGGAGTCCGGATCTTCCGCGTATACTTCGAATCCAAGTGACTCATACAAACTTTGCGCCGCCTCGTTACCGGAAAGTACTGCCAGGATAACTTGTTCGACATCAGGAAGTTGTTTTGCTTCTTCAATCAAAGCTTCCATCAAAGCACGACCCGTCCCGCCACGATAATCCGGTGACACATAGACGCCGGAAATCATCGCTTTATGCGACTCGCGTGATAATTCGTACGGTTTGACCTGACCAAATCCAAATAACTTTTCACCATCAAATATTCCGAGCCATATTTCATCCGAATCCGGATCGCCTTCGAGCCCTTCTTGAACATCTTGAATTGGTGTTTGTTGTTCATCATCAAACGAATGACCAAACGCATCTGGATGATTTTTTAATCCTTCCAGTCGAAGACTCCAATACTGTTCTGCATCTTCTTTCGTTAACTTCCGAAATGTATACATGACTGCCTTTCTCCCCTTTATGCGTTTTTGCTATTGAATACGATACTATGAAAAAATCCTCTACCCTTTACATAACCTTTTTCTAGTAAAATAAAACCTAGTTTAATCGAGATTCTTCTATACAAAAAAGACCATTCCTTTTTGCTGATTAAAAAGGAATGATCTTTTTGTTTTAAGCAGATGGAACGTAGCGGATAAAGCTCCCCACCTCAGCGAAGTACAGGTTCCATCGTTTGCCGCAACACTTCTGCCGAGTGATGGAATTTTTTCAATTCTTCTTCTGTTAAAGAAACTTCAATGATTTCTCGGACCCCTTGCCGGTTGATGATTGCCGGGACGCCGATATGAATACCGGAAATTCCGTACTGACCGTCGACGTGCGCACCGACTGTCAAGAGACAGTTCTCATTCCCAAGAATCGCACGGACGATTCGAACGAGTCCAAGTCCGATTGCATAGTACGTCGCCCCTTTTCGTTCGATGATATGATAGGCTGCATCGCGGACATTAATGTAAATTTGATCAAGATCCGCTTGAGAGTAACGGTCATCTTCGGCCAACAATTCATCAATCGTTTTACCATAGATCCGGGAATTGCTCCAGGCTGCAAATTCGGTGTCGCCGTGCTCACCGAGAATATACGCATGGGCGTTTCGGGAATCAATATGGAAGTATTCACCGAGCATTTGTCGTAAACGTGCCGTATCAAGAACAGTTCCTGACCCGAAGACACGGGATTTCGGAAGACCGGAATATTTCCATGCCAGATGGGCCATGATGTCAACCGGATTAGAGGCCACGACGATGATGCCGTCAAAACCGGATTCCATGATTTGACGCACCATTTCTTTCATGATCAATGCATTTTTGGCAACAAGATCAAGTCGAGTTTCCCCCGGTTTTTGCGGCGCGCCCGCTGTGATGACGATCACTTCGGCTTCTTTGCAATCTGAGTAATCTCCTGCCCAGATACGCATCGGAGAAGAACTGAATGGTGTTCCGTGATTCAAATCCATCGCTTCGCCCTCTGCTTTGGCTTTATTCACGTCGATAATGACCAATTCTTCACATAATCCTGCCGTTGACATCTGATAAGCAAAGCTTGAACCGACAGCCCCCGCCCCAATTAACGCTACACGTGTCACTTTCGCATGTAATTCCATCCTTTATATCCACCCTTCTGATAGGTAATTTAAAAGTTTGTTAACTATCTCACAATTAGATTGTAACATCTTTCACAAAGTTTAGGAATTGATGAAACCGTTCACATGTTGTCTAAATTGTGTCAATAATATCCTAACATAAGGAAAACTGACATCTTCCATTTCCACTTACCACATTCGATGCCCTATAAAACCAATCATTCCGGCTAACGTACTCGATAAAAAGTTGACCGCGTCATTCCCAAGCCATTTCCACCCTTTTAAATAAAGGGTCGGTTGGTCGTGGTGCCGGCGTTTCTCTGTTTCTTTCGAACAGACCACACATCGGAATTTACGCTGGACTGTCCCGCCAAATAAGGTATCAAGCATACTACCGACGATGCCGCCTGCTGCGATCAATAGCCACGTCCCCGTTGGTAAATCAAACAACAGGTCTCCCGCTGTCGCAATAAATAAGGCACCTACGATCGTTGCCGATGTCCCAAGAAACGAAACGGCACCGCTCGTCCCAGCCGGTACACGCCGTCCCGTAAACAGGAAAGGATCTTTTTTTGATAACGGACCGATTTCAGAAGCCCATGTGTCCGCATTGGATGCTGCAAGGACAACCAAAAATAAGACGAGAAACGACGTGTGTTCTGTCCAACTGAATCCTATGGAAGCTAATGCTGCGATGCCTCCGTTTGCAAGAACCTGCCAGCCGTCACGCGGTCCATCTTTTTCGACGATTTGATCCACTGATTGTTTTCTCCGTTTCCCAAGTTTCGATAACAAACTGGAACTGCCAAAAAAGAGCATTAACATTACAAGTCCGGGGTATCCAAATCCAGCAAGGACAAGCGAACCGACGACAACCGTAAAGAGACTGCCGCTGACGGTCAGTAGACGAAACCGGTAACCGATATATCCAAGCAGCAAACAAAATACGACACCGTATATTACCGACATACGATGACCTTAGACTCGGTTACGATTTTTTGGACCGGTTGATCAAACGGTTCCACCTCAAAATCAGAAACGAGCTGACAGTCAAACGTAACCGCTACCGTATGCCCCGGGTAATCAGTTAATACCCGGTCATAAAAACCGCCTCCCCATCCGATGCGGTATCCTTCACGTGTGAAAGCCCGTCCCGGAACAAGACAAAGATCAACTGAATGCAAAGATTGTTCGTTCGCCTGTTCATCCGGTTCACGAATGCCCATCTTTGTTTCGATTAACGGACTGTTCGGTACGTATTCAAAAAATTTCATTTCCTGTTGTATGACTTTCGGAATGACGACCTGTTTTCCGAGTTGCCAGGCTTTTAAAACAATCGGATCCGTCGCACATTCATTACGAAACGACAGTGTGACAGCAATCGATTGAGCATTTTTCCACTCCGGTAATTCAAATAACTGATCATAAATCTGCTGTTCCTTTTGATTCCGGTTTTCCAACCGGTTTAACTGATCGGTGATCCACCGCCGGATTTCCTGTTTTTCCATTGTGCCAATCCCCCTTATTCAACAAAAAAGCCATCACACAAGGTGACGGCTTCCATCTCGATTATTTTACTTCACGGTGAAGTGTGTGCTTACGGAGACGTGGGTTGTATTTCTTCAACTCAAGACGCTCTGGGTTGTTACGCTTGTTCTTCTTAGTGATATAAGTACGGTCACCAGTTTCAGTGCAAGCCAAAGTAATTTTAACGCGCATGGGATTCCCTCCTATCTAGCTCTCGATGTATCAAGTATTTTTGCTTTACATAAGGTTAAGCATACTCAAGTATCGTACCAAGAAAGGAAGTGAATTGCAACTGTTCATCCGTTCTTTTTTGGATTCATTACATGCTGGTATGGATTTTCAAGGTCCACCTGGAATGTACGCAGTTCTTTTGCGACATGATAATCTTGTTCGATCCCGTTTCTTGCTTCTTCTCGCTCGAGATAAATGACGTCCGAATGACGTAATGCTTCGCCTTCAAGTCGTTTGATCGCTACGACCAGTCCGCCTGTGCCTGACGGAGAACGTTCGCTTTCCAAGTCATACACGTTGCTGACAAGTGGCAATCCATTCATTTCCGCAAACGATTGGGCTGCTGAAGCCGTCTCCATATTAAAGTTATGGACAAGACGGAACTCAACGATTTTATTCAACGCCTGCGCTTGACGCAAGACTGCCAAATTTAAGCCGGCCAATTGATTATACGTCTGAACGAGCGGCAGACCATTAACTTCGACAGAATAGACATGGACACCGTCCTCATGTCGATACCCCGTCGCGCCTGATGTGATGACGTACACATTTTCCCTGGATGCAGCTAATCGTTTTGCATATTCTGCAACCGGACGATTCGGATCATCATATTGCGTCGTCACAAGTAAAACGGCCTCACTGTTCCATGATGCTTCCCGTTGAACCGCCACGTAGTAATCGTGCGGCGTCAAGAAGACATCCGGTTCAATGTCTGTATCGGCGAGGAACGGGTATTCTGCATACCGTTCTGCCAGCCAATCAAGCGTCAGCTCTTGTGCATCGAGACGGCGTTCCGTTTCTTCAAAACGTTTGATATGTTCACGGAATCGGTTCGCTGCATACTGTGCTGTCGTCTGTCCGTCAAGAATAAACGGCCAGTCACTCGAAACGGCAAGCAGATACTCCCGAATCAATTGACGTTTGGCTTTCACCGTCAATTCATCTTGATGACGATTACGGGCAACAACGCCTGCCAACCGTTTTTCAAGTTGATGCAGGTGACGGATCATCCAATCATTACGTTCGTTAATCCAGACATCAGCATATCCTTTACGTCCCCATGTTCCCATCGCAATGTGGACCGTTTCGATGTCCTGGAAATGACGTTCTAAAAACATCGCCGGAGAAATCGACTCGATGCCGTAATCTTCGAATCGTTCCATCGTTTTTCCAAGGAAGTCCGGACCTTCAAACCACCAATGTCCAAATAACTCAGCATCAAATGGTGCCGTGACGATGAATGGCGGGAAATCTTGTCCGCTCTGCTCATCTAAATGATTGGCAAGTGCTTCCGCAAAATCATTCGCATGGACATCCGTCCGTTTCCAGGCCCAATCACGGACATAATATTCTTTTTGGTCCGACTCGCCTGTTACCCGGTGAAGTTTTAAGCCCGTGTCGTAACGGAGTCCTTCCGGATGCATGAATTCAGCAATTTGATCCCATTCGCGGTCATACGCGAGATCGCGATAAAACTCACGGTAATCCGGATGTCCCGGATAACCGATGACCGAACTCCAGATCCGGCCCGAGATGATTTGATCCCGCGGGAATAAAGCAACTCCATGCGGTGAATAAACTGGTGCTCCGATGCCGTGTTTCGGAGCAGGATCCGCATTCAGGATCGAATGTTCGTCAACGAACGTGTAGCGGATTCCTTCTTCATACATGATTTTATCAAGACCTGGCGTGTAGGCACATTCTGGCATCCAAAGACCTGTCGGACGATAACCGTAATGGCGTTCGAAACAGTTTAATCCGGTTTGGATTTCAGAGCGTGCTGCTTGTTCCGACAACATGTGCGGACTGAATCCGTGTGTCGCGGTACACGTCATCAGCTCAAGATAACCTTGTTCCTTGTAATGACGGAAGGCATGGTTTAAGTTCCGTCCCCAATGCTCGAACGTCACTTTTAAATCATGATAACGTTCTTTATAAAAGAGTAAGGCATCGCGCTCTTCCTTCACCAAATCACGTTGTAACTCCTGTTCAATCAAACGTAACGTATCTTCCAGATGCTCGACATAACGATCTTGAATGAGTGAGTCTGCCAACATCTCGATGACCGGTGGGGAGATACTGATCGTCCAGCCAAGCGGACGCTCCAAGCGGTCAATTTCCCATAGTAATGGAATATACGTTTCTGAAATGGCTTCGTACATCCATCTCTCTTCTAGACGATGGGCTTCCTGATGTCGGATGTATGGTAAATGGGCATGTAAAACAAGTGAAAAATAACCTTTGCGCATGTCTGTTCTTCCTCTCCTTCTGCTTTCTATCTATTGTCTTCAGCGAATCCGATCAAAATAGGAATATGGACGTAATACTTCCACCCATTCCGGTTGCTCGACTTCTCCATATTGCCAGCGTGCAACGACTTCTGAAAAACGTCCGTCTACCACAGGCTCGTCGCGTGGTGTCTCGACCGGTTTTGACCGGAGAACAGGAAGAAAATCGCCGTCGATTGTTTGGATGCCCCATTCGATGATGTATGTAGTGTTCGGCATCAACGGACGGACAAACCATGTATTCGTCATTTCCGGCAATTCAAATTGATAAGAACGGTTGACTTCACCTTTTTCATAATCCCGCAACGTCACATCAATGATGCGCATTTCTTTCCGGAACGAGTCGAATGATGCATGGTAGTGTGTCTCAAGCATCTTTCGAGACAATTCAGACAATTCCCAATAGACATATACCGCTGTCGGAGATTGGACGATCGCATGGATGATATCATCTTCATAATGAGTCGCCATTCCGAACGCATCTCGCTCTAATGAAGGAACAGCTGTTAATGCAGGTACGATTTCATTTTGTTTCGGAGCACTCACAGTTACGCCTGCCTTCTTCTTTTTAGGTTTAGCGACCGGAGTCGATTCTGCTGAAGCTGCTTTATTTTCCGTTAATGACTTCCGGTATTTACTCCAGGCATATTTGACCTTACCTTCTGTCGATTCGATCTTTTCCGCAATTTGTTTGATTGTTAGTCCTTGTTCTTTTAATTTTATGATTTTTTCAAGCATTACCTATCACCTCTTTCTCTTTATTCACTTCTTTCTTATTCTACAAACTTGTTTCAAAATCCTTTACAAAAAAAGTAGGCCGAGGATTTCCCTCCAGCCTACTGTGCTTAGCTATTTAAATCATAGTGCTTTCCTTTAGCCATGTAAATCAAATGCTCGCCGACGTTCGTTAAATGGTCACCCATCCGTTCGATATACCGGCAAATATTCGTAAATTGCATGATCTCATCGACGACAATCGGTTGCAGGGACATATGGCGCATATATTGGCGCAATGCTTTGTACGTCGTGTCATCAATGATGTTATCGAGATCGGACAGTGCTTTTGCTTTTTCGATGTCACCGTCACGATAGGCGACAATCGCGGTTTCCGTCATGTCGAGCAACGTTTCGAACGCTTCTTTTAATAACGAGATGTCAATGACGTAAGGGAACGTCTCAACCCGCAATACGGCTTTAGAGATGTTACACGCGTAATCCGCGATCCGCTCCAAGTCGCTCGCGATTTTCATCGCTGTGACCAACCGTCGTAAATCGGTTGCGACCGGCTGCTGTTTCGCAATCAGTAAAATTGCATCATCGTTGATCTCCAGTTCGAGTGCATCGAGTTCATTATCATTTTCGATGACTTTAAGCGCAATCTCACGGTCATACTTTTCAAGCGCTTCTGCCGTCGTTGCAATCTGTTGCATTGTCTTTCGGGCCAATAAAAATACTTTTTGATCGAGTACTGCCAGGTTTTCTCCAAAAATCGTACGGTTCGCTGCCATTGAAAAGTTCCTCCTCGTTATCCGAATCGTCCTGAAATATAGTCTTCTGTTCGTTTGTCACTCGGATTTGAGAAAATACGATCCGTTTGGTCAAATTCAACGACTTCACCGTTCAAGAAGAATGCTGTTTTATCCGAGACACGTGCTGCTTGTTGCATGTTATGCGTCACAATGATGATCGAGTAATCTTTTTTCAGTTCCTGTACCAATTCTTCGACTTTCAACGTTGAGATCGGGTCAAGTGCTGATGTCGGCTCATCCATCAAGATGACATCGGGTTCGATTGCCAGGCAACGGGCGATGCAGAGACGTTGCTGTTGTCCACCTGACAGTCCGTACGCATTTTCGTTCAAGCGGTCTTTGACCTCATCCCAAATCGCTGCTCCGCGTAAACTGCGTTCAACGATTTCATCCAGGATTTTTTTGTTTTTGACACCGTGTACACGTGGTCCGTAAGCGATGTTGTCATAAATCGATTTCGGGAACGGGTTTGGTTGCTGAAAGACCATTCCGACAGAAGTCCGCAATTCTTCGACTTCATAATCCTTATCAAAAATATTACGGCCGTGGTATTCGATGACACCGTTCGTCCGTACGATCGGAACGAGTTCGACCATTCGGTTCAACGTTTTGATGAACGTCGATTTCCCGCATCCTGACGGTCCGATGATGGCTGTCACTTCATTTTGTTTAATGTCCAGATTAACATCTTTTAAAGCATGATCGTCACCGTACCATAGGTTCAAATCATTGACACGGTATACACTTTGTCGCGCAGCTACTGGTTGATTCATTGTTTTTGCCCCTTCTTTGGCTGGTTTTGTCGTCAGCTTCGTATCCATCATCTGTGTTCCTCCTTCATGATTCAGAACGTGATTCGTTATATAGGTGTGATTAGTATCGTTTTGAAAAACGGTTTCGGATCCAAATCGCCAGTGAGTTCATCGTCAAGAGGATGACCATCAGGATGATGATTCCGGCAGCAGCCAGACCTTGGAAGTCAGCTTGCGGACGGCTTGTCCAGTTGTAGATTTGAATCGGTAACGCTGTAAACTCTGAGAAAATCCCTTCCGGTGCACGGGCGATGAAGATGGCAGCTCCGACCATGATGAGTGGTGCTGTTTCTCCGATGGCACGTGAGACGGCAAGGATGATTCCCGTGATGACGCCCGGAAGCGACGCCGGTAAAACGACTTTAAACGTCGTTTGCCATTTCGAGGCTCCGAGGGCGAGTGACGCATGACGCATCGCTTGCGGCACCGCGCGAATCGCTTCTTGCGATGACACGATGACGACCGGCAAGCTCATCAGTGCAAGCGTCAAAGCCCCTGCAATCAACGTCGAGCCGAAGCCCATATTCCGGACAAAAAAGGTTAAGCCGAGTAATCCGAAAACGATCGACGGAACACCCGCCAAGTTTGAGATATTGACTTCGATGAACGATGTCATGCGGCCTTTTTTCGCATATTCTTCTAAATAAATCGCTGCTCCGACACCCAAAATGAAAATCATTGGAATGATCAAGAGCATCAGGAAAATCGAGCCCATCAGCGCAGGATAGATTCCGGCACGGTCCGGCCGGCGGGATGGTGCATTTTGCAGGAAGTCGAGTGATAACCAGGCAGCTCCGTCACGAATGACACCAAAGAGCAGAATACCAAGTACGACTAAACCGAATAACAGTCCGATTAAGAATACGACTTTCGTGACATTGTTTACGACAAGACGCTGGCTGATTGATTTTTTCACAGCAGCAGGATCAATAAACTTTTTCTGTACAGGTTGTTTTTCTGGTAAGGCCATCTTAGTACTCCTCTCTGAAACGACGCGTGATCCAGTTCGCGAGTAAGTTCATCAATAGAGTAAAGACGAACAACAACGTACCGACAGCGTAGATACTGTAATATTCAATCGTACCGAATCCGGCATCACCAAGTGCAACCTGGACGATATAAGCCGTCATCGTTTGAACCGGCTCTAATGGATTGACTGCGGCCGTCGGATTTGATCCTCCGGCAATTGTCACGATCATCGTTTCACCGATCGCACGTGACATACCCAGAACGATCGAGGCGATGATTCCGGAAAGTGCTGCCGGGACAACAACTTTTAAAGCAACTTCAAGACGTGTTGAACCGAGCGCAAGCGCACCATCCCGGATTTTTTTCGGAACCGAACTCATCGCATCTTCTGAAATCGACGCAATCATCGGAATGATCATGATTCCGACGACGATCCCCGGGCTTAATGCATTGTAGATCGCAAGACCTGGAATGAGTTTCACAAGTAATGGTGTAACGAACGTCAAGGCGAAAAATCCGAAAACGATTGTCGGAACACCGGCTAATACTTCAAGAATCGGTTTAAGAACACGGCGCGCGCGTTCTGACGCATACTCACTTAAATAAATCGCAGAAGTGAGTCCGATCGGCACGGCAACCAGCATCGCAATCACGGTAATTTCAAGTGTTCCGACAACAAGCGGCCAAATTCCGTATTCCGGTTGAGAGTTCAACGGATACCAACTTGTGCTGCCGAAAAATTCTTTGATTGAGACAACTTCAAAGAAATGACGTGTTTCGATGACTAACGTGAGAATGATGCCGATGGTCGTAACGACTGAAACGAACGCACAGAGAAATAATACGATCGGCATGAAACGTTCCATGATATTTTTCATACTGAATTTTTGTTGTCGGTTCTGTTGAATCAGCTCGCGAACCGATTTGTTTGATGATGGATTCATCCTTCTTCGCTCCCTACTTCATCATGCTTACATAAGAACGGGACCCAAAAAGGGAGAATACTCCCCATTTTGGGCCGTCCTCGTGTAATGATGTTTATTTCAATGCGTCTTCAATCGCTTTTGCATTTTCATCATAACGGTCTTGTTTCATCTTGATGTAACCAACTTCTTCTGCTAGGTCACCTGCGTTTTCATTTGTGAACTTGACGAAGTCTGCCACTTGTTTTTTGTCTTTTAACGATTTGTTATTCACATACGTGTAAATTTCACGTGAAAGTGGATACGAGAGATCATTGATCGTTTCTGGTGTCGGATCAACCGCATCTTTTCCTTCAGCTGAAAGCGGTACTTCTTTTAATTTATCTTTGTTTTCCGCGTAGTACGCGTAACCAAAGTAACCAATCGCACCTTTTGTTCCTTCGACACCTTTGACAAGAACGTTATCATCTTCTGAAAGTTGAACATCTTTACGCATGTCTTTTTCATCTAAGACTTCTTCATCGAAATAATCGAATGTTCCGGAATCTTTACCCGGGCTGAAGAATTTGATTGGTTCTGCTGGATACGATGGATCAACATCTTTCCATGTTTTAACGTTAGGATCGAGCCACATCTTGTTGAGCTGATCGAGCGTCAATTCTTTAACCCATGTATTTTGTTTGCTGACAGCGACTGTCAAACCGTCAAGTGCAAGTGATAAGCGTGTATATTCAATGCTATTCTTTTCAGCTTCCGCTGCTTCTTCATCTTTAATTTCACGTGATGCGTTTGAAAGGTCTGTTTCACCAACGACAAAACGTTTGAATCCGCCGCCTGTACCTGATACTCCGACCGTAACGTCGATGTCTGGTTGTTCGATCGAATACTCTTCACCGACTGCTTCCATGATTGGGAAGACTGTTGAAGATCCATCTACCGCGATCTTTCCTGAAAGATCAGAAGAACTTGAAGAGCCGCCTTTGTCATTTCCGCATGCCGCACCGACTACTGCGATTGACGCTACCGTTGTGATAAGAGCTGTTTTTTTCATCCAAGACATGATTAATTTTCCTCCTCGAAGTATGTCGCTGGTAACGCTACGACTTTATATCCGTTTTCCTTACAAGACTTATACTACTGATGAACTATTAAACCAAAATGAATCCAACGTAAAAGAATTGTAAAGGCGTGTATTTCTGCGTTTACAAACTCAACTTCATTAGAAAAACAGGTCAATCCATACAAAAAAAGAGGCTGGGACATAACTCAGCTTTATAAATGAGAAGGCCCTCGGAACGTTTTTCGTTTCGAGGGCCTTCTTCTATGATGAAAAACCGATTTTAAGTAAACAAATAAGGACTTCCTC
>NZ_JAWPEN010000007.1:0-138683 GCF_033342815.1 Exiguobacterium artemiae
TGGCCTCGACGAGGCCCGTATAGATCCAGCGATAAATGGTCTTGAACGAGAGTCCTTCTTCTTGGAATAATCGTCCGGCAATCTGTTCAGGAGACCACGTCTCCCGTAACTTTTCGAGGATGCGGACTCCTTTTTCGAGCGTAAACTTCGTCCGTGCACCACACTTCCTTTTTCGCTCCACATAGCGCTGATCAGCACAGGAAGCATCATAGTAAGGGTTTCGTTTTAATTCTCGTGAAATCGTAGAAGGTTGACGCCCCAGGCGTCCAGCAATCTTTCGGACAGAGAAACCTAGCTCGAGATACGTCTCTATTTTGACTCTTTCTGATGTGGTAAGATGAACATAGCTCATAACGAATCCTCCGTTGAATGTGGTGTGGTAACTTTATTCTACACGAGGCCGTTATGGGTTTTTTTGTGTTTTCAGCTAGGTGTTGCACTTAATATTACAATTCGTCGTCTCAAAAAAAGCTGTCCCTTCATTAGATGAAGGAACAGCAAGATGAATCGTTATTGAATCTCTAACCGGAGATCACCCATTTTTGTCCAACCGGCCATCGTCGTCATGCGGTAAAAGACGAGAGTCAAGACGCCGGGAAGTACGACTCCTGTTGCGAAAAAGATCAGAAATGCGTTAAATCCTTGATTGACGAAGATGTTAAGTGGGGCAATCATGGAATTCAACCCAAGACCTGCAAGCTCATAAGGAACTTCAAGGGAAAGAACGAGTGTCGCAATCGGTGCCGAAATCATCGCGGCCAGGAACGGAGCAACGACAAGTCTCGGATTCTTAACGATGTTCGGAAACTGAACCTTTGGTGTGACGAAGAACGAAGCAATCAATCCACCGGGATCCGTTTGACGATATGCCATTAATGTAAAACCAACGAACTGTGCTGAACAGCCGATCAAAGCAGCGGCGCTCGCGACCGGGTCGAGTTGAAGGGCGATTGCGAGTGCAGCCGATGAAGCGGGAGACATCAATAAGACGCTGAAGATAAGGGCAATAACAAGTGATGTCGCGATAGGTGAAGATTCGACAGATGCGGTAACCATGGCACTGAATCGTGTGAGCAGAGGTGTTGTAACGGCAGCGGCACCAAGACCGGTGAATCCGCCGGCAAGAACAGCGCTGACCGGAATGACCATCATGTCGAACTTCGTTTTACCGGTCATCCGTTTTCCGACGAAGACGGCAACGGCAGCTGCGAGTAATGCACTGATCGGTTGTCCCGGTACGAGGACAAGCCCGGCATCCGTCGGTTGAAGGGCAGCCCCGCCGATTGTCGCGGCAATCATCGCACTGAACAAAACCAATGTATTTCCACCAAGCTGATAGGCAATTCCGGCTCCGAGTGCGGGAGCGAGTAAGACTTTGGCGACACCGCCGATTGTCAGTAACATTTCAATATGTAAGAGGTTGCCGAATGTTTCAATTAATAATCCTACCCCTAATGTCACTAACACGGCATTTGCCATACCGGCAGATACCTTTACCATTCGATCCATCGCATATTCCTTCAATTCACTCATCCTCTCTCTGTTTCTCTCTAGTTCGTTTTGCCATTAAAAAAACCTATCCGGTATCGGATAGGCGCCATCATTCCTGCGGGCGCCTCATTCGATGCATCGAAAGGAGGGCCCAAAATCAATTCCGAAAATCAACGGAAAGGTTTCAGTCCCTCGAGCATAGAATAATCAGTCGGCCAGCAATTTGTTTAACATTCATAAAAATGATTCCCCTCTCAATGAATTTTTCTAAGCCTAACATGTGTAAGATGAATAATCAATATTTTCTGACAATTTATTTTCAATGATTTTCAGACTTAAAATCAGGGGAAAGACAGGAATGGCATCAGATAAACATTGGAGGCGGTTTCATGAAATTTGCAGTCATCACAGATATTCACGGAAATGCAACGGCACTCAAAGCCGTTTTAAAAAGAGTAACGGAAGAAGGGGGAATCTCGGAAGTCTTCTGTCTCGGAGATTTGATTGGGATTGGACCACAAACGAATGAAGTCATCGAAATTGTGCGATCGACACCACACATGACGACCATCAGCGGCAATCATGACGAAAATGTCCTGGCGTTAATCCATGATCAAAAATATCCGGACAGTTACCGCCATGCGAAAAACCATCACCAATGGATTGCTGATCAGTTAACACCGGATAATCAACGTTTTTTGGAGCAACTCCCAAGAACCGTCCGAAAAACATTTTCGGAGCAGGAAGTATTGTTTACACATTATGCGTATCTGGATGAAACAAAAGCGATTGGGGAGGAACCGTTGGCGGAAGCAGTGGATGGAACCGAACAATCCCTGCCCGAGCTCTTTAAAGATGAGCAGGCAAGCCTGGTCTGTTTTGGACATCATCATCCGAGACAGTTGGTCCGGGCGAAAGGGGTAACTTACCTGAATCCAGGGGCACTCGGCTGTCAGCCGGAAGCTGTAGCGCCATTTGCGGTAGTCGAACTGAACAGCAACGGATGGAACGTGAATGTCATTGAAGTGAAGTATGATGACCGGCCATATCTTGAAGCATTTAATGCGGCACCGATGCCGGAAAAAGAATTACTGCGTAAACTTTTTCTCGGGGGAAGAACATGAAAAAACGATCCGTCTGCAAGAGTACGGATCGTTTAGTGAGAAACAATGTTTTCATAAAAAGCGACTTAAAAGAGAAAGACCTAAAGGGACGGCAATGAGTAAAATCCCGATGATTCGTTTCGTCCGGCTTCGTTTCCATTGAAAAGCGAGTGCAAGAAAAGGCGATACAAGAAATCCGACGAACAGCGTGACTAACGTCAGGATAAAAAACAGAAAGTCTGATTTGGAACTGGTACGGGTGTACGATTTCCACATATCAAAAAGCGAAATAATGACGTAGACTAGCAAAGCTAACGTAAAGAGGAAATTGGATAGTAACAGTTGAGACAAATAAAACACTCCATTCAGATACGAGTAAGAATCGATTACGCAAAAACAGCCTCTCCATTCATCGAGAGGCTGTTTTCATTATAACAATTTTAACATTGCTTGACTGATTGTTTTTAAATCAAGCGGTTTTCCAATCAGCGGCCATTCAGAAATCAAGGCAATATATGTCTTGAACAGTAAGAACGCAGTTACTTCGACCGGAACTGCCGGAGACCGTTTTTCAAGTTCCAACCGCGTCTCCAGTAAATTCTTTATATATTCGACGATATGTTGCTCGATTCGAATCCGTAGTTCCGACATCTCTTGGAGTTTCAATGTCTGGGTTTCTTGTGTGATTTGTAAGATAAATAGATGTTGCTGTTGATGATTGACAATGGCATCAATCATCGCCTGTTTATTTTCTTCGACAGAAGCTGTCGTCGTATAGGCGTTTTCTGCTTCTGCTTTCATCTCCTGCAACACCCGTGTGACGAGGGATTCAAACAAATCAAGTTTACTTTCAAACAATTGATAGACGGTTGGTTTTCCGACATGAGCCCGTTTGGCAACCCGTTCGATGGTCGTTCCTTTATATCCGAGTTCTGAAAAGCAGGACATCGCTGCATCTAAAATGAGATGTTCTTTATCAGACAGTGTCATGGCGTTTTCTCGCTTTCGTTGAGAGTAAGATTCGTTTTCCGCCTAAAGCACCAGCGAAGCTGATGACAAGTGCAGAAAACAGAATCAAACCAAGGATTTGTCCGTTTGTGATGAGTGTGTCAGTAACACCGATTCCAAGTGCCTCACGGAAACCTGTGACTGAATATGTCATCGGCAGGAAGCGGTGAATCGATTGGAAGAAGCTTGGTGTCATTTCGACCGGGAATGTTCCGCCGCTGCCGCCGATTTGCAGTAACAACAGTAAGAAGGCGCTGAATTGTCCGACCCGACCAAAGAGCATTGTTAACGTAAAGAGTAACGTAATGAAGGTCATACCTGTTAAGGCGGCAAATCCGTACAGCGCAGGCGTACTTGCGACATCGGCATCAAGTACATAGACGATAGCGACAGAAGCCGCAATCCCTTGTAGCGCACCAATCGGTAAGATGATCGATAGTTTACCGACGAGGAAACGCCATGTTAATGTCTCGCCGTGTTCAGGACGGATCTGATAAACGGAAGAGAACATCAGCGCACCGGCGAATAAAGCGATGCTGAGAATGTAAGCTGCAAGACCGGATCCGTAGTTGTTGACGGTTGAATAATCGTGTTCTTTTAAGACGACCGGCTCAGCGAGCATATTATCCCGGGCATTCGATGGTTTCACAGTCGCATCTTTTGCCCCTTTGCCGAGTTCCGTTTTCAATGTGTTGGCTCCGTCTGCAAGTTTCGAGTTACCGTCTGCGAGACGTGATGCTCCGTCTGTCAGTTGACCGGCACCAGAGGAAATGGCAACGGCACCGTCCGATAACTGTCCGAGACCTGAGGTCAATTGACTGGATGCTGTACTGGCATCGTTCGCACCGGTTGCCAGTTGTTGCGCCCCGGCTGTTAACTGGCTGCTTCCGGCAGCTGCTTTATGGACGCCGTCCGTATAAGTCGTCAGCCCTTGCGTGAGCTCACTTTGTCCTTGTTCAAGACTCTTGGCACCGTTCAGTAATTGAGCTTGTCCCTGCTCTAATCGTTTTGAACCGTCAAGTAATTTTGCCAATCCGCCATCGAGTTGTGAAACGGCAGAAGCGATACTTTGACCACCAACCGCCAGTTGATTAATCTTTTCTGTTGCGTCATTTGCTTGAGCAAGGCTTGCATCAAGAGCAGATTCTTGCTGGGATAGATTTTGAACGTTTTGTTCCATCGTTGCAATGGACTGAAGCAGAGCACCTTTTTCTTCTTCCGTTAACGTTTCGGATGAAGCAATGACGTCCTTGATGCTTGCGACATTCGCCTCAAGCGCTTCACGACGTGAACTCAACTCTTGTTTTAACGTATCCGCTGCCTCGTTGACTGCATTTAGCGAAGCATTTGCTTCTTGGGCGCGGGCGTTCAGTTGATCGAGACCGGCTGTGAACTCCGGCAGATTGTTGTCAAGCTTCGACGCACCGGCCGAAGCTGTTTCCAGCCCTTGACGGAGTTCCGTTGATCCCGCGGAAGCACTTTCAATACCTTGGCGGAGTTTTGTGGAGCCGGCTTGTAAATCGGATGATCCTTTGAGTAACTTTCCGCTGTTGTCATCGAGTTGATTCAGACCGCTCGATAATTGACCGGATTTCTCGGCCAGTGTTTGTGTTCCGCCGCTTAATGTATTCAGACCGCTCGACAGTTGGGCCGAACCGTCTGCAGCTTTTGTTAGGTTCGTTGATAAATCATTTGTGCCACTCGTTAATTTACTGAGGTTCGTCGTCAGTGTTTTGGCGCCATCTGTCGTTTTCTTCGCGCCGTCCTCCAGTTTCGCTGAACCTTCGGATGCATCTTCGAGTCCTTTGGCGATTTTTTTTAGGGATCCGAAAATCGCACTGCTGTATTGTTTCGTTACGGATTTTCGGATCTTTTCGTTCAATTGCTTAGCAGCAGCGCTGGAAATCTGCGTACCGGAATAGTTTTTCGCTGGATTCAGGTAATACTCCAACTCAATTTTTTTCGGGTGATCGTCGAGTAAAGTAGTCGCATTATGAGAAAACTTCTTCGGGATGACGACTGTCATGTAAATATCACCGGCACGAAGCTTTTTAGCTGCATCTTTTCGTGATAAGTACTGCCAGTCAAAGTCATCATTTTTTTTCAGTTTTTTGATAAACTGATCTCCGATGTCAATTTTTTCTCCTTCAAACTTCGTCGCCTTGTCTTCATTGACGACTGCGACCTTGATGTTTTCTGTCTTACCATAGGGATCCCAGAAAGCAGATAAAAAGATCGAGTTGTAAAGAAACGGGACGAGGATAAGTGCAAGAATCACGATGATCATCATCGGGTTTTTTAGTTTTTTCCATTCTGAGCGAAACATAAATCAAATCTCCTTCTTGAAACTAAAAACTAATTTAAGTTTCTGGTTTTGATGAGATTTACTTTACGCTCTTTTATGAAGGAAAGCAACTACTTAAGTCGATGAATTTCTGATAAGAAGAATTGTTTCTCTTTTGTAATCATTCCAGGCGAAAAAGGCATCCAACCAATGAAGGAAGGATGCTTTCAGACTTAAGGAATCAATAAAATTTTTCCGGTGCTCTGACGACTTTCCAAATAATCATGAGCCCGTCGTCCGTCCGAGAGGGCGAAGGTAGTCGGATGAGCGATTTGCAGTTGACCGGACTCCAACCAACTGAACAATTCTCCGGCCCGACGGATACGTTCTTCACGAGTCGTCAGGACGTTCCATAAGTCCCCGCCGGTCAATGTTTTCGAAGTATCCATTAGGAAGCGTGGATCAACGGAGACCGGATCTCCGCCGGCCATGCCGTAAAAGACGACTGTTCCGTGGGTTTTCGTCACTTCGAAACTGTCCATCAACGTCGATCCGACCGATTCGTAGACGACATCGACGCCACGTTGATCCGTCAATGTTAAGATCTGTTCGACCCAGTTATCCGAATACAAAAAGACATGTTCGGCACCGGCTTGTTTGGCGATATCCGCCTTTTCCATCGAAGACGTTAAACCGATCGGAATGGCTCCGTGTAATCGGACGATCTGTGTCAACAATTGACCGACGCCACCGGCTGCTGCGTGAACCAACACCAAATCTTTCGGCCGGATCGGATAACTGTCCCGTGTCAGGTAGTGCGCAGTCAAACCTTGTAATAGAACGGAAGCCGCTGTTTCGTACAAAACAAAATCCGGTAAAGGAATCACTTTATCGACGGGTGCGGCAACGAATTCGGCATTCGCGTTCGGGACGTCGGCAAAGGCGACCCGTTGCCCGACTTGAAGATCAGTCACAGCAGCACCGATTTGTGTGATGATTCCAGAACCCTCGTAACCGAGTAAATAAGGCGGAGTACCCTCTAAATGATAATTTCCTTTACGGCGGTAGATGTCGGCAAAGTTTAATCCGATGGCCTTCATTTCAATTAATACTTCATCCGGCTTGATTTCAGGAGTCGGATATTCTTCGTAATGCAGTACACTGGAATCTCCGAAGGTACGAAATGTGAGAGCTCGCATAGTAAATACACGTCCTTTTTAGTAGTTGTCAAAGGTAGTATAATTCACTTAAGCAGAAAATCCTTTTCATATGCGTTAGAGTAAGGGGAAAGAAGGTGACACTATATGAAACAAGTCCTGCTCGGTGGGATTCATTTTTATCAAAAAGTGATTTCACCGATGAAACCGGCGACCTGCCGATTTTATCCGACCTGCTCGCATTACGGAAAAGAAGCAATCGAGAAGCACGGTGCCGTGAAGGGCGGTTATTTGACGACCCGTCGTTTGTTACGTTGCCAACCGTTCCATCCGGGCGGACTCGACTTTGTCCCTGAGACGTTTGACTGGAGAGCACCGTTACAACGGGAAAATCCGGCAGAGCATGAAGACTGATGCAAAAAGAGACTGAATCCGTTCGACGGGTTCAGTCTCTTTTTTTATTTTATAAATCACCTGTTAAGAATTGTGCTTTCCCTAAACCGAAACTCCAGTCAGCTGCATCATTCTCGACGATTGAGACCATCAAATCAGCAGGGGAGAGTCCGCATTCAGCTTCCAACCGTTCAGCCAGTAAACGATAGAGTGCCTGCTTTTTCTCCTCTGTCCGTGTTTTACTCGTCACACTGATAACGACGACTTGATTGGAGCGTGTCAATCCGAGTCCGGTATCCTCGATGATCATTTCATTCGCTTTATGCGTATGAACGATTTGATAACGGTCCCGTTCCGGAACGTCAAAAGCTTCAAGCATCGCCTCATGAGCAGTATCAAGTAAAAGTTTCAGTTCTTCATCCGAGCGTCCTTCAATGACATCAAAACGCAGTAATGGCATAGTCATCTTCCTTTCTATCTATATGTAAAAGTACGGGAAACCCCGTACTTCATATTTAAGCTTATCTTATTCAAAGAATGGTTTGTACTGACGGCGTTCGTGCATGACAGATAACCATTGCACAGTCGAGAATTCTTCAAGGACCCATTCACCGTTGAAGCGACCGAGACCTGAGTCTTTTTCGCCGCCAAACGGCATATGCGGCTCATCGTTGACGGATTGGTCATTGATGTGAATCATGCCTGTTTCGACTTGAAGCGCAAATTCTGTTGCACGTTCAATCGAAGAACCGTGAACAGCACCGCTTAATCCGTAAGGAAGTGAGTTGGCGAGTTCAAGTGCTTCTGCATCATCTTTAAACGGAATGATGACAGCAACTGGTCCAAAGATTTCGTTTTTAGCAAGCGGCATATCGTTTGTAACGCCTGTCACGACCGTAGGAGCGATGACGTTTCCGTCTGCTTCACCGCCGACACGGACTGTTGCACCCGCTGCTTTAGTTTTTTCGATTTCTTCCATGATGCGGTCGACTTGCGATTGGTTGATCAACGGTCCGACTTGTGTGCGCCCGTTTGATGGATCACCAAATTGAAGTTCTTTGACACGCGCAACGTATTTTTCGACGAATTCATTGTGAATGGATTGAGCAACCAAAATCCGGTTCGTCGACATACAAATTTGACCTTGGTGATAGAACTTGCTGTAGACCGCTGATTCGACGGCACGATCAAGATCAGCATCGTCCAGTACAACGAATACATTGTTTCCGCCGAGTTCAAGCGCTGTCTTTTTCAAGTGTTTTCCTGCTAGTTCGCCGATGTGGCGACCGACTTCAGTAGAACCCGTGAATGAAATCAAACGTGGAACCGGATGCTCGACGATAGAGTCGCCGATTTCTGATCCGCGACCGACGATGACGTTTAAAACACCTTTTGGTAAGCCGGCTTTTTCAAAAAGACTGGCGAAAATCAAACCGCCTGAAACCGGTGTATCAGTTGCCGGTTTGACGACGACCGCGTTCCCAATAGCGATAGCTGTTGCGATTGAACGGACAGCAAGGTGGAACGGGAAGTTCCATGGGCTGATGACGCCGATGACACCAAGCGCTTTCCGGTAAATCCGGTTTTCTTTGCCCGGTACGACAGACGGACGAATTTCGCCGTGCATCCGTAATGGGAAAGTAGCAGCTTCTTTGACAATCAAGACAGAGGCAAGGAACTCGCCTTCGGCTTTAATGCGTGTACTGCCGGACTCTTTAATCAGCCAATCGACGATTGTTTCTTTTTCTTCGTACATGACTTTTAAAAACTCTTCAATCAATCCTTGGCGTTTCAGTGCAGGAACTTTTGCCCACTCTTTTTGGGCGACTTTAGCAGATTGGTAAGCATCATCCAAATCATCATTGTTAGCTGCTGAAATCTCAAACAGTGTTTCACCCGTGAAAGGATTCGTATTCGTCATATTGCTGTCACTTGCGCCTTTGCGCCACTGACCGTTAATGAAAATTTTAGTGAAATCTGTGTTGAGTGTTGATTCAGTATGCTCTGACATAGCTTTTCATCTCCAATTCGTTTTGATAACACTTAAGTTATTCACGTTATGTGAAGAAGTAAAACACAAACCGACACTTTCACAAAGTGAATTGACTCGGCGGATTTTAATAAAGATGCCTGAAGACGTTTTACTAGATGAAGAAACAGGAATTAAAAATATATCGATATATTAGAGTGGAGTGGATGGAATGTGCAAAAGCTGAAATTGGTGTACCGGGAAACGAATTGGTGGTGGCCGCTCCTTTATGGAGTAGGCGGAGCAGTGTTGACAGCGGTTGTTCTGATGGTGGATTTGTATGCAAAAGAACTGTTTCCGAATGACTGGAAAACAACACTCGGTTTGGCTCAGACCATTCACAGTGCAGTCTTTACCGGATTATTAACGATGATGACATTTACGTTCTCGACGATTTTAGTCGTCCTGACAACCTATTCCTCACAATTTTCTCCCCGCACCTTACCGAATTTTATTGAAAATCGACAAGTTCAACATATTTTCGGGATTTTTATCGGAACTGTCACGTATTCGATTACGATGTTGTTCTTCATGCGACCGTCATTGAAAGACAGTGTCGTCGCTTCTGCCGTCGCCGTCATCGTTGTGTTGATTGCGGTCATTGCCTTTGTCGCATTCGTGCATATCGTCAGTCAATCGATTCGGGTCACGACGTTACTCGATCGTTTACATGAAGAAGGCTGTACGCTGATTGACGAGCATGTGGAAGCAGTCGACGGAGGTCAGTATCAATTGGTGCTGGAAAACCGGTCGACGTATTCATTCGGACTTACCGCTCCGCAAACCGGTTATTTACAGGCGATCGATTATGAATTGCTGATGAAGTCAGGTGAGCGCGTCGCAATTGAGGTGACAATCGGGAGTTATGTCACGCAAGGACAACGGATCGGCAGTGCCGAAAAAGAACATGTGGAACAAGGAATTCTTGTCGGCCCAACGCGTTCGGCAGAACAAGATTTTGCGTTTGTGATTCAAAAGCTGTCTGAGGTGGCACTTCGGGCGATTTCACCCGGTATCAATGATCCGAATACAGCACGCCATGCGATGCGGCAAATCGGTGATTTATTCAGACGGTACACCATGCTTCCGGACGGCGATCTCCTGATCAACGGCGAAGGGTCGGTGACAGTCAAGCGGCTCGCATTTTCTGAACTGTTGTACTTGACGTTTTATCAACTGCGGCATTACGGCGAAGAGGATATTTCAGTCCTTTCGACGATGCTTGAGTCACTTGAAATCATGAAACGGAATGCTTTACCGGAACACAGAGCGAGCATTGACCGGTTCATTCCATTTGTCTGCTCGGAGGTCGACTGGTCGGCGTTAAACGACTGGGACCGTCAACATTTGGAACAGGCTCAAAAAAGAGCACTTTCATGAAACCAGTCGCAACTTTTTAACGTAATCAAGAGAAGAAAGAACAGCAGAAAGTAGGAGATTGGCATGACTATCATATTATGGAGTTTGATTGCAGTCTGTTTTTTGGCTGCATTCGCAGGACTTGTCTATCCTGTCATTCCAAGTGCACCGTTACTCATCATTGGATTTTTGATTTATGGATTTGGATTCGGTTTTACCGAGTTGACCGTCAGTTTCTGGGTCATTCAAGCTATCTTCGTTATCCTGTTATTTACGTTGGATTATTTGGTCAGCTCTTATACCGTTGATCGACGCGGTGGTTCACAAGCTGCAAAAATCGCGACGACGGTCGGCTTGATTGCCGGTCCCTTTATCCTGCCGGGAATTGGATTGTTGATTTTCCCGTTCGTCTTTGCGATTTTAACGGAAAAAATCATCAGCAAGAAAACATGGAAGGATTCTGTTTCAATCGGAATCGGGACTGTGTTGGGCATTCTGTCGAGTGCCTTATTAAAAGGGATCGCCATGCTGTTAATGATTGTCGTATTCATCCTGTATGTCGTGTAAGGAAAAAGAAAGATTATCTGCAAGTACACATTTTCCAAGAGTTCCGTTATAGTATGAATATGAAAAAGTAGAGAAGCTTGTTCATTAAAAACAAGCTTCTTTTTGGTGGAGAAGACCGATGAGAAACTGATCGGCTTAATTTAAATGGAGGTGAATCCCCTTAGTTTGGGGAAACGATTGGACAGTACACACGCAGTGGAGACATTCGATACAACAACGATTATCATTCGGCTTTTGATTATTGCACTATTAATTGTGCTGACCGCTTTTTTTGTCGCAGCAGAATTTTCAGTTGTCAAAATGAGAATGTCCCGAATCGATCAATTGATTACAGAAGGCAGTAAAACCGCGAAGACGGCGAAAAAATTATTAGACAACCTGGATTATTATTTATCCGCCTGTCAGCTCGGGATTACCGTGACGGCCCTTGGACTGGGTTGGTTAGGCGAATCGACGGTCGGTGCGATTCTCGCGATGGTATTCAAGGAGATTGCACTTCCGGAATCCGTCTCGACGGTCGTTTCCTTTACGTTAGCCTTTTCCGTCGTGACATTTTTACACGTCGTCCTCGGAGAACTGGCACCGAAGTCACTGGCGATTCAAAAAACGGAAGCCATTACGATGTTGCTTGCTCCGCCGCTTTATTGGTTCGGGAAAGTCATGAAACCCGTCATTTGGCTGCTCAACGGTTCAGCACGGGTCTTCTTGCGCTTGTTTGGAGTCGAGCCGGTTGGTCATGAAGATGCCCACTCGGAAGAAGAAATCAAAATCATCATGACACAAAGCTACAAAAGCGGTGAAATCAATCAAACTGAGTTGTCGTATATGCAAAACATCTTTTCGTTTGATGAACGGATCGCGAAAGATATCATGTTGCCGCGGACGGATCTGATTACGATCTCAAACGATGCGTCGATGGAGGATATCATCGCCCTTGTCGAAGAGTACCAGTTCACCCGGTATCCGGTTGCAGAAGAAGGTGACAAAGATAAAATCTTAGGTTTTATCAATGCGAAGCAATTGTTTACGGATCATATGGCGAACAAAGGGAATGCCTTGAGTTACTATGTGCACAACCTTCCAATTGTCTCGGAATACTCTCCTTTGCAGGATGCGATGCTGAAGATGCAGGTCGAACGTACACCGATGGCGCTTGTCATCGATGAGTATGGTGGAACAGCCGGCGTCATCACGATGGAAGATATCCTGGAGGAAATCGTCGGTGAAATTCGCGATGAGTTTGATAAAGATGAAAAAGCGGACATCGAACAGATTCACGAGCGCTTGTATCGGATTTCAGGTCGTGTCTTGATTGACGACTTGAACGAACGGTTTAATCTCGGAATTGAAGAAGAAGACATTGATACAATTGGTGGCTGGGTCATGGCACAGGATACGGAAGTATCGAGCGGTCAGGAATTCCGTTATAAAAACCATACGGTCAAAGTCATGGAAGTCGACAATCATCAAGTTAAATCGATTTATTTGCAGTTACCGGAAAAAGAACCGGTGACGGAAGAAATCGTTTGAATGTAAGACGGAAGACTACACTTCGGTGTGGTCTTTTTTTGTTAGAAAGAACACGTTTCATTGTTTATTCTTCTCAAGACAGTGGTAATACAGTTTATGTGGCCGAAACAAGCTACTAAAATTAGCGATAAAGGGGTTCTTATTCATGACGAAAACAATTCTTACTTCACGTGCAACTGCAGTAGGGGGACGAGATGGAAAGGTCGCCTCTGACGATAACGTAATTAATTTAGATCTTGTCATGCCGGGTACGAAAGGCAAAGAAGATATTCCTACTTCAAATCCAGAACAATTATTCGCAGCAGGATACGCTGCATGCTTTGATGGGGCATTCAACCTGATGGCCCGCCAAGATAAAAAACGAGTCGAGACACGGACGAATTCTGAAGTCAGCTTACTGGAAGATGAGGAAGCGGGCGGCGTCAAAATCGCAGCTAAACTTGTCGTCGAAGTAGTTGGTGTAACAGAAGAAGAAGCACAAGATTTACTTGAGAAAACACATCAATTCTGCCCATATTCAAAAGCAACACGCGGCAACATCGATGTTGATTTGTCGGTTAAAGTAGTCGAATCCTTAGATAACTGATTTTGTCTTGAAAAGGGAGGAAAGTAACATGTCTCCAAAAGAAACGGATCGACCAAACGAAAAGTTTGAAGATGAACGAAAACGTTTAACGGATAAGGAACTTGAGCTTTCGCCCGAACAGCAAAAAGAAGTTTTAAAAGGAAAAGATCAGATGCCGGATGATCCGGTGTCACCAAGAGATCGAGGACTTGATAAGTAACGGAAATTTTTATTTGGGGGATGAATAAAATGGGGAAAAAAGTAGCAGTCGTACTTGCAGATCATTTTGAAGATGTCGAGTTTACCGGACCTGTTGATGCGTTAAAAGAAGCGGGCCATGAAGTAACGATCATCGGAACAGAAAAAGGTGCAGAACTTGTCGGGAAACAAGAGGAAGCAAAAGTGACAGTCGATGTAACGATTGATGAAACATCTTCTTCAGACTTTGACGCACTACTGATTCCAGGTGGTTTCTCGCCGGACTTACTCCGTGAAGACGATCGTTTCGTCACATTTACGGAAGAGTTTGATACATCTAAAAAACCGATTTTCTCAATCTGTCACGGTCCACAATTGATGATCAATGCGAAGATTGTCAAGGGACGCAAAATGACAGGATATAAATCAATTCGAATTGATTTAGAAAATGCGGGCGTGACGTATGAAGACAATGAAGTAGTCGTCGATGACAACTTCGTGTCAAGCCGTCAGCCGGATGATATCCCGGCATTTAATCGCGAAATGCTAGCTAAATTAGGATGACTGTTTAAAGTGAAAATGAGCGTCCGCTGAATTCAATCAGCGGACGCTCATTTTTTAGTTTTCCGGATAATCACAAAGTTCCGTGATGACCCCATGCGAATGACGGGGATCCATATAAATTAATCGGCGGCCGAGCGGGGTTTGACGGTAGGTGTCCTCTAAAAATGTAATTCCCCGTTGTTTTGCTTCCAAAATGGCTTGGTCCAAATCATCAACACGATAGGCAATATGATGAACGCCTTTTCCCCGTTGTTTTAAAAATCGGGCAATCGGACTCTCCGGACTTGTCGGAGTCAACAATTCAATATGCGCATCTTCAAATTCAATGACAGCAATATTAGACGCAACCCCCGGTGTCGGATTGCTGTACTCACGAATTAACGTTCCTCCTAAAACAGTCGTATAAAACGTAATCGCTTCCTGCATATCCCGAACAGCGATGCCGGTATGATCTAAATACATAACAGTTCCTCCTTTACTTCGATAGTCATAGTGTGTCAAACTCTTTTCCAACACGCAATGGAGAAGATCCGGTTGGAGTGTCTGGATAGAGTGAAAAGAGAACTTATCCAAAATGACATCTCACTGAAATATAATACAAGGAAAATGAATGCTATAATCAAAAACGTTCTTATAATTTTTAAAAAGTATTATTAAATTTAAATATCATCATTCGATTACTTATATAAACTACACAGAAAAAGAGGGAATACTACATGAAAAAAACGTTCGCGTCGCTCATCGTTTCGGCACTTATTCTTTCATCGACTCCTCACTTCGTAGCAGCAGATGACTTAAGTGAACAAAAAGCTAAAAACGAACAGAAGCAACAAGAAAATGCCAAAACGCAAAAAAACTTAGAATCGTCCGTTAATCAAGAAGGACAAAAAATTTCCAAGACTCAACAGGAAGTTAACCGCTTGGACGAAGCGTTAAACGAAAAAATGTTTGCAGTAGAAACAAAAGACCGTCAGATCAAAGCAACTGAAGCAGAAATCGTTGAACTTGGAAAGCAGATCGAAAAGTATAAAGCGAAATTAAAACGCCAAGAAAAACTGCTTGGTGACCGTCTTCGTGTCATGCAAGAAAATGATGGAAACTCCATTAAATGGGAAGAAGTCATTTTTGGATCAAAAGATGTCGGGGATCTGGTCAGCCGCGTCTTAGCGGGGAAATCAATCTCACAACAAGATGATAAAATGATTACCGATTATCAAAATACACAAAAAAAATTAGCAGCTGCTCAACAAGAATTAAAAGATAAAAAAGCAAAACTTGTGACGGAGAAACAAGAGTTGAAACGTCAACAAGCGGAACTTGAGCAACAGCTCAAAGAACGTAACAAACGCTTAAAAGAACTCCGGAAACAGAAAAAGAAATTTGAAACTCAGTTGATGGATGCAAAAGAAGTACAACAAATTTTGATCGCGCAAGAACAAGCAATTGCAGCTGAAAAAGCAGCCCGCGAACGTGAAGCACGAATCGAAAAAGAGCGTCAAGCACAAGCGGCACGTGAAGCGAAAGCACGTGCAGAAGCACAGGCAGCACAAGCGGCAGCGGCTCAAAAAGCAGCGGCTGAACAACAGGCAGCAGAAGCAGCCGCTGCTAAAGCGGCAGCCAAAGCGGAACAAAAATCGTCAGCACCTGCTACGTCGACGAAACAATCTACGCCATCTGTGACTGTACCGAAAGCAGCACCGGCACCAACACCGGAACCGGCAGCACCAACACCTGCTCCATCATCTTCTTCTATGTTTATTCACCCGACAAGTGGATCAATCACACAAGGATATGGTTCAGCAAGCGGTTCGAACGGTTACTCTTTCCACAATGGAATTGATTTCGGAGCGCCGGTCGGTACGCCGATTGTTGCAGCAGCAACAGGAACGGTTATCACTGCATCAAGTGGTGGTCCGTACGGTAATCATGTCATGATTGCACACCAATTAAATGGAAAAACATATACAACGGTTTACGCGCATATGAGTTCATTAAATGCACATGCTGGACAACGTGTCAGTCAAGGACAACAAATCGGTGCCCTTGGCAGCACAGGGAATTCAACAGGCCCGCACTTACACTTTGAAATTCATGTAGGTGGTTACAGCTACAGTGCTTCAGGACCGGCGAATTCTGTAAATCCAATGTCGATGTTATAATTACGGAAAAAGCGATTGCTATGGCAATCGCTTTTTTTTTGTGTGTCTTGATCAAAATGAAAAATGTTATATTACAAAAAAACGCTTTCACTTGAAACATAAATGAAATTTTACTGAAACTATTACGATGCTATAATCAATCTCAGGCATAAATACTTTGAATTAAATACTTTTCAAATAAGAAATCATACATAAGTGAGGAAACCAAACATGTTAAAAAAATTGTTGTCAACGGTATTGTTAGGAGTGTTGCTCGTATCAACTGCGCCGACTTCTGGTCATGCTGCAACGATTAAAGAAAAGAAATCTCAAAATGCGACAGAACAGCGTCGATTGGAAAAGGCCATTAAAAAGCAAGAAGCCAAAATATCGGCGGAACAACGCGAAATCAATAAAATTGATGCAGCGATTAATGAAAATATTTTCCGGATTTCTGAAAAAAATAAGCAGATTAAACAACTAAACCTTCAGATTGAAGATTTGGAAGCGGAAATCGTTCGCTATGAAATCATGCTTACCCGGCAAGAAGAGTTGCTCGGAGACCGGTTACGTGTCCTTCAAGAAAACGACGGTAATTCGATCAAATGGGAAGAAGTCATTTTTGGTTCAAAAGACCTGGGGGATTTATTCAGCCGTGTCATGGCCGGGAAAAAAATCGCCGAACAAGATGATAAAATGATTTCTGCCTATTTGGAAACACAGGAAAAGCTGGCGGAAATGAAAAAGAACCTGATCACTAAAAAAGAAGAGCGTGTTCAAGAAAAAAAATCATTGCTCATTCAAAAGAAACAATTAAAACAACAGATGAAAGAACGGAGCGCAACCCTGAAAAAATTACGTAAAGGGAAGACGAAGTTTACGACAAAACTGTTGAGTGCCAAAGAATTACAGGCGACTTTAGAAGCTCAAGAAAGAGCGATTGCGGCAGCAAAAGCCGCCGCGAAAGCCGCCGCGGAAAAAGCAGCGGCCGAAAAGGCAGCAGCGGAAAAAGCAGCAAAAGAGGCGGCAAAATCAATGCCTAAATCAAGTGAATCAACGGTTGTTCCAACTCCTGTCAGCAGTGGACCGACCGGATCGGCGAAGTTTGTTCGTCCGGCTTCGGGTGGTGTCTCACAAGGATTCGGACCGGCCAGTGGAGCGAACGGTTATACGTTCCATAACGGTGTCGATTTTAGCGGCCCTGTCGGATCGCCAATTCGTGCGGCGGCTTCCGGAACGGTCATTACGGCCGGAAGCGGCGGACCTTACGGGAATCACGTCATGATTTCCCATTTCCTTGACGGTCAAGTGTATACAACGGTGTACGGTCATATGAATTCGTTATCGGTTTCAGCAGGTCAAACGGTCACTCAAGGTCAAACGCTTGGTACTCTTGGCAGTACGGGTAATTCGACAGGACCGCATTTGCACTTTGAACTGCATATCGGTGGATATCAATATAGTGCGTCAGGACCTGCCAACACGGTTGATCCACTTGGATACTTGTAAAAACGGGCTTCGGCTCGTTTTTTTGATGGTGCTGTGATACAGTGAAAAAGAATTTAAATTACGAGCAACTAGGGGAGCTGGAGGAGTCCGGCTGAGAGGAAAACCATTCTGTTTTCGACCCTGTCACCTGAACTGGATAATACCAGCGTAGGAAAGTTGAGATCGAAGACATGAGTACTTAACCGGTCAACCTGGTTATTCATGGCGTCGTCTGCTTTTTTACAGCGGACGGCGCTTTTTGTTGTCCGTTTTCTCCTTATTTGCTCACAGGAAAGTGAGGAATTGGAATGAAACACGTATTGACGATCGCCGGATCCGACTCCGGGGGCGGAGCGGGGATTCAGGCAGATTTAAAAACATTTTCAGCACTCGGCGTATATGGCATGAGTGTCATCACGGCGATTACGGCACAAAATACACGGGGGGTTCAAGCGGTTGAAGACGTATCTCCCGAGCTTGTGGAGGCGCAGTTAACCTCGATCTTTTCAGATATCCGTGTCGATGCCGTCAAGATTGGAATGGTTTCTAATCAGGAAACGATTCAAGTGATTGCCCGACAGCTGGAAAAGTATCCTGTGCCGATTGTTCTTGATCCGGTCATGGTCGCAAAAGGTGGCCATGCTTTGTTACAACCGAATGCGGAACAGGCATTGCTCGAACAGCTGTTACCACTTGCGACCCTTGTGACACCAAATATTCCTGAAATCGAGCGGATGATCGGCGGAACGGTCCATTCACTTGCTGATATGAAGCAAGCAGCGGTCAAGCTGACTGAACGACAAGCAGGAGCTGTGTTGCTCAAGGGCGGGCATTTGGAAGGGCAAGACGCCACTGATCTTTTATACACGGACGAACGGTATGTTGTCTTTGAACAAGAACGGATTGAGTCCCGTCATACGCACGGGACAGGCTGTACGTTGTCGGCTGCTATCGCTGCCAACCTGGCTCTTGGTCATTCACTGGAAAACAGCATCCGTTATGCGAAACGTTATGTGACCGAAGCGATTCGTCACGGTTTTGCTCTTGGACACGGAATTGGACCCACACATCATTTTCATGAACTTTGGAGGGATACACATGCTACGACGCATCCATGATAAAAAACCGTTGATTCATCATTTAACGAATACCGTCACGATCAATGATTGTGCCAATATGACACTTGCACTTGGAGGATCTCCTGTCATGGCAGAGGACCTGCTCGAAGTCGAAGAGATGGTTGGTCTTGCAGACGCCGTCGTGATTAATACAGGAACCATCAATCCGGACATGCGCAAAGCACAGCTGCTAGCAGGGAAAACGGCTAACCGGCTGGGGAAACCGGTCATTTTGGATCCGGTGGGCGCGGGAGCCACGACATTAAGAACGGATTTTATGAAACAACTGATGGAGGAAATCACCTTTACGGTCATCAAAGGAAATGCTTCGGAAATTAAAACGTTGCTTGGACAGGCTGCTCGAACGAAAGGGGTCGATGTGGCGGAAGGAGAATCACTCGATCTTCAAAGTGTACATGCCTTCGCGTCCCAGACGAAACAAGTCATCGTCGTCACTGGACCCGTTGATTTTGTGACAGATGGAGTGCGTCAACGTCATCTGGACGTCGGAACAAAACGACTCGGCCAAGTGACGGGCACAGGATGTATGACCGCTTCCTTGATTGCGACGTTTTTGGGAGCAGGATACGATCATTTCGACGCAGCTGTGTTTGGGACGTACGCCATGGGAAAAGCAGGGGAAGCGGCCGGAGATCGTCACGGTATCGGCAGTTTTCGGACCGGATTGTTTGATGCGGTCAGTCTGATGACGGAGGAAAGTTTGCCGGAGGTGCAGATGAATGAACAGTGAATACTTGATTTATGCAGTGACGGATAGACGTCTGCACCCGCATCTTCCCCTGGCGGATGCTGTCGAAGCAACGATTAAGGGCGGTGCAACGATTGTTCAACTAAGGGAAAAAGAGATGTCGGGTAAGAATTTTCTCGAATCAGCCGTTGCGCTGAAGGATCTGACTGCCCGTTATAATATTCCATTGATCATCAATGACCGGATCGATATCGCTTTATTAGTCGAAGCGGGCCTGCATATCGGTCAAGACGATATTCCTTTAACGGAAGCACGCCGATTGTTACCCACGGCGACGATCGGTGTTTCCGTTTCAACGGTCGAACAAGCTGTGGCGGCAGAACGGGAAGGCGCAGATTATTTAGGCGTCGGGTCACTTTTTCCGACGGCAACGAAACAGGATGCGACATTCATGTCACGGGCGACGTTAGAGCAAATCAGGAAAGCCGTTCGCATCCCGTTAGTGGGAATCGGAGGAATTAGCGAAACAAACGTGTCGTTACTTGGTTCTCACGTAGATGGATACGCCGTGGTGTCAGCTTTATTTGCCAATCCGGAAATCGAACACACCACAAAAAAGTTTAAACAGACCGTCGAACAAGTGCGTCAGAGCGTTTCAGACAGGGTATAATCCCTCTAGAGGTGATGGTCGTGAAATGGCAGTCTGTTCGATTTCGAGGACGTTGGATTCGGTATAAAATCGAACCACAAATCATTCGAGTCGAAAATCGCGGGAAATATCATTTAGGGGCAGCTCTATTTCCTTTCCCGAATCGTTATTCCTATCAACTGGCGGTTTTGTTAAAAAATAAATACCAGCAACAGTATAAACGT
Organism: Exiguobacterium artemiae; assembly: GCF_033342815.1. Lineage (GTDB taxonomy): Bacteria > Bacillota > Bacilli > Exiguobacteriales > Exiguobacteriaceae > Exiguobacterium_A > Exiguobacterium_A artemiae_A. The sequence goes on from NZ_JAWPEN010000007.1 coordinate 20,575, forward strand.
TCCTTACTCATTCAAACGAGTTCCATCGCAACGGAAATTTGGGGGCACACACATCTGGACATTTTTTACCGGATGATGTTGCCGCTTCCGTTACCCCGTTTTTTACGGAAACGTTACGAGGAACGTTTGAAAAGTACTGGTGTGATTGATATCGGTGTACGTGCCGTCGATTCCAATCGAATCGTATGGGATATCGGAAACTTTTTGGGCGGTTGGTTCTTTTATGCCGTCTCAAGACGAAACCGTGACAAATGAACAGGTCTGCTTTCCATTTGGGATGAACGGGAAGCAGACCTGTTTTGTTTTTCGATGTTCAGTTACCGGATTTAAAGGAGTCAGTCGTTGGAGTCTTGAAGTGATTTCCTTGCAATTCATTTGAAACGATGGTGGAATTAAAGGGAAAGAGGTGATGACTGTGGATGCACCACGTTGTGAAACGATTGCGATTGATCAGGTACGTGCGCAAGAGATTGAGCAAGTCGTCGATACGATTCCGACGACGGACATCGGAAAGTTATTCAAAGTCCTGTCAGATGCCACACGTCTGCGGATTGCTTACGCCTTAACGGTAGAAGAGGAACTTTGCGTCTGTGATGTCTCGGCTTCGGTAGATTGCTCGATTGCAACAGCTTCTCACCATCTCCGTACCTTGCTGAAACAAGGTCTGGTGAAATATAGAAAAGAAGGTAAGGTCGTCTACTATTCATTGGACGATCACCATGTCTCATCGCTCGTCCATCTGGCCATGGAGCATGTAAATGAGGGGAAAGCGTCCTCATAAGTCTGCTCCATCACAAAAATAAACACGCATCGTTCTTATAGACGGTACGTGTTTGTTTTGTTTTCGAGAGTCGGTTTGGACCGGTGAAATAAAATGATGGTCGTTGCGATTAACAAAAAAGCTAAAATGGAGAGGCTGAAGCACATCCGTTTATATTCTGCCGTCATTTCAGTAGTCAATTCCAGTTTTTGCTCCAAATCACGATATAATTTGTCTTTGATCTGCGACAGATCTTCAAGAATCGTTTGAGTCGTTTGAGTCGTTTGTTTCGCCAACTTTTTCGCACGTTGCGGATGATCTGTTTCGTAGACGGTAAACACCTCTTGAATCTCTTCTTCCCACGCATTGTTCCGTGACAATAAATCTTTTACTGTCCCGGGTGTCTGATTAGAGGAATTCAATAAACGTCGTAAATCATGAACTTTAGAGGTGGAAAAATAGTATTGTTCAATGTAACGATCATCTTCGTATAATAAGAGTCCCCGAACGGCATTCGCCCGATCGCGATTATGTTCTATCAGTTGGTCCACTTGTTTAATCATTGGAATATCCTGTGTATGCATCTCTGCCGTCAACTTCGAAATTGTACGATATCCGCTTAAAGCATAGAGGAGCGGAATCGAGGCAAACAGACTGACGACTAGGATAAGGATGATACGATGACGCCATAATTGATTCATGCAATCCGTCCTTTTCTTACAAAACGTAATGTCACTAGCTTAACCACTATTTCCCAAAAAGTGAAGGATTCTTCAATAAAATGTGGAACATTTTCTTTGATTTTGCGTATTATACACAAAAAAACCGCTACATCGAGTGTAACGGCACAGAATTTTAAGCAGTTAAAAAGAATAGGAATGCTCTTTATAGTTTCCGAAAACCGTGTGGATTTCAGAAAATGTAACAAAAGCATTTGCTTCAACAGAGGAAACAATTTCCTGTAGTTTAAGAATCTCATTGTTCTGAACAACGACATAGACCATCTTTTTCGTTCGTTTCGAATACCCGCCGCGCGCATCGAGAATCGTTACACCGCGACCGAGCTCTTTTGTAATGACATCATTAATTTCATCAGCTTTTTCACAGATGATGATACATTGTTTAGAAGCAGAATAAAAACTATATACCGTCTGAAGTGCTTTTGCTCGAACGAAACTCATGATTAAAGCATACATGACATGTTTTAAATCAAACACGAACCAGACAAGTACATAGATGACTAGATCCTGCATTAAAAAAATACGTGGAAGCGGCCAGTTGTGGAAGCGGGCATAAAAGAACTTTCCAAGGATATCAAGACCGCCAGTCGAGGCGCCGCCAAAGAAGATTAAAGCCATTGCCAAACCGGAGACAAGTCCGGCAAAAATGGAAGCGACCAACGGATCATTTAAAGATTCCGGAACGATTTGAGTCGGAATCCAGTCGATCAGGAATGATGAAGCCAAGACGATAAGACCGGATAAAAACATAAAACGTTTTCTCAAAAAACGAAATCCAAGTAAAAAAAGTGGAATATTCAAGACCAGTTGTGTCAAGCCGATCGGCGTGTGGAATAATTCCTGAACAATAAGTGTGATTCCCATGATGCCGCCGGATCCGATATCATTCGGCGATAAGAGAAGACTGATGTACAACGAGTACAGCAGCGTCCCGATCAAGAGGAAACCGATTTTCTCTGTACGTTTTTTCTTTGCAGGCTGTTTAGTTTTCATGTTGATTGATGAGTAATCTCATGCTCCTCCTCCATAAAGTATCTGCCTGCAAGAGTACGCTGATATGAGGATTAATTCAACCCCTGTTTTGAAAAAAGAACAATCAAATCGTCTGTTTTTCAGAAAGGAGACCATTTTTTTGAAAAAAATCATATTGTTCATTCTTTGTATTGGATTCGGATTATCGGCAGGATCATGGTTCGTTCTGAATTTACAGCAGCCGCCGGAAGAAGAGCGTTTTAAGGATGGTCAGGTGATTGCGCGTCATGTCGGGATCTCGGTTTCCAATACGGTTGCGATTGAAGAGCTAGTTAAGCAGTTGCCATTTTCAGAAGCTTTGACTGCCGTATCGGTAGAGGGGACGTCCGTGAAGATGACATACGAACCAGCCGAAAAAGAACAGGCGGACTGGACGGGCAGGGATGGGAAGACAGTCCGGTCTGCCGGTGTTTCTTTTCTCGAAAGCCGATTATCCAAGCTGATCATGCATCATACATTAGCACTTTTTTTAAGTGTCTCTGATTTATCTGAACTTCAAATCCGTTATACCGACACATTTTCTGACGTTACGTTTGAGACGGACCGACAACGGATTGAAGACTATACACCGCGGGATATCGAGCGGGCCACTTCTTCCGCAACCCGCTTTAACCGCGTCGTTGTCGAAGACTATGTACTGGTCGAATCCAGACGGTCGGTATTCTTTGAAAAATTCCAGGGTGCGCTTCAAATCCTTCCTTCAAACTAGTTGTATTCACCAAGAAAAGGCACTTTTCACAAACTTGACACAATGGTATCGTTTACATCCTGCTCTTTTAATAAAACGTTAAATAGTGTCTATTCATGACTTGAACATCTTATAAGATGGAAGTATGATAATAAATGAACAGACATTGTGAAGTGTTGAACAAAAGAAAGCGGGGTTTCTACAATGAATGAAGTAGAAGCATTAGAAGGGTTAAGAAAAAAAGCTGTCAAATCGACACAAATGCTACGGATGCGTCCGCTGGAATATTTGGTTCGAGCGATGTTAGCTGGAGTATTCATTGGTTTTGCCATCATATTTACACTTAAAGCAATCAACGGTTTATATTTAAATGAATCACCGGTTACGACACTTGTCGGTGGATTGACATTCGGTGTCGCACTCGTCTTGATCGTCTACGGTGGAGCAGAATTGTTTACCGGAAACACAATGTATTTCACGACATCGACCATGCGTGGTTTTACTTCGAAAATGGATACATTGAAAGTATGGACACTGTGTTTTATCGGAAACGGTCTTGGTGGACTTGCCTTCGCCTTACTCTTTTCACAGACAGGAATTATCCAGGAGCTCGGAATGGAGAACTGGTTGTTTGCAGTTTCTGAAACGAAAATTCATCATACGACATGGGAGATCTTTACACGAGCAATCTTCTGTAACTGGATGGTCTGTCTGGCGATTTTCATTCCGAAAAACATGAAAAACGAACTGGCACAAATCATGATGATGATGATTTTAGTTGCTGTGTTCTTTGCCTCCGGTTTTGATCACGTCATTGCCAACATGGCATTGTTCTCACTGGCTTTAGTCGTTCCGCATCCTGAAGCGATTTCCTTTGCCGGTGCGATCCATAACCTGGTTCCGGCGTTGCTTGGAAACATCATCGGCGGAGCATTGTTCATGGGAATGGTTTACACATGGCTCAATAAATCGAAACTTGAAGTAGAACAGTCAAACGAACAGGCAGCGACAATCAACATCGCTTCCAAACAAAAAGCTTAAAAATCGTTAAGGACGTCGTTATAAAAACAAAAAAGAAGGATCCGATGAAAAATCGGGTCCTTCTTTTTGATGTCTGTCATTATTCGAGATGTTGAAAACGATCGACATCTGCTGCCAGTTCTTCATAAATGGCTTCGACGATTTGAGCATCATCGAACAGGCCTAAAATATTTTCATCGGGCAAGGCATCAACCGGAGACGTGAAGTATAAAACGGCCGTCAATAAAAGTTGTTCCTGTTCCGGTTGCATTTCGAAACGTTTGTTGTACAAAGCACGTAACATCTCGAGCAACTGCTTGAGCTGGAAGTAAAGAACAAGTTCTGCTTCGCGTTCGACATCCGAGCCGTCCTCAGAGGCAAGATCTGTCGTCAATCGAGCTAATCCGAGTTCCCCTTGAATCAATAAGTCTTCTTGCGCTTTCGCATTTCCGACCGCGGTTAACGCTTGCCGGTGAAAATAGGTGTAAGCGGATTTAAAATCGCCTGGTGTAAATTCCATCATCAACACTCCTTCTGTATCTCTAGTTTCACCTTATTTCTTGCAAAATTGCAACTATTTCGTGAAAATAAGAGTAATAGTTGAAAGGGGATTACATAATGCCGACTCAAGAACAATTAAAAAAATATGCCGCACTCGCGGTACGTACAGGAATTAACCTGCAAGCCGGTCAACAACTCGAAATTCGGGCGGGGATCGAAAACGCACCGTTAGTCCGTGAAATCACACGCGTTGCCTACGAAGTGGGCGCTTCGAATGTCTACGTCCAATGGTCAGATGACGAAATGACGAAAATCCGTTACTTCGACGCACCGGAAGATTCATTTGATGCGTTCCCGGAGTGGCTGAAAGCCCGCTTTGATCAGTTGGCAGAAGAAAAAACAGCCTTCCTGTCCGTTGTCAGTGAAGATCCTGACCTATTGAACGGCGTCGAATCCAGCCGGATTGCCCGGGCGAATAAAGCTGCAGGGGTAGCATTGGCGAATTGGCGTAAGTTCGTCATGAGCGATAACGTCAGCTGGTGCGTCATTGCCGCGCCGTCAGATGCTTGGGCGGCAAAGGTATTCCCAGACTCGGAACACGCTGTAGAAGACCTGTGGGAAGCTATCTTGAAGGCGACACGTGTCGATCAGGACAATCCGGTCGCGGCGTGGGAGCGACATGATGCGAACCTGCGGACGAAAGCAACGTTCCTGACCGAAAAGAAATACAATAAATTGCATTATTCAGCGCCTGGAACAGAACTGACGATTGAACTGCCGGAGCGTCACGTCTGGTTAGGTGGCGGCGGACCAAACGCGGATGGTGTTGACTTCATCGCCAATCTGCCGACAGAAGAAGTATTTACGTTACCGAAGAAAACAGGAGTCAACGGTCATGTTTCGAGCACGAAACCGCTCAGCTACAGCGGGAATCTGATTGATGAATTCACATTATGGTTTGAAGACGGAAAAATCGTCAAAGCCGAGGCGAAACAGGGACAGGCAGCGCTTGACGAACTCATCTCATTGGATGAAGGCGCCCGTTATCTCGGAGAAGTGGCCCTCGTACCTCACCACTCACCGATTTCAGATTCGGGTATCTTGTTCTACAATACGTTGTTTGACGAAAATGCTTCATGTCACTTGGCAATCGGTCGTGCATATTCAACATGTCTCGAAAACGGTCCGAGTCTGTCGAATGAAGAATTGGCTGCACAAGGTGCAAACGATTCAATGACACACGTCGATTTCATGATTGGTTCAGGTCAGATGTCGATTGACGGTGAGTTGTCTGACGGAACACGCGAACCATTGATGCGTGACGGAAACTGGGCAATCTAAGACAATTTTTTGCGGATAAGAAAAAAGGAGCATCCGGACATGTTGATCATGTCGGGGTGCTCTCTTTGTTTGGTTTGAGTAAAAATGATTAAGCTTCTTCCCCGATGATTTTCACTTCTGGCTCCAGTAAGATGCCGAACTTTTCCTGGACGGTTTCCTGAACATGGCGGATGAGCGAGATGTAGTCGGTCGCTGTGGCATCCTTGATATTGACAATGAAACCGGCGTGTTTTTGTGACACTTCTGCGCCACCGATTCGTGCACCTTGCAAGCCGCTGTCTTGAATCAGTTTACCGGCAAAATATCCTTCCGGACGTTTGAAGACACTCCCGCATGAAGGATACTCGAGGGGTTGTTTCGTCTCACGTTTATGTGTCAGATCGTCCATCATTTCCTTGATTAAAGCAGGATCGCCTTCTGTTAATGAAAAACGTCCTTCGAGAATGATGTACTCTTTTTTCGAAAAACAGCTTGTCCGGTACCCGAGTTCAAGTTCTTCGTGTGAGATGTTCAACAGCTCACCTTTACGTGTCAAGACCGTTGCACTGTGGAGGCAGTCTTTTACTTCTCCGCCATAGGCACCGGCATTCATGATGAGTGCGCCGCCAATCGTTCCCGGGATACCGCAGGCAAACTCAAGACCACTTAAGGCGTGGTCGTAAGCGATACGTGAAGCTTGGATAATGGCCGCACCGCTCTGCGCAATCAGTTCATGTCCTTCAACCGAGATATCCGTTAATTTTTCAAAGGATAAAACGATACCACGGATACCGCCGTCGCGGACAACGAGATTCGAACCGTTTCCAAGCATTGTCAACGGGAGATCATGTTCATAGGCATACCGGACAGCGAATGCAGTTTCTTCGTATGTCGACGGGATGAGGAATAAATCTGCCAGTCCGCCCATCTTGGTGTACGTATGGTTTTTTAAGGGTTCATTAATTAAAACAGCTTCTTTTGCAATACCTTCATATAATCCAGCTAATAATTGCTCAGTCATCATGTCTCAGTCCTTTTTCATAAATTCCATTCAGCCAAAAAACGCTCAAAATATATTTTACACTAATTCCGTGATTGATGTTTAGCATACTGTTCCCAAAATACAGAGTTGACAGATAAAAAGCAAGCTGTTCGTGAAGAATGTAATCGAATCAACATGTAGATGTTGATTTCTTTTTATGAAAAATGAGCGGATTGTGAATGAATAAAAGTAAAAAAGGGAAAATTAAAGAAACGACTGTCATCCGGAAAGAGGGGGATTCAAATGGAAAGTGAACGACTGGAAATGCGTCCGTTCGTGGAAGAGGATTTTACGTTTTATAAAACCCTTGTTCAAAATGAGCAGGTCATGCGTTACATCAACGGCGGTGTCGCTTTGGACGAGGATGAGGCGCGGAGTTGGTTTGAGCGTCAACTGGATCGCTACAAGGATGAACGGCAAACCGGATTTTTACTGTTGATCAAAAAAGAGACGAATGAACCGATTGGATTTGCCGGACTGCTTTTACAAACAGTCGATGGAATCGAGGAACTCGAAGTCGGCTACTGGTTGACGCCGATTCACTGGAAAGTGGGATATGGCCGGGAAGCAGCCAAACGACTGATGCGCGAAGCATTCGAGCGGGGACATGACCGTCTGATTTCCATCATTCACCCGGAAAATCATTCTTCGCAAAATGTCGCGCGGGCGAATGGGTTACAATGGGAAAAAGACACGTTGTTCAATGGAATTCCGGTCGTGATCTATTCCTGCCGGTTGTCCCGGTTGTTCAGAGGTTGATTTTAGAAGCAAAGAGGAGCGAATCAGGTATGTATCAGACAAAGTGGATGGGATTCAATGAGTTGGACAATACAAGCTTGTATCAATTATTGAAATTAAGAACAGATATATTTGTTGTGGAGCAGAATTGTCCGTATCCGGAACTCGATAACCGTGATCAAGATGCCCTGCATGGTCTCGCGTATGACGGCGAACGTTTGATTGGTTGCCTGCGCATTTTGCCGAGGAAGTCGTCAGGCGCCGTTGCAATCGGTCGGGTAGCGGTCCAGACGGATTACCGGTCAAACGGCGTAGCAAGAAAACTGTTGAACGAAGCGATTACTCACATCGAGAAGCAGGGGGAATCATTGATTGATCTCCAGGCTCAGGCACACTTGAAACAGTTTTACGGTTCATTTGGTTTTAAAGAAACGTCCGACGTATATTTAGAGGACGGAATTCCTCATCTAGACATGCAAATGAACTTGGGGGAAGATTCAAAAAGACTTCAGGAATAGGACGGACGAACCGATGAAGAGAGCAGGAAGAACTTTGTCTGGAGGTGAGTCAGTCATTGAAAAAAGTACTGGTCATTCTCGCGTTAAGTTTGATTGGCGTATTGTCATTTGCTGTCGGAATTTCCTACGCTGAACTTCAAAGTAGTCAACGCAGTGCAGAAGAACAGTTAGCGAAGATGTTGCAGACACAGCACAACATCGATAAAACGTCACTACTGGAAGTGAAGGCTTCTTTTTCAATTCAACATCGTCAAGTGATTAAAGTACGTTTGCGCGGTGAACCGGCAATTACTTATGAATTCATTCAGCCTAAACAACAGATTGAATACAGCGGCTCGGTTGGAACCAGTATTGAAAAAACCGGAAAACAGGATGAAGCTTTCCGGAATTCACATCTCCAGTTAAGTAAAAAATAAAAATCTTGGTGCTTCTTTCTCTATGAGAAGCTGCCAAGATTTTTTTTGAGCCTTTCAAGACGATTCAATATTGCGTACACTACGAAGAGAGACATCATGCAGGGGGACAATAATTTATGAAAAGATTTGTTAAAAATGAAGCCATCGCTCCGGCGCTGAATGCTTTTCTTACACTGGAGAACGAAGCCTTTCAAACATATAATCAACTGCTGACAGCACAAGAGCGGCAAGCTTTGAATTTTGTCGGACGGGCCGTCGCGCTTCAATCGGACAAACATCTTGCGTTAGCTCTTGAGACGAAACAGCCGCTGATTGAGGTGGACCGTTTGCTGATGAAATTGACGGAAATCGAGCAGGGAGCGTTGCTGTTTCGACAGTTGCTCACATCCGGTCTCGATCTGAATCAACTTATCACAGTCGAAGGTCACCGGTCGCTTGTCAGACAGCCGTTATCTTTTCCTGTAGGTTTGTATACAGTCTATGACTACGTTCTGTTCCAACTTGCCGTCGATTCGGGGTTGGACCTAAACTACACAACGACATTGCAACGGAGTGACCGTTTTCTTGAAACGGATGAAATCAATACCCTGGACATCGTGTTGTTGTTGACGCACGAGCAAGCACTGGATGAACAGAGTCTTCCGTTGTTTCAACATCCGGCGACAGTCGGTCTGGCGGAACGGCTTCAGCGGACGAAATTTGAAAGCCTGCAATCCATCATTGAGAACACCCGGTATGTTGCAACGTTTCGGTATGCCAAACATTTTCCACTTTTTTATGCGATCGTCGGTCGTCAGACGGAACAATTCCCGAAGATGCTGGACGATGTTTTGATGGAACAAAATAAGCAGGAAATTCTAAAAGATGCCTTGTTGGCATTTCATAATCATCAACCGGGTCTTGCAGCAAGTATGGGGACGGATTATTACGAAAGTTTATTTGTCATCGGCGACCGTTTAAAGCGGCAGGCGGGTATCGATTTCAATACGTTGGATGATCAATATATACTCAGCGAATACTCGGAAATCGTTCAACGGTTACGTGGTTAACGAAACCGGTTCGCAGGAATAACGGTGCCAATTCGAGAAAATTTGAATATCACAAAAAGTTGTCGGTTGATACAGGCGAAGAGCTTCTTGATGGGTCGAAAAACAATACACTTCAAAAGATAAGATATTTTTCTTATGTAATTTCATTTGGAACGTATCGAGAATCCGGCGCCCGTATCCTTGGTTTTTTAATTGCGGTAAACACGTAATTTCCAAAAGGCGGACGACCTGCTTATGCTGTTCAATCAGAATGGTTCCGACAACGGTGTTCTTGTCGTAGACGAGGTATGGCAGGACACCTTGATCGACTAAATAATCGAGATGGGCAGCATCATAAGGAAAGAGAAAGTCGGAATAACGAATTGCGTCATTGCGAATCGTCAAGAACAACTGACGGTTGCGCAAGGAAAGTGGTTTGAATTGAACGGAGACGGGGCGGTCACGCGTCAGACCAATCAGTCGAAATTGTTCACAGGACAAAGCGTATCCTAAAGCGTTCCAGGTCGTGATGAATCCAAAGTCGTGCGGTGGTATGATTTGGACATCGATATGACGTGGAGAAAACGAGAGTGCCTGCGAGTGGACATGGTGAGCGAGGATTTGAAACGCCTGTAAATCGGTATAGGAAGCATTTAAAAGTTGAACGGTATGTTCGAAAACATGAAATCCGAGAGTTGCCTGGACATGATCTTCATGCCAAATCGTCCATTGCTGGTGTTCGATTGGTGGGTAGGAAAATGATGACGGGGAAGACGGATTGGTACGGAGTAAGCGATGGACCAAACGCCGTTGTGGATGAGATAATTGATCGTACGATAAAATGTTCAACACGTGCACGTCCTTTCAGAAAAAAATGAAAGCCAGTGCATTCAGTATAACAAAAATAGGGTTTTTTAATGTATTAATTTGAAATTAAAGGTAAATAATCAGGTGGTGATGAGATGACGAAACTACTGATGGCGACAGGTCTTTTTTTGGTCTTACTCGGTATGAATCCTGTTCAGGCACAGGAGATTGAAAAAAAAGAAACGACAGTCCGGCAATCTACGACATACGGCAGTTACGGGACGATGGATGAGATTATCACGGATCAAAAAGAACCGACATATGACGGATTCGACTCTCCGAACGATATGGCTTTTTTATTCGCCTGCATTGCTTTGCTTGCGACAGTTGGATTAGGAATCGTAAATGCGACAGATTAAAGCAAAAAGACGATCGGTTCTCGGAATTTGCCGAAGAACGTTTCGTCTTTTTTGCGTGGATTTCAGCTTAAAAGTGAATATGTTTACGTCGTCCAACCCGTTCAATCCGATCATGTTCATCCTTTAATCCGGCTTGTTCAAGCAAGCTAAGATAATACCGGAAGGGCGTCGAACGATGTGAGAAATAAGGAATATATTCCGTAAACAACATCGTTTCAGCGCGTTCGAGTTCACGTAAGGCGATCAGGGCATGCAGTTCGGCGAAACGGATTTCTTGATACAAAACCAGCATATCAGCATCGACACGAACTTTCGCTCGGAGTTTCTTGGCATGCGTGTTCAATAAGGCAACATAAGCCTCCCGTTCACTGACGTCCGTACAATGTGTGAGGACGGCGAGGAAAAGGTCACTGCGTTCCGTGTCGACATCAATCGGTACCTTGACGGCAGTATAAATGGCGCGTTGCATCCATGTCTGATCCGGTGCGTCCAGTTTGTAATACCCGACCAGCTCTTCGAATAGTTCAACTTGTGTGACCTTAATCAGTCGGAAGGGATCGTTACTTAAAAAAAGCGGTTCTTCTCCGGCGGCTGAAGAAAGTAAAAAAAAGAATTCCTCAAAAGCAACCCGTGTTCCGTTTTTTCGACCGATATAATGGCGCAAATGTTTAAGCAGGCGTTTTGCCGTCACGTACCAATTTTTTTGTTCGCGGACGGAGACCAGCTCATTCGGCTCCAAGTACTGTAAATCATACGCGAGTTGAATGAATTGTTCTGTTTGTTCAATCGCCTGTTCGACAGTCGGTTGATCCTGTTCTTTTTGTAATCCTTTGTACTTCGCAAACTGGGATAACATCAAATCAAGATCTTTTTCTTCGATGACTTGTTTCGGAAGTTGACGATAGATTTCTACGATGATGTCGCGAAGGGTCGTATCGCCATATTGTTCAAGTAAAAGACGCAGTTTACGAATTCTCATGATCGCCCTCCTTCGACAAAAAAGACACAATAGTAGTTCTATCCTTTTCCCGATTTTTTTAAGAAGTAATCGGCAGTGCATGGAATTCAAAAATGATTGTTTTGGAACACGGGTAGCTAACATTTGCACTTCCGGAAAGGTTTGCCTATCGTTAAGAGAATCATTAACAAAAAGGGAGCGATTATTCATGAATGAAACAATCGAACATTTACTTAACCACCGGTCTATCCGTAAATTCAAACCTCATCAATTAGATCAAGAGACAGTCGAAACACTCGTCCGTTCGGCACAGTCTGCATCTACGTCTTCTTATCAGCAGGCCTATGCCATCATCGGCGTGGAGGACGAAGCACTTAAACGACAATTGGTGGACGTAGCGAGCGGTCAATCTTACGTCGCTGAGAACAGTTACTTCTTCGTTTTTTGTATCGATTATCATAAACACATCCTGGCGGCAGAAATTGCATCCGGTTCCGTGGACCGGACGGTCGAAACGACGGAAGCCTTGATTGTCGGTGCGGTCGATGCCGGTTTAGCCGCCCAAAATCTAGTTATTGCAGCGGAATCGTTAGGATATGGCACAGTTTATATCGGTTCATTACGAAATGACGCTGCTAAAGTAAGTGAATTGTTGAGCTTGCCGGATCATGTCGTTCCGTTATTTGGAGTCGCAGTCGGGATTCCAGACCAACAGCCGGGTAAAAAACCCCGCCTTCCGATGGATGCGGTCTTCCACCGGAATACGTATACTAATGACGACACGATGCGTGAATTGTTGTCGCAATATGAAGAAGAAACGTCTACGTATTATGGAGAACGAACAGATGGACGCCGGACGGAAGGATGGGTTTATCAGATGGCTGCTTCGATGAAGGAGCCGAAACGGACGTATATGCGTGACTTTTTACAGGAAAAACACTTAGCCCGAGATTGATACGGAGGTAACCTATGGAAGAATTTCATTCAGGACGTTCCCGTTTAGAGCGCAGACGTCAGGAAGAATTGCGTGAATCAGAGAAGATGGATCAGGAGAAAGTATCCCGCGAATCCATGGATCAAAATCACGAAGGCGAACGATCTGCCAGTCAACGGTATTTAGATGAGCCGTCGGAAAAAACGCCTGCCCGGAAAGAGGTATCAAGACGTTCTGAAAAGCGCTTGCAGGCCGGAGCCGGAATCATCGTGCGTTCAGGAACAAGACTGGCGAGTATGGCCTTGAATCGTTTCAGCCAACGCCGTGCGTCAAGAAGCAACAGAACGAAAGAGCCGGTGCGTGAAGTAGAAGCTGAACAGCGGTTAAAAAAACAGCCTGTTCCGAAAAAGAAACGTCGCTTCAAATCAAAGCTGATCGGTTTATTATTACTCGTCCTGATTGGAGCCGTTCTTTTTAGTTCACAACCGTTTACGTTTCTTCTGATCGGAAGTGACGCCCGACCGGGAGAGTCATTACGCGGTTCGAGATCAGATTCACTGTCCGTCATGCAATTCGTACCGCTCTCACGGACGATTCAATTGACGTCGATTCCTCGTGATACGTATACGCCAATTGCCTGTGAAAATGGGAAAAAAGATAAGATCACCCATGCCTTTGCGTATGGCGGAGAAGACTGTACGAGCAGTGCAGTCAGCGGACTTCTCGAACAAGACATTGATAGTAAAATCGTCATTTCATTTGACAGCTTCATCGGATTGATTGATGAAATCGGAGGAGTCGATTTAGTGTCGACGGGAACGTTCTCGGAACAAGATGCGAGCGGAAAAGCGAATCAGTATTCGTTCCAAAAAGGAAAAGAATATCACATGGATGGCGCAATGGCGTTAGCCTATTCCCGTCACCGTAAAACGGATACAGACGTGGCACGGGCAAACCGACAGTCAGAAGTCATCCAAGCCGTGGCGACACATTTGATGAAACCGACGGGATGGTCCAGTATTCCCGGCGCACACAGGTATATGAAAGAAGAAATGAATCTCGATGTCAGCATCCGTCAAATGATGACGGCGGGACTATCACTCGCGCTGTTTTCGAAGCGGGAACACCTCGAAGTCGAAGGTGTCAGTGAGCGGATGAATGGTATTTTCTACGATTTCCCTAAGGAAAAAGAACTGAAGGACTTGCGTGCGAAACTCGATACGACGTTTTATGGGACATTAAAAAACGATTAATTTTTCAAAACGGGTTTGTACTTTCTCGAACAGTGGAAATTACTAAAGGTGACTAATCTATCGAGGAGGGACCTATCATATGAAAGTATTAGTTGTAGGTGCATCAGGTACAATCGGAGCTCGTGTCGTCAAGTCGCTCGCTAAAGGTCATCAAGTTACGGTTATCGTCCGCCATCAGCATTTAGTGGAACGATTTGAAAAACTTGGTGTTAAAGCGCACTATGTCGATATCGAAACAGAACTCGAAAAAGTCATCGAACAGGGTGTTTCCGGTCAAGACGCTGTCATTTGTGCAGCGACAGCCGGTGTTGACGGGGAACCAACTGAAATCGAGTTACTTGACCGGACGGTTGCTTTAAAAACGATTGATGCTGCGAAAAAGGCGCGCGTTCGTCATTTCGTCCTCCTCAGTGCCTATGGTGCTGATCGTCCGAACCAATTCAAAAAAGAGATGTATCCGTTCTACGCTGCCAAAAATGCAGCCGAAGAACAGATTGAACATAGTGGACTCACATATACCATCATTTGTCCGGTTAACATCGTTGACGGAGAAGGGCGCGGATTGATTGAGGCCGATGAAGACTTGAAGGACGTCAAGGAAGCAACGATTTCCGAAACGGATGTTGCCTCCATCCTGGTCGCTTCGGTCGACAATCGGGCACTCTTTAATCGCCGGCTGGAAGTCAAAGAAGGTAAAACGACATTAAACGAAGCACTCGGCGGAGATGAAGCGGTTGGAAGCGTTAAAGACAACCGTCAAGTCAAAAAACAATTGCCGCGTTATAATTAATGAACGAGACAATATGAAAATCGTTGACAGGAGTTGGAGAGTATCCGACTCCTGTTTTTTGTGCGTCAAATACATTTCATCTGAGCGGAAAAAAAGGTCAGCACCAATCTGCCTTTTTTGTCACAAATCAAGCGGACGATTCTGCTACACTACATACATAGAGGAGTGACGAAATCAGTGAAAAAATATGTAGTGTACCTGATGGCGGCAATCATCATTTCGGGAATTGCCTATACAAGCTACAGCGCCTATCAGACGAAACAGGACCAACAACAAATGAAAGCGAAACAACAAGCAGAGGGTGGACTTGAAACAGGAATGAAAGCGCCTGACCTCGAAATAGAACAAGACGGTCGAATGATTCATTTGTCTGATTTAACGGATCAGCTCATCGTTATTAATTTTTGGGCAACCTGGTGCCCCCCTTGTCAGCAGGAAATACCGGAATTAAACGCCTTTGCCAAATCGACATCAATCCCGGTGTACGGCATCAACGTGACGACTGCGGAAAGACGGTTGAGTGATGTAAAACAGTTTTTGAAAAAAACGCCGATTACGTACTCGGTACTTTATGATACGAAAGGACAATCGGAAAAAACGTATCAGTTAGTGGCGATGCCGGCGACTTACATTATTGATCAAACAGGGATGATTGTCGGAAAACATGTCGGACCCGTTACACAAGAGATGTTGAAAGAGATGGTGCGGAAGATCGGAGGATAACCGGATGGAGTTATATTGTGCGGTATGTACGTATCGTCAAATCATTGAAATCGGTCAGCAGGAAGAGTGGAAAGGATTTCCATCGGTGTTGACGTATGGGATGGAAAGTTACGCATCAGCATTACCTTTTTTATTTGTTCCACCGTATCAAGAGCCGCTCGTCAGTCGCCAAAAAATTGATGACCGGATACGAGCCGAGTTGATTCGGACATATCATGCCCATATTGAGGAAATTGAAGACGGATGGGTACCGCATCAATATGATGTCTTTCGGTGTCCGACCTGTCAGCAAATCTCTACCCGGTTTTGGTGCGCCTTGTTTTTGAAAGGGGCAATCATTGAACCGGTCCATCGCTGTGAACAAGATGATTCTGTTTTGGTCCGACTTTCTTTGGATGAGCTCACACAAACGCCCTGTCCAAGCTGCGCTGAACAGACGCTCGAAATCCGTTAACAGACAAAAGCCACCTGTCGCAAGAAACGACTATTCGAGACAATATGTCTGTTAGTCATTTTAAGCGGTCAGGTGGCTTTTTAAGTGTCAACCCATTTGCCGAAACGAAAACGTTTGAAAGGAAGACTGGGTAGAGTTAGTTGCATCAATTGAGTAATTTGATCCGTCGAATAATATTGTATCACCAAGCCTTGCTTCAGTAGGCAAATAGCGGCGTGGGATGAAACTTGAACCATTCTCCCAGAGAAGAACAGCATATTTGCCATCAAGCCGTTCCAGTGTGCCACGTTTGATCATAATCGAACTCCTCCTACAAAATTACATCGAACGCATCCTTAGGGTCAGGTGCAAGTTTCTCTTTTTATAATTCGCTGTAATTTTTTAATCTTATGTTTGGTATATTCCCATTTCCTTTTGAATTTACACATGTTTATTTGTAATTGCTGAATTCTGTACAATATTTGTCAAACAAAGTGAAAAGGAATATATTTTCGAATGATTTTCAAGAAAAAAGCAGAACTGATTTTTCAGTTCTGCTTAAGGAAAGCCATCGGTTAAGCTGCCAAATCTTTTGCAGCTTGTTTGGTAGGACGGGTAAAAGCAAAAACAAAAGTGAAGAAAGGCGACAGTAACAAGAAAAAGGCAAATGGGACATATGCAGTAACCGGGACACCGAGTGTTGAAGCGAAGAACGCACCGGATACCCCCCAAGGAATCAACGGATTCACAAGAGTTCCGCCGTCTTCCAGAGCCCGTGAGAGAAAGCGCGGATCAATCGAACGGTCTTTAAAGATCTGTTTAAACGCTTGACCGGGTAACAGGATAGACAAGTATTGTTCACCGGCCATGAAGTTGACGCCGATTGAAGCGAGTGCAGCCGATGAGATGATGCTACCGTCCCGTTTTAATTTTGAAACCGTGTTTTCGATGATGACATCGATGACGCCAATTCCACGAAGGACACCGCCGAAAGCTAGAGCAAGCATGACGAGTGAAACGGACCACATCATCGACTGGAGACCGCCTTTGCTGACGATGCTTGCAACCGTGTCATTGGCTGTTTCAATCTTTAATCCGTTTTGGATGACGCTCATCCATTGTCCGATGTTCCAGTTGCCTTGTGTTAATCCAGTTAACAGGAGACCGCTCAGGACGCCGACGATCAGAGTCGGAACGACGGGTGTTTTACGTAATGCAAGAATCATTACGAGTAACGGTGACAGCAATGTCCATGGTGAGAGATTAAACAGACGTGTTAATTCCTGTTGGGTGGACACAATAGTTTGTGAATCAATCGAACCGTCTCCCCGTCCAAAGATGAAGAACAGAATGAACGTGATCGTAATGGCAGGAATTGTTGTTCCCATCATAAAACGAATATGATCAAAGACCGAGACATTGATGATTCCCGGTGCAAAATTCGTTGTATCGGATAAAGGGGACATCTTATCTCCGAAACAGGCACCGCTGATGATGGCACCTGCGGCAAGGGCTGGATTAACACCAAGTGCGACTGCGATTCCCATCAAAGCAACACCGACCGTTCCGATCGTTGTAAAGGAACTCCCGGTAAACGTCGAAACGACCATCGTAATGATTAAAGCGCTTGGTGCGAACCACGTTGCAGAAAGTGTTTCAAGTCCGTAATGAAGGAGTGTCGGAACAGCTCCGCTCATCATCCAGACGGCAATTGTCATACCGACAAGCAGCATGATTAAGATCGGTTTGATGGCTTCACGAATTCCGTTAATCATATGTTGTTCCAGTTGTTCATAACGGAAACCGCGGACAGCGGCATAGGCGACGACAAAAATCAAACTGGATAATATAGCGAGATGCGGTTCGGCTTTGGCACCGAATATGACGGATAATAAGATAATGATACTAATTCCTAGGACAGCTGCGGATTCACGAAAAGACATACGCATGCTTCCACCTCCTTAAGTTCTATGTTGCGTTTATGCTTGTTTGCTTTTACGTGCGAAAGTAAAGTGAAGAACAGTTGTTATGTTAAAGGATATGAATTCATTCGTCAACTATCTGGATTCCGCTCTAAATGACAGGATAAATAGAAAATGTGACGAAAATTTGTCGTAAACGCTTTCTTTTTCGACGGAAATCTTGCACAATAGGAAATAAGAGATGTCGATTTTGTGAACAGGAGGAGATACATATGTTTACTGCAATTTTTGTCGTAGTCATTGCGTTAATGGGAGCCAGTGTTTACGGAATTGATCACATGGTCGCTCAACGTGCGGAAAAAAGATAATTTCATTTCGGATAAAAAAAGGCTTTGATCAGTCACATCTAATGAGATGTCATTGATCAAAGCCTTTTTTTTATGTTTAAAATAAATAAAAATTCATTTGACAGTATAAATATACATATGTTTAAATCGAGTTATCATTTAAGGACAAAGGGGTTTCGACGATGAAATGTACGATTGTAGGTGCGACCGGATATGCTGCGATTGAGCTGATACGCCTGATTGAATTACATCCTCATTTGGAAATCGTCTCATTGATCAGCGATTCGCAAACCAATCAGGAAATGAATGATTTATACAGTTTCATGAATAATAAACAATTTCCTGTACTGACAGCATTTTCACTGGAACAGATTGAAGCGGTTGAAACAGATCTTTTATTTTTAGCGACGCCGAGTGGAGTTTCCACGAAGTATCTGAAACAGCTGGATGACTGGAAAGGGACGGTCATCGATTTGAGCGGAGACTTGCGTCTTGAAAAATCATTGTATGAAAAATGGTATCCCCATGAAGGCGTCGATGCGGTTCTCCAGAAAAAAGCAACCTACGGACTGACGGAATGGAAGCGGGAGCAAATCAAGGACAGTCGTTTAATTGCCAATCCGGGTTGTTATGCCACGGCTGTCTTACTCGGATTATTACCGCTATTAGAAGAGCGGGTGATTGATCCGTCGCAAATCATCATTCATGCGAGCTCCGGCTTGTCGGGAGCAGGAAAAACATTGACGGAACAAACACACCACGTTCGATCAAGCGAAAATGTCCGATTGTACAAAATGAACCAACATCAACATATTCCGGAAATCGAATCGATTGCTGAAGACATCACAGGACAAAAAATCATCGTGTCACTTGCGACGTATCTCGTTCCACTTAACCGTGGCATCATGGCGACGATGACGTTACAGCCCCTCGTTGAAAAAACGGAAGCAGAGTGGCGGACATGGTTCATTGAAAAATATAAACAGGAATCCTTTATCCGTGTCGGACAAACGGATCCGGAAATCAAATCGGCAGCCGGAAGCAACTATTGTGACATTTCGGTCTATCTGGATACACGTACGGGAAGACTGACGGTCATATCCGTGCTGGATAACATGCAAAAAGGCGCAGCAGGACAAGCGATTCAAAATGCCAATGTCATTGGCGGATATCCAGAAACACTAGGTCTGACACAACAGCCATTCTTTATATAGAGGGGACCATAACTATGTTAAATATACAACTGACATCACCATTGACCGTGACGACACCAAAAGGATTCAAGGCGACGGGAGTTCATGTCGGGCTCAGACGCAAACGGAAAGATTTAGCACTTTTATTATGTGAAGCGGGTGCCGATGCGGCAGCGGTTTACACGACCAATCAGGTCCAGGCTGCACCGATTACCGTAACGAAACAGGCAATGGCGACATCGGGTGGAAAAGTCCATGCCGTTTTAGTCAACAGCGGGAATGCCAATGCCTGTACAGGTCAGCTCGGACTCGAACATGCCTATGCCTCCCAACAAGCCGTTGCCGATCAGTTTCAATTGGCACAGGAACATGTTGTCATCGCTTCGACCGGCATCATCGGACAGCCGCTCGCAATCGATACGTTACTTCAAGGAATTGAGCAGTTGCAGCCGGATGAAGGTGAAGAACAAGCCGATGATTTTGCCCTGGCGATTTTAACGACCGATACCGGTACGAAGACGGCTGGACGTCAAATCTGGTTAAACGGCGAGTTGGTTTCAGTCTGCGGAGTGGCCAAAGGTTCGGGCATGATTCATCCGAATATGGCGACGATGCTCGGTTTTTTAACGACTGATGCCTCAATTCCTTCGCCGTTATTACAGGACATCTTGAAGTCTGCAGTCAACCGGACGTTTAACTGCATCACCGTCGACGGTGACAGTTCGACGAATGACATGGTGATGATTCTTGCAAGCGGAGCCGCACAAGCAGAGCCGCTTCAACCGGAGACGGACGAAATCGGGCAGTTCCAACAAGCGGTTGAGGAAGTATGCCAAGATTTAGCGAAGCAAATTGCACGTGACGGAGAAGGGGCGACGAAGCTGATTGAAGTCAACGTACATGGTACGGCGAACGAATGGACTGCCCGGAAAATTGCCAAACAGATTGTGGGGTCTTCCCTCGTGAAAACAGCGATTTTCGGTGAAGATGCGAACTGGGGCCGAATCATCGCAGCGGTCGGCAGTATCGATGAACCGATTGATGTCGGACAAATTGATATCCGGATCGGTTCCCAGTGGGTTCTGCGTCACAGCATGCCGGTTTTATTCGACGAATCGTTGGCTTCCCGTGAACTGGCGCAAGAGGTTGTGGAAATCGAAGTCAATTTAAATCAAGGACCTGCCAGCGGTCATGCTTTCGGTTGTGACTTGACGTATGACTATATCAAAATCAATGCGAGTTACCGGACATGACAAAACGTAAATTGATCAAATTGGGCGGAAGTGTCTTCGAACAGCTGGACCCGCGTTATTACGAAGAATGGAGTCAGTGGCTTGCTGAGAAAAATGAATTGATCATCCTCCACGGTGGTGGACCGGCTTTATCGGCCTATTGCCGGGACATGAATATTAAAGCGGAATTCAACAACGGGATCCGGGTGACGACAGAGCAGGTTCTGCTGGGAGCGGAACGGGTGCTTGGAGGAGAAGTGCAATCAAAAATCGTCTATGCACTGAATGAAAACGGGCTGCCGGCAATCGGCTTGACGGGAATTGACGGAGCCAGTATTCGGGGAAAGCAGCAACCGGCTTTCGGGGCAGTCGGACACGTCACACGGGTGGATTCAAAATTATTTACGACATTGATGGCATCGGGATTCCTTCCTGTCGTCACCTCTCTGATTACAGGGACGGAAGGGACGTTGAATTGTAATGGGGACACCTGTGCGATTGCTGTAGCGAAAGGACTCGCTGTCGATGAATTCGAACTACTGACGGATGTATCCGGTGTCCGGCTGAATGGCACCTTCCAGTCAGAAGTGACGGTCGCGGAACTGGAGGAGGGAATCGAATCAACGGAAATCAACGGAGGCATGATTCCGAAAGTTGAAGCCGTCATCGAAGCCGTCCGACAAGGAATAAACCGGGTTAAGATTCGTTCAGGACAAGACGTGACGAGCCGGGGGACACGGATCAAGGAGGAAACCAATGAGCGCTTTACTACCGACGTATTTACGTCATGACATTGAATTGGTTGAAGGGAACGGATCGTTCGTACAAGACAAGGCAGGCAAAAACTATCTGGATTTCGTGATGGGAATTGCCGTCTGCAACACCGGTCATCGACATCCGCATGTGGAACAGGCGTTACAAGAACAACTTCAAAAATTATGGCATACGTCTAATTTATTCATGAGCAGTAAACAGGAGCGTGTTGCCGCGATGTTGACGGAAAACAGTCATTTGAGCCATGTCTTCTTTTGTAACAGCGGGACGGAAGCGAATGAAGGGGCATTTAAGCTGATTCGGAAATGGACACAGAAAAAAGAAATCCTGACGTTTAGTCAGTCGTTTCACGGAAGAACCTTTGCCATGATGGGAGCCACAGGTCAAGACAAGATTAAAGCCGGGTTCGGAGAAATGGTTCCGGATTTCAAGCATCTGACCTTTAACGATTTTGACAGCCTTGAAATGATAACGAACCAGACGGCTGCCGTTTGGCTTGAAGTGATTCAGGGAGAAGGCGGTGTCATCGTAGCGGAAAACGCCTGGTTGGAAGCGTTGATGGAGAAAGCTCGACAGTATGATGTGAAAGTAGTCATCGATGAAGTCCAGACAGGAATCGGAAGAACCGGATCGCGTTTCGCCTTTGAGCAAACGCCGTTAAAGCCGGATATCATTACCGTGGCAAAAGGTCTCGGAAGCGGATTCCCGGTCGGAGCCATCATTACGACACCGGAAGCGACGACTGTTTTCACACCGGGTACCCACGGATCGACGTTCGGAGGAAATCCGTTGGCGATGGCAGCGGCAGAAGCGACACTGGACGTCTTGCTAAACGAGCAACAAATGAAACAAGTCCAACAAAAAGGACTTTATTTGATGCAACAACTGAAGCAATTGCCGGAGACGATGGTTGTTGATGTGCGGGGACGCGGACTGATGATCGGAATTGAATTTCATGAACCGGTCTCATCCCTGATTACAGCGTTGCAACAAGCCGGAATGCTCGTCGTCAGCGCGGGACCGAATGTCATTCGATTGTTACCTTCATTGTTCGTCACGGAACAAGAGCTTGATCTCGCGGTCGAAAAAATCAAAACAGTATGTCAACAGGAGGTCATGATGTGAAAGGAACAGGGGCATTAACATTAGCGGATGGACATGTATATCCAGGTGAATTGCTTGGTTCCTCGTCCGTTCAAGGAGAAGTTGTATTTTTCACGGGAATGACCGGTTATCAAGAAGTATTGACCGATCCTTCCTACCGGGGACAAATCATCGTTTTTACCTACCCGCTCATTGGACAATACGGAATTTCAGAACAGGATTCAGAAAGCCGTCAGATTCAAGTATCCGGTGTAGTCGTTCAGACATTAGCGAACAACGGATTACGGTCAGACTTGGCGGATTGGTTGGCCGCATCGGATATCCCGGTTTTGACCCAAGTCGATACACGGGCATTGGTCCATCATTTACGCAATCAGGGGGATCAGATCGGTATCCTCACAAACGAGACGTCATCTGTTCAGGAACAGTCGAACTTGATTGCCACCGTCTCGACCAAACAGCCGGAGGTTTATCCAACCGATGACGAGGGCGGACATATCGTGTGTCTCGATTACGGGGTGAAAAAATCGATGATTGAAGCCTTGCAGGAGCGCCAGATGAAAGTGACGGTCGTGCCGTTCGATACACCGAAAACAGTCATCGATAAATTAAAGCCTGACGGGTTACTTTTTTCGAATGGACCCGGAGATCCGAGCCAACTCGATCACTTGATTCCAGAAATCAAGAAACTGGCACTTGCCTATCCGACGCTTGGCATCTGCATGGGGCATCAACTGATTGCCAAAGCCTTCGGATGTCGAATCGAAAAGCAACACCATGGTCACCGTGGGGCAAATCATCCGGTCCGTCAGTTGAAAACCGGACGTGTCTTCATGACTTCACAAAATCATGGTTATGTCGTTCAAGCGGACAGCGTTCAAAAATCTGAACTGAACGTCGCTTATGAACATATCAATGACGGCTCGATTGAAGGACTGCTTCATCCGACGCATCCTATTTTGACGGTTCAGTTTCACCCGGAAGCTCATCCCGGTCCACTGGAGGCGATGGTGATATTCGATCAATTCGTAGCGGGCATCTTAAAGCAGGAGGTAGCATATGCAGGAAGCTAAAAAAGTCCTGGTCATCGGATCAGGCCCAATCGTGATTGGTCAAGCAGCGGAATTTGATTACTCGGGCACACAGGCATGTCAGACACTTCGGGAAGCGGGATGCGAGGTCATGTTGATGAATTCGAATCCGGCTACGATCATGACGGATCCCTCAACAGCGGACCATATCTATATCGAAGCAATGACGCTTGAAAAAGCGACGGCCATTATCAAACGTGAACGCCCGACCCATTTACTGGCAACAGTCGGCGGACAAACCGCCTTGAATCTGGCACTGTCGTTGGAAGAAGCAGGAGTACTGGATCAGTATCAAGTCAAACTGCTCGGGACATCCCTTGAAACGATCCGGGACGGGGAAGACCGTGAACGGTTTAAACAGCGGATGCTGGAACTGGATCAACCGCTCCCGATCAGTCAAACGATCGAGACGTTGGAGGAACTGGAAGGGTTCATGGAAAAAGCGGGCGTCCCGCTTGTTGTCCGTCCGGCGTTTACGCTCGGCGGAACCGGTGGCGGGATTGCTCAAACAAAAGAAGAAGCCCGCAAACTTGCAGCGAATGGACTTCAGGCCAGTCCGATTTCACAATGTCTCGTCGAAGCCAGCATTGCTGGTTATAAGGAAGTCGAGTACGAGGTGATGCGGGATGCCTTTGATACGACAATCATCGTCTGCAATATGGAAAATATCGACCCGGTCGGCGTGCATACGGGAGATTCTGTCGTCTTTGCACCGATTCAATCGATCTCTGACAAAATGAATCAAATCTTGCGGACGGCTTCGCGGGAAATCGTTTCTGCGCTTGGTGTCGTCGGTGGCTGTAATATTCAATTTGCAATCCATCCGACAGAACAGACCTACTATGTCATTGAGGTCAACCCCCGCGTCAGTCGGTCTTCTGCTTTAGCTTCTAAGGCGACGGGATATCCGATTGCAAAATTAGCGACCCGTCTTGCGCTCGGTGAGCGTCTTGATGACTGCATCAATCCGGTGACGAAGGAAACGATGGCCAGTTTCGAACCGGTCCTGGATTATGTCACGGCTAAAGTGCCTTGTTTCCCGTTTGATCTTTTTCCGGGAAGTGACCGGTCGCTCGGTACACAGATGAAGGCGACCGGCGAGAGCATGGCGATGGGCAAGACACTCGAGGAAGCCTTGCAAAAAGCGTGGCGCGGCGCCGGAATCGAACAAGCGCCGTTATATCCGAATTGGATGAAGCAGGCTGAAACGGAGGTCTTGTGGCATGAAGTCAATCAAATCACGGATCGCCGGTTATCGGCCATGCTGGCATTGCTCGACCGAAAAGCAGCGACGCACGAAGAACTGGCTGAAAAAACGCAGATTCAGTCCTTGTTCATCACGACGCTCGAGACATTGATTTTGATGCAGGAAACGTTGGATCTGGAATCCAAAGAGTCGCTACAACAGGCAAAACGCTTCGGATTTACAGACCAGCAGATCGCACAGATTACCGACGTTCCACTTGAAGTCGTGCAACAGCAACGGAATACTTTTTTAATTCAACCGAGTTTTCAAATGATTGACACTTGTGGAGCGGAATTTTCAAGTCTGACGCCGTATTTTTACGGCAGTTGGTCCGGCCGAACGGAAGTGACTCCGTCCAGTCGGAAAAAGGTAGCGGTTCTCGGCGCCGGACCAATCCGGATCGGTCAGGGAATTGAATTCGATTATTGTTCGGTTCATGCTGTTCGTGCTTTACAGAAAGCCGGTTATGAAACCATCATGATCAACAACAATCCAGAAACCGTTTCGACCGACTTTGAAGTGGCGGACCGTCTTTACGTTGAACCGCTGACGATTGAAGATGTTGTTCATGTACTGGAAGCAGAACAATGCCGGCAGGTGCTTGTCCAGTTTGGTGGACAGACAGCCATTACACTGGCTGCGGAACTTGAACAATTAGGATATCAGCTGTTAGGAACGACGGCCGACACGATTGACGAGATGGAAGACCGTGATCGTTTTTATCAATTCTTGGATCGACTTCAGATTGACCGCATACCGGGCCAGGAAGTATCGAACGAAGAAGAATTGACGGCGATCGTCAAGGAATTGGGGTATCCGCTGATGATCCGTCCATCGTACGTCATTGGTGGAAAAGGGATGCACCGATTAACGACAGCAACCGATTTAGAAAAACTATTGCCGGAAATGGCGTTTCCGATTTTGGTGGATGCCTATATCGAAGGACACGAGTTCGAAGTCGATTGTATTTCAGACAAGACGACGACCTACGTACCGGTCATCATGGAACAAATCGAAGCCGCCGGTGTTCACTCCGGCGACTCCACGATGATTTTGCCGCCTGTCTCAGCTCCGGCAAGCTTACAGGATGAAATCGAACGGATTGCGCAAACAATCGGTCAACATCTGGATTATCAAGGTGCCTTCAACATCCAGTTCGTCGTAAAAGATCAAACCGTCTATGTTCTCGAAATTAATCCACGGGCTTCGCGTACCTTGCCGATTGTCTCAAAGGTGACGGGACAACCGTTGCTCGAGTGGGCGGTTCAAGCCGCCATCGGAATGAAGGTTGAAGCCTTGCCGGCAACCCGGTTGACGTTACCGTTCCATGCGGTCAAGACACCGGTATTCTCGACGCTGAAGTTGCGTGGTGTCGATCCGATGACAGGTCCTGTCATGCGTTCGACCGGGGAAACATTGCAGTGGACGGAAGCGGGACTTGCCAAAGAACGGTTCGTCTTCGACCAGACGACAAAAACAGCGATGTCCAAGCGAACGCTTCGAATCTGTGGAGCGGGAACAGACGCGTGGTCAGAAGGAGCGGCAGTTAAGCCGGATACCGAGTTTGATACGTGTCTTGTGTTCTTCTCGAAATCAGAATCAGAACGGGGACAACGGGAAAAAGCGCTGGCCCAAGGAGCGATTGTCATTACTGAAGAACATCTTGCCCAATACTTCGAATCCGTCCAAACGATACCGATGTGTACCGTTAAGCCATTATCCGAATGGACGACACAAAAGGAGCGAATCCAATGACGACCACACAACGATTAAAACATTTGCTGACACTGGAAGAACTGACAGCAGAAGGTCTGACCGATCTGTTGGAACTGGCGAAAGACGTTAAAGCTTCTCCGGCAACGTATGCCCAAACACTTGCCGGAAAAAAAGTCGCGTTGCTGTTTGAAAAAGCATCGACGCGGACACGGATTTCTTTTGAAGTCGGTGTCGTCGAATTGGGAGGATATCCGGTCGTCTTAAACGGATCAGATATGCAGATCGGTCGCGGAGAGTCCCTCAGCGATACGATTCAAGTCATGAGCCGTTATGTCGACGCCTTGATGATTCGGACATTTGCACATGAAACGGTCGAGACGTTGGCGGCGCACGGAACGATTCCGATCATCAACGGATTGACCGACCTTCATCACCCGTGTCAGGTGTTGGCTGATTTACTGACGATTGAGGAGCATTTTGGTCAACGGAAAGGAAAGGTATTGGCTTATATCGGGGACGGAAACAACATGGCCCATTCATTGCTGTTAGGCGGCGCATTAAGTGGAATGACCGTTCGAATTTGTAGTCCGGCTGATTATGCACCGGATCAAACGATTATTAATCAGGCGAAGATGCTGGCACAACAATCCGGAGGACAGATTGAACAGTATACGGATCCTGTTCAAGCGGTTGCCGGTGCCGATGTCATTTACAGTGATGTATTCGCCAGTATGGGTCAGGAAGAGGAGTCAGAAGCACGTCTCAAGGCATTCGAAGGATATCAAGTGAATCAAACGTTGTTGTCGTCAGCAGCAGCGGATGTGATTTTCCTGCATTGTCTTCCGGCGCACCGCGGGGAAGAAGTGACAGCGGAAGTCATTGACGGCAGTCACTCCCTCGTATTTGATCAGGCGGAAAACCGCCTTCATGCGCAAAAAGCTTTAATGATTGAACTGATTGGAGTAATGGATTAACAGAAAAGACAGGCTCTGTTCCTTTATGGAAACAACAGCCTGTCTTTTTTTTAATCGTATTGACGCCGGGCGAGTTGCTCGGTCTGTTCTTTGGTAATCTGGCGTTTGTTTTTCTCGTGCAGACGTCCCATGAAGGATGTCCGCTGCCAAGACGGCGACCAGTCGGACTCCTTGTGTGCACGTAAGGCCAAGATATAGTCATAACTCAAATGAAGCCGTTCAATCATTTCTGTGCGAACATCACAAATATGACCGTGTCCGGGAATAAGTAACTTTACCTCATATTCATAAATAAAGGATTCGAGTAATTCAAGGGTCGTTAAGTATTCACTCGAATCATGTTCGATTAAAGGAATTTCGACGTCGGAGGCATAGTCACCACAGACAAGGAGATGAAGCGGCATGACAACAAAAGACAAATGGGTTGATTCATGACCGGGAGTCAGGAAAAAAATCAGTTTGGTTTTACCGATTGTCAATGTCGTTTCGGATTCTTCGATGACATGTGTGATATCCGGAAACAGAACGGGAGACTCGATGTAGTATTCGTCATTAAAGTTCTGCACTTCCTCAAGCGCTGTTGTCCGATCGACATCCACGAAACGACGGGAAGCAATCGCAATGGCATCTTTAAAAGCGTAAGCTCCTAGAATATGATCAAAATGAGCATGCGTATACACGATATAGAGAGGCCGATCGTGCCGGATGATTTCCACATCACGACGGATCGTTGCGATCTCATCCGGTAACCAACCCGGATCAACGACGATCAGACAATCGGGAGTCTCAATCAAAGTCGAGGTCGTTTTCATTAATGTACTTTGGTAGACCGTGACACCAGGCATCTTCATTTGAATCATGAGAGTCCTCCTCTTTTCGGGATGTAACGTTTTATATCGAACTATACCCGAAAGCAGGGGAAATGTATCCTGGAGAAAACAAAAAAGACGACTTGCAAGTTGCAAGCCGTCTGCCCTCGAAGGCATAAAAGTCATTGACCTATGTGTCGTGACCTATGTTATGTCATAAATTGGAGCGGGTGAAGAGAATCGAACTCTCATCATCAGCTTGGAAGGCTGAGGTTTTACCACTAAACTACACCCGCAAGAGTTGCTACATGAAATATAGTAGCATAGCAAAGCGTTTATTTCCATAACTTTTATGAAAAAAGGTAATTCTTTTGATTTTATGTGTACAATAATAAGAGCTAAATCGTTTACATGGGCTTCCTGTAACGAAAGTGAGTGGCTGAGGATGGAAAGAGGAGCGAATGACTGGTGAACAAAGTTCGAGTTTGGAGCGAACAGCTGATGGGAAAAGGATGGATGGCGACATGTCACCATCAAATCGATCGTTATCGCTTCACGACAGGAGAGTGGTTTCTGAACGCAAGCTTACTTGCCTTTTCAATCGAACAGGATGCAGATATGCTACCGGACGTGCTTCCGAACGAATTGAGGATCCCATTAGTATCTGAACGGATGAAACAGATGTTGGAACGGCTGACACCGTTTTCCGTCCAATGTCTCCGTGTCCAATTGAAGACACGAACGGGACTCGTCAATTACTATCTCATCAATATTCTAGCGGTAAGACGGGTGGAACATCTACATAAGACGGAGATTTTCCGCACGCTTCGGAAAAAACAAGTCTACTTCATGACGGAGCGAATCATCAGTACATCGCTTGGTCCCCACCACATCTTACGGGATGAACGTACGGAACGTATTTTCCTCTCGGATACGCTAGCACGGTGTTTCCAGCAACTGGCCGTGACAGGCATACATTTTGACGAGATAAATCGAATGGAGGAAATCATATGAAACAGTACACGGTCGATAATTGGATTACACTGCAATATCCAAAAACGTTTGAATATCAAGAAGAAGAAACATTCGTCAGTTTTTATTCGACAGAAGAAAATGCGATGG
The DNA here is from genome assembly GCF_033342815.1 of Exiguobacterium artemiae. Lineage (GTDB taxonomy): Bacteria > Bacillota > Bacilli > Exiguobacteriales > Exiguobacteriaceae > Exiguobacterium_A > Exiguobacterium_A artemiae_A. The sequence goes on from NZ_JAWPEN010000007.1 coordinate 50,225, forward strand.
GGACATTACAATTATCCATCTATGAGTCGGATGCAGAAGAACTCACACCTTTTGAAGCAGCGGAACAGGAAATCAATTTATTGGTGGAAGAGTTTGGAATCGAACTGACGGGACCACTCGAAGCACGTCGGAACTCATCTAAAGAAGCACTTCTTGCTGTAGACGGAAAAGAAGAAGGCGTCTTCATCCGGATTTATGCATACTCAGACGGAGAACGGCTTGTTCTATTGACGTATTCTGCAGATCGGGAATCGTTGGAACTAGAAGAAATCGAAGCGATGATTTTATCATTAAGCTGGATCCATTAAGGACAAAACGGGGTGTCTCTCAACTGAGAGCACCCCGTTTTTTATTGATGTCCTTGCTTTCGCATGGAAGAAAGTGGATGTGAGCCGACTTGCTTGTTCAGCCAGCCCGCGATATCTGCAAAGACACGGATCCGTTCAAACTCATGGAATAACTCATGCCGCAATCCACGGTAGACGGTGAGTTGAACGCCTTCGACACGGACACGGTTGTAAGCGTCAAACAGCGTATGGATTCCTTTACCGTCAAAGGCAACCGGATCATCTTCCCCGGCGATCAGCAACAAAGGCAGATGGCGCGGGTGTTGGTACAGATAAGCCAGTGAGTTGACGGATTTGGTCGCCGCAAGCAACTCATGGAAAAAGCCGAGTGTCACGGTTTTTCCCGATAAAGGATCTTCGTCGTAACGTAAGACCGATTGAGGATCGGAAGATAACCAGGCATTCGATGAGAGTGCCGGGAAGAAACGTAAGTTGTACCGGCCGAAAATCAGTTTACTGATTCCTTCAGCAGGGTGCTGAGAAGAAGTCTGTTCGATGAGACGTCCGACAATTTTTTGACTGACGCTTCCAAGTAAACCGCTGTCCGTGGGAGGACCACTTGCAATGATACCTGCCAGCTCATGCCCAAGTGTCTGACCGAGGCGTCTTGAAATAAGTGACCCGAAACTGTGACCGAATACAAAAATTGGCAAATCGGGATAACGGTCCTTGATATCGTAAACCAGTTCTTCAGCATCCTGCATCAGTTGCGCAAAACCATGATTCGGCTCCAGATGCCCGAGTGACTCCCGTTGTTGCGCACGTGCACCGAAACAACGTAAATCCGGGATAATCGTGTGATAATGGTGGGCATAAAGAAATTCAGCAAACTCTTGATAGCGCGCGCCATGTTCCATCATGCCGTGGAAAACAATGACGACCCCTTTCGGAGCAGTAGCTTCTAACAGATGCATCGTCGTCGTATAGCCGTCTGATGCAACCCAGTGTGTATGGTCGATTGTCACATCTATCATCCTTCCCTGATTAAGAAAGTCCGTATATCGTTCCGTCTTCAGAAATTCCCATCTTATTGGCAGCCGGTGTTTTCGGTAAACCCGGCATGGTTAATACATTCCCGGTCAAGGCGACGATGAATCCCGCACCGATGGACGGCTTAATTTCACGGACAGTAATCGTAAATCCTTCGACACGTCCGTACTTGCTTGGATCATCCGTCAATGAGAATGGAGTCTTCGCCATGCAGATCGGCAGATGTCCGAGTCCTTGTTCGGTGCAACGTTCAAGCTCACGTAATGCCTTTTCTTCGAAGTGCACATCTGCTGCACCATAGACCCGTTTGGCAATCCGTTCGATTTTTTGTGTCAGCGGCAGTTCAGCCGGATAAAGCGGTGTAAACTGACTCTCTTCCTCCAAAGCCTCAAAGACCTGTTCCGCCAATGCTTCTCCGCCAGCTCCCCCTTGGCTGAAGACTTCGCTTTCCGCGACACGGATGTTCCGTTCACGGCACCATTCAAGCACGCTCTCGCGTTCCGTATCGGTATCGGTTGCGAAACGATTCAAGGCGACGACGGCCGGGACACCGAACAGATCCATTGTCTCGACGTGTTTCTCGAGCAATGCCAGCCCTTCGACTAAAGCAGCTAAATTTTCTTCCGCCAATTGATCTTTTGCCACCCCGCCATGCATTTTCAATGCACGGACGGTCGCAACGACAACAACAGCATCCGGATGTAAATGACCGATCCTTGATTTGATGTTAAAGAATTTTTCCGCGCCGAGGTCGGCACCAAATCCGGCTTCCGTGACGACATAATCACTTAGCTTCAAAGCAGTGCGTGTCGCGATCAGCGAGTTACAGCCGTGGGCAATGTTTGCGAACGGACCGCCGTGGATCAAAGCCGGTGTGCCTTCGACCGTCTGGACAAGATTAGGACGGAAGGCTTCTTTTAAGAGTAATGTCGCAGCACCGGAAGCTTCGATATCCTTGACTGTAACCGGCTGTTGGTCGTACGAATAGGCAACGACGATCCGGCTGATCCGTTCCTCTAAATCCGTGATGGAATCCGCTAAGCAAAGAACAGCCATGATTTCCGAAGCAACCGTGATATCAAACCCGTCCTGACGCGGAACACCGTGAGCCGGTCCGCCGAGCCCAATTGTGATTTGTCGCAAGGCGCGGTCATTCAGGTCGAGAACACGTTTCCACGTCACACGACGCGGATCAATTCTTAAGTCGTTTCCTTGATGAAGATGATTATCGAGCAGGGCACTGATTGTATTGTGGGCTGACGTAATGGCATGCATATCGCCTGTAAAATGCAGGTTAATCTCTTCCATCGGCAAGACTTGGCTGTACCCACCACCGCAGGCTCCACCTTTTAACCCCATCGTTGGTCCGAGTGACGGTTCGCGCAAACAAATCATCGTTTTATGATTGAGTCGATGTAACGCTTGACCAAGTCCGACCGTGACTGTCGATTTTCCTTCTCCGGCAGCCGTCGGATTAATCGCTGTGACAAGAATCAGTTTTCCATCTGCTTTCGTCGCCAATCGTTTCACCAGTCCGTCTGTTAACTTTGCTTTGTATTTTCCGTACGTATCATAATCCGCGTCAGTTAATCCGATGTGTTCGGCAATTTCGGAGATGGGACGTAGGATGGTTTGCTGGGCAATTTCTAAATCAGAACGAATCGTTTTTTCCATGGCGTAATCTTCCTCTCAAGATAAGTTTCTCTATATTTCCTTAATAGTAGCTTATCTGAAACGAACGCGCCAAATAATCGTTCAATATATTCCACCCAATGGGTCAAATGGTTGCGTTTTCATTTTATAGAAAGTCTCGTAGTCTAGGGATAGAGGAGGGATGAGCAATGGCAGTAAGCAATAAGAAAAAAGTAAAGCGCGGACTTGAATTTTGGATGTTTGTCGGACCCGTTTTTTTGGTGTTCGCAGTAATCGTTCTCGTACCTTTTTTTAATGGTGTCATGTATTCATTCACAGATTGGAACGGAATCACCGGTGAATTAAATTGGATTGGATTTGACAACTATGTCCGGCTGTTCACAGTGGACGAACAGTTCCAGCAGTCCTTCTGGCTGACGACGAAATATACCGTCGTTGCCGTAGTTTTAACGAATCTGGTTGGATTTATCTTAGCGTTTTTACTCACGCAAAATATTCGGACACGGAATTTTTTACGGACGATTTTCTTCATGCCGAACTTAATCGGCGGATTGATTCTCGGATTCGTCTGGCAGTTCATTTACGTTAAAGGATTTGCATCGATTGGCGAACTGACAGGGTGGAGTTTATTCGAACTTCCTTGGCTCGGTGACGCCCGAACCGGTTTCTGGGGAATTGTCATCGTCTCGATCTGGCAAGGCGGGGGATATATCATGGTCATCTATATTGCGGCCTTGCAAAATGTCCCGCAGGAACTGATAGAAGCAGCCAAAATTGACGGGGCCAACCGATTGTCGACTTTACGGAACATTACGATTCCGCTGATCATGCCTTCGGTCACGATTTGTCTGTTCCTGACGATTTCATGGTCATTCAAACTGTTTGATACGAACTTATCGCTGACGAACGGCGGACCGTTTAAATCGACGGAAATGTTGGCGCTGAACATCTATAAAGAATCGTTTACAAACAATAACCTGGGTCTCGGTTCCGCCAAAGCCATCATTTTCTTTGTGGTCGTTGCTGCGATTACCGTCACTCAAGTGTACTTGACGAAAAAACGGGAGGTGGAAGCATGAGTACTGCACAACCTTTACCGAAACCGGAGCTGAAGCCGGAGCAACCGGTACCGAAAAAGCGCGGCCGTTATTCCGTACGCCTCGGAACCGTCGAGATTGCCGCGTTGTTAATGGGGTTACTGTATATGATTCCATTTTATTATGTCATTTCGAATTCCTTTAAGACACAGGGTGACATCTTTACGAATACATCGGGACTTCCGAAAGAATGGATCACCTCGAACTATACCGATGCCTGGGAAGCGATGAACTTCGGGAAAGTGTTCCTGAACTCCGTCATCATTACTGTTGGTGCAAATGCCGTCATCGTCATTTTTTGTTCGATGGCCGCTTGGAAACTCGTTCGGACGAAAACGCGTCTGTCGACCATCATCTTTTTCCTGTTTGTCGCTGCGATGATCATTCCGTTCCAGTCGATTATGATTCCATTGTCGAAACTGTCGGGGGATCTTGGACTGCAAAACAGTTACTGGGGTCTGATTTTGATGTATCTCGGCTTTGGTTCCGGTCTATCGATCTTCTTGTATCATGGATTTATGAAATCGATCCCGGAAGAGATTGAAGAGGCAGCCATCATTGACGGTTGTTCCCAATGGGGTGTCTTTTGGCGGATTGTTTTCCCGTTGCTTAAACCAATCACAGTGACGATTGTCATTTTAAACACACTGTGGATTTGGAATGATTTCTTGTTGCCGTCACTGATGTTGCGTGATGTCGAACTGCGGACGATTCCGCTCGCGACGTTCTATTTCTTCGGTCAGTATACGAAGCAGTGGGACTTAGCACTTGCCGGATTAATCCTCGGGATCATTCCCTTGTTACTCTTCTTCTTTGCAATGCAAAAACAAATTATTCAAGGAATTACGAGTGGTTCCATCAAATAAGATGTAAGCGCGTTCTCGCTTCTGCGGGAACGTTTTTCTTTTGATTGGTTAATCTGATTAGTCAGATTATTTTATTTTTTTTTTGAAAAAAGGGCTTTTCAAATGCTTGCCGGATGGTGTACGATGTTCTCAATTCAATTGTAACAACGACGTTGAAGGGAAGAGTAACATCTTGTAAAACCGGATTAGCGAGCTGGGGGCGGTGAGAGCCCAGTCGGAAACAAGTTGCGAAGAACATCCCGGAGTCGCTACCCGAACACTGAAGTCAGTAGGCGTAGCCGGAGTCGCCTGTCCGTTATCATATGGCCGAAGATTGAGATGATAATTGATCATCAGTCTTTTGAGTGAGCAGCTGAGCTGTTAACATGGGTGGTACCGCGGAACCGAGTCTTTCGTCCCATATTCTTGGGAGAGAAGGGCTCTTTTTTATGGCTTCTTTTTCAAACACACAATTGAGGAGGAAGATTACCATGACAACACTCGTATCTATGAAACAGACACAGGAAGCCATCACACTTGTAAAAAAACGCTTTGAGGAGCAATTCTCGGCACAACTCGGATTAACACGCGTCGAAGCACCGTTATTCGTCGAAAGTACACTCGGAGTCAACGATCACCTGAACGGAATCGAACGCGTCATCCGCTTTGATGCAATTGACCATCAGGCAGAACTCGAAATCGTTCAATCTCTTGCGAAGTGGAAGCGCCAGGCACTCCACACATACGGATTCTCAAAAGGAGAAGGCTTGTACACATTGATGCATGCTATCCGTCGTGATGAAGTACTGGACGAAACCCATTCGATTCACGTTGACCAGTGGGACTGGGAACGTGTCATTACAAAAGAAGAGCGGACGATCGACTACTTGCAGACGACGGTGCGTGCGATTTACGCGTCCATTCGTCAAGTGGAACATGAAGTCGAAGAGAAACTCGCGATTGAAGCGATTTTACCGGAAACGATCCATTTCATGACGACACAAGAACTTGAGGACGCCTATCCGACCCTTTCGACAAAAGAACGGGAAACGGAAGTAACAAAAGAGTATGGGGCAGTCTTCTTGATGCAGATTGGTGGCGCATTGGCGTCCGGAGAAAAACATGACGGTCGAGCGGCTGACTACGATGACTGGACACTCAACGGTGATATTTTAGTTCACCATCCGGAAATCGGAGCATTCGAATTGTCGTCGATGGGTATCCGGGTCGACCGCGACACACTGCTCGCACAAATCGAGACAACAGGCGAACAGGCAAAACTTGATTTCCCGTTCCATCAAGGGGTACTGGCAGAGACACTTCCGCTGACAATCGGCGGCGGAATCGGGCAGTCCCGGATGGCGATGTTCCTCTTGAAGAAACGTCATATCGGTGAAGTTCAAGCATCGGTCTGGTCGGATGAAACACGTGCGGCGTACCGTGCGCAAGGTGTGCACCTGCTGTAAGAACGAGTGATGTATTGATAAATATAATGCAAACCGTACTGCTGACCATGATTTTATGGACGGCAGTATGGTTTTTTTATACATAAAAATAAGTTCATCCGACCTCAGACGGAGGAAAGACGTGTGAAAACACGTTATAATGGGCATATGAACTAATAAGAGAGAGGTGAAGATATGTCAGCGATACTCATTACAGGATTAGTGTTTGCCCTACTTTTCGTCGCGTTTCTTTGGTTTAACATCAAAGGATTACGGACGATGTGGCGTGATTACAAACGCACAGGATCAATGATGGCACTTGGCTTCTTTATCGTCGGAATCATCGGGATCTTTACAGGAGTTTGGACGACGCTCGTCGTCATCATTTATTATCTTCTTCGTCCTGCACGAGGCTGATTTAGAGGAGTGGTTGGATGTTAGAATGGTTGTTCTCAGCCGGAGAGTCGAATCTCTGGCTGTTTTTAGGAATTATGATTCTTGGACTCGGAACGGAATTAATCCCGGCTGAAGTCGGATTGCCGGTACTTGGTCTTTATGTATCAAACGGAACGATTAGTTGGACTGCAGCCGTCTTGATTGGTTTTCTCGGCAGTCTGATGGGGGCGACATTATTTTATTTTCTCGGTCGTTACGCCGGACGTCCGATTTTGGTGCGCTACGGAAAATGGTTGATGATTAAGGAACGGGAAATTGTTCAAGGGGAACGAATCGTATCGAAATATGGTTCATGGTCTGCTTTGTTCGGTCGTTTCTTCCCGGTTGTTCGTTCAGTCGTCTCCATTCCGTGTGGATTGTTCAACTTGTCTTTCAAACGATACGTACTCGCCTCGAGCATTGGTTTGTTCCCGGTTTCGTTTTTTTATGTTTGGTTGGGAGAAAAGTTTGGAGTTGAACGGGCAGAGTCCATGCTGAAGGGACTTGAACAGGAATTATGGTGGATTCTCGGAATCATCGTCGTTGGGATCATCGGTTACATCATGTATCGCCGCTTGAAATCGAAGCGTTAAGGATACAAAAAAGGACTGACTATTTAAGTCAGTCCTTCAGACTGAAGACAAAGTAGTGGTTTTTCTCTTGATGGAGAAGAACCGCTTTTTTATTCGCTTCGAATCGTTTTCCTGGGACAAGCATCGCGCCGCATCGCTTTGCTGCTGGGTCGCTCCTGCTTGTTTTTCCCTAGGAAGCGATTTCGAGCGAACAAACGCTTTTTCTTTCGTACTTCCGGGTATAAAACTAGCATAGATATTCGAAAGAGGAGGACTCATTATGATGGGCAAAAGAGATCAACATCATCGTTCTGAGAACATCACCATCACATTGGAACAACTGGTCCCGCAGGACCATCTCGTTCGAAAAGTCGACCAGGTCATGGACTTTGAATTCATCTATCCTTTAGTAGAGAAACTGTATTGTGAAAATAACGGAAGACCTAGTATCGATCCTGTTTTATTGATTAAGATGGCACTTCTCCAATACCTATTTGGTATTCCATCGATGCGTCGGACCATTAAGGAGATTGAGACGAATGTCGCGTACCGGTGGTTTCTCGGAATCGGACTGGATGAGAAGGTGCCGCACTTCTCTACTTTCGGAAAGAATTACGTTCGGCGTTTTCAGGACACGGATGTGTTCGAAACCATCTTTTATCGTATCCTCTCACAAGGCGTAGAAGCTGGGTTCGTGGACCCTTCGGTCCTATTCATGGATTCTACACACATCAAGGCGAACGCGAACAAACGAAAGTTCAAGAAGAAAAAGATTGTCCGTCGCGCTATCCAACACTATAAAGAAGAACTCGACCTGGAAATCAACGAGGATCGGGTACTGCATGGAAAAAAGCCCTTCACCCCCAAGGAGAGCCGTCTTGAAACACGGGAAATCAAGGAAAGTACGACAGACCCTGAGAGTGGTTACTACGTGAAGGGGGAACGTGAACGACTATTCGCTTATTCTTGCCATACAGCCTGTGATCGAAATGGCTTCGTACTTGGACTGATCCTCACACCTGGCAATGTACATGATAGTAAAATGCTTGAACCTCTTCTTGAATCCGTCAGTCATCGTTTCAGTCAGCCATTCGCTGTCGTAGCCGATTCTGCCTACAAGACAGTCCAACTCGCACGTCACCTTCTTCAACGAAACATCTTACCGGTTTTTCCTTATACCCGCCCCAGAGGGGTGAAAGGAATGTTCAAAACGAAAGACTTCTATTACGACGAATACTATGACTGTTATTTGTGTCCCAATAATCAAGTTCTTCGTTATCGGACGACCAATCGAGAGGGGTATCAAGAATACGTCTCTGATCCAACAATCTGTTCGTCGTGCTCTTTTCTTTCAGAATGCACGAAGAGCCAAGAGAATAAAAAAATGATTCTACGTCATCTCTGGCAGGAAGCAATGGATGAGGTGGAGCATTTACGGCATACTCCTGTGAATCGGGCATTGTATCGAAAACGACAGGAGACCATCGAACGCGTCTTCGCAGATGCAAAAGAAAAGCATGGCATGCGTTGGGCCCGATATCGTGGTCTGAAAAAAACAACGCTACAAGCGATGCTTACTTTTAGTGCCCTGAACCTCAAAAAATTGGCGAACTGGTCATGGGATTCTGGTGGGAATCCTTGTTTTTCACATCATTTTATACGACTGCATAAGACAAACCCTCATTTCGACGTTGAAATGAGGGTTTGTCTACGATCTGAAGGACTGACTATTTAAGTCAGTCCTTTTTTCATGGAGTTTTAGGGAATAAAAAGCGTTTTAGCGTTTTAATCCGGTGTTTCGGAGTTAATAGAAGCAACTGATCCCGACCTTCAAAAATCGTATCTCCTCGGGGTGTTACGATTTGGTCGTTCCGGATAATCGCCGTAATTAAAAATTCCTGCGGAAGATCAATATCCGCGATGGCTTTACCGACGAACGGATGGGAATTCGGAATCGTCAATTCGATGATTTCGGCATTCGGTTTTCCGATCGACATGAACTCGATGACCGTTTGAATGGCGGAAGAACCCGTGTCATTCAAATGAAGACGATCAGCGAGGAACGTTAACATGCTTCCTTGAATTAATGTCGATAACAGAACGGTGAAAAAGACGATGTTGAAGATCATGCCGGCGTTGTCGATGCCGGCAACCAGCGGATACGTCGCAAGAATGATCGGAACAGCTCCTTTTAAACCGGCGAAGGAAACAAATACTTTTTCCTGCCAGGAATAGTTAAAGGGAAGCAGACTGAGCCAAACCGACACAGGACGGGCAATAAAAATTAGAATCAAAGCAAGGGCAATCGACGATAGAATCACCTGCGGATCGAGCAACTGTTTCGGAAACACGAGTAACCCGAGCACGATGAACATCCCGATTTGCGCCAAGTGCGCCATACTCATCGTGAAACGGACGAGCGTTTGACGGTAAACCAACTCATGATTGCTGATGTAGATGGCAGTCACATAAACGGCTAAGAAACCGCTGGCATGAATCGTGTCGGCAATACCGAACGAAAGAAAAGCAAACGACATCAAGAGAATCGGATAGAAGCTCGAGGAACTGAGATCAATCCGGTTGAGTAACGTCGAGGCAATCCAGCCGATGAACAGACCAAGCAATAAACCAATCACCATTTCCCAGACTAAGGATGTTAAACCGGAAACTAGCGAAGCGTCCTTCGGGTTTGTCACGAATTCCAGGAAGAAGACGGTCAGAAAAACCGCCATCGGATCATTGGTACCGGATTCGAGTTCTAACGTTGAACCGACCTTTCGCCGGACGGATTGTCCGCTGAGAACTGAAAAAATCGCAGCAGCATCCGTTGATCCAACAATGGCACCAAGGAGAAAAGCGTTAGCCCAGCTGAAGCCGAGAATGTAGTGAGAGGCGACGGCAACGATCGTCGTCGCGATGAAGACACCAAACGTGGCAAGAGACAGAGAAGGCGAGAGTTCCGTCTTCACTTCTTTCCAAGCCGTTTGAAGACCTCCCTCAAATAAGATGATGATCAGCGCTACGGTACCGAGTAACTGTGCCAGTTCGGCATCATCAAACCGGATGAATCCGGTAATGTCACTGCCGGCAATCATGCCAAGGGCAATGAAAATCAGGAGAGCCGGAATATTGAGACGACTTGATAATTTCGTCGTCCAGACTGCGGTGAATAACAATAAACCAATCAATAAAATCGTGAACTGTAGGGACATTGCATCAAACTCCTTCGTGAAGTAGTATCTTCTTTTATCATACACTAATCCCGAGCTTTTTTGTCGGATAACGATTGTTCAATATTTTCCACCGCACCGGACAAAATTATCCGTTTTTATTGCAAGCGTTTTCATTTATTGTAAAAGCGTAGCACGATTATCAACTCGAAAATCAGGGAGGTATCCGAATGCGTAAACGTAAATGGGCAGCACTACCAGTTATGACGACCGCAATGGTCGTAGCACTTGCAGCATGTGGTGGCGGTGGAACACTCAATAGTGATGACTCAAAGGACAGTGGCTCTTCTAAGGACGGGAAGACCCTCAACGTATTCCAATTTAAAGCTGAAATCGCAAAAGACATGGAAAAGATGGCGAAGGCGTATGAAAAAGAAACGGGCGTAAAAGTCGTCGTTCAAACAGTCGGCGGCGGATCGGATTATGGCGCAGCCTTGAAATCTCAGTTTGCTTCGGGTAACGAACCGGATGTTTTCAACAACGGTGGATTTACAGAAGCGAAAACATGGCAAGACAAGCTGGAAGATCTTTCGGATGAAAAATGGGTCAGTGATTTGACAGACCTATCAAAAGAACCGATGACAATTGACGGAAAACTGTATGGTATGCCGATGAACTTGGAAGGTTACGGTTTCATTTACAACAAAGAAATCTTCAAGAAAGCCGGTATTACAGAGTTGCCAAAAACTTTAACGGAATTAACAGAAGCGTCCAAGAAGCTGAAAGCGGACGGAGTTACACCATTCTCAATCGGATACGGCGAGTGGTGGATTCTTGGAAATCACTTGATGAATATCCCGATGGCCCAACAGGATGATCCGGATCAGTTCATCGCTGATCTGAACTCCGGCAAAGGGAAGTTCGAAGATAATAAACAATTTAAAGAGTTCATGAATCTGTTTGATTTAACGATCAAGTACGGAAACAAAAATCCGTTGACGACAGATTATAATACACAAGTTTCCCAGTTTGCTGAAGGAAAAACAGCAATGATCCAACAAGGAAACTGGGCGCAACAATTGATTACGGATGTGAATCCGGATATCGAGATGGGCTTCATTCCGATGCCGATCAATGATGACAAAGAAAAAATGGATCGACTTCCGGTCGGCGTACCGAATAACTGGGTCGTCAACAAAAACTCGAAAAATAAAGAAGAAGGTAAAAAGTTCCTCGAGTGGATGGCGACATCTGACACAGGAAAAGATTATATGGTCAACAAATTCAAGTTCATCCCGGCGTTCAAATCAATCGAAGCAGCCGATCTTGGACCACTTGCTGACGATATCATCAAGTACTCCAAAGAAGATAAAACCATCTCATGGAACTGGTTCAAATATCCGGACGGCGCCGTTAACGAATTTGGTGCCATCATGCAAGCGTACGTAGGGAAACAAAAAACATCAGAAGAGATGTTACAAGACTTTACGAAGACTTGGGAAAAAATGAAGAAATAATAAAAAAACGTGTTGCTTCCAATTTTTCTTGGAAACAACACGTTTTTTATTATTAATGAAGGAAAAACAATTGGATGAAGAAGAGGACGGCGAACAGATAAATCAAGAAGTGGACCCGCTGCTTTTGGACAGCTTTCATAATCGGATAGATGATGAATCCGAAGGCGATCCCTGTTGCGATACTGCCGGACAGCGGCATGATGATGATCACCATGAACGCCGTAAAGGCTTCGCTGAAATCTTCCCACTCAATTTGTTTAATATTTTGTAACATCAACGCACCGACCAGGAGTAAAGCAGGTGCTGTAATAGCGGGAACACTTGAAATCGATTGAACGATTGGACCGAACACTGCCGAGAGCGCAAATAAGATGCCGACCGTGACGGATGTCAATCCGGTGCGTCCACCGGCTGCGACACCGGAAGCCGATTCGACGTAGGCTGTTGTTGGACTTGTTCCAAACATCGATCCGGCAATCATTGCCGTTGAATCAGATAACAAGGCGCGTTCACTGTTTTTCAGGGAACCATCCTCTTCGATCAGTCCAGCCTGTTCACCGACTGCGACCATCGTACCGGTCGTATCAAACATCGTGACGAGGACAAACGAAAGGACACCACTGAAGAGACCATATTGAATGACGTCTTGAACGGCAGTGATCGGATTCGCGACAAGAATGCCTTCCGGTAAAGTCGGCAAAGCAATCAAGCTTTTCGAGAACGTCAATTCACCTGTTAAGAAAGCGAGTACTCCCGACAGGACCATCGCATACAACAGGCCACCCGGAACACGTTTCACCGTCAGAATGGCAGCTACGAGTAATCCGACTAACGTAATCAGTGCTTCCGGTGACGTTAAAGAGCCGATGGTAATCAAGTTAGCAGGGTCTGCAACAAGGATACCGGACATCTTCAAACCGAGGGAAGCGATGAACAAACCGATTCCTCCGGTGATGGCCAATTTGAGCGTCGTCGGAATGACTTCGATTAATTTTGTCCGTAAAGGAGACAAGGATAGCAAAAGGAAGATGATTCCGGCGACAAAAACAACGGATAAAGCTGTTTGGTAAGGAATTTTTTCGCCGATGACGAGCGTATAAGTGAAATAAGCGTTTAAGCCCATTCCCGGTGCTACCGCAATCGGCAGGTTGGCGTAAAAGCCCATCAACAATGTCCCGATCAAAGTAGCGATGATCGTTGCCGAGAAAGCTTGATCCTGCGGAATGCCTGCTTCCGATAAAATAGTTGGGTTGACGAAAAGAATGTAGGCCATTGTGATGAACGTAATAAAACCAGCTTGAATTTCACGTTTGACCGTTGTATCGTGTGCTGAAAGTTTAAACATGAGTCAAAGACCACCTTAATCTCGAAAGTTTGTTAAAAACGAACATTAACGATGTTATATCAATATTCATTCGGAATCAAGTATTGTTTTTCAGTCGATATAAATTGGAGTAAATGATAGCGGGTACAAACAAATAAAAGACATACATGTAAGCGGATACAGCTGTGCTATACTACTTATTAGAAGAAAAAGGATGGAGGAGACGGCGATGAAGAGCATCCGAACACGTTTGATCCGACTTGTCGTCTTAGCAATTCTGATTCCGACGACGCTTGCTACATCAGCTTCTTATCTCTATGTGCGCCACCAGAACATCGAGCAGGCGGAACGTTCAAGCTTGAGCGGTCTGAAAAGAGGAAGTAACCAAATCAGTCATTATATGGAAGATGTAAGACGGTTGCCGACAAGTTTGTATGCCAACCGCTCCTTGCTCAATATCATGAACGTCGGCGCAGATGCCGAGCTCAGTGAATCGGAAGGTGTGATTTCACGGGCGTTGCTCGGACTTTTTTTATCAAGACAAGACATTGAGCAGCTTCATTTTGTCATCTTAAAAGGAAATTCGGAGTACTCGGTCTATAACATGAAAACATCAAGCCGGGGAAAGTTTGATTGGCTGCAGGAGACCGATTATTTTCGTTTGATGAAACAAAAAAACGGATGGCTGATTGATCCGGCACATCAGATTGCCGCCTATAATACACATACGATGATTTTGGATGAGAAAGAAATCGTCAGCTTCCGTTATCGGATCAATCGGGTGGAAACGGATAAACCGCTCGGTTTTCTTTCAGTCGACATTCCGACGAGTGTCTTTGAACAACAATTAAAGCTGTTCGAAAATTTTCCCGGTGAATCGCTTTGGCTGTTGAATGGAAACCAACTGATTGCGAAGACAGGCAAAGAACTTCCGGTCACGAATGACCGATTGACGGGCAAGAGCGGGAGCATGCGCGTCGGAGACTCCTTTATCGTATATGCCAAAACGATAACACAAGGTGTTCCCATTACATTGGTCAAGACGACCCCATATGCATCGGTCGTCAAAGGTGCCAATGAAACGGCGCTGATTTTAATTTTGATCGGGATCGGCTCATTAGTCTTGATGATTATCGCAGCCAGTCTTGCAGCACTTGAAATCACAAAACCGATCAAGCAGCTGACAGCAAACGTTTGGCGTGTCGAACAGGGGGATTTATCGGCACAATTCGTTGCGACGACCAACGATGAAATCGGGTTGCTGAATCGGCAGTTCCAGCGGATGATTCAACGAATCGACCGGCTGATTAAACGGGAATACCGTCTGGCGCTTGAAAACCGGACAAACGAATTGCGGGCTTTACAATCTCAATTGAATCCTCATTTTTTGTTTAATGCCTTGCAATCGATTGGAACAACGACATTACAGGGTGACCGGAAAATCGCATATCGTTCGATTACAGGACTGTCGCAGATGATGCGTTATTCCATGAATAATGAACAGACGATTGTCACGCTGAAGCAGGAGGTCGATCATCTTCAATCTTATATGCGTCTTCAGCAGCAACGTTTTCCGGATCGGTTCCGTTATATCGTCGATGTACCGTGGCACATGAATTCGATTGAAGTCCCGAAGATGATTTTACAACCCTTTGCTGAAAATTATTTTAAGCATGCGTTTAATCAACAGACAGATGCGACAGAAAATTACCTCGCCTATAAAGTCAGAAACGATGGGGACCAGCTCATCATTCAAGTCGAAAACAGCGGTTCAGTCATGGAAGCAACAAAACTGGAAAGTATTGATCAAACAATGCGAATGCACCGCCGACCGGAAGACCGTCAAACGTCCGGAATCGGTCTTCACAACATCTACGAACGTCTATTAATCTTTTATGGAGAAGAAGCCAGCATGATCCTGCAGTCTCCGGCTGAAGGTGGTTTTAGAATCGTCATTCGAATTCCCGTTGAACAGGAGGAACTATGATGAATGTATTGATCGTAGACGACGAAAAACATGTGCGCGACGCGGTGAAATTGCTTGGAGAGTGGGATACCTGGCAGATTGATAACATCTTTGAGGCGGATGACGGGGTCACTGCCAAACGTTTTTTGGAACAGGAAAAAATCGATTTGATGTTGACGGATGTCGAAATGCCCGGACTCGACGGACTAAGTTTACTCGAATGGACAAAAAATCATCATCCAAAGGTCGTCACGATTGTATTGACAGGGTATGATGATTATACGTATATGCGTCGGGCGATTTTGCACCAATCGTTTGATTACTTACTTAAGCCGATTGATCCTGATATTTTGAATGACGCTCTCGGGCGCGCTATGGAATTGATCGGTCCTGTTCAAGAACAAGGCGAAGCGATTGATCAAATTGCAAAATACATTTCGACACATTATGCGGAAGAACTAACGCTTCAACTCATGAGTGAACGCTTTTATTTAAGTCGGGAATATATTTCAAGACGATTCAAACAGCGTTTTTCCGTTAATCTATCGGATTATATTCAAACCATCCGTTTAAATCGGGCAAAAGAATTGTTGGGTGAGACGGATGCCCGGATTTACGAGATTGCGCTGGAAGTCGGATACCATGATGATAAATATTTTCGGAAAGTCTTTAAAAAGCAATTCGGAATGACTCCGAACGAGTTCCGAGAGTTGTTGTCGGTTTAGTCACTATTTAGAGGAGGAATCGTACATGAGCGTACACATTAACGCAGCAGAAGGTCAGATTGCAGAAACCGTATTACTTCCAGGAGATCCACTTCGTGCAAAATATATTGCCGATACATTTTTAGAGGACGTCGTTCTTTATAACGAAGTCCGCGGAATGTATGGTTTTACAGGGACGTATAAAGGTAAAAAAGTTTCGGTTCAAGGAACTGGTATGGGTGTTCCTTCGATGTCGATTTACGCCAATGAACTCGTTCAATCATATGGCGCAAAAAACCTGATTCGTGTCGGTACTGCCGGCGGAATTACACCGGACGTTAAAGTTCGCGACGTCGTCATCGCCATGAGTGCATCACACGATATGGCACAAAACCGCGTCCGCTTCAACGGACTCGATTACGCGCCGACAGCATCGTTTGACTTATTGCACAAAGCGTATATGACAGCGAAAGAACACGGAATCGACGCAAAAGTGGGTCAAATCTTTACGACGGATCAATTTTATCAAGATGATTTCCATCACTTTAAAAAATGGGCGGACTTCGGTTGCCTCGCAATCGAGATGGAAGCGGCAGGTCTCTACACACTTGCGGCCAAACATAAAGTCAATGCCTTGACGATCTTGACGATTTCCGATCACTTGTTGACGGGTGAAGAGACAACAGCGGAAGAACGTCAAACGACGTTTAACGACATGATGAAAGTCGCACTTGAAACAGCCATCCAACTGTAAACGAAAGGCGGAGAAAAGACTCTCCGCTTTTTTTATTTGCCCTGACAGCTATGGTAGAATGAGAAGGTAGAAATGAATGAGCTCACAAGGGGGATTTAAGGATGGGATTGACGACAACGGGATTGGATGTAGCACGTCAGGTCGAAGTACAACGGGGTTTCTTTAAGACAGGTGCGACACGAAGCATTGCTTTTCGTTTAAGTATGTTGACGTTCTTGAAACAAGCAATTGAAACACATGAAGCAGCCATTTACGATGCCTTGAAAGTCGACTTGAATAAAGGACGTCAAGACGCTTTTACGACAGAAATCGGTTTTGTCTACGGCGAAATCAATCGGATGGAAAAACAATTACGCCGTCTTGCGAAGCCGCGCCGTGTCGGGACGCCATTGTTGCATTTCGGCTCGAAAAGTGAAATCCGTTTTGAGCCTTACGGAAACGTTCTTGTCATCGCACCTTGGAATTATCCCTTCCAACTTGCCCTTGCCCCTGTCGTAGGTGCGATTGCGGCTGGGAATACCGTTGTTCTAAAGCCTTCGGAATTGACGCCAAACGTCTCGCGTGTATTACGCGAAGTGTTTGAGACGGCGTTTCACGAACGTTTTGGTGTCGTGATCGAAGGTGACGCAGAAGTAAGTACAGCCGTGTTGGAAGAAAAGTTTGATTATATCTTCTTTACCGGCTCGACCCGTGTCGGTAAAATCGTGCATCAAGCAGCAGCCAAACATTTAACACCGGTCACGCTTGAACTGGGCGGCAAGTCTCCGACGATTATCCACAAAGATGCAGATTTAAGACTCGCGGCCAAACGGATTGCCTGGGGGAAATGGTTAAATGCCGGTCAAACGTGTATCGCTCCGGACTATGTTTTCGTTCATCGGGACGTACAGGAAACATTTCTTCGTTTGATTGAAGAAGAGGCGTTCTCCCAGTATGGCAACGGAGTGGGCGTGGGATCTTATGTCAAAATCGTTTCGGATGGCCACTTGGAACGATTGACAGGATATCTCGAACAAGGAAACATCGAGTTCGGCGGACAAGTCGATCCGGAAACAAGAAAAATGGCTCCGACCGTCATGACGAACGTTCCTCTTGATTCGAAATTGATGCAAGAAGAAATCTTTGGTCCGATTTTACCGGTGCTCGTATATGACGAAATCGAAGATGTCATCACCTTTGTTACGGATCGTGACAAACCTCTGGCCCTTTATTTATTTACAGAAAACGAATTCGTTAAGGAACGTGTCTTGAACCGGATTTCCTTTGGCGGCGGATGCGTGAACGATACACTCATGCATGTCGCACAGCATAATTTACCGTTTGGCGGTGTCGGTGCCAGTGGAATCGGCGGATATCACGGCAAATATAGTTTCGAAACGTTCAGCCATCAAAAAGGTCTGGTGCACAATACGACGAAGTTTGATTTACCATTCCGTTATATGCGTTCAAATACTGATTCCAAATGGATGCGCTTTTTGTTATAATAGCTGAGGTTTGATTTATATGAAGTGCTATAAAAAGTAAATTTTTTGTTAAATTAAGGAGTACAAGTTTTGAAACGTCAACTACGTCAGTGGATTAAGAAAACGAAACTGGTCGAAACGGGATTGCACCTTGTGATGCGGTTGTTTGTTTGTTTGCCGGTTCATCAAAATCGTTTCCTGTTCGAAAGCTTTTTGGGGAAACAATACAGCGACAATCCACGTGCCATTTATGAAGCATTAAAACAAGAACATCCGGAACTTGAGTTGATTTTCAGTAAAGATCGACAGAGTGTATTAACGGATCCGACGGTGCAGACAGTCAATCGAATGACGATTCGCTGGATTTATCTGCTTGCTACATCGCGCGTCTGGATTTCTAACAGCAGGCTTCCTTCCTGGTTGTTCAAACGAAAAGGGACGCTCTATTTACAGACGTGGCATGGAACGCCGCTCAAAAAACTGGCGCTCGACATGGATGATGTGCAGATGGCCGATACGACGACAGAACGCTATAAACGTGATTTTGCGCGCGAGGCAGCGAAGTGGGACCTGTTGATTTCACCGAATGCCTATTCAAGTAAAATCTTCAGGCAAGCATTTGATTTTACAGGAGAGTTACTTGAAATCGGTTATCCGCGGAATGACCTGTTTTACCAGAAGGACCGGCATCCGGAAATCCTTGAACGTGTCTATTCCCATTACCAAATGGATCGGGGTAAAAAAATCATTCTGTACGCGCCGACTTGGCGGGATAATGAGTACGCGGCGCAAGGCTCCTATTCCTTTACGCTCCCGTTTTCGTTGGACCAGTTTGAAAAACGGTTTGGGACGGAGTATACGCTCTTGATTCGGATGCATTATTTAGTGGCGGATCAAGTGGATACGTCAGCTTATCCGTCTGTCCGGAATGCATCGGATTATCCGGACATTTCAGATTTATATATCGCAGCGGATGCCATGATTACGGATTACTCATCCGTCATGTTTGATTATGCCCATCTGAAACGACCGATGATTTTTTACACGTATGATTTAGAACATTATCGGGATCAACTGCGCGGATTCTATTTTGATTTTGAGCAGGAAGCCCCGGGTCCGCTCGTTTTACAGCAATCACGGCTATTTGAAGAGATTGACCGGTTGCACGAATGGAGTAATCGATACGGCGCAAAATTCTCTGCATTTGAAAAGAAATTTTGCCAGTGGGATGACGGAACCGCGTCTGTACAAGCCTATCAACGTCTGTTGCAACCTGTCAGCAATCAGCATAAAGGAGAATTATCATGAAAAAAATCATCACGTACGGCACATTTGATTTACTACATTGGGGGCACATCAACATCCTCAAACGCGCAAAGGAAATGGGCGATTATTTAGTCGTTGCAATTTCAACAGACGAGTTCAATCGTTTGAAACACAAAGAATCCTATCACAGCTTCGAAAACCGTAAATTGATTTTGGAAGCGATTCGTTACGTTGACGAAGTCATTGCGGAAAACGATTGGAACCAGAAAATTACGGATGTACAAGAACATCAAATCGATACATTCGTCATGGGTGACGACTGGGCCGGCGAATTCGATTTCTTGAAAGAATATTGTGAAGTCGTTTACCTTAGCCGGACGGAAGGCATTTCGACAAGCCAGATTAAAACGGAGTTAGGAAAAGGTTGATGAAAAAAGACCACACCTCGCGTGCGGTCTTTCTTCATGGAAAGGAGGGAGTAACGTGAGAGAGAGTATCGTGCAAATCTATTTGCTGCTTTTTCGGATTTTCTATCGAACCTTCTGCTTGTTACCTCTGAGACCGGTAACGCTCTTTTGGGTCACTTACGGTGATAACGTGAAACCGATTAATGATGCGCTCCTCACGGAATTCCCGAAAGAGAAACGGTATCTGGTGTATGATAAAAAATTTGTGAAAAACCCGGAAGCCTGGTTGGCAGAATATGCTTTGCCTTACCGCAGACTGCGTTTTATTCGACTGGCTTATCTTCTCGCGACATCGAAACACCTATTCATCGATAACTATATCGGTGAATACAGTGTCGCTCCGATCCGTCAGGGGACAAAACGGATTCAGTTATGGCATGCTGCAGGAACGTTAAAAAAATTCGGATTGACGTCATCGAGGAGTTTGATGGTGCCGAAACATGTTCTGCGTCGTTTCAAACGGGTGTATCAACGTTATGGGGATTTCATCGTACCTGGAGAAGCGTGTGCGAGACAACTCATGGCACCGCACGATCTTCCCCGGACAGTTTTCAAAACATTGGGTGTTCCCCGGACGGATTATTGGTTTAACGAGCAACATCAGACCGTAAAAAAACAACTTTCCGACATTTATGCTAAACCGAAGCGGCGTATTCTATTATATGCACCGACTTACCGGGAATATAATGGGATGGAAGGACAGACGGTTCGTCAACTCGAACAATTGACTGATCAAGGATGGACGATTCTCGTCAAATTACATCCGACGGTCCGTTCCATGTTCACGCATCAAAAAACGCATGTCCATTTCGTGACAGATGAATATTCAATCAATGATTACTTACTAATTACCGACGTATTGGTAACCGATTATTCCTCGATTCCTTTTGAAAGTTGTCTACTCGGTGTTCCGACCGTTCTGTATACACCGGACATCGACACGTATCGGCAAATTCCCGGTATCATCGATTCCTATCCGGATCCGTTACCGGTCACTTGGACCGATCAGTTTGAGATCATGTTGAACTGGATTAATTCGGATGTATCATTGCAGGAAAGTCGAATAGCGATGGAACAATTCAAAACGATCTGGTATACGGAACAACCTGGGCAAGCAACGCGCCGGATTGTCGATCATTATTATCGAAAAGGACGCTGAAGCTAAAAATGACCTCTGTTTTTAAACGAACAGAAGTCATTTTTTTATCTATCTTTTTTTGTGAAAAGGTGAACAATGTTTGACAATCTTTTGAAAAAACGTTTTTTTGAACTGTGATGTTTTATACTAGGGACAGAAGGAATCAGGAAAGGAGAATGCGAAATGCTTGCTTGCGGAACGACTGAAGCCAATACGTTTGTCTTATCGGCAGAAACACGAATGATACTGGAAGACTTCATGACAGAGGTGACGTTTAAAAAGGATTCCATCGTTTGTTGGGAAGGTGAGTTAAACGATAAGTTGTTTTACGTGAAGCAGGGTGGTGTCAAACTATCGAAACTGACGAAAAAAGGCAGTCCTTTAATGATGTTTTTATACTTTAAAGGAGATTTGTTCGGTGAGTTTGATGTCGGTGAAGCATTTCCCAGTTCTTATAGCATTGAAACGATGGAAGACAGTATATTGGGTGTCATTTCGAAAAGTAAGCTTGAGGAATTGATGAAGCAGGATGGTGTGTTTGCCTTGGAAATCATGCGCTGGCAAGCCTTGATGCGGAAGCAGTCCGAAACGAAATTGCGTGACTTGTTATTGTTCGGGAAACAAGGGGCACTGGCTTCAACCTTACTTCGTTTGATTGCCATGCATGGGAAACAAGTCGCGAACGATTACGTCATATCCAAACGACCGTCCGACAGCGAACTCGGTCAGTTGATCGGGGCACCACGTGAAACGGTCAATCGTATGTTTTCCCAGTGGAAAAAAGACAAGGTCATTTCATCGACGACAACCAAAATCATCGTCCATGATGCGAACTATTTAAGAGATTTGTGTCATTGTGAAGGATGCCCGGTAGGGGTGTGCCGGATTTAATAAATGAACCGAGGGACTGAGTCAGTCTCTCCGACGAAAAGGGTGGCAGATGACAATTCTGCCGCCTTTTTTTCGTTTAAACAGGAATCACTCTTTTGACGCGACTCTTACAGGATAGAGCGTAAAAGAACGGGTGATTCCTGTTGGAGTCGGTTCCTTTTTTGGTTCTTTAGTAATATGTGAACTTTATGTGTGTTTTTAGAAGAGAAAGCGCGAAATCGTCACAAATGGTGTGACATTTATCACGTTCTCGATGGATCTGTCTTTTCTAGAATAAAGACAAGACGTCAAGTTGAAATGAGAAGGGAGCCGGGCATTATGAGCAGTAAACCAGAGTCGAATTTATCAGGCACGATCGTCGCCGTCTTTATTGTTGCTTCAGTCATCATCGGGATGTGGGGATCGATTTTTCTATTATTTAGTTCGAGATAAGGAGGAAAGACAATGCACATTCATCGTTTGGAGAAAATTTGGTTGGTGTTTGGCTGTGTGATGTTAACCGTTTTTTTAGTCATCATCGGTATTTCTGCTTTCGCCTCAGGCAATCAACCACCGTCCGATGCTACGTTGATTGATCCGACACAAGTGGATCAGACCAAACCATTTGATAAACCGGGCTTAAAAAAAATTGACGACAACCGCTATGAAGCGGTCATGGTATCACAAGCATTTCAATTTACTCCGCAGGACATGGTCATCAAAAAAGGAGCGACGGTGGATTTTCTCGTGACGTCAAAAGATGTCGTTCACGGTTTTGAAATCGTTAAGACGAACGTCAATATGATGGTCGTACCCGGTCATATCAATTCGATTGAATACACCTTTAAAAAAGCCGGAGACTATTTGATTGTCTGTAATGAATATTGCGGAAGCGGTCATCATATGATGTCAACAAAAATTAAGGTGGTGGAGTAAATGAATGCCATTTCCAAGAAGTTAAAGGAGTTTGAGATGGAGCGTGGTCTTCCTGCGACAGCCATTGGATTGAAGGAAGCCAAACTGGCCTTTGCCCATGTCAGCTTTTCGCTGGTGGCGTTGCTGATTGGTGGATTATGCGGGCTGTTGCAAACCCTCGTCCGGACAGGTGTCATTCCGGAAATTGCAGGCGTTGGTTATTACGAATTGTTGACTGCCCACGGACTGATGCTGGCGATTGTGTTTACGACCTTATTTATTTTCGGATTATTATTTGCCTTTTTAGGACAATCATTTGGTCGTTTTGAGGAATTACCAAGACGTCTCGGTTGGGTCGGCTTTTGGTTCATGATGCTTGGTGTCGTCCTTGTCACTTGGATGGTCCTTGCAGGAGAAGCTTCGGTTTTATATACCTTTTATGCACCGTTAAAAGCGCACCCGGTGTTCTATATCGGACTCGTCATCTTCGTTGTCGGGACCTGGATCTCTTCAGGTGCGATGTTCCGGATGTACGCGGATTATAAACGGGAGCATCAGGGCGTCCATCCGCCGCTGCAGGCCTATATGAGTATCATGACAGTGTTATTGTGGGTGGTTGCGACGCTTGGTGTCGCTGCAACGATTCTGTTTCAACTGTTACCGTTATCACTCGGTTGGACGGACAAAGTCGGGATTGAGTTGTCCCGGACACTCTTTTGGTACTTCGGGCATCCGCTGGTGTATTTTTGGCTGTTACCGGCGTATATCGTCTGGTATACCGTCATTCCAAAAATCGTCGGTGGAAAGATTTTTTCTGATGCCTTGGCCCGGATGTCCTTTTTACTATTCTTACTGTTTTCTTTCCCGGTAGGATTTCATCATCAATTGCTGGAGCCGGGTATCTCCGCCTTTTGGAAATACATTCAGGTCGTTCTTACGTTTCTCGTCATCATTCCGTCACTCATGACAGCCTTCTCGATGTTTGCAACCTTTGAACTGGCAGGACGCCGACAAGGTGCAAGCGGATTATTCGGGTGGATCAAGAAAATGCCGTATCGGGACGTTCGCTTTTTAGCACCGTTCATTGGGATGTTATTTTTCATTCCGGCCGGAGCCGGCGGGGTCATCAATGCGTCCCATCAATTAAACATCGTCGTCCATAACACACTGTGGGTGACAGGACATTTTCATATCACAGTCGGAGCGGCCGTTGCACTGACGTTTTTTGGAACGGCCTACTGGCTAGTTCCGTTGCTCAGAGGGCGGACGTTGACGAAACAAATCAATCGGATCGGACTGGTTCAAACGATGTTATGGACGATTGGTATGCTGTTTATGTCGACAGCGATGCACATCTCAGGACTGCTCGGTAATCCGAGACGGACCGGCCCTGCGGCTTACTTCAAGGATTCTCTTGTCGCAGACTGGATTCCGTACCATGTAGCGATGGCGATCGGCGGAACGATTTTATTCCTATCGATTCTGCTGTTCTTATTTGCGATGTTCCAGCTCGCTTTCCGGGCACCGAAAGGAACGGAAGAATTTCCTGTCGCTGAAACAGAAGAAGCGGCAATGCAGACGCCGCTGTTCTTCGAGAATTGGAAACTTTGGATTTTCGTGACGTTTGCCTTGATTGCGTTTGCCTATACGGTTCCGATTTGGCATATGATTGAAAATGCGCCACCGGGTGCGCCGGGCTGGAAACTCTGGTGACCCAACTAAAAACAACAAATGACCGGGTTCCTCCTGTATCACAAGAGGAACCCGGTCATTTTTATCGAGTATAAGAGCACTGTTAAGTATAAAAAATATTAAAGATCACTTGACGATATTGTGTTTAAAGG
The DNA here is from genome assembly GCF_033342815.1 of Exiguobacterium artemiae. Classification (GTDB taxonomy): domain Bacteria; phylum Bacillota; class Bacilli; order Exiguobacteriales; family Exiguobacteriaceae; genus Exiguobacterium_A; species Exiguobacterium_A artemiae_A. Next base: position 75,007 of record NZ_JAWPEN010000007.1, read on the forward strand.
CATAAACGACAGCTTGCGTCCGGTCGACGACGTCGAGCTTCGACAAGATGTTCGACACGTGTGTTTTGACGGTCTTCAGCGAAATGAACAGTTCATCGGCAATTTCTTGGTTTGCCATTCCGCGTGCCATCAACTGTAAAACTTCCTGTTCACGTTCTGTTAAATCATCGTGCAGGTGACTGGTCGGTTTCCGTAACCGTTCCATCATCTTGCCAGTGACCTGAGCCGCCATGACGGATTGACCATCTGCTGTTTTACGGATTGCTTCCGCAATTTCAAAGGCACTTGCTGTTTTTAAGACGTAACTCATTGCACCGGCTTCGATGACCGGATAGACTTTTTCATCATCCAAAAAGCTTGTGACGACTAAAATCTTTGCTTCTGGCCATTCTTTTCGAATCAAACGTGTTCCTTCGACCCCGTCCACCGGTTCCATGACTAAATCCATTAAAACGACATCAGGACGATGTTTCAGCGCAAGCTCGGCACCTGCTTGGCCATCCGATGCTTCTGCGACGACCTCGATATCCGGTTGAGTGGACAAAAAGGCAGAAACACCCGCACGGACCATTTCGTGATCATCGACTAATAACACTCGTATCATACTTGCACCATCCGATCTTTTCTTAATTTTACTTCAATTTGTGTTCCTTGTCCCGGAACACTGACAAGGCGGATTGTTCCACCCATCTCAGCCGTTCGTTCCCGCATCGAGTTGATGCCGTAAGAAGCGAGTTTTTTCTCATCGACGACGAAGCCGACACCGTCATCATTCATGCTTAAAATGACCGTATCATTAAATTGACGCAACTCGATGTCCATATGTGACGCTTTTGCATGGCGTAATGCGTTGGTCAACCCTTCTTGAACGATCCGGAACAATTCGTTTTCAATCGGGCGGGGCAGTTCAATGGGTTCAAGCTTCCAACTGAGTTCGGTTGACTGCTTTCTCGATAATTCTTCCAACAATTGAGTCAGACCTTGCTGAAGGGTCATCCCTTCCAGTTCGACCGGGCGCAGCTGCAACAATAAAGAACGCATTTCCGACTGTGCCGTCTGGGCCATCGTTTCGACCAAATCGATTTGTTTGGCTGCTGTTTCCGGTTGCGTCAGGATCGTCTGTTTGGCGGCTGTCGTCATCATCGAGATGGCATACAGTTGCTGGGAGACGGAATCGTGTAAATCACGGGCAAGGCGCTTGCGTTCTTCTGTAATCGCCTGAATTCGGACTTGTTCGATATGTTGCGGACGGGTACTGATTTTTTGAACGGTTTCAACCTGTTCATCAATTCGTTTCCCGATGCGTGACAGACGTGTCAGCGTATGGAAATAGGGACCGTTGACAATCGTCACTTCTTTTCCCTGCTCCAGTTCAATAATGGCCGTAGTGACTCTCTTGAAATCACGCCGTAAAAAGAAATAATGGATACTGCCAACTGCCAGGGGCAACAGAAGCGATAAGCCGATGACCAGCAGGAAAACAGGAAAGTCCTGTTGACGGACGAAAAGTACATGCCAATTGACTTGGCGTGTACTTAAAAATAATAACGTCGTCATCACGGCCGTCAAAAAACCGGTCATCACCTGAAGTGCGATGACACCAAGCGGAAATTGATCGCGTTTCATATCGAGGTCACCTCCACATTCCCGATGCCAAGCATGACATGAATCCGGACTTTCCGGACAGCCTCGTCATATTCGGGGGCCCGGTATTGGATCCGGCGGTTGAAGAAAGTCGGAATACGACGGACATCGGTTTTGACACTCCCGAAACCGATTGATGTGTCGAGCGTGTAATCATAACCGGACGGTAATAAGATTCGGACATCACCGACGACACCACTGACAACAATCAGTGTCTCGCCTTCCGGAACATAAGCATGCGTCAAATCGATTTCGAGATCACGAACGATGAATTGTTCGCTCAAATCTTTTAGGACATAGGGAAGTTCCTGTTGTGTCGCAAACGAATAGGCCGGTTGAATTTTAATCCCTTCCTCTTCATAGAGGCTCGGTGAAATTTTTGAGAAGAAAAATTCCCGGACAGAGTGACGGGTGACGAGAATGATTCCGAGATACAGCAGAATGCCGGCGATGACGAATCCGATCGCTGCTGAACTGAGAACGACACCGGCTAAGATGATTGTACCAACGATATAAAACAGAATAGCCAGTTTTTCATGATTTCTTTTTCGGAAATGAATCCCGACATAGTACAGGAGGAAAGGGAAGAGAACTCCGAATAACACGTTCCCCGCGCCTGTCATCAAATCATAAAATAGTCCGAGAGCAAACAGGATCGACACGTAGCCGACTAGTTGTTTTGTACTTAATCGTCGCACGGGCAATCTCCTTCCTGACATGACAAAGGGAGGCAAGAATGCCTCCTTCGTCCAAATACTTATTTTTGGAATCGACGTTCGAGATCGGCGATCCGCGCATCGATATCATCTTCTGCGATCGGAGCTTCCTCTTCCTTCGATTCAGGTTCTTCTGTTGTGAATGGATGTTGTTCTTGTTTAATAGTAGCATTTGGTTCGCGTTCTAGCACCTGGTTCATCTTTGATTTTAAATTTGATACGTTTTCCCGCATCATCCATTCATACCGTTTGTTTTGTAAGTCTTCAAGCTTCAGTTTCAATTCCAGTGCTTCCCGTTCGAGCTGATTCAATTCACGTTTCGTTTCGACGATCAGTTCTTCAAAGAAACGGAATTGTTCCCCGTAATGCTTCGACTCGATGGCAGCCCGTTCCGCCAGTTCCTGTTCGCCTGCTTCTTTGGCGATTTCGACCTGTGCAAAACGTTTGTCCGCCAGTTCCTTTGCTTCATTTTGCTTTTGTGTCAATTCGACGAGTAATGTCCGTTGACGTTCGAGTAAACGATCGATTTCTTTTAAGTCCGATTCGGTTGTCCGGATGTGACGGACCAGCTTTTTAGCGGGTGCTTCCCCTTGATCCGCTGCTTTCTTGACTTCTGTCATCATCTGATTCGCAAATTCGTTTAATTGATCAAATACATTTTTCATTAAAAATTCCTCCTTGGATGTTAAATCTACGTAATATGTTTAAATAACACGGAATGACTCAGTAACGGTTTTTGTCGAGATCTTTCCAGTCAGCTTCAAAGTGTGCCGATGAGGCCTTGCGACGACGGGCGAACAGTTGGTTTAAATCGACCCGTTGCATTTTCATACGCATGTATCCGATGTAAAGTGCCAGTGCGGCGGCGATTCCTAAAACGGCCCAAATGTTCGATAAGGCAAAACCGATGCCGATTGCTGCGAGCAGTCCAAATCCGATTTTCGCAAAAACATTTGACGTTTGGATAAACTTACTGATGGCATAAAAAGCGAGCAGTGCACCGAGCCCGAGTCCGATCATATGCGGTAATGTACCGATGACGACAGCGAGAAGGGCAAGACCGGCAAGTGCCATCAAGACCTGTTTTCCTTTTGATTGCTTCATGATGAAGCCTCCTTTTTCTTGATACTCTTATCTTAAGGGAAGAAGAGAAGAGACACGACGCCCTTCGGACCGGAATCGTCTCCGACTTGAGGCGGAGTAGGGAAGTCTGACTTTAACGATTCTGCTAGGTCGGCAAAATGAGATATGGTAAAATACGGCTATAAGAAACGAGAGGAGTGGTGTTTTTATGTATGCAATCAGCCACGTGAAAGAAAACCGTATCGGAACACAGGGAGGGGTTTCCCTCCCTTAAATCAGAGGAGGAAACCATTTGAACGAATGGGGTAAAGTACCGGCGCATGAAGCCGGAACAAATGAACAGTTAGGCCGTGTAACAGCAGTCTTTCAAAAACAGTACCGTGTGATGACGACTGACGGGGAAACGCTAAGTGAATTATCCGGAAAGCTGCGGTTTGAAGCGTTAACGAAAGCTGAACTGCCGGCCGTCGGGGACTGGGTGATTCAGAGCGGACGAGAAGCCGGTAAGGGACGGATCGAACGTGTTTTGCCGCGGAGTACGCAATTTTCCAGAAAAGCAGCCGGAACGGAAACCGAGGAACAGGTGATTTGTGCGAATGTCGATATTGCATTACTCGTCATGGCATTTGGGCACGATTTTAACGTTCGTCGCCTGGAACGCTATTTGACGGTCGCATGGGAAGCAGGCGCCACACCCGTGATCGTCTTAACGAAAAAGAGTCTGACGACGTCCGCTGACGAATTCCTGTCAGAAGTGGAGGCAGTTGCCTTTGGTACACCGTATTTTGCTGTCGACTCGCTGACCGGAGAAGGTTTGGATGATTTACGTGAAGCATTGCGACCAAACGAGACGATCGTTCTCGTCGGATCATCCGGTGTCGGGAAGTCAACGCTCGTCAATGCGTTGGCGGAAGAACAGTTGATGGAAACGGGCGGCGTCCGCGAAGATGATGAACGGGGCCGGCATACGACGACACACCGGGAGCTGAAACGGTTGTCGAGCGGATTGTTACTCGTTGATACACCGGGGATGCGGGAGCTTGGACTATGGGACGGAACGGACGGATTGACGTCCACCTTCTCGGATATCGAGAAGCTGGCGGAATCCTGCCGTTTCCGGGATTGTCAGCACGGCGAAGAACCGGGCTGTGCCGTCCAAGCGGCGCTGACGGAAGGCATGCTGTCACATGAACGGTGGGACAGTTTCCTGAAACTGAAGCGCGAAGTTGCCTATGCAGAACGGAAGCAAAACGCGGCTCTTCAGGCGGCGGAAAAAGAAAAGTGGAAGAAAATTCACAAACAGGCACAGGCACGGACGAAATTAAAATATCAAAAGCGATGATGGAATGTAGTAATAGAACGAAACGAACGACGCCTTTCTGATGAATCAGAGAGGCGTCGTTCGTTTCGTTGAAAGCAGTTAATCAAAATCAATCGTTCCCGTCAAATCATCAAGACGCTTTAAATCGTATTGAATGGCTTGAATGTCACTGGGCTGCTGTTCCCGCAATCGTTTTGTATCGACTGGATGAACGGTCGCATCCCCATCTAAAGTGATGGTCCGGTTCGAGAGACGATCATTAAAATAACGATCATGCGAAACAAATAACAGTTCACCCGGAAAGACATCAAGGGCGGCTTCAATTTGTTCACGGGTCGTCAAATCCAGATAGTTGGTCGGTTCATCCAAAATCAACAAACGGGCACCGGAAAAGTAAAGTCGTAAGAAAGCAACCCGGCATCGCTCTCCCATGCTGGCTTCAGCAATCGGTTTATACACCTGATCCCGGCGAAACAGAAAACACGCAAGTAGCGTCCGGGCATCGGTTTCGGAAATCGTCGTCTCCTGCAGTAACGCATCGAGCAGGGAACCGTCAGTCGGTAAATCGGAAAGAGACTGTGAAAAGTAGCCGATTGTCAGGGCAGGATGGCGCGTGATTGTTCCTTCCGTCGGAGCGAGCTCTCCTTGAATCAGCCGTAGCAGGGTCGTCTTGCCGGAGCCGTTCCGACCGATGACGGCAATCCGGTCACCTTGGTGCATGGAAAAGGTCAGTTTTTTAAATAACGTCCGACCATCATACGAAAAAGCGACATCGTCTAGCGTAAACAGTTGTTTGGCGGCAAAGGATGCTGCTTCGAAGGCTACATGGACGGAAGAAGGGTTTTCCGGTTTGGCGACCCGGTGATCGAGTGTCTGTTCGAGTTGTTTTTCTTTTGCCTTAAATTTCTTGGCTTGTTTCGCCGCTTTTTTCTTGGCGTAAGGATCCCGTTCGCTGGCGTGAGCAACAGCCTGTTGATGCCAGTTTTGATACTTGGTGATCATCCGCTTGAGTTCCTTCCGTGTTTTTTCCTGCTTTTCATACTCGCGTTCCTGCGTCAGGCGTTCCTGTTCTTTTTGCTGACGATATGCTTGATAATTACCTTTGTAGCGTGTCGCTTGATGCGGTGTCAGTTCGATGATAGCATCGGCTGTCGCATCGATGAAAGCCCGCTCATGCGAGACATAAAAAATAGTGATCGCTGTCTGATTGATCCAGTTGATCAACCAATCAAGCGTTTCCGAATCCAAATGATTGGTCGGTTCATCGAGCAGGATGAAATCAGGCTGTTTGACCAACAGACAGGCCAACTGAATCCGGGTCTGTTCACCGCCGCTGAGTGTATCAAACGAATGAAGCCAGACATGTTCAGGTAACTGGACTTCTTTTAAAGCCCGTGCCGCATCCGCCTCAAGAGAAAACGCATCGAGATCGAGTGCCGTTTGGTAGATTTCAAGTGAAGAGGCATGTAGCGCCGCTTCCCGCGCCTGATACCGGAGTCGGTCGGCTTGTTCGACGAGCCGGATGGCAGGTGCACTTGAGGTGAGATGCTGGGCGACGTGACCGATCGTCGTATAGCCGCGGAAGATGTTTCCCTCCGTCGGTTGAAGCTGTTTTAAAATCAGCTGGAAGAGTGTCGTTTTACCGACACCATTGGCACCGACTAAAGCAACATGTTCACCGGGACGGATCGAAAATGAAATGTGTTGAAACAGCGTCTGCTCTGGAAGATCAAAGCAGACATCATGAATGGATAAGATTTCAGCAGGCATAGGTTCAGCTCCTTTGGGGTTCATTTCAAATTGTGATGAAATGAAAACACACCATCCGAAAGCGAGCGGATGGTGTGCAGGAGTGCAAATCAAAGAAGGTATATCCCGCATGGCGGAAATACCGAAAATGAGCAGACTCGTAGCGTCAGTCATCCGCAACTCATTGCGAAAGTGATGAATTCTTTCATCATTAGACAGTAGCGAGTAAATGCTTCATTTCGGTATTGTACCTCCTGTTCATAGACTATGTGCTCAGTGTAGCAATTTGTCGTCAGCAAAACAAGTAAGAATCAAGCAGAGTTTGTGCAGCCGCAGCTTCTTCCGGACTCGGCGGCAGAACATCCGCCAATGGATAGTCAAGGCCGAGTGCTTCCCATTTGTAGACGCCAAGCTGATGATAAGGCAGGACTTCGACCCGTTCGACATTCCCGAGTGTCCGGATGAATTCGCCGGTCTGTCGAAGGAACGTCTCCGTCATCGTCAAACCGGGCACGAGGACGTGACGGATCCAGACTGGGATGTTCCGCTCCGCCAATCGTTTGGCAAAGGCAAGGGTATTGGCATTACTCCGCCCGGTCAGAATCCGGCAGGTGGCATCATCGATATGTTTAATATCAAGTAAAACAAGATCCGTATAGTCGAGAATCCGGTCAATATTTTTTGGGACGACCGAACCGGCCGTATCGATGACGGTATGCAATCCTTTTTGCTTGGCTTCCCGAAGTGCGGCTTCAAGGAACTCCGGCTGGGCAAGGGGTTCACCGCCGGAAAACGTGATGCCGCCGCCTGTTGCGTCAAAGAAGGAGCGGTAACTTTCCGCTTCTTCAATGATTTCCGTTGCCGAGACGGAACGACCGCATCCGAATTCCCACGTATCCGCATTATGGCAGTATTGGCAACGTAAAGGACAGCCTTGTGTGAAGACGATAAAGCGAATGCCGGGTCCGTCGACCGTACCGCAGGATTCAACAGAATGAATCGTTCCGTGTGTCATGGTTATTCCATCCTTTCTCTTCCGTTAAAGTGCACCGTGGAATGTCCGGTTGATGACGTCGATTTGTTGTTCGCGGGTCAATTTGATGAAGTTGACGGCGTAACCGGAAACCCGGATTGTCAACTGGGGATAAAGTTCCGGATGTTCCATCGCGTCAAGCAACGTTTCCCGGTCAAAGACGTTGACGTTTAAGTGATGTCCTTTTGAAGTAGTTCCGCCCATATAGCCGTCGAGCAGTCCGACCGTATTGCGGATTCGTGTCGGTTCATCTTTCCCTAGGGCTTTCGGGACAATCGAGAACGTATAAGAGATGCCGTCAAGTGCGTGTTCGTACGGTAATTTGCCGACGGATGTCAACGCAGCGACAGCCCCCTTCGTATCGCGTCCGTGCATCGGATTGGCGCCCGGTGCGAACGGTTCACCGGCCCGGCGTCCGTCCGGTGTGTTACCGGTTTTTTTGCCGTAGACGACGTTTGAAGTGATCGTCAGGACGGATTGAGTCGGTAAAGCATCACGGTACGTCGGATGTTTCCGGATTTTTTCCATGAACAGTTTGACGAGATCAACGGCCATCTGATCGACACGTTCATCGTTATTGCCGAATTTCGGGAAGTCACCTTCGATTTTAAAATCAACCGCAATTCCGTCAGCATCGCGGATCGGGGAGACGGTAGCGTAACGGATCGCAGACAGGCTGTCGGCGACGACGGACAGACCGGCAATACCGCAAGCCATCGTCCGTAAGATTTCCGGATCGTGTAATGCCATTTCGAGACGTTCGTAACTGTATTTATCATGCATGAAGTGGATGACATTCAATGTATTGACATAAAGTTCCGCCAACCAGTCGAGCTGGCGGTCGTAAGCGGCCATGACCGTCTCATAATCCAGGACGTCATCGAGAATCAAGTCGGTTTTTGGAGCGACCTGCATTTTGAGTTTTTCATCCATACCGCCGTTTAACGTGTAGAGTAATGCTTTTGCCAGGTTCGCCCGTGCTCCGAAAAATTGCATCTGTTTCCCGATTTTCATCGCGGAAACACAACACGCGATGCCGTAGTCATCGCCATAAATCGGCAGCATCAAATCATCGTTCTCATACTGAATCGAACTGGAGAGAATCGACATTTTGGCACAGAATTCTTTGAAACCGCGCGGCAGTTTGATGGACCAAAGCACCGTCAGATTCGGTTCGGGTGCCGGACCGAGATTGACGAGTGTCTGCAGGAAACGGAACGAACTTTTAGTTACGTTGGAGCGGCCGTCCTCACTCATTCCGCCGATTGATTCTGTGACCCAGGTCGGGTCGCCGGAGAATAGATCATTATAATCCGGTGTCCGGAGGAATTTGACGATCCGCAGTTTCATGACAAAATGATCAACAAGTTCCTGTGCTGTTTGTTCCGTCAAACGACCGCTCTGTAAATCCCGTTCAATGTAAATATCCAGGAACGTCGAGACGCGGCCGAGTGACATCGCGGCTCCGTTTTGCTCTTTAATGGCAGCGAGATAAGCCAGGTATACCCATTGGAACGCTTCCTGAGCAGTTTCCGCCGGACGGGATAAATCACAGTCATACCGTTGTCCGAGTTCAGTCAGTTCCTGCAAGGCCCGGATTTGTTCGTTCATCTCTTCGCGGTCGCGAATCATTGATTCGGACAGGAAGCCGCCACGGTCCTGTAAATCCTGTTTCCGCTGTGCGATCAGGAAGGAGGTACCGTACAGGGCAACACGTCGGTAGTCACCGATGATCCGGCCGCGTCCGTATGCATCGGGAAGACCGGTGATGATCCCGGCTTTACGGGCGGCACGCATTTCAGGAGTATACGCATCGAATACGCCTTGGTTATGTGTTTTCCGGTATTCACTGAACGTTTTTGTCACGATAGGGTCCGATTGGAAGCCATAGGCTTCCAAGGCATCATTGACCATCCGGATGCCGCCGTTCGGATGAATCGACCGTTTGAACGGTTCATCGGTTTGCAGGCCGACGATTTGTTCAAGCTCACGGTTGAGGTAACCCGGACCATGTGACAGAATCGTTGAAGGTGTCGAGGCATCGACGGCATAGACACCGCCGCGTAAACGTTCTTCACTTGTTAAATTCATGATTTGTTGCCACAGTGTTTCGGTAGCAACGGTAGGGCCGGCGAGAAACTGATCGTCCCCCCGGTACTCTGTCCGGTTGCGGCGAATGAAATCAGCCACGTCAATCTGATTGTTCCACGTGCCTGTTTCGAATTGTTGCCATGCTGGTGTTTTTTCAAGTAACATCACGAACACTCCTTTGGTTGTAAGGTGAACAGTACAAGATACATCCCTTATGTGAATAGTGTAACAAACATAAAGCCGGAAGAGTTTTACATCCCGGTGAAAGCGTAGAAGACTTGAAAAACGTTGGTATAAAAGGGATTCTTCAAATGTGTACCAGTGGACGAAAGATGTCCGGAAAACAGAGAAAGGTCGAAAACTAGCCGTTTTTTCAAATCTGTATCACTATTTTTATTCTGTTCTAAACAAGACAGTTTGAATCGTGATAAAAGTCACACCGGGTTATCTTGTATTTTTATGACGTATCGTTGACAATGAAAAAGGGAATATAGACCGTGGAGGTGCATAAAATGGATTTTTCAATGCTGGAAGACCGTGCCGATTATAGAGCAGGTGATTGGGTGACGTTAAAGGTATCAACTGAAGGAACGCCGCGAACGGGTATGATTACGGAGTTTGAGGAAGACGGCTTTTGGATTCGTTTTGAAGATGACTTTGATTTTGAAGACTTCATCGGATACAACGAAAAATACTTGGCGAAGCTGATCCGTCGTCCGAGTGATGTCCGGTCTGATTATCCGGTACTCAGTCAGTTTCCGAAACTGGCGGATGAACTTCAAGACCGTGTCATTCAAGGGTTCGATATTTTGACGGAAGAAATAAAAAGTGACCAGGAAGTGGTATATCATATCCGGCTGATCGACGCCGGAAACGAATATACGCAAACGTTACGCGGGATGCGTGACGAAACGAACGATCAATTTGAATATGTCACAGACTGATGCAGAAGAGAGTAGGAGAATACACGTTATGGACTTTATGAAACCTTTTATTACGGAAGCATGGGAACGCGCCCGCTTCGAAAAAATGATGCCGGTTCAAGAACAGGCAATTCCATTATTACGCGAACGAAAAGATGTTTTAGTCGAAGCACCGACCGGAACCGGGAAAACATTAGCCTATGTCATCCCGGCACTGGAATTGATTGATGAAAATGAGCCGCATATCCAAGTCGTGATTACCGCACCGACACGTGAACTGGTCATGCAGATTCATCAAGTCATTCAACTGTTTTCGCAAGGAAGCGGCATTAAATCCGGTGCCTTCATCGGCGGTGTCGAACTTAAACGCCAGCACGAACGATTGAAGAAAAAACCGCAAATCATCGTCGGGACACCTGGACGTCTCGTTGAACTGATTGACTCTAAAAAAATGAAGATGCATAAAGTGAAACTGATTGTTTTGGATGAAGCCGATCAGATTTATGAAAGCGGCATGAGTGCTTCGGCAACACGTATTGCCAACAGTGCATTGCGTGATCGTCAGCTGGCATTCATCTCGGCGACGTTGCCGGAACGAACGGCTGAATGGGGCAAAACGTTATTTGCGAACGAGCCGGAACGGATTAAAGTAGAACGTGTCATGAGTACGCAAGTGAAGTTCGGTTATATCGAGATGTCACGCCGCCTCAAACCGGAATACTTGCGCCGCCTGGCCAACATGCAGGGAGCAAAAGTGTTGACGTTCATCAACAATCGTTCATTCCTCGGACCGTTAAACGGCGAATTGAGTAAGTTCTCCTTAAAGTACCGGATTCTTGACGCCGAAAAAGGAAAACGCGAACGGATGGAGACGCTTCGTTCATATAAACGCGGAGAGTTCCCTTTACTTGTCACGACGGGGCTTGCAGCCCGTGGACTCGACATCGAAGCGGTCACTCATGTCGTTCATTATGATTTACCCGAATCCTTCGATGATTTCGTTCACCGTTCAGGACGGACAGGACGCGGGAATGCATCCGGTATGGTCCTTGCTCTTGTGACGGATCACGATTTGAAACACCTGAAGACATTGACTAAACAAATGGGTGTGGAACTAGAAGAAATGGAGATTTACCGTGGGGAAGTGATTCCGAAACGGGAAGAAACTGAACCAAAAACCATTAAACGCCCGGCGAACCCACACCGGAAAGGACCGACACGATGAAAAGCGAGCGAAAGATCATTCCTTTTCCAACGACCGTATCGGAAGCGGAGATGAATACGGCATTAAAAAAGATGTACCAGGAAGCCGCAACGGCCAGAAGTACTGATTGGGTCGCGTTCATTGAAGAAATTGCAACGGAAGGACGATGGTATTTAAAGGACGCGGAACTGTTCCGTGATCTATTCGTCGATTGGGCAATTTTTTATGAAACGGACGAACAAGGCAAAACACCGCACGGCCGTTTTTTAGAACAGGTCAAGGAAGACATGTCACCAAGTTTGTATCGTGCTTTAAGAGGGTTGGCGGATCCGGTGCCTTCTCTGTTTCTTGTTGAGGAAGACCGGGTCGTCGACATTATGTCAAAACAGACCTATCAGACGGATTTAGGAGAAATTGAAGTCGAACCAGGGGATTTACTGGTCGGTAAACTTCTTTATATCTCGGGAAAGTGGCGCTTTGCGATTGCTTACATGAAAGTCGCCAAAGCATTAGTTCCGGAAGTCCGGATTCTTTTGGCGGATTTCGTGGATGAGGTAGGAGAAGATGCCTTGTTACGCCAATATCCTGAATTTTGTGCCGAGTTAATTGATTTATTGCTCGATATTGAAGAAGGAAACATCGCCCCACGCCCGGAATAACAAAAAACCGGCCTTTCCGTAATCATTCGGAAGGGCCGGTTTTTTTGAGCGGCAATCATTATTCCATTTCGGAACGGTATACACCGATGCCGTTTTTATCTTGATGCTTCACACGATACATGGCTAAATCCGCCTGTTTCAGCCATTGTTCTAAATCGGATTCCAAATCGTGGCGTGCGACGCCGACGCTGGCAGAAACACGTAACCGTTGTCCGTGATACTGGTATGGTTTCGACAACTGATTCAAGAAAATCTTACAGCGTCTTCTTAATGAAACTTCATCTTTCGCCGAGGTCAGCAGAGCAAATTCGTCTCCACCGAGCCGGTAAACCGATTCGTCAGCGGATAATGCGCCGGCAAGACGTCGTGCGACTTCCATCAGAATATAGTCTCCGGCTTCATGACCGTATGTGTCATTAATTTGTTTGAAGCCGTCCAAATCAATCAGGGCGAGATAATTCAAGGCAACTGTTTTTTCATGAAATGCTTTTTCCAACGATCGGCGATTGCCGATGTGGGTTAAACCGTCATGATAGGCATGGTATTCGATTTGCTGTTGACGTGCCATCCGCTCTGTTACGTCATGCAGGATCAAGAAGTGGCCAACGGCAGTATCGCCAATCTGAATCGGGATCGGAATTAATTCGAATTGTTGATTCGCTTCATTTTGATAATGATTCGTCCCTGTTTTCAAGGCAGTTTGAACATGATGCAGTTCGTCAGTCACATAATCAATCGTCATGTCTGAAAGGCCGAAAATCCGTTGAGCAGCCTGATTCGCATAAGTCGGTTCCTGGTCCTGATTAAAGCGAACGATTGGATCAGGATGTCCCATGAACAGCGGGATGACTTGTTGTTCACTGGCTTTGATTTGTTCAGTTCGTCGATCCACCCGTATCGCTAATTGTTCATTCCGGGTATCGAGTTGACGGACGATCGATGTATGTTGGCGTGTGATAAGAATCTGGCGAACAATCAATAAAAATAAGATGACAAAGACATCCTGTTTTTGTCCGTCCTCATCCAGAAAATAGTGAAGGAATAACGGTAAAGATAACAGCGGGAGCCAAGCGCGTTTGACGATCGGCGACTTATTAGCCCCTTCAGCGATATGGTCAATATGCCAAAGAATTGCTGCGCTCTGAGCCAAACGGATAAGAATGGGCGAGAAAACCAGATACTGCATCGTAAATGCCGGAAAATAGACGGACGATATTTCATACAGACCCCGAATGAAAATCGATAAGAACAGTAAAAATAATGTCGTCCGGGATACCCAATGGGTGTCCTGGATAAAGAAAAAGTAAAAGAACACGAATAGACCGAGTGATGTATTAATGATGACGACAAGCGAATAAGGGAACGGATTGACAGCAGGGTCAACCAGTTCATTCAGGATATGAAACGCAACTAAAGCAAGAAAGATGACTAAAATGATGGCATCGATAAAAGCCAAAAGATGTTGACCGAAACTCTTTTTAGAAGCAATCCGGTAGAAAATAGCATACAAAAATAAATAATGAGATAAGGAAAATAAAGCGAGGCTGTAGAGTCCGGAAAAACTTTCGGGCGGACTGAACAAATGAATCGTTTCTAAGACGGATCCGATGACGGATAGACATAAAGAACCGAGCGCAAGCAACCAGAAATTCCGTCTGGGAACGATGAGAAACTGTTCTTTTTTATAGGCGACCAAAATGAAAAAGGCAATCAAGATCAACGACAGATACTGCAGGATTTGTTCGACGATAAGGTTGGGAATCGATTCGTTTGCAGAGGAAATCACTACGAGTAGCGTAGAAATGATCAGCAACGGCGGAAACCATTTTATGAAATAGGGGGATCGTTGCAAGAAACTGCCTCCTCACGTGAAGTGTGTTGTCCTTTTTTTATCATACACTGCTTTTGTCCGGTTCATGTGAATCAAAAAAATAAATCGTATCCGTCCGTCGTGTTGACGAATGGATACGATTCGTAAGAAAAAAATTAGTTTTTATAGTTTTCGTACGCCTCGACTTTTTCGGATAAATAAGTCCAGTATTCCATCAACTGATCGATTTTTGCTTTCGCTTGTTCGATTTGCTGGTAAAGATCGTTGACCTGACCTAAATCACTTCCGGAAGAAGCCAGTTGTTGTTCAAGCGACTCCGCCTGAAGTTCCGCTTCCTCGATTTGAGATTCAATCGTCTTCCAGTCGAGTTGTTCCTGATAACTTAGTTTTTTTGGTGTCTCGGCAGACGGTGCTTCGACGGGCGGCACGTCTTTTACGACAGGTGCCTCGATGACGGACGGGAGTTCCCGTTGCTCTAAATAGTCGGTATATTGTCCGTAGTACGATACGATTTCACCGTTTTCAAATGCTAATAACCGGTTGACGACACGGTCAAGGAAATAGCGGTCGTGACTGACCGTGATGACGGTTCCCGGGAACGAGTCCAGGTAATCTTCCAACACGGATAACGTTTCCGTATCCAAATCGTTGGTCGGCTCGTCAAGGAAAAGAACGTTTGGTTCATCCATTAAGATGGTGAGCAGTTTCAACCGTCGTTTTTCACCACCGGATAATTTACCGATTGGTTTGTATTGTGCTTCCGGCTTAAACAAAAATTGTTCCAGCATTTGACTTGCCGTGATTTCCTGACCGTCCAGGGTCGTGATGACTTGGGCGATCCGTTCGACTTCTTCAATGACCCGGCGGTTAGGGTGACTGAATTCTGCGAATTGACCGTAGAAGCCGACTTTTACCGTTTCGCCGTGGATCACTTCACCGCTCGTCGGTTCCAGACGCTTGGCAAGAATGGATAACAAAGTGGATTTTCCACTCCCGTTTCGTCCGACGATTCCGTATCGTTCCTTACGGCCAAATAACCAGTTGAAGTCGCTGAACAACGTCCGGTCACCAAATTGCTGACTGATATCAACCGCTTCGATGACTTTTTTACCGAGTCGGGTGGAGCCGACCTGGACTTCGAGCGATGCTTCGTCTTCTTCGTAAGACAGTTCTTGCAGAGCATCCACCCGTTGAATGCGTGCCTTTTGTTTGGTCGTCCGTGCTTTCGCTCCGCGGCGCAGCCAGGCGAGTTCCCGGCGGAGGATGTTTTGTCGTTTTTCTTCCATCGAGGCTGTCCGTTCCCGGCGCTCCGCCCGTTTCTCGAGGAATGATTCATAATTGCCGACATAGAAGTAAGCTGTTCCGTTCGCGATTTCCATCATATGATTCGTAACACGGTTCAAGAAGTAACGATCGTGGGTGATCAGTAAGATTGCCCCACGATATTCCTTGATTTGCGATTCAAGCCAAGTGATCGTTTCGGCGTCAAGTTCGTTGGTCGGCTCATCGAGGAGTAAGAGATCGGCTTCGTCGAGTAATGCTTCAGCCAGTCCGACCCGTTTTCGTTGTCCGCCTGACAAGGAACCGATCGTAGCTTCAAGATTCGTGATGCCGAGTTTATTTAAAATCATTTTGAGACGGGACTCCGTATCCCAGGCGTTCGCAGCATCGATTTCTGTTTGTGCGCTGATGAACCGTGTCAGTAACATTTCATTTGCCGGATCCTGCTCAAGAGCCAACCGTGCAACCTCATAATGACGAAGCGCATTGATGGTGGGGGTATTACCGGATAACAAAACCTGCATGACTGTTTGATCTTCCGGATAATCCGTTGACTGCGAAAGCAGGCGGATTCGGTAGTCATTCGGATGTTGAAGCTCACCTGAGTCCGGTGTTTCTTGTCCGGCTAAGATATGAAGCAACGTTGATTTTCCGGTACCGTTGACACCGATGATTCCAATCCGGTCACCGGGACTTACGGAAAAGGTGACATCCTCGAATACAATTTTATCGGCGAATTCTTTTTTTAGTTGATCGACTTTAAGTAACATGTCAGACTCCTTCTACAATTTCCTTGATTTGTTGTTCGACCAGAACGACCAGTTCTTTTTGCGACATGGGTGTCGGATCGATCGGTTTTAAAATCGTCACATCGACGGTCGCCGGTCGAATGCGTCCGGTTTCCTCCATGACACGATAGCTTCCCGAAATCGCAATCGGAACGACTAATGCTCCGCTCGATGTAGCCAGTGTAAAACTGCCTGCCTTAAACTCGGCGACAGGTCCTCCTTTAGAACGTGTGCCTTCCGGAAAAATAATCATCGATTGACCATCTTTAATCGTGTCGATTCCGGCCCTTATGGCTTTGAGGGACTGTCGGCGATCTTTGCGGTCAATCATGACACATCCCATCAGATTCATCCAGACATTCACAATGGGAATCTTGTTCACTTCAATTTTTGAGATGAAGGCTTTTGGTTTGTCGATTTTTCCGAGGAGGATCGGGACATCAAAATTACCTTGATGATTAGCGATGAAGACGACCGGTTGATCGGCTGGGATGTTTTCTTGACCCGTCATCCGGACTTTGACTCCGGCAAGCCGGAGTAATGAGTTTGCCCAGGCATGCGCCACTTTTTGTGTATAGGCGTAGCGTGCGGCGTGCGTTCGACGTTTTGCCCCCGGAAGAAACGGTAATGTAAGGGGTAGAACCAGTCCAAAATGAATGAACCAGATGATTGTGCGTAACATAGTGGCATCAGACTCCTTTTTTTGCTTTCAATGATTATTGTACAAAAAAAGACCGGGTATCGCACCCAGTCTTCGTCATTATTCCCAATAACGAGGTTCCGACTCTTCTTCGGTTTCTCCAAGTTCAAACGTCAAACGACGGGTCGTTGGGTCAATCGAGAAAGAAGCGTTAGTATTATCAATCTGTTTGATTTCCATCGACTCCTCGTCAAGGATCAATGTCAGTCGGACCTTATCTTCGTGATCGACAAGCAGGACGCCGTCTTCTTTTAACCACAGGTCGATGACAGGCGAGTAACGAAGGGTCCAACCGTTGGATAAGGGAATTTCATTCATAATGACTCAGTTCCTCCTAATAATACGAAGTTAAAGCGGTTCTTTATTTATCATGCTGTTCTGTCGCCGATAATGCAAGTGGTGGAATGGATTCACGTTGATCGTAAGACAATTGATACGACTGTTCCCGTTTTTTCATCCGTTCATACTGCTTTTTGACTCGGCGATGCTGCACATATTCATGATAGGACTGGTGAGATGTCCGAAGGAGCTGTCTGAAGGAAGAGAGCGATAAGCAGATGGCGAGTGTAAAAACGAATACACCGATTGAATCCGTATAATAGCCGGTCGTATAACTTAAATATGTACTGATGAGACCTGTAAACGTTGTGAAAAGGTAAAACCACATGACATGCCCTCCTTATTTAGATGATGTACATCTTCTAAAGAATTCGTGACGAAACCGTGATTTCCTGTATCGCCCTGTAAAACTTCGGGAAAAATAAAAAAATCCACACGCTTAGTGTAGATTTTATGGAGTGTCAATATGTTGAAGTGCAGGTGTCTTTGGAGACAGGTCTGTACTGTTCGAACCTTCTGCAAAAACGATTCCGATCGTTGCGAGGAATGCAAAAAAAGCAAATACCAATGTTTTTGTGAAGCGTCTTGCGAAAGAACGCGATTGAATGTTATGAAACATGTTTTTCCCCCATATTTAACTAAACTAAACCTTCTTTTTCCTATTGTTTTATCATATATCTTTTTTTCGAAAAAATCACTCAAATCAGAACCGTTCACAAAAATGTCATATTTGGTCACTTTTGCTTCATGTCGGAGAGGGGAGGAAAAAGAGTATAGTATGATAGGTGATACGCAGGAACAGATGGAAACAACAGAAGGGAGATGACCACTCATGGCATTACGCGCAGGACAGGTTGTCACATTAAAAGTAGAACGAGAAGCAGAGTTTGGTGTTTTCTTAAGCAACGGGGAAGAGGACATCTTACTTCATAATAATGAACAAACAAAAAAGCTCGAACTTGACGAAGAAGTGGAAGTATTTCTTTATCAGGACAACGAAGGGCGGCTCGCTTCTTCGATGACGATTCCGGAAGCATCGTTTGAAGACTATGTCAAAACGACGATTAACGGTACGCGTTACAATACAGGCGTATTTGCAAACATCGGTATTCAAAAAGATGTCTTAGTATCTCTTGATGATTTGCCGCAACGCCGGACATTTTGGCCGGAAGAAGGAGATCAACTCTACATTCGTCTGAAACATGACCAAAAACTTCGTTTACTCGGAGATCCGGCTCCCTATGCGTATTTCAACTTACGGGCAAAACCAGCACCGGAAGAGTGGAATAACATGGATGTCGAAGGACTTGTCTTTGCTCAGCGGGATCCCGGCGTCAACGTCTGGGTCAATGAACAGACGATTGGTTTTCTCCATGAACAAGAGATGGAACGGTGGCCGCGACTTGGAGAAGTTATGAAATTACGGGTGACAAATGTGAAGCCAGATGGTACAGTATTACTTTCAGCAAGACCACGTGCTCACGAGGCAATCGACATCGATGCGGATTTGATCATGAATCACCTGCTTGAACATGGTGGTCAGATGTCGTATGGTGATAAGACACCTCCTGAGACGATTGATGAGGTATTTGGCCTAAGTAAGGCTGCCTTCAAACGTGCTTTAGGTCGATTGTTGAAAGACAAAAAAATAGAAAAACATGAAACGGGTATTCGGTTAACGAAATAAGTTAACCAACTTCAGCCTACGTTTCGAATAAATAGTTAGGAATTCATCATTTTGGTGGTTGCGGCTGGTACTTACCGGCGACCATTTCCAAATAAAACCCCATCACTAGTGGGGGCAAACGGCGCGAATTCAAGCGTTGTACGGTCCGGGCATCATGCCTTTCCCTCGCCCTTATGGCAACGATTATGATGGTGACTTCCCTAAACATTATTATACGCAGAAATAGCCCCTATCTTTAAGGAAGAGGTTCTGCTATAATAGGTAGTCGATTGTATTCGTTACGGTAGCGTCTGTTTAGTGGCAGACGCTTTTCATATGACAAAGGAGAGTATTTAGCATTGACAACATTTCGTGAATTAAATCTTAGTGAGGCACTTATCAAAGGTGTCCTAAAAATGGGCTTTGAAGAAGCAACTCCAATCCAAGCAGAAACAATTCCAGTCGGTCTTAGCGGCGTTGACTTAATCGGTCAAGCACAAACAGGAACAGGGAAAACAGCTGCATTCGGTATTCCAACGATTGAGCGTCTTGACGCAAAATCGCGCCATATCCAAGCATTGATCCTTGCACCGACTCGTGAGCTTGCGATTCAGGTTGCAGAAGAATTAAACCGCATTGGTGAAGTGAAACGTGTTCATGCCTTGCCAGTATACGGTGGTCAGCAAATCGACCGTCAGATTCGTGCGCTTCGTAAGAACCCGCAAATCGTCGTTGCGACACCTGGTCGTCTAATGGACCACATGAACCGTAAAACATTAAACCTTGACCACGTCCAAACAGTTATCTTGGATGAGGCAGATGAAATGTTGAACATGGGCTTCGTGGAAGATATCGAAAAAATCTTGGGTACACTTCCACCAACTCGTCAAACACTTTTATTCTCTGCGACAATGCCGCCGCAGATTCGTAAAATCGCAGATCGTTTCATGACGACTCCGACTCACATCAAAGTAAAAGCAAAAGAAATGACTGTCGAAAACATCGACCAATCATTCATCGAATTAAAAGAAAACCAAAAATTCGACGTACTTTGCCGCTTGATTGATACGGATTCTCCGGAACTCTCAATCATCTTCGGTCGTACGAAAAAACGTGTTGATGAGATGACTGAAGGACTTGTCCAACGTGGATACACGGCGGACGGTTTACACGGTGACTTAACACAAGCAAAACGTGACCAAGTTATCCGTCGTTTCAAAAAAGGAACAATCGATATCCTTGTAGCTACAGACGTAGCGGCACGTGGTCTTGATATTACAGGCGTTACACACGTTTACAACTTCGATGTCCCGCAAGACCCGGAAAGCTATGTTCACCGTATCGGCCGTACTGGTCGTGCTGGTAAAACAGGATCAGCGATTACTTTTGTTACACCACGTGAATTCGGTCAGATCAAAACGATCGAACGTGTTACAAACAAAAAAATGTCGCGCCGTCATGCACCGACGCTTGATGAAATCCTAGAAGGTAACTTGAAACTTGCTGCACAAGAACTGATCAAACGTGTAGAAGCGAAAAACTCACAAGAGTATACAACACTCGCTCAAGAACTTCTTGAAGAGTATGAAGCAGTTGAGTTGATTTCAGCAGCGCTCAAAGGATTAACGAAAGAGCCGGACGCAACGCCAGTTCAAATCTCGTCAATCGAACCAATCCGTGTTAAACGTTTTGGTAGCAACGGTGGCGGTGGTAACCGTCGTCCTTACGGTAACAAAGGTGGATCAGGTTCTGGTTCTTCTTCTAACCGTAGCAGTGGCGGATACCGTGGCAGCAACCCACGTGGTGGGGAGCGCCGTGAAGGCGGTCGTCCTTCTGAAGGAAACCGTAGTTCTTCTTCAGCATCATCAGATCGTCGTGAAGGTGGATACGCTGGCCGTAACCGCAGTGAAAGTGATCGCAACCGTGGTGGACGTAAACCACGTTTTGAAAAGTAAGAAGTTTGAACCGATTTGTCACAGACAAGTCGGTTCTTTTTTATGAAATCTCGTGCTAAAATGAGCAATGAACGATATAGAGAGGGCGGAATTTTGTGTATATTACCTACGCTTTGGCATTTATTTGTCTCATTGTGCTAGTCGTCGCGACAAAACAGATCAGTGAGCGGACGACGAAAGGGCACTTCCGTTATATTCCTTTAGCAACGCTTCTGTTTGGCGGGATTATCTTTCTTGTCTTGGCGATTGGAAAAGGTGGGGCAACCGGTATTCAATACGGCGTGCTGAGTATTATCTATTTAACGGCGACATTTGGTGTCTATTTGTACATCGCAGTCAGAAAAGATACGACCTTATTTTAAAGACAGGACCTCTCTGATTACAGAGGGGTTCTTTTTTTGATAAGATGGAACAAGAGAAAAGGGGGGCAGAAGAATGGATGCCTTAGATGTCATTGTTCATCCGGAACAAATTGAAGCTTGGTTTCAGCCGATTGTCGGAGCGGCGCCTTTTAAAGTAGAAGGGTATGAAATCCAATCCCATTTCCGGGGAGAACCGTTAAAACCGTTTTTTCAAGAAGATGATGTACCGATTGAATACCAACTCGAAGTGATGAGTCATGTCATTCGACATGCCTTTCAAAAAGTACCGACGGATGCCCATTCGTTTGTTTTGGTCCGCTGTCGCCCGGCCTGGTTGTTTGAGAACGGCGGCGAAGATTTTTTAAGTATTCTGCGTGATGCCCAAATCGATTTTCCGGAAGACCGATTATATGTCACATTGACGGATGTTCAGGTCGATGATTTTGACCGTCTTGGCCGGATTGTCGCCTATTATCAAAATTCCGGTTTGAAGGTAGCGTTAGACCGGGCGGAAGCAACGAGTCTCGAACGGGTGTTTTCGATGTCGCCGGACATGTTGATTGTCGATTTGGCATCGATGATTGAGAAAAAAACGGTCTCGGCCAGTTATCCGCATTTATTGCAGACGATGGAACATCTCTGCGATCAGCTGGGGGCTCCGCTGCTGTACAAAAACATCAGTCACCTCGGTCAATTGCGGTATGCCTGGCAGCACGGCGGACGATATTACATGGGGAACCTACTCGGTGAAACGACGCCTGACTGGGTGACGACTTGCCCGGGAATGGACATTCTGCTGCATGAGGTTCCAATGTTTTATAAATATGACCGGGAACAGATGAACCGGCTGTTTCAACTCGAACAGGACTGGACCGTTCGATTCAACGAATATTGCCAGTCCATCAGGCCGGAGGAAGACCTCGACAGCTGGTTGTTGATGTTAGCGAAAAAGATGGAGCCGGAATTTATTCGATTCTACATCACGGATGCGAACGGGTTCCAGCAGTCATCAAACATCAGTAAAAAAAGCGGCGAATGGAAACGTTATTCGTTTTATCAAGGATACAATTGGAGTTTCCGACCGTATTTCATCCGTACGACAGTAGCAATGGAACGACGGCATACCGGTTATTTATCCGACCGGTACGTCGACTTCAGTTCCGGGGATCAGACACGGACCTTCAGTATGCCGCTGAATAATGGGATGTTCTTATTTGCTGATATTTCAGCAGACTATTTATATCAAGAACGATTGAGTGAATGAGGAGGAAATAAATAATGTTGGATTATGATTACGATGCATTACGTGAAATCGGACGGATTGTCGCGATTGCACGCGATGAGATGGCAGATGCCGTCAAACCGGGGATTACGACGAAAGAATTAGACGACATCGGGGCACGGATCCTGAAAGAACACGGGGCGGAATCGGCACCGATCGTCATGTATGACTTTCCGGGAGCAACTTGTATCAGTGTAAATGAAGTAGCAGCACATGGTATTCCGGGAGCGTACGTCATCAAAGAGGGGGACATTGTCAATGTCGACGTCTCAGCCGTAAAGAATGGTTATTACTCCGATACCGGCAAAACGGTTATCGCAGGACAAGCCCGTCGCCCGGAAGATGTTCGGTTGGTCGAAGTTTCGTTGTCCGCCCTTGAAAAAGGGTTGGAGAAAGTAAAGGCCGGAACGAAGGTCAATCAGATCGGGAAAGCGATTTATGCCGAGACACGGAAAAGCGGCTTTACTGTCATCCGGAACTTGGCGGGACACGGTCTCGGAAAGACATTACACGGCGAGCCGGAATCGATTTCGAACTACTTCAGCCGCGAGGAAAATGATTTGTTGAAAGAAGGACAAGTCATTGCCGTCGAAACATTTATCTCGACCGGCGACGAGTTCTGTATGGAAGATGAGAAAGACGGGTGGACCTTATATACACCAAATAAAAGTCTCGTTTCGCAATTTGAACATAGCGTCATCGTCTTAAAAGACGGATATGAGATTTTAACGAAAGTCGATTGATTCAAAATCTGTGAATGACTGAAAATAAAAAGGAGTATCACATCCCTTGATTAAAACGGGATATGATACTCCTTTTTTTAAAGAGTTTTTGTTGAAACAGCCAATCGGTCGAGTCGTTCCTGAGAAACCGGATGTTCTGCATACCGGATGGCTCCGTTTTCGACGATATAGTCCTGTTCAAGAAGATCTTCCGTGAAGTACTGATCGGTCCCCGACATATCGATGGGATAAGCGAGACCTGCTAAAGTGGCAAAAGCCAGCGTTTGGCGTCGTCCGATCCCGCTTTCGAACATCCCGCCTAACCAATACGAGGATGTCATCTCCCGAACATCGAGTGCTGCTGTCAGACCGCCGAGACGGGCCGGTTTGATGTTAATGATGTGACCGGCCTGCAGTGTCCGCATCAGTAAGGCATCTTGTGTCGTCTGGATGGATTCATCGAGACAAAGCGGTGTCTTCAGTAAGGAGGCGGCATGCTGATGACTTAACCAGTCGTCAGCAGGAAACGGCTGTTCCATCATCAGCATCGAAAATGTATCCCACTCTTGAAGGAGCGGCAAATCAGCTAACTGAAAACTTCCGTTGGCATCAAACATTAACGGAGCATCCGGAAAAGATTTGCGAACCTGTTCCAAAACTGCAGTATCCGTCGGAGCGAGTTTCAACTTAATCCGCTCGAATCCATCGTTTAATGCTTGACCTACCGCTTCCACCGTTTGCTCGGCCGAGGAGCGGCCAAGTGCTTTTCCGCACGGAATCGACCGGTTTTCGTCGCCCCCCAGGTAAGCGGCAAGAGAGGTCTGCTCTGCTTGGGCAAATAATTCATGAACAGCCCCGTCGAACATGGCTTTTGCCATCTGATTCCCTTTAATCGGCTGAAAGCGTGCAGGAACGGCAGCGGGCGAGGATAAAGGTGTTGCAGCAAGCAACCGGTACAGGAGGGGAGACAAGGCACGAAGAGAATCCTGTGTTTCTGCCGTGTACCAAGGTGTCTCAAAAGCAACGCCTTCCCCGTAGCCGATGCGTCCTTCCTGGTCGGTCAGCCGCAAAATGGTTGTCCGTCGTTTCGACAACGTAGAGATGGCGGTCTGCATCGGCTGGCGGAACGTCAGATAGACGTCAAACAGCTCCGCACTGCGCAGGGTAATCGTCGTCATAGCGACTCCTTCAGCTGGCGCCGAATTAGTTTACCGTTTGCATTGCGCGGTAATGTGTCACGGTAAAAGTAGCTGACGGGACATTTGTATTTGGCCAGTAATCGTTCCATTTCATGCCGGACATCGGTTTCTGACAGCGTACTGACGATGAAGGCGACCGGTACCTGACCCCAGACCGGATCAAACCGTCCGACGACACCGGCTTCTGCGATGCCGGAGATCGATAATAAGGCGGCTTCGACTTCTGCCGGATAAATATTTTCACCGCCGGAAATGATCAAGTCGCTTCTTCGATCCAATACATACAGGTAACCGTCGGCATCGATCCGTCCGAGATCACCGGTCTTCAAATAGCCGTCAGCAGTAAAGGCAGCGGCTGTCGCTTCCGGATTAGCGAAATATCCGTTCATGACAGTTGGTCCCTTGACTTCAATTTCCTGATACCGGTTGATTCGGATTTCCGTCGGAGCGATGGCTTTACCGGCAGAACCGATTTTCCGGATGGCTTCTTCCGGTAGGAGTGTCGCCACTTGCGAAGCAGTTTCGGTCATACCATATGTTTGCATGACGGGAATGCCGCGGTCTAACGCCCGTGTCAGAATCGGTAACGGGACAGGCCCTCCGCCCGTCAAAACAACGCGTAAATCAAACCGTCGTAATCCGGCTTCGAGCAACCGATCCAACATGACGGAAACGAGAGAAATATGTGTGATGTGTTCTGTCTGGATCCATGTAATAGTCTTGTTCGGTGAAAAATGAGGCTCAAGGATAAGTGGAACACCATAGATGACGGAGCGGTAAACGACGGCGAGACCGCTCATATGAAATAACGGCGTGACGACCAGGAACCGGTCATCCGGATAGGAGCCGGTATGACGGGCCGCATTCATGGCACTTGAAAAATGATTGAGCATCGTCTGTTCGACCGCTTTTGGCCGCCCGGTCGTTCCGCTTGTAAATAACATCGACTGAATATAATGTTTTGGCATATGCCGGACGAGAACATCAGGTGCCGGCTTCACGACATGAAACGGTAGCCGTTTAACCGGTGCATCGATCGGGCGATCTGAGATGACGAACCGGACATCAGCTTGCTGGAGTTGCATGTGAACTTCTGTTTGGCTCAGACGGACATTGATCGGAACAATCGTCAATTCAAGCAATTGAGCCGCATGGACAGCAATGATATAGCTGCTGCTTGAAGGACCGTACAAAGCGATACGGTCACCGCGTGACAACAAGGGAGCCCAGGAACTGGCGAGTTCATGCGCTTTTGTATAAAGGGCAGACCAGGTCAGACGCTCGTTGTCCGTGATGAGGGCAAGGTCATCCGGTTGTTCTTTGGCACGCGTGTAAATCCAAGGATACACGGATGGTCACTTCCTTTCTGAATGATGATACGAAAAAGGTTCAAACGTCTTTCGACATTGAACCTTTTTTGTATTATGGGAATCGTGGGAACTGTCCGAAGTCAGGATCACGTTTTTCTTTAAACGCGTCACGGCCTTCTTTTGCTTCCTCTGTCGTGTAATAGAGTAACGTTGCGTCACCTGCAAGTTGTTGAATACCTGCAAGGCCGTCTGAATCGGCATTAAACGCAGCTTTTAAGAAACGAAGTGCTGTTGGTGAATGCTGAAGAATTTCAGAACACCATTGGATTGTTTCTTGCTCCAAATCAGCCAGTGGAACGACCGTATTGACGAGACCCATGTCAAGTGCTTGTTGGGCATCGTATTGACGGCAAAGGTACCAGATTTCACGTGCTTTTTTATGACCAACGACGCGAGCGAGGTAACCGGAACCATAACCAGCATCGAATGAACCAACTTTAGGACCAGTTTGTCCAAATTTGGCGTTGTCTGCTGCGATCGTCAAATCACAGACGAGATGAAGAACATGTCCGCCACCGATTGCATAGCCCGCTACCATAGCGATGACCGGTTTCGGAATAACACGGATCAGACGTTGTAAATCAAGGACGTTTAAGCGTGGGATTTCATCCTCACCGACATAACCGCCATGTCCGCGGACTTTTTGGTCGCCGCCTGAACAGAAAGCAAGGTCGCCTTCACCAGTCAAGACGATGACACCGACGTTTTGATCGTCACGTGCACGTGAAAAAGCATCGATCAATTCGTGAACCGTCTTCGGACGGAAAGCATTCCGGACTTCGGGACGGTTGATTGTGATTTTAGCAATCCCATTCCATTTTTCATACTTGATGTCTTCGTAGCTACGGGCAGCTGCCCATTCTGGAACGTATCTCATTTCAATTCCCCCATTTAGTTAATTAAGAGTAGTTTCTCTACTATTGTAACAAACTTTTCCGGTTGGTCGATATGTGGGGCATGTGATGCACCTTCAATTAAATGAATTTTTTCCGATGGAGCGGCTTCGATGGCAATTTTTTTAAATTTATCATCGTCGTTTCCGACAATCCAATCAATCGAGGAAGTGTCAAGTAAATGCCAGACCGGAGCCATATTGCCGGTTCCTTGAGCGATCAAAGAAGCGGCCAGCCCTTCCGGTGATTGGGCAAGGCGTCCACGGCGAATCGATTCTTGTACTTCAACCGGCAGATGACGTTGGCTTGCAAACAGCGGGAGCGACTCCCAATAATCGATGAAATCGGCTAAACCATCTGTTAGTAAACGATTAGCAAGACGCCGGTCGGCTTGACGGCGTAATCGTCGCTCATGTGCCGACCGGAGACCGGGAGTTGTGCTGACAGCAATCGTCTGCTTTACCTGTTTCGATGTCGCAGCAAGCAGAAGCGCGATTCGTCCGCCCATCGAATAACCGAGAACGGACCAGTCTTCATCACGGGTCGCAAGCAAACTTTTTAAATCTTTTACTTGTTCCGTCAAGCGCATACGTTGATAAGGTGCAGCAGCGGTACGGCCGTGGCCGAGCAAATCAATCCGGTAAACGGTATAGTCTGACTGCAACCGGCTTCCGAACAGATCCCATGTGGCACTGCTCCCGGTAAAACCGTGCAACAGCAGCAGTGGCGGACCGCTTCCGCTGATCTCGACATGGTATTCCTGATGCCGCAGTTTCATCGGAATGTCTCCTGCAGTGCCTCGTTCGTCTGCTCCCAAATCGAGCGGTGCAGACGGACGTTCTCCGGACGGTCGGTGATGATTTCCAAGACCCGTGTCGCAGTCGCTTGGTGTTGCAAGGTCGACTGAAGATGCGTAATCGAGGAAATCCGTTCATACTCGACACCGTAACCGGCAGCGAGATGACTGAAATCAACGTCTTGTGCTGTTCCAAACAAAGGTTCGAACAAAGCCGGATCGAGATTTTGTTGCGGCAGGAAACTGAAAATCCCGCCACCCGTGTTATTCACTAACAGAATCGTAATCGGAACAGTCCGCGCCATCAGCAATCCGTTGATATCATGCAAGAACGCCAGATCGCCGACAAGCAGATAACGATTTTCGGCTTCAAAGGTCGCGCCGAGAGCACTTGAAAGAATGCCGTCAATACCATTGGCACCCCGGTTCGCAAGAATACGAAGCGGTGTCCCCATCGGTAAAAAGGTATCCAAGTCCCGAATCGGCATACTGTTCGAAACAAACAGACTGCCGTCTGTTAAATCATTTAATGCCCGGACGACATTGTATTCCGTCAGCTGATTGGCATCCAGAGAAGAAAAAACAGTCTGTACGGTGTTCTCTGCCCGTTGCAGGGTCTCGAGATAAGAGGTTTCATGCACGGTGACAGGAGCAGTTTTCAGTTGGCTCGGATGACCGCTTAAAAAATGAGCCTGCAACTGGGGATCGCGCCAGTTTCCGGGATGGCCGATGACTGTCGTCGGAATTCCTTTTGACCAAAGCAGATACGGTTTTGAAGTCGGCATCGCACCGAATCGTAAAATGTGTTCCGGTCGGATTTTATCGTGAATCGCCGTTGCCTTTAACCACGTATCGTAATAGCCGAAAACCGTATCGTTGGCAGAACGGCGCCCTTGACTCAAAGGATCGGCTAAAACAGGAATCCGTGCACGGTCTGCATAGTCCAGAATGATTTGTGTATCGGCAAGAGAAATTTGAGGTCCGATGACAATCAAAAGACGCGGGATTGATAAAATTTCAATGAGTTTTTCGGTATGTTTTTCTGCTTGTGGTTGATCCGGTTGTCCGACGGGTTGACCCGTTCGTAAGAGATCCAGTTCTGGAATTAATGGTTCCCGAAGCGGAATATTGATATGAACCGGACCGGCGGGCTCTGAAAGCGCGAGGAGGACGGCTCGTTCCGCCGCGTGCTGGACGTAAGGAAGAGCAGTCTCTTCCGGTAACGGCAAATCAAAAGAATGCCGGACCTGTTTCCCGTAGAGGGCGACTTGATCGATTGCTTGGGGCGCACCGACACCACGTAATTCGTGGGGACGATCCGCTGTCAATACGATCAAGGGCAGCTCGAAAATGTTGGCTTCCGTCACGGCGGAATAATAATTCGTAGCTGCTGTTCCACTCGTACAAATCAAGGCGACCGGGCGCAAGACATCCTCCGCCCGTGTCAAACCAAGGGCAAAAAAACTAGCCGACCGTTCGTCGATGAGGACGTGGGTACGGCTAAAAGGGTGAAGAAAGGCAGCGATGGCAAGTGGTGTCGAACGGGATCCGGGACTGATGACGAAATCCCGGACACCGCTTTTCACCAAATTATCGATTAATGCATGCATCCATTTACTCAACATAAATATCATCCTTTTCTATCGTACAGAGATGCGACAGCGCCTGCAGCATCGGTGATAGTTTCGTTTCGGTTTCCTCGAGTTCACTTTGAAGAACGGATCCTTCGACGAGTCCGCAACCGGCATAAAGAACAGCCGAGCGATCGGTAAACAGACCGGAGCGGATGGCGACGATGAATTCACCGTTTTCCTGTCCGTCCATCCAACCAACGGGAGAACCGTACCAGCCGCGCTCGAACGTTTCGATTTCGCGGATGGCGGCGACGGCTTCCTCTTTTGGTTCTCCACCGAGAGCGGGTGTAGGGTGAAGTTTTTCAATCAGCTGAAAGAGACTGACTTCAGGTGACAGCGTAGCGTTGATCGGAGTGTACAGATGCTGGATGTGGCGATTCTTCAGCAACATCGGTTCATCCGGTTTGTCGATCGTCGTTGAGAGTCCTTGAAGTGTCTGTTCAATCGAATCAACGACAATCGCATGTTCGTGACGGTTTTTGTCGTCTTGTAACAGCGACTGTCCGAGTGCGGTATCTGTCGTCTCGATGGCATGTCGAGGAGCAGATCCGGCGACGGCGGCTGTCTTAAGTTCAAGACCGGATTTTAAAATCAATCGTTCCGGTGTCGCACCAAGGAAAGCTTCGTCTGCCGTTGGTTGAAAGAAGAAGATATAGCTGCCCGGCTGCGATGATTCGAGTTCCTGGACAAGTCCTGCCAAGTCGATTGGTTGATCAAGTTCGTAGACGACTTCACGGGCCAAGACGATTTTTTTGAGTGATGTTTTTAAGAGTTGTGTCGCTTGATGGAAAGAAGCTTCGAAAGCATCATTTCCGTCACGGGTCAGTCGAATCCGGGTCACAAACCGGTCGGATTTTGGAGTATGCAGTTCTGCATATTCGACAGCCAACTGATTGAGGATTTTTTCTGCGTTAGATTGCGGTTCAACGAACGCAAAAACCGTTACCGTCGTACGACCATCTTGTTCCAGGTAAAGATACTTCGGAATGGTCATTGATGCTTCTCCAAAAGAAGACCAACGAAATTCAGTGTGTTTCAGTTCCGAAAAAGAGAAGCCGCAAAAGGCAAATAAATCGGTGCCGACATGATCCCGATTCAAATTTGACCACATGGACTGCATCCGTAAAAATCGGTCCTGTCCTGCTGTTTTTAATTGTTGCGTAATACCAAAACCGATGGCGCGCATCGATCGATCAGGTGTCGTAAAATAAAAGCGTTCTTCTGTCCCGAATGACAGTGCACTAACATCCTGCGCCTCGACATTCCAAGAATACGCGGCGATGATAGACCGTTGATATGCATTCGCATGACCAACAGCACGTTCAATACATTGTTTAAGCTCATGTTGAGCGTAGGCCATACCGCTCATTGCCCCCTAGTCTAAAGATACTGTGATACGTTTCACTTATTCTCAGTGTAAACTTTTTATGTGAAAAAAAGAAGGAATAAGCTATCTTGGATTGAGCATTGACAGTAAAAAACGAAACCCGATACACTTAGACAGGAAAGGGGTTTATTATATGAATAAATCAATCGCTGTATACTGGCGAATGACACGACCACATACGCTGACGGCAAGTTTTGTACCTGTCGTCGTCGGAACGGCCATTGTGGCACCGCGGATCGAATCGTTACGGATGGATCTGTTTTTTGCCATGTTGATCGCATCGATGCTGATTCAGATTGCGACGAACTTATTTAATGAATATTACGACTACAAGCGCGGGCTTGATACGGAAGACTCGGTGGGAATCGGCGGATCGATTGTCCGTGACGGTTTTAAACCGGGAACGATTTTGGCGTTTGCCTTCTCGTTGTATGGTATTTCGGCCTTGCTTGGTATCTATTTGTGTCTTGAAACAACATGGTGGTTACTGCTAATCGGTATCGTGTCGATGTTTGTTGGTTACATCTATACAGGCGGACCGTTACCGATCGCCTACACACCATTCGGGGAAATCGTCGCCGGTTTCTTCATGGGCTATGTCATCATCGCGATTTCAGCTTATCTGCAGATCGGTTATGTTCCGACGGAAGCAATCGCAATTTCGATTCCGGTATCGATTTTAATCGGATCGATTTTGCTCGCAAATAACATACGGGATCTCGACAATGATAAAGTCAACGGCCGAAAGACAATCGCCTGTTTAGTTGGGCACCAAAAAGCCGTTTACGTCCTGATTGCCTTTTTTGCCGCTGCAATCGTCTCACTTTTGATTGCTGTACTGGTCTTTAACGTCACCTGGTGGGCACTGCTTGCTCTTTTGAGCATTCCACTGATGATCAAAGCCGTAAAATTGTTCTGGCGTGATCTTCCGCCGCAGGAATTGATGCCGGGTATGGCACAGACCGGAAAGGTCAATACGATTTTCGGATTATTGCTTGCGATCAGTTTGACGATTGCCAATTTGTGACCGGAAAACTGCTTTTATGAACGGAATCCCGAATGATGGACGGATAAAACTGTCTTCGTCGGGATTTTTTTGTTGGTACAGTCAAGGGTTTGATTGGTTGTAACAGTTTTGAAATTTTACTATAATGGAAGCAATGTGCCTAGAACGCGTATAAAATCCTTCGGGTTCATGAAATTTTTTTAGAGGTGGAACAGGAATGAATAAAATTGCGGTAATCGGAAAAGTATTCGTCGACATAAAAGGAACTTCGTTTGCGCCTTTGCATAAGGATGCCAAAAACGTCGGGGATATCACCTTCTCGAACGGTGGTACAGGGCGGAACGTAGCACAAAATCTTGCTGTTCTCGGAAATGATGTTCGTTTTATCTCGACGGTTACGAACGATCAAATTGGTGTCGGGGTACTGGAAGAGTTAAAATCTTACGGAGCCAACGTCGATCATGTGGAGATGCTCGAAGATCATGGAATGGGAATGTGGCTTGCGGTGATGGACAATGAAGGAGATTTGCAGACGTCGATTTCCAAACAACCGGACGCCAAACTCCTCGAAGAAGCCATTCTTCGCCAATCTGTCTATGCGCTTGACGGAGTGGACGCAGTCGCAATCGATTTGGATTTATCGGTTACAGTGCTTGAACGATTGATTCACATCTGCCGTAAAATGGAGTTACCGCTTTACGGTGTCTGTGGACATTTGAGTGTAATTGAACGCAACCGTCATCTGTTGCAAGGATTCACAGGATTCATCTGCAGCCGCGAAGAAGCTGAAATTTTATCGGATTTATCGATTGTGACAGTAGAAGACGCAATCCATGTAGCGAACGAACTGGCGAAAAAAGGAGCACCCTTTACCGTCGTCACGATGAGTGAGTTAGGTGCTGTTTATGTCGATCGCCGGACGGCGACTTCCGGTCACGTCGGGACAAAAAAAGTGAAAGTAGTCGACTCAACAGGTGCAGGAGATTCATTCTTTTCCGCTGTTCTTTCCGAATTGACGGAATCGAAGCGGGCAGAAGAGGCACTACAGCTTGGAATGAAAGTTGCCGCACAAGTCATTGCATCCACGGAAAACGGACTGATTCCAGAAATGCTTGAGACCATTCGTTGAGTCCTCAGATTGTGAGGGGGAGAATCAATGCCGATTCAAAGAAGTGCGATTATTTTAATCAATGAAGCAGACGAAGTTGCCTTGATTCGTCGGGATAAGCCGGGTGAAACGTATTATGTATTCCCCGGCGGTGGACGGGAAGCTGGAGCGACACTGGAAGAGACGGCGATTCGGGAAGCCCATGAAGAGCTTGGTGTGGACGTAGAACTTGAAGGTGTTGCTGCGAACGTTCACTTTAACGGCTTGGAAAATCCGTATTATTGGGCAAAAATAACGGGTGGTGTATTCGGGACGGGAACCGGAGAAGAATTCGAAGATCAGTCGTCCGGGTATACACCGTTGTGGATCAAACGTGAAGCGTTAACCGATTTACCGATTCGTCCGACATCGCTTGTGCAGGAATTGGCTAAGATGACGGATCGTTTCTATAATATCGAGCTCAAGGATAATTGAGGTTTTAGTTAAAATAAACAGGGAAAAAGTATAGTAAGACAATGAGGTGGTCCTAGACTGCCTCTTTTTTATGAAGGAGAGATGACGATGGCGCATACACGTGATCCTAAAGGATTAGCCCTGAATCTAAAGCAACGGATGTCCGATCACAACATTACGGATTATGCAGGAACACTCGCGTATTATTGGTTTTTATCCATTTTTCCAGGTATCATTTTTGTTATTTCAGTATTATCATTCTTTGACATTGATCAACAGACGCTTGAATCCCAAATTCGTGATTTAGCGCCGGGTGGGTCGGTTAACACGTTTACCGATGTCATTTTCCAGGCCATTAAAGAACCACAGGGCGGTCTCTTGTCCGTCGGTGCGATTCTTGCCATTTGGTCGGCGTCAAAAGGTGTCGATCGTCTGATTACGACTGCTAACCATGCGTACGGAGACTTCTCACCGCGCGGATTCGTTGCAGCCCGTGGAATCGCATTGATTTTAACGATTGTTCTTGGTATTGGTATGTTGTTACTAATCGTTTTGAACGTTCTGGGCGGTCCGATTATCAGCTACTTAGCCAACTTTGTCATTCCGATCGATATGGGACAAAAAATTCTGCTGACGGTATTGCGGTATGCCATTTCCACTGTACTGTTGATTCTGATTTTGTCGATTTTTTACCGCGTCGCGCCGAAACGTCCCATTACATTTAAGGAAGCCATTCCGGGAGCTGTCTTTGGCGTCATCGTGTGGCAATTGTTATCGGTTGGATTCGGATTTTATGTCTCGAATTTCTCGAACTATAACCAAACATACGGTTCACTCGGAAGTGTCGTCATTGTACTGTTGTGGTTGTATTTTACAGGACTCATCATTTTACTTGGATCTGAGCTGAACGCCTCATGGGAACGGTTCATGAAAAAAGCGGATCCGCAAAAAATGGAAGAAAAACGATTAAAAGAACAGGCGGATTTAGACTCGATTCCAACCAATACATTTGGCTGATTTCAAATCGTCCCGCGTTTTAATCGGTTGCATCAAAAAAGCATCTACCGTCGGTAATCCGATGGTAGATGCTTTTTAATTGGATTAAGCTGCCGCTTGTTTTGAAAGCGGAGCGTGAATTTTCTGAGACGGCGTATCTTTTTGGAGCAGGCGTAATCCGTTCAAGATGACGAGAATGGTAGAACCTTCATGACCGACTACTGCAAACGGCATGATGAGGAACTGTGACAAGTTCGAAATGATTAGTAACAAGATGACACCGATAGCGAGCGTGATATTCTGTTTGACTACACGATTCATTTTACGCGCCTTGTTGACGGCGTAAGCAAGGCGTCCTAAATCGTTTTTCATCAAGACGACATCGGCTGTCTCAAGAGCAGCATCGGTTCCTTCACCCATTGCAATCCCGACGTGAGCCAAGGCAAGGGCGGGAGCATCGTTAATTCCGTCTCCGACCATCGCAACTGTTTTTCCTTCAGTCTGATACTGCTTGATATAACGGACTTTGTCTTCAGGAAGACATTCCGCTACATAATCCGTCAGACCTGCTTCTTTAGCAATCGCAGCGGCAGTCACCGGATTATCTCCGGTCAACATGATCGTCGTGATACCGAGAGCATTTAAAGAGGTGATGGCTGTCTTGGCTTCGGGACGAATCGTGTCCCGTAATGCGTAAAGCGCAATGATCGATTGTCCGTTACTGACATAAACTATCGTATTTCCTTGTTCTTTTAAGGTCTGTTCCATCGATAGGAAAGGATCAACTAATCCTTCGTGGAATGCATATTTTCCGATCCGGTATGTCTGACCGGAAACCGTGGCTTCGATTCCGTAGCCGGTCACATCCTTAAAAGTGGATGGCTCGATGATATCCGTTTTTAAATGCGTGACAATCGCTTGTGCGAGCGGATGATTCGATTGTGCTTCGATGGATGCGACCGCTTGTTTGACGGCAAATGCATCCACTCCGTCAGCATAATGGCTTTCCGTGACGATAGGTTTTCCGGTCGTTAATGTTCCGGTTTTATCAAAGACGATCGTATCGACTTGTCCGAGTGTCTCGATATGTGCACCACCTTTAAATAAAACACCGTTTCGGGCAGAGGCGGCGATTGCTGCCAAAGCAGCTGGTGTAATCGAAGCGACCAACGCACAAGGAGAAGCGACGACAAGCAAAATCATAGCCCGGTAAATGCTCGTTTCAAATGTCCAACCAATTAAGTAGTGGGGGACGACCATCATCAAAGCAACGACGAGTAAGACGATTTTGACGTAACGGCTTTCGAACCGCTCAATGAATTGTGCAGAGGGTGATTGCTCGCTTTGAGCGTTTTGAACCATATGAATGATTTTTTGGAACAACGACTCGTCCGCAGCTTTCGTCATCTCAATCGTCAAAACACCATTCATATTGACGGTCGAATTATAGACGGTATCCCCAACATGCTTTTCGACAGGGATTGATTCGCCTGTAATCGAGGCTTCCTCAATGGCGGCTTGACCGCGGATGATCGTTCCGTCGACAGGGATGCGTTCCCCGGGACGGACGTAGACCAGTTCGCCGACAACCAATTGCTCAAGACCCACAACTTCAAGCTTACCGTCAGCGTTTAAACGAGTAGCTTCTTCCGGTTGCAAGGACATCAAACTCTGTAATGCCCGTTCGTTTTTATTCATCGTATAGGTTTCAAGGGCACCAGATAAAGCAAAGATGAAAATCAAGATAGCACCTTCCATCCAGTAACCGATCGCCGCTGCACCGATCGCAGCCAAGATCATCAACAATTCTACGTTTAAGGTTTTATCATGATACGTTTCGGTTAAACCTTCTTTTGCTTTCGCATAACCGCCGATCAAATAAGCGGAGAGATAAAGCGTGACATAACCGGTAGCCGGAATGTTGAGCTTTTCAAGTGTGTAGGCAATTAAAATCAATATTCCACTAAAGAGTGCTAAAATCAATTCGTGATGTTCCTCCCAAGCATGGCGGAGAGCGGAACGCTGATGGACATCAGTAGTAGTAGAGGTAGTCATATGGGAAAACTCCTTTCAAGTCTAAATGAGAAAAGAAATCATTATGTTAAAACAATGAGAATGTTAATTACCAACGTTTTCTCATGAATGATAATGAGTTTCATTGTCGCTAGATTATAATAATTATTATCTGTAAAACTACTATACCATGTCTATGTCAAAAGGAACAGGAAAGGAATCAGTAAAAATGAAAAAAATATTGACCGATCGATTTGGTATGGTTGTGCTCGCTTTAGTGACGACCTTTCTTTGGGGAAGTGCCTTTCCCTTCATTAAAAAAAGTTATGCTTTACTTGCCATCACCTCAACCGAATATGGAGAACAGCTGTTGTTTGCCAGTTACCGTTTTTTCCTAGCCGGTGTCTTATTGCTGATTGTCAGCGTCCTGATATTTAAACAGCCGATTACGTTGAAAAAGCGGACACTCGCTTACAGCCGGCTTGGTTTCTTCTTGACGTTTCTCCAGTATGTGTTTTTTTACATCGGGCTTTCCTTATCAACAGGCGTGCAAGGATCAATCATTGCCGGATCGACTTCCTTCTTTCAAATGTTGCTCGCTCATTTCCGGTATGAAGATGACCGGTTAAATCGATTTAAGGGACTCGCTTTATTTTTAGGGTTTACAGGCGTCATTTTAGCGAACTGGCCGCAAGGGTCTGCCGGTGTTTCGTTTGGTGCCGGAGAAATCCTGTTGATTTTAGCGATGATTTCCGGGGCATTCGGAAATTTAATCGCCAAGGAATATTCGGCCAGTTATCCGGTTGCACCGATGACAGGTTGGGCCATGGTCATTGGATCAATCGGTTTATTCATCGTCGGAGCGGTCTTGAATGGAGACTGGTTCCCGTTTAACTTCACCAGTACGACCGTCTGGATGCTGATCTATTTAGCATTCTTGTCAGCGACGGGATTTACATTGTGGAATCTCTTGATGAAATACAATCCGGTCAGCCGGGTGTCATTGTTTATGTTTTTTGTACCGATTTACGGTGTGACGTTATCCGCACTCATTCTCGGTGAATCGATTCCACCCCAGGCATGCCTTGGATTAGTATTTGTAGTCGCCGGTATTTTGGTCTCGACCTATCTACCGGTCTGGTTTCAAAAGCGCGGTTGACGAAGATTCTGAATCGTGCAAAAATAGTCTCAATCAATCTGTTATTTTTAATCGTTCGTTGCTAAGCCGACTCGTTCGGCTTTTTCTGTACGGTCATAAAACCACCGATTCGGCCTTGCTGCAAAGGCTAGTGCAACTAAAAAACGAGAGGAGATGAGAGAATTGGAACGGAATGAGATCGTTCGAAAGATCATTGCCAACCGTCGTCCGCGGGATGAGTTTGCCCGGTTTGTCGTTACTTGTGTCAGTCAACAATTAAAGGAGACGCATGGAGATGTCGGTGTGGAAATCATTGAGGCGGAAAGAGGGTACGACTCCGTTTGGTCAATCAACGGTCGAGAGGTCGTCGTCTTGCTGGAAACGGAAGAATTGAAACGGGCAAAAGAACAACCGTATGCAATCGACGATAAGCTCTGGCACAGTTTTCGGCAAGAAGGAATCGTGAAATAGAATGGAACTGACTCAAAGGTCAGTTCCTGCAAAGATGAGGGTGGCAGATTCCAATTCTGCCACCCTCATCTTGTAAAAAAAGAATCACTCGCTTCACGCAACTCCTACAGGGAAAAGCGCATTTTTGCGCTGTCAGAGACAAACAAGACCCGCTAAATGAAGCAGGGAAACTGGCTTGTGTCTCGCCTGAGGAAAGGGCGTGAAAGAACGAGTGATTTCTTTTTGATTCAGTATCTTTATCTGTTTACAGCGAGCGGGGTGTAGTCTTTGACCGAAAAAGCAGATAAGCGAGTGTCGCGAGAACCAGGACAAACAAAATAAAGTAGAATCCCGGCGGTAACATGACGAACAAGCTACCGGAAATCGGACCGAGAATTGAACCGAGACTGAATGAAATCCCGGCAAGCAGGTTACCGGTCGGCAACAGATGACTGGGTAACTGTTCTGTCATGTAAGCAACGCCGAGTGAATAAGTCGAGCCGAGTGCCATGCCACTGACAGCAAAAATCATAAATAATGCTCCGTAACTTTGAAAGAAAAAACAAGCTGCCAAAAATGCAAACGCTCCGATACTGAGGACGGTGATCAGCGTCCGTCGTTTTCCAAAATGGTCAGCGAGACGTCCGAGGGGTAATTGCATCAATAAAGAGCTGACGACAAATGTCGTAATTAAACTGCTTGTCTGAGATAGTTCATAACCGTTTCGTGTTGCGAAGACCGGGAAGCTGGCATTTAAGGTCGCTTCCAAAAAACCATAGGTGAAGCCGGGTAACAATGTAAACCAAGCGCTCGTCAGGACAAGACGGTAACGGGAAGCAGCGGACTGAAGTTCTTCTGGCATGATATCAGACGGTTTTTCATTCGGTAACCGTCTTAAAGCAATCAAGACGAGAACGGTTAATGTTCCGGTCAGAACGAACGGCAGCCAACTGATCCAGTCGACAAGCGGTGCTGCGAGTGGACCAAGAGCGAAACCGAGACCAAAGGCCATGCCGTACAGAGACATCGTCCGGCCGAGTTTATGATTGGGTGTAATCGATGTGACCCATACTTGAGAACCGTAATGGAGGGTTTGATCCCCGAAGCCGACTGCAAATCGTAACACCATCCAAGCGAGAACGCTCGGAATCAGCGGGAACGCAAATACAGCAACCGCTACTAATGCGAGACCAAACGAGATGACAGGTACATAACCGTGTCGGCGCAACGGTTTTTCCATCAATGGTGCGGCAACAATGACGCCGATATACAGGACAGCAGCGCTTAGTCCATTTATGTAAGCAGGTGTTCCTTGACGTTCGAGCAAAATAGAAAGCAATGGGATCAGTAATCCTTGGGTGAAACCGGAAATGAATACAATCGAAAGAATCAAAGCAAAGCGACGCGACAAAACAAACAACTGCCTTTCCTTTTTTATTTAAGCATAACATGCCCCGGCTGTACGATTGTACACCGGGGCATGTCACACGGTTATGGTTTATTTTGTTCAAAGCGTGTCGGGCGGGGCATGTGTAGAAGATGTTCGTCCCAGTCCGTTTGGTCAAACACTTCATCGTGTTCGATACTGTGAGACGCCCGAATCCCGATCATCATGATTCCAAGTACCATACTGAACATCCCAATAATTGCAACGATTCCAACAAGCCATTCCATTTTGAAACCCCCTTCGAACAAGGAAAGTGTGGCGACTTTGTGACAAACTTTTCCCGTTTTAAAAGAGACTCAAACCTGCTTACAGACGACTGGATTGTTTTAGGAAATCGACTTCCGGATAGTAGGCATTTTTGACGAGTGCATTTGGACCGAGGCACTGAACGGCAGGACAGTGACAGGATAAACTCTGATTGAGTTCTGTTTGCTTCCACACCGCATACGCTTCGTTAAATGACGTGTCATGAATCGTTCCGAGTGATGCGAGTTCGTCACCGAAGTCGGTCACAATGATTTCGCCGTCAAAGATATTGACGTTCAGACGTGAACGACCGTCGGGATCATTGCGGACGGAAACGTTTGGTTCCTGACGCAGGCGACGGTGAAGCGCTAAATCTTCTTCTTTCATCGAGCAGGCATAAAACGGCAGTGTCCCGAACAGCATCCAGACGTCCGGATCCCGGACATCAAGCAGACGGTGGATGCCGTCACGGATTTCATCCAGACTCGCGGCTTCAATCATCGAGGCGAAATCGGCGGGGTACATAGGATGTACTTCATGCCTGACGCATCCCATTTCGATGATTTCCTGGTGGATGGCTTCGAGGTGCGGCAGTGTTCGTTTGTTAATCATCGTCTCGGCAGAAACGAGGACGCCGCGTGCATTTAGAATCCGGGCATTTTCTTTCATCTGTTCAAACAGCTTTGTCCGGGCTTCACGCGACGGTTTCCGTTCCATCATTGCAAATCCGCCATCAATGAAATCGTCTGCGGTTCCCCAGTTATGAGAAATATGTAAGACGTCAAGATACGGGATGATCAGCTCATACCGGGAAAGGGGAAGTGTTAAATTTGAATTGATTTGGGTTTTAGCTCCCCGTTCGTGGGCATACTTAAGTAAAGGCACAACATATTCCCGGACCGATTTCAT
Source organism: Exiguobacterium artemiae (assembly GCF_033342815.1). Classification (GTDB taxonomy): domain Bacteria; phylum Bacillota; class Bacilli; order Exiguobacteriales; family Exiguobacteriaceae; genus Exiguobacterium_A; species Exiguobacterium_A artemiae_A. Next base: position 115,401 of record NZ_JAWPEN010000007.1, read on the forward strand.
CGATAGCATCGGTTCGCCGCCTGTAATGGAAAAGGCACGCAGGTGCTCAATCTCATCCAATCGCTTGATGAGCAGTTCGACCGGGATGGTGGGTGTTTCGCTGTTTGACAACATATAGCCGACGGCACAATGTTCACAGCGCATGTTACAAAGGGTTGTCGTCGTGACTTCGATGTTCGTCAGTCGGGCTTGTCCATACTGTTCGATATCACGGTACGCTTCCCACGGATCATTTTTGATGGTGATGGGTGATTTTAATGACATGATACATTTTCCTCCTTTATAAGGTTCCACTACGTATCGTATGCTAAATGCATACAGGAATAAAGAACAAGAAAGGAAGTCAGAATAATGGGAAAAGCAAGAACTGATAAACTTGGGCAGATGAATGTGCTAAAATCAAGAATGCAGCTTTTATGCCATACGATTGATTCATTGGATGAAACATCAGATATTGAGGATTTGGAACGTTTAGCCGTCTCCTTGGATCAGTTGAAAGCCAAGGTGCTTCGTTATGCAAAAGATATGAAGGAACATGAGGAATCAGAGAGCGGTTCGAAATGACCGCTTTTTGATTTGGATCATGGAGAGGATGGATCAGATGACAACAAAAATTAAACTACAGGTAGGCGAAGTTCGTTCCGTAACCTGCTTACGCATGGGAATTAACGGAGAAGGAATCGCGACACTCGAACGACAAATCGTCTTCATTCCAGGTTTGCTCGTCGGAGAAACCGCTCAAATTGAAATTACGGAAATCCATAACAATTTTGCAAATGCAAAAATCTTGAAGCGGGATGTCCGTTCACCGGATCGTGTAACGCCGCTGTGTCCAATTTACAGCCAATGCGGCGGATGTCAGCTCCAACATATGAGTTATGAAGGACAACTCCGTTATAAAGAAGACATGGTCCGAAATGCCTTTACAAAATCGACGAAGCTGAATGTCGAGAAATCGGATATCCGCCCGACGATCGGGACGACAGAATGGGAATACCGGAATAAATCGCAGTTTGCCGTCGGAAAAGAAGGAACACAAATCGTCAGCGGATTGTATTCAGCGAACTCGAACCGTCTGGTGGCAATCGACGAGTGTATCGTTCAAAACAAAGAGACGTTACGCGTCAACAACGCCGTGACGAAAATTTTAAATGACTACAATGTACCGGTCTATAACTCAGCGAAACAAGACGGTGTCATCCGGAATATTGTCGTTCGGACCGGCATCAAGACGGGCGAAATTCAAGTCGTGCTGGTTGCGTTTAAAGATGGTTTTAAGGATCTTGAAGGTTTATCACGCGATATTTATGATATTCCGGGCGTTATCTCAGTCGCCTTGAACATCAATGACAAAATGACTTCACGCGTCTTTGGGGAACAAACGGAAATTTTACGCGGAGTGGAACGGATCGAAGAACAAATGGGTGAGTTTACGTACCAACTGTCACCGCGTGCCTTTTTCCAGTTGAATCCGGAACAAGCCGAGCGGATGTATGGTGAGATCGTCAAAGCGGCAGCCTTGACGGGTGAAGAACGTGTCGTCGATGCCTATGCAGGTGTCGGGTCGATTGGTCTTTGGATTGCAAGCGGTGCAAAAGAAGTCCGCGGCATGGAAATCGTCGAGGAAGCCGTCGAAGATGCAACGGCACACATGAAGCAATACGGATTTAATCATGCCCAGTACGTGGTCGGAAAAGCAGAAACATGGATTCCGCGTTGGGTGAAAGAAGGCTGTATTCCGGACGTCTTCATCGTCGATCCGCCTCGTTCAGGGTGTGATACACAATTATTAAACGCGATGATTTCGTCAAAAGCGAAAAAAATCATTTACGTTTCGTGTAATCCGCAAACTTTGGCACGTGATTGCGATCATCTGATGAAAGCCGGCTACAAAGTCAGCTATATCCAGCCGTACGATATGTTCCCACAAACGGCACACGTCGAAGCCATCGTCGTTTTGGAAAAGAAGAAAAAGAAAAAGTTTTAAACGGACCGAACGGGTAAGAGAACCGATCTCTCTATGAAAAAAGGAAAACGGCGACTAAGCCGTTTTCCTTTTTGTTTTGTCTTGCGATCTATTTAAGTTTGTTGCAGCCAATTTTCATCCTGTTCCTGAAAACGTCGTTTAAGATCAGCGACCCGTTCTGCCGGTAAAGGTCCTTTTTCCAACAAGCGGATATTTTGGGCCAGATGCTCCGGACTGGCCGTGCCGATGATGGCACTTGTGACACCGGGTTCAAAAACGGTAAACCGGAGTGCGGTTTCAAGCCAAGAAGCTTCTTCAAGCGGGAAATCGAGCTGCTGTGCTCGTTCCCAGTATGGTTCGACATATTGTCCGACCGGACGGGACGCGAACCGCCATGGTGCATTGGCAATCGGACGTTTGGCGATGATACCTTTCTGTTGCTGATGAATCAGTGGAATCGAATCAGTTAGTGCCCGTTGATCGTATAAACTAACAGACGTTTGAAAACTGTCGAACCGTCCTGTCGTGATGGCATAGTCTAAATCTTCCCGGTCACCGGAATACGCGATCAGGCGGACTTTTCCGGCCTGTTTTGCCCGTTCAAGTGCCTCGATGACGTCATCTTGAGCCAGTATTTCCTTACTGCAGGAATGTAAATGAACGATATCGATAAAGTCTGTTTGCATCATCAAAAGAGCCTGGTCAATCCCGCCGGCGACGGCTTGAAACGTCCAATCTTCCGTGCGCGGGACATCATATCCCACCTTCGTCGACAGCACGACATCGTGGCGACGCTGTTTTAAAAAGTGACCGAGCCGCTTTTCGGATAAGCCGTAGCCGCGAGCAGTATCAAATAAACGAATGCCCGTATCCAATGCTTGATGGAGGATATAACTTGCTTCCTGATCGGATAAGTCCTCCGAACCGATATGACCGGCACCGAATCCAAGCGGTGAGACCTGGATGTCGGTATTGCCGAATGAACGTAATTCCATGTTGTTTCCTCCTTTAGTTACGTCTATAACAGTATACGAAGAAAACGGTTGCATCAATCGATATCCCTCGATCGATGCAACCGTTTTTTATAAAGATATATCAGGTAGAACACCGCAAACAATCCGGCAATCAACCAAGGAATCATGGAATCCTGTTCAATCAATTCGTTGACGGCAAAGGCTTCGATGACAAGTGCCGGTACTTTCCCGATGGTACTGGCAGTTAAAAAAATCACCGGTGAGACGCTGCTTGTCGCACTTAAAAACGTGACGAGACCGGAAGGGGCGAACGGTAACAGTCGCAAAAAGATGATTGTCCAAAAGGCGTCCCAACCGGTTTGCGCCGTCAGTTTTTCAAGCCACTTCAAGATGAACGGTGATTGAATCAACGGTTCGACCCGCCGGATACCGTAACGATACACGTAAAAGGCAACGCCGGCACCGAGGGCTTCGCCAAGAAACGATAGCATCAAACCTTGCCAAAAACCGAAATACAGTAGATTGGCTGCCGTGACGAAGGCGCTCGGTAAAACACCGAACAGGCTGATGATGACACTGACTAAAAGACTGATTGGTACAGCAAACATTTCTGTCCGTTGCAACCAATCAAGGAGTATGGCTTCGATAGTAAAACTTCCTTTCACCCTTTAACAGATCAAGTCAACATCGTTTCCGGACTGACGAAATGATATTAGGAAAATCCGTCGTCTTCGTCCGGCAACAACGGTAACGTAATCAAAACAGTTGTTCCTTGTCCGAGCACGGATTCGAAGGAAATCGTTCCGTCGTGCCGGTCGATGATGTGTTTTGTGATGGCAAGACCGAGACCCGTTCCGCCGTCCTTTCGTGTCCGTGATTTATCAACACGGTAAAACCGTTTCGTTAAACGCTCCAAATGTTCCGGTGGAATGCCTTCTCCTTCGTCTCGAATCGAACAAATCGTCTGTTCGCCGTCTGTTTTTGTCGACAGATAGATATGTCTCGAGGCAGGCGTGTAACGTAAGGCATTGTCCAGCAGATTTCCGATCACTTGCTCAAGCCGGTCATTGTCACCAAGGACGATTTGACCTGGATCAAAGTCAGTGACGATGGATACACCTTTCGCCTTCGCGATCGGTTCCATCCGGTAGACGACATCTTCCAAAACCTGGCTGAAGACAAGCGGTTGTTTTGTCATTGGATACGAATCCCGTTCCAACTGGGCAAGATCGAGCAGATCATTGACGAGACGTTGCAACCGTTCCGTTTCCCGTTCGATGATTTGGTAATATTGATCGCGTGTTTTTTCATCCAGTGCTTTATCCTGCATCATTTCTGTATATCCCCGGATATAGGACAGGGGAGTCCGCAATTCATGACTGACGTTCGCCAAGAATTCCTTACGTTGTTCATCCACTTCACCGAGGGATTCTGCCATCTTATTCAGGGTTTCTGCCAGTTCACCGATTTCATCATCGGATTGAATCGGAATTCGATAGGCAAAATCTCCTTGGGCGTAGACGGTTGAGGCCCGTTTCATGTCAATTAGCGGACGAATGATCGTATCAATGATCTGCCGACCGAAAATGACGAGATTCAACACGATCAGACCAATCATGAAGAAGATCATCAGGCGAAGCGGTCGGAACGGTTCACTGATTTGACCGAGCTCCAAATAGAGAATCAACGTCCCGACGAGCCGGTTGTTTTCAATAATGGGAAAACCGGTCATCAGGATGTCCGTTCCTTCAATCGGATGGGTTCGACTGGAGACGACGGTTTCACCATTGCGTAACTGTTCAATATCCGCATTCGTCAAGAACCGGAGGCCGGCCGGATTTTTCTTCAGAAAGTCGATGAAAAAGACTTTGGATTCCGTTAATTCATTCGTATACGTCATCCCGTCATAAAACGCACCGGAAAGTCCTTCTGATTCATAGATGTTAATCAGTTTTTCACCCCGGTTGAGCAACAAGTCTTCCTGTGTTTGCAGGTAAAACCGGTCATAGAGGTAAAATGTCAATAAAACAAACAGGACGGCAGAAAAAACACTTGTGAACCAAATCGTAATCCAAATCCGACGGCGAATGGTATACCGCTTAATCATACTTCCTCGAATTTATATCCGATGCCCCAGACCGTTTGGATCGAGCCGCCGGCTTCACCGAGTTTCAGACGGAGTGTTTTGATGTGGGTATCGACTGTCCGCAAGTTTCCGATATAGTCGGCGCCCCAAATCTGGTCGAGCAACTGTTCGCGTGAAAAGACTTTATCGTTGTTTTGGACAAACAAATGGAGTAAGTCAAATTCCTTCCGCGTTAAGCTGATTGGTTTTCCGCTGACGTGGACACTGCGGCTTTCTGTATCAAGCTCCAATTTGCCGATCGTCAACGTCGCTGATTGATCGACCGTAAAACGATGGGAACGGCGCAGCGTCGCTTCGATCCGGGCCAATAGTTCACGTGGGCTGAACGGTTTCGTGATGTAGTCATCGGCCCCGATTTTCAGACCGTGAATCCGGTCGAGTTCGTCCGAACGGGCCGTCAGCATGATGATCGGGACGTTCGAGAATTCACGGATTCGCATGCAAGCCGTCAAACCGTCCATTTCCGGCATCATGACATCCAGCAAAACGAGATGGAAGGTATCACGCTGCATTAAATCAAGTGCTCCTTGACCGTTCGAAGCCGTCGTCGTCTGATAGTTTTCTTTTTGAAGATTTGAGACAAGCAGATCACGCATTTGTGCTTCGTCATCTACGACAAGTATTTTAAAGGATTGTTCTGGCATCAGTTAATCACTCCATTTCATATGGGAAGAGGGGATGGCTTCTTCCGACAGGTGAATTTTCCTTATTATCATACCATTTGAAGCTTTCGATCCGCATCAAAAGTACGAACAAAAAAGCACAAGAGGCAGGTGCCTCTCATGCTTCGAGTTGTTGTTCGTAGACCGTTTCGAATTCGCGGCCGTGGATATACATTTGAAAACTGGATTTGGAGACTTCGTAGAGTGTAAATTGAGTTTCTCCGGTATTCAGCTGTTCGAGTAAAGCCGGTCGTAATGCATCGGCGCAAAAAGCATAAGGCAGTTTTTCCGCTGCTTTTTGTGAACGGATGTTAGTCTTGCGGATCTTCATGAAGACACTTTCGAAATCAAGATCAAAAAATAGTTCTGCAAAAAATGCTTCTTTTGCAAGATTGTTATAACCTTTCCCATGATACGGTTTACCTAACCATGTACCGAGAAACCCATACTGTCCTTCGATATCGAGTAAACTGATTGTACCGATTGGTTGGTCAAATTCGTCTAGGATTGTGCGTGAGACCAGCTCACCGCGTTCTTCCTCTTCGATTGCCTGCTTTGTAGTAAACAGAAATTCATCAAAGTACCGTGTTTTTTGGCGGACGTACGGATATACGTCTTGATGCTGCATCAGTTCGAACAAATCAGCGCAGTCGCTCAGCTCCCGTTGCTTGAGCATACTTCCATTCCTCCTTCTTAAGACCGCTAGAATGATTGTCGAAAGCTACCTGTCTGACTCGTTTGAACCGCGCATGGTATGCCTTCTTCAGTTGTCGGATAAGATAATATTACCTTCTTTTTTTAAAAAAGCAAGCAAATAATTTTTGTGAAAAAACATACGAAAACAAGACATTTTTTGCAAACGAAAAAGCCTCACTTTCATAACAAAAAAAGCCTATGATTTTCAACGGATTTCCGTTAAAATCACAGGCACTTTTTTAAGACATCGATGTCAGATGGATATGTTCAAAAACAACTTTTCCATCAATCATCGTCATTAAAGGCTTCGCGAGATAGTCGAGCGGGAAGTGACTCCAAAGGACGAGATCGGCATCTTTGCCGACTTCAATCGAGCCGACACGGTCCGCGACGCCAATCGAACGGGCCGGATTGATGGTGATGGCACGAAGCGCGATGTCGACCGGCAGTCCTTCACGCGCAGCAAGACCGGCACATAAATTTAAATACTGAACAGGTGTATACGGATGATCGGTCGTAATCGAGACTTCAAGACCATGTTCATGAAGAACACGATACGTTTCCCAGGTCTTGTTCTTCAGTTCGATTTTTGACTTTCGTGTAAAGGTCGGACCGACCGTGACATGTTCAATCGGTAATTGTTGCAGTTCTTTGGCCACAAGATGACCTTCTGTACAATGTTCGATCCGGACATCCAGCTCAAACTCTTCTGCAAAACGAATCGCCGATAAAATGTCATCGGCCCGGTGAGCGTGGACACGAAGCGGCATCTCTTTTTTGAGAACCCGTTCAATCATCCGGTGGGCAAAAGTATCTGCTGTCCGTTGCATCTTTACTTCAAGAAATGCTTCTCGCAACATACCCATGATGCCCATCCGTGTCAGTTCACCGGCACGACCGGCACTATGGACACGTTTCGGGTTTTCTCCAAGCGCAATTTTTAATCCGGCATATTTCCGTAAAATCATATCATCGATAAAACGGCCGTGTGTTTTGATGACACTCGTGACACCGCCGATGATATTCATGCTGCCCGGCATGACCTGGACCGTTGTGACGCCGTGTTCGATCGCTTCCTTGAATCCCTCATCAAGCGGATAGACGCCATCGATGGCCCGCAAGTGAGGGGTCATCGCGAAGATAGTTTCGTTGGCATCGTTTCCGACCGTTCCGGTTCCTTCGTCGTACAATCCGAGATGCGTATGGGCATCGATGAAGCCGGGAAGCAGGAAACGTCCTTCTGCTTCGATGACCCGTTCGTGTTCTTCGGCATCCAGCAATTCATTGATTTCATGAATTTTTCCATCTTTAATCCGGATATCACCATAAAAATTATCTGATGTGATGGGAAAGATATGTGCATTTCGTATTAAAACATCCAACATTTTTCAACCCCTGTATTAGTTTGTGTGCTCGAGATTTTGCAGTGCATCCTTTAGTTCAGCATACCGAAACTTGTAGCCGTTTTCGAGAGCTTTTTTCGGAATGACACGGGCGCCTTCGAGAACGATGACACTTTTTTCTCCGAGAGCCAGTTCGAGGGCGAAGCGCGGAGCCGGTAACCAGTGCGGACGGTGCAACACTTTACCAATCGTTTGACCGAACCGTCGCATCGTCTCCGGATGAGGAGCTGTAATATTGAGAGGACCTTCAACGGAAGCGGTCGTCAATGCGAACAGGAACAGTTCGACAAGATCATCGATATGAACCCAGGAAACCCACTGCTTCCCGTCACCCATCGTCCCGCCGCCGAATAATTGATAAGGCAAACGCATTAATGGATAGGCCCCGCCTTCTGTACTGAGGACGACCCCAATCCGCGGGTGAACGAGCCGGACACCGCTTTCGGCAATCGGTTGAGCAAGCTCCTCCCAAGCGACACAGACGTGGCTGAGGAAGTCGGCCGTCGGGGGGAGTGCCGTTTCTTCCGTAAAGGTTTGATGGCGGTCCTGACCATAAATTCCGACTGCAGAAGCCGATAAGACAACGTCAGGTTTTGAATCGAGTGCTTTGACAATCCGGACGAGTTCTTTCGTCGAGTCAATCCGGCTTTCCAAAATGACGCGTTTGCGCTCTTCTGTCCAACGTCCGTCATTGATCGAAGCACCTGCCAGGTGGATGAAGGCTTCCACATCATTCAGTTCTTGCTCCGGTGTTGCTTTATCCGTCAACCATTCCACGTAGCTGACGGATCCCGCCGCAGCTTTCGGTGAACGGGTTAAAATAACAATTTGATGGCCTTCGTTAAGTAATCGTTTCGTTAGTGCCTGTCCAATCATTCCGGTTCCGCCTGTAATCGCGATTTTCATGGCGTGAATCATCCTCTCGTCCTGTCTGTAGTAATACTTGTACATATGTTCCCGTTTGTCTGTTTCACTCAAACCTGATTCAACATGTTATCGTTGCAAGAGAAGATAAAAAAGGAGGAACCGACTTGAAAATCACACGGATTTCGACCCAAAAGAAAAATACGGAACGTTTCAATATTTACATTGAACGCGAAGGTAAGGAAGAATATGCCTTTGCCGTCGATGCCGATATTTTAATCAAGTATAACCTGCAACGGGATAAGGAACTTGACGATGATTTCGTCAAAGAAGTACTGACGGCGGAAGAGCAGCAAAAAGCATACCGTTTATCACTCAATCATTTGTCATACCGAATGCGGGCGACGAGCGAAGTCGAAGCGTACTTGATGGAAAAAGAGACACCGGAACATGCCGTCAAGCATGCCATCAAACGATTGACCGACCAAAAATATTTAAACGATCAACAGTTTGCCGAGGCATATACAGCGACAAAAAAAGCAACGACACCGCAGGGACCCGGAAAAATCCGGCGTGACTTAGAAGCGCTGAAAGTGAACAAAACGTACATTGATCAAGCGCTGGAGTCATTTACGGAAGAAGAGGAACTGGAAAAAGTATTAAAGTTTCTCCGGCAAAAACAAAAAGAACTGGCCCGCCGGTCAGTTCGGGAACTGAAACAAAAACTGCAACAAACATTGATGCAACGCGGATTTTCATCAGAGGTTTCAAAACAGGGGATTCAACTCGTATTTGAAGAGGTCGAAGCAGAGACGGAAGAATCGGCTGCTTTATACCAAGCGCGGAAATACTATCCGAAGTACCGGAATCTGGAACCGTTCGCCCGGGTGCAGAAAACACAACAGGCGTTGGTTCGAAAAGGATTTCCATATGCACTCGTGTCGGAAGTAATCGAACAGGTCAAGCAGGAAGAAGCGGACGGAATATAAGTTTCGGCTTCATTTTAAAAGATTAGACACAAAATTGACAATTGTTCGATAATTATGCTATTCTACGCTCAGATTAAGAAAAGGAGGAACCGTCAAATGAAACAGCCAATTGTAAACGCACTTATCAAACAGCTGAATATGGCGGAGACTCTCGAACTCGTATAAACACTATTTTCAGTGTGCGATTGACAGGGAATCCGTTCCCCGAGCACGCAGACCATATCGTCGATTCACATCGTCCTTAGAAAGGCAGATGGATTCTCGGACTGCTCCGGAAATCCGTCTGCCTTTTTTGCGTGCTTGGAAACAACGTAACACCATTATGAACGACAAAGGGGGGAACCATCGTGCGATTGTTTCGCCAACTCAGCTGGTTTCTGAAGGAACATAAAAAATCATATTTGATTGCCGTGTTATTGCTGATTGTGACCGGCTTCATCGACTTGACACCACCATGGTTGATCGGAAAAGTGATTGACGGACTGCGTTCCGGATCCATGGACCGGACAACATTGATTCAGTATGTGGTCGGTCTGACTGTTATTTCCATTACGTCCTTTATTCTGACGTATTTATGGCTTGCAAAATTATTCGGAACAGCCTTTTTACTCGAACGGACATTACGCAGTCAATTTTTCACGCATTTATTAAAGTTGACCCCAACCTTTTACCAACGTAACCGAACAGGGGATTTAATGGCACTTGCGACCAATGATTTGAAAGCGGTCGAACGGACAGCGGGTTTTGGCGTCCTGACGCTCGTCGACTCGCTGAATATGACGGCTATTACACTTGTCGTCATGGGGGTGGCAATCGATTGGAAACTGACACTTGCCGCCTTATTGCCGATGCCGATTCTTGCATACGCGATGAATAAACTCGGCAGTCAGATCCACGGCCGCTTCATGACGGCACAGGATGCCTTTGGCACGATGAACGATCAAGTCGTAGAGTCAATTTCCGGACTGCGGGTCATTCGTTCATTCGTTCAGGAAGACATCGATGTTAAAAAATTTGATGATGTCACGACGGATGTATTTGATAAAAACATGCATGTCGCAAAAATTGATGTTTTATTTGAGCCGATTATCAAATTACTCGTCGGAATCAGTTATTTGATCGGTCTATCGTTCGGGACGTACCTCGTCTTTACGAACGATATTACGCTCGGACAACTCGTCGCCTTCAATATTTATCTCGGGATGTTGATTTGGCCGATGTATGCGTTTGGGGAGCTGATCAACGTCATCCAGCGCGGAACAGCGAGTCTCGATCGTCTGCAGGCGACGATGCGGGTTAAACCGTTAATTTCATCGACTCCGGTCGTAGAGATTACTACTCCTGAAACGATTGTCTTATCGGATTTGACGTTTACGTACCCGGGAACGAAACAGCCCGCATTGCGCGAAATCAACGTGACGATCGAACAAGGAAAGACAATCGGGATTGTCGGTCCGACCGGTGCCGGGAAAACGACGTTGCTTCGCCAATTTTTACGCGAATACCCACTTGACCGCCCTATGCTGCAAGTCAACGGGGTCCCCTATGAAGATGTCGCTTTGGAAACGGTCCGGGGATGGACGGGTTATGTTTCGCAGGAACACCTTTTGTTCTCGAAAACAGTGCGGGATAACATCCTCTTTGGCGCCGGAACGGCAACGGAAGCCGAACTGCAGGAAGCAATTCGGCTGGCGTCATTCACAACGGACATTACCATGCTCGATCAAGGTCTTGAGACGTTGGTCGGTGAACGTGGTGTCACGTTGTCCGGCGGTCAGAAACAAAGGCTGTCGATTGCCCGGGCGATGTTGAAAAAACCGAAATTATTATTGCTCGACGATTCGTTGTCTGCGGTCGATGCAAAAACCGAGTCGCATATCATTGAAGCGATTCGAACCAATCGGGAGCAGGCGACGACATTGATTGTCGCACACCGTTTGTCTGCCGTTGCCCATGCGGACGAAATTCTTGTCCTGCAGGACGGTCAAGTGACAGAACGGGGTACGCACGAGCAGTTGATGGATCATAAAGGATGGTACGCCGAACAATTCGAACGGCAAAGTGAAGAAACGTAAGGTAGGAGGTGTCGAACGTGAAGGAAGAAGAATTATATCTATTAGATCCCGTTCGTCGAAAAACGACGATTCGATCGCTCGTCCGTTATGCGATGTATGAAAAACAAGCAATTTTCCTCGGATTATTCCTCTTGATTCTGGCAGTCGGAGCAGAATTGACCGGACCATATATTGCGAAAGTCATCATCGATGAACATATTGTTGCGATTGAAAAGGATTGGGTGGAAGTGAAGGACGGAGGAAGGGTCGAGTATGACGGGCGCCAGTTTGCGAAGACACAGGATGTCCCGTCTTCTGCTGTCATCCAATCCATTTCGGTTGTCCAATCGAAGAGCGGTTATTATTTTGTGCCCGAACAAGTCGTCAGCGGAGGAGAACGCAATGTGACCGGTGGAACGTTAACCGTCACGCGTGGGGATGAGACGTTTCGTTATCCGGGCGTCGAAAAACTGACGCAAGGGCAAGTTTATGATTTTTATGCCTCTGACTTAAAGGCGGTCGGTTGGCTGTCCTTGATGTATATCATTTTGCTGTTAATCGCAGCCGGTCTGAACTGGGTGCAACAAATCCTGCTTCAGCGGTCGGCGCATAAAATTGTCAAACGGATGCGGCTCGATGTCTTTACACATCTACAACGGTTGCCGGTCCGCTACTTTGACCAGACACCGATCGGAAAGATTGTCAGTCGTGTCACGAACGATACGGAAACAATCCGCGATTTGTACTTGGGTGTGCTCGCACGCGTCTTTTCGGGATTGATTACGATGGCCGGAATTTTAGTGGCGATGTTTTTCCTCGATGTCCGCCTCGGACTTGTTTCGTTGCTGATTATTCCGATCGTCTACTTCTGGATTCAGCTGTTCCAAAAACTTGCGACAGAAAATAACTTTAAAGTCCGGTCACTTGTCGCAGATATGAATGGTCAGTTAAACGAGAACATTCAAACGATGCCGATCATTCAAGCATATGCGCGGGAAAAAGAAGTGTTGGCGGAATTTGAACAGAAAAATGAAGAGAACTATCAAACCCGTTCGAAGTTATTGCGGCTCGATGCCTTAATGTCGCATAACTTATCGTATTTTCTGAAAAACCTGACGCTGGCCTTATTGATCTGGGTCGTGGCGGGTAAAAGTCTGACCGACGGAACATTTTTATCGCTCGGGATTTTATATGCCTACATCGATTATGTCTCGCGTCTTTTTGAACCGGTCACACAAATCATGAATCAGTTGTCGCCGCTGCAACAAGCACTCGTTTCAGCAGACCGGATGTTCCAACTGCTCGACGAAAAGGGAGAAGACGTCGGAAAAGGACGTTTACCCCGCTTCGTCGGACGTGTGGAATTCAAGCAGGTCGGTTTCAGCTATGATCCGGGGCATCCTGTTTTACAGGACATCGAAATTGATGCCCGTCCCGGAGCGACAATCGCTCTCGTCGGACATACGGGCAGCGGGAAAAGTTCAATCATGAATCTGTTGATGCGTTTTTATGATCCATCATCCGGTCAATTGTTGATTGACGGACAGGATGTCACGTCACTGCCGAAACAGGCGGTCCGCGATCATATGGGCATCGTCCTACAGGATCCATTTTTATTCACGGGAACGATCCGGTCGAATATCACGCTCGGCAACCCGGCGATTTCCGAAGAACGGATTCGGGAAGCGATCGTCGCCGTTGGGGCAGACCGGTTCATCGACCGTCTTCCTAAGGGTCTCGATGAACCTGTCATCGAAAAAGGCGCGACCTTGTCTGCTGGCGAACGGCAGTTGATCAGTTTTGCACGGGCTTTGGCGTTTGATCCGGCGATTTTAGTTCTCGATGAAGCGACGGCGAGCGTCGATTCGGAAACGGAAGCGATGATTCAGGATGCCTTATTGACGTTGACGAAAGGGCGTACGACCTTCATCATTGCCCACCGTTTGTCAACGATCAAAGACGCCGATGAAATCATCGTCCTCGACCATGGACGAATTGCTGAACGCGGTACGCATGACGAGTTACTCGCAAAACAAAAAATCTATGCCAAAATGTATGCGTTGCAAAGTAAACGCAATCTCGAATTGAAATCAAGCTAACTCCATCATTTTTCTTCTCCTTTTCGTATATACTAATGACGAAGAGGGGGAGTTTTTTTATGGAGACACGAATGAGCCAGTTATCAAAATATGAATTAGAGATGCTCGTGACGAAATTGAATGAGCAAAAACGTAAAGCGGAGCAACACGGTAACATGAGTGAAGTTGAGGTGATTATCCGCAAGATTGCGATTGCCCAAAGTTATCTCGTCGACGCAAGCCGGTTTGAGACAGGTCGCTTTTACCGGATTGATGGAGAAGATACACGATTTGAACTGCATTTCGTCAACGGTGTGATGGGCTGGGGACATTTTGAGGGGACGGTCAATGAAGTGGCGATTCCGCTCGCGTTGATTCAGGAAGAGGAGGAATGAAGATGGATCAAAATCGTACAGAAGCATTAAACGAATTGGCGGAAGAATTACAAGAAGTCAACGAGACCTTGACGCCGCTTGAGGCCTTGACGTGGGTCGAAGTCTTATGGGAAGATTTCGAAGCGACGCTTGCAAAGGCAGGAGAAAAATATCAGGGTGAGGCGGTTGCCGTTCGTTTCGTTCAGCAACAAATCAAGCAACATGGTCCGATGCTTCACCGTTTTAATACAACAAATGACAAGTTCAAGCATTTGATGATTGGGCGCGATGATCAGTCAATCAATTAAAAAAGAACTCGCGGTTCGGAAAAAAATTTTCCGAACATGGCGAGTCCTTTTTTTATAATGCAGGTACAAACAATTTTTTTTGCAACGTCCGTTCGCTGAAAACCCATCCTGTATAGGAACTGACGATTTGGCGTGACGTTGCATCAATCCGGACGACCGCGACGAACGGATAGACTTCTTTCGTGAAATAACGTAAGTTCGTAAACCGGTATTCGACGATTCCGTCTTTTCGAGAAACCGTATACGTATGAATTTTCGAAAATTCAAGGAACGCTTGTAAATCCGCGTTCTCCTTGACGATGTCATACAGTTCATCCCCATGCGGTTCATTTTTGATCCGGAAATTGCCGCACTCGACGACTGTTCCGGAATTAATCTTGACGACCGCATATTCATTTCGAAGACGTGCTGCGACATGCCACTCATCCCATTTCATGCCAGGAGAAATGAACAACTTGTGGGCTCCGCCATAATAACGGGCGGCCGTCGCCAAAGCATCGTTACGCAACTTAAATTGAACCGCGTAATAGATGATGACAATCGCAATCAAAATCGGGAAAATAACGATCGTGGCGCGGGTCAACAGCCAAATGCCGAACGCCCCGTAATACATCGTGAACAGATAAGGGTCAAATGTATTGATGACGCCCCAACCAATCCAGGTTTTCTTAAAGGGATGAAGCGCCTGTGTGCCGTAAGCATTAAACAGATCGACGAAGACATGAAGGGCGACAGCAATCTGTGCCATCAGCCATAATGAAGTAGGCGGAACGCCGAACAGGGCGCCGATGACGATCGACAGTAACAACGGCCAGGCAATCAAGGCGATCAGACCATGGGATTTACCACGGTGCTGTCTCAGGTAGGCACTGTTGCCTTTAAATTTAAATACAGTATCAAAGTCTGGAGCATGGGAACCAACCAACGCCGTAGTCGTAACAGCCGCAAACAGCGTAGCGCTTGCTGCGACATCCGGTTCAAGTGTGGAAATGGCGGCGAGGCAAAGTCCCATTCCGATATGCGTCCCAGTATCCAATGCAAATTCGCTCCTCTATCAAAGTATTCGAAATCATAATAAACGTAAATTGATTTTAATTTTTAGGGTTAATTGAACTTACTATAACGTATCAAACAGAAAAGAGGTAATATTTTGACTCTTGTCACAGAATATTTCAGAAACTTTAATAAACAGCATTTTACGACGGAATTGGTGCAGTGGTTCTTGCGGGAACAACGACAGTTACCGTGGCGTGAAACCAAAAATCCCTATCATATCTGGATCAGTGAAATCATGCTGCAACAAACACGGGTCGATACAGTGATTCCGTATTACCAGCGGTTTACGGAACGGTTTCCGACACCCCATGATTTGGCATCGGCCGACCAAAGTGAAGTCTTAAAATATTGGGAAGGCTTAGGGTACTATTCCCGGGTTAAGAACCTTCAAATCGCAGTTCAGGAAGTTGTTGAAAAATATGACGGGATCGTACCGGATGAAAAAGAGCGGTTTGAAAGTTTACGGGGAGTCGGTCCTTATACGACCGGTGCCGTTCTCTCGATTGCCTACGGCCACCCGGAGCCGGCCGTCGACGGGAACGTCATGCGTGTCTTATCGCGGGTCCTCGGAATTTATGACGACATTGCCGCACCGAAAACACGGAAAGTCTTTGAAGCGGCTGTTCATGAATTAATTGATCATGCGGATCCGTCAAGCTTCAATCAAGGATTGATGGAACTCGGTGCAATGGTCTGTACACCGAAATCACCGATGTGCGGACTGTGTCCGGTCAATGATGTCTGTTTTGCTTACGACCGCTCGGTTCAGGCGGAATTGCCGGTCAAAACAAAAAAAGGTAAAACACAGACGATCCGGTACGATGCCTTGGTCTATGAAGAAAACGGACAAGTCGCCGTTATGCAACGTCCGGATACCGGACTGTTGGCCGGCATGTGGCAGTATCCGTTGGTGGAATCGACGGATGAGCAACCTGGAATCCATGTCGGCAGCGTGAAACACATCTTTTCGCACCGGATATGGGACATTACGGTCTACCGTGTGGCGACACAACCGGAAGGAACCGTTCTGATGGATGAACAGACATACGACAAGCAACCGATTTCGGTCGCCCAAATGAAGATTGATCGCCTATTAAAGGAGGAACTCTGATGAATCGTTTTTATACAGAAACGAAAGTGCCGGCGACAAAAGACCAAGCCTGGTTCTTTTTAGGTGATGCGAAAGCCTTGACGG
Source organism: Exiguobacterium artemiae (assembly GCF_033342815.1). Classification (GTDB taxonomy): domain Bacteria; phylum Bacillota; class Bacilli; order Exiguobacteriales; family Exiguobacteriaceae; genus Exiguobacterium_A; species Exiguobacterium_A artemiae_A. Next base: position 132,166 of record NZ_JAWPEN010000007.1, read on the forward strand.
GAATGACGACGTTCCCGAAAGTGCAGACGACCGGAGACACACGGACATATGCCGGCAATACGATTCAGCTGAAGGTCGGCGTTCCGCCGGTTTTTGTGAAATGGGATTCGATCATTCCAATGGTCGGAAGTGATTTGTTCATCGATGTCGGAGTCAAAGTTCCGTTCCCTTTTTCCGCCTGGTGCCACACGCACCGTGTCGAAGAGCGCCCGGACGGCGTCTATATGATTGATGACTTAGTTTATAAATCGTATTTACCGAAAGTACTGGTGGATTTATTTATTTTGAAACCGATGTTTGAGCAACGGAAACAGGCGATTTTACATCATTTTTCAAGTTAAATACCAGTCATTTTCCTGAAAAAATAGCCTTTCGTTTTTCATGTGTTCTGAAAATGGGTATAATAAGCACGAGAGTATTGAAAAAACTGAATAAAAAGCTTCAGAAAGGAGTAGCACATGAGTCGATTCCCAAAAGAAAGTAGCAAGATTGAGATTCAAAGTTTCAAACATAACGGCAGCTTACACAGAGTTTGGGAAGAAACGCTCGTGCTTAAATCGACGGAAGAAGAATTGATTGGATTCAATGACCGGATCATGGTCAGTGAATCGGATGGTCGTCAGTGGCGGACACGCGAACCCGCGATTTGTTATTTTTCGACAGAACTTTGGTTTAATGTAATCTGTATGATTCGTGAAGACGGCATCTACTATTACTGCAACTTAGGTTCACCTTCGACGTTTGATGAAAAGGATCGAGCAGTCAAGTACATTGATTATGATTTAGATATCAAAGTCTATCCGGACATGTCTTACATGATTTTGGATGAGGATGAGTACGAGAAACATCGCCGCGAGATGAACTATCCGAAAGCGATTGATCGTATTCTGAAAGACAACGTTCAGATTTTGATTCAATGGATCCGCAGTCGCAAGGGTCCGTTTAATCCAGCTTTCGTTGAAACGTGGTATCGTGAATACGAAACAAGATATCGGAGATGATGGTTCGCCATCGTCTTTTTTTAGTGGAAAGAAGGGAAACACATGAGTAAAGCAAAGCAAAAACAGTTAAAAAAGAAGGGTTCCATCCGGCGGTACATGGAATTCGTCAAACCGTATAAAAAACAAATTCTTTTGACGGTATTCGTCGGGATCATCAAATTTTCGATTCCGCTCGGATTGCCACTTCTCTACAAGTACATCATCGACAACCTGCTCGATAATCAAACGGTTCCGCTTGCGGAGCGCAGTAAAGAACTTGCCTATTTGATCGGGGCCGGATTCTTTGTCTTCCTCGTCATCAAACCGCCGCTAGAATACATCCGGCAGTATTTGGCGCAGTGGTCGGCGTCAAAAATTCTATTTGATGTCCGTAACCGTCTGTTCGACCATGTTCAGAAATTGTCACTCCGCTTTTATTCAAATACGAAAACCGGCGAAGTCATCTCCCGGATCATCAATGATGTCGAACAGACAAAGGATTTTGTCGTTACCGGGTTGATGAACTTATGGCTCGACATGATTACGATTTTGATTGCGATCGCCATCATGTGGACAATTGATCCGAAGCTGACGCTTGTCGCCATCATTCCGTTGCCGTTTTATGCACTCGCGGTCAAGTTCTTTTATGGACGACTCCGCAGTCTGACACGTGACCGTTCCGCGGCACTTGCTGAACTGCAGGGACACTTAACGGAACGGGTCAACGGCATGGCCGTCATCCGCAGTTTTGCACTGGAACCTCATGAAAATCAAGCGTTCAAGAAACAAAATGACGGCTTCTTGACGGCGGCATTACGTCAAACGAACTGGAATGCCCGGACGTACGTCGTCGTTTCGACGATTACCGATTTTGCTCCGATTCTGATTTTCGGTGCAGCGGCTTTCCTTGTTCTGAACGGTCAGGAATCACTTGGGACGATGGTCGCTTTCATCGCCTATATCGATCGTCTGTATGCACCGCTCGGTCGTCTCGTGAACTCTTCAACGACATTGACGCAGTCGATTGCCTCGATGGACCGGATGTTTGAATTTTTGGATGAGCCGTATGACATTACGGAAAAAGCCAATGCGAAAAATCCGGTTGCTGTCAAAGGGAACGTCCAGTTTGAAAATATCAGCTTCTCCTATGAAGAAGGTGGCGAACGGGCGATTGACCGGTTGACGCTCGATGTACAGGCGGGAGAACGGATTGCCTTCGTCGGGATGTCGGGCGGCGGGAAATCCACGCTTGTCAGTCTGATTCCTAGATTTTACGATGTCTCGTCCGGACGGATCACGCTTGACGGAGTCGATATTCGTGATTTGAAGTTACGTGGTTTACGCGATCAAATCGGAATGGTTATGCAGGAGTCGATTCTGTTCAGTGAATCGGTCGAAATGAACATTAAGATGGGGAATCCCGAGGCGACGGATGAAGAGGTGGTCGCGGCAGCGAAGGCAGCCAATGCCCATGAGTTCATCGAACGGTTGGCGGACGGCTATAAAACACCGGTCGGCGAACGGGGGGTCAAATTATCAGGCGGTCAAAAACAACGTCTGGCAATTGCCCGGGTCTTCCTTAAAAATCCACCGATTTTGATTTTGGATGAAGCGACGAGTGCCTTGGATCTCGAAAGTGAATCGATGATTCAAGATTCGCTTGCCCGTCTTGCAAAAGGACGGACGACGTTTACCGTTGCCCACCGTCTTTCGACGATCACCGATGCCGATAAGATCGTCGTCATTGAAAACGGTCAAATCACAGAAATGGGACGTCACGAAGAACTGATGCGAAAACGCGGCGCTTATTTTGAACTGTATGCGATTCAAAATCTTGAGCTGGTTGAATGAAAAAAGGCTGTTCCGCGAAAAAACGGAACAGCCTTTTTGTATGTTTGTATGAAGGCTTGATTTACAGTTGGGCAAACGCGCGGTTGACAGCAACGATTGTTTCGTCGATGTCTGCTTCCGTATGAGCCGTTGTCAAGAACCAGGCTTCGTATTTCGAAGGAGCAAGATTGACGCCTTGTTCGAGCATTAATTTGAAGAAACGGCCGAACATTTCACTGTCGGCACGTTCTGCACCCAAATAGTCGACGACCGTTTCGTCCGTGAAGTAGACCGTTAATGCTCCTTTGAGACGGTTGATTGTGATCGTGACGCTATGTGTGTCGGCAGCTTCTAAAATGCCTTGTTCAAGTTTTGCACCGAGGCGGTCGAACTGTTCATACACGCCCGGCTGTTCGAGTAATTCGAGGCAGGCGATACCGGCTGCCATCGAAGCCGGATTTCCTGCCATCGTACCTGCCTGATACGCCGGACCAAGCGGAGCAACGTGTTCCATGATATCCTGGCGTCCGCCGTAAGCACCGATCGGGAGACCGCCGCCGATGATTTTTCCGAGTGCCGTCATGTCCGGGCGGATGTTTAGAAGTTCCTGGGCACTGCCGTACGTAAAGCGGAAAGCCGTGATGACTTCATCATAGATGACGAGTGCGCCGTGTTCATGCGTAATTTCGTTGATGGCCTCGAGGAACCCGGGTTGCGGTTCGACGATGCCGAAGTTCCCGACAATCGGTTCAACGAGAACGCAGGCGACCTGATCGCCCCATTCTGCCATGATTTGACGATAGGATTCGATATCGTTGAACGGTGTCGTAATGACCTCTTTTGCTGTTGCTTTCGTCACACCGGCTGAATCGGGTGAACCGAGTGTTGCCGGACCGCTTCCTGCTGCAATCAGCATCAAGTCGGAATGACCGTGATAACAACCGCTGAACTTGACGACGAGTTCACGTCCTGTGTAAGCACGTGCGACACGGATCGTCGTCATGACGGCTTCCGTCCCTGAGTTTGTGAACCGGACCTTCTCTAAAGAAGGAATCGCCTGTTGCAGTTTATGGGCAAAGTCGATTTCCAGACGATGGGGTGTTCCGTATAATAGCCCGTTGCGCGAAGCATTTGTGATCGCTTCCGTAATATGTGGATGTCCGTGACCGGTAATGATCGGACCGTAAGCTGCTAAGTAATCGATGTAGCGGTTGCCGTCGACATCATAGAAGTAAGCTCCTTCTCCGCGTTCCATATAGACGGGCGCACCGCCTCCGACTGCTTTATATGAACGGGATGGGCTGTTTACACCTCCGACGATACATTTTTGGGCTACCTCATATAATGATTCCGAAGTAGGGCGTTTTGCGTGAGTTGACATGATGATTCCTCCAATCATTGATACGTGAAAAATATCACGATATGATTGTATCATGTCCGTCAAACGTGGAGCAGAGCCGTTGACGGAAAGGAAGAATGTAGGTAGACTAATTATAAAGATTACAATCTAATAATCAATGAAAGATAGAAATGAGGGGATGACGTGGCGAACGAGATGCTAGATGATGCAGTACGCTCTTTACGTGAATCAGGCGTTCGGATGACACCACAACGTCATGCGATTTTGGAATATTTAACGACGGGACATACACATCCGACGGCAGATGAAATTTATCGTGCGCTCGAACATCGTTTTCCAAATATGAGTGTGGCGACAGTTTATAATAATCTACGGGTCTTCCGTGAAAAAGGAATCGTAGAGGAGATGAATTACGGAGATGCTTCAAGTCGTTTTGATTTCGTTACGACGCGTCATTACCATATGATTTGCGAAGGATGCGGAAAAATCGTCGACTTCAATTACCCTGTCCTGGATGACGTCGAGACCGTTGCGGCGCATTTAACAGGCTTTAAAGTAGACCGCCACCGTCTTGAGGTTTACGGGACTTGCCCGGATTGCCAATCGAACGTGCATTAAAAAAACGAGCTTCCTTTTAACGGGGAGCTCGTTTACTGTGTTTGTTGTACTTTTCATCGAATTCTTTTCCTTCAAGGTTACGATCCATCGTCAGAGGTTCGTCGCAGTGCATACATAAATCAACGCGTCCGAGGACTTTCGTTTCTTTACCGCAATTCGGGCAGGTGACGACGGCAGCTTTCGTCGAAGTAAGTCCGATCAGGAAATAGAGCGCTGTGCTGGCAAGGACCATGACAAACCCGACAAGCATGAGGATGACCATGATGATTTCGAATTGTTTTAACAAAAGACCGCCATACATGACAAGCATTCCGCCGAATACGAGGAACATTGCCAAGTTACGGGCCCGGTTTATTTTATTCTTACGTTGTTTTTTCACATGAATTCCCCCTGTAGTCAGTCTAGCATATTGTTCGATCGAGTCAGAAGCAGGAACGATTGATTTTTTGTCGAAAATGGTAACGGACGAATGATCAGAGTAACGAGTACGGAGTAAAGAAGGGTGAGAAGGAAATGGAACAGGTAACACGAACAATTTATTCGGAATATGCGGCTTATCCGGAGACACAGGGAATCATCGCCGTTGAGAAAAGACAACCAAGAGACTCTTTAACCGATCAATTTGATGTTTTACTGTTAGTCATTACACGAGATCCTTCCGTCGAGTGGACCGTTAAGCATTATCGATTGAATACATTGCGGGTTTCGTTACACCTTGTGCATGAACAAGTCCTCTCCCGTTGGTTAATCTTAAATGCAAATCGCCGAGCCGTCCATTGGGTGTCGGAAGGAACTATCATTTTTGAACGGAATGATTACTTAACGGATTTGAAAAAACAATTACGTAATTTCCCGGAGACAGAACGTTGCTTACAGATGTCGTTGTCATTCGCCAAATTACTGCGTCGTTTTCAGGATGGACGGAATCTGTTTAGCCGCGGGAATTATTATGATGCTTATACGCATGTCCATCATGCATTGCATCATCTGGCCCGGCTTTCCGTTCTCGAAAAGGGAGCGCATCCGGAAGTCGTCGTTTGGGAACAGGCCCGGTTGGACGATCCGGATGTCTATAAGTTATATGAACAACTTCTATTGAGTGAAGAAACACTGGAACAACGGATTCACTTGGCGTTAATCGGATTAGAACATCTGCTGCAGTCAAAAGTGTTGTCCGGTGGTAAATACTTATTCGAAGTCATGCGAGAGCGAGATCGTCCTTGGACGATGCATGAGTTGATGGAAGAAAGTCGTCTGACAGAATTGAAGGTTGATTTAGGAAGCCTGGTTGATTTTTTCATTCGGAAAGGATTGATCCGAATTTCGTATCAACGGACAAAAGGACTTGGTGTGGAACTCGTGACATACGAACCGGTCGTGTGACAGACCGGTTTTTTGTTTTTTTAAAATAAATATAGAACCAGCATATATAGAAGAAAAAAATAACGAAAAGAAAAATCAAGAAAAAGCATTGACGTTATTATCTCGAGATAGTATATTAATACATGTCGACAGGCACACGCCATTGACGCGATGAAAAAAACAAGAAAAAAACGGTTGACGCATAAGTTATTCCGTGATATCTTATTAAAGTCGCTGAAAACGACACGACGAACTTTGAAAACTGAACGATGAGGCAAAAAACGTATCTTCGGATACAAACAATGAATGAAGCGCAAGCTTCGTCAACGTGACTCCGGTCACAAAAACGAGCAAGTCAAACACTTTAT
>NZ_JAWPEN010000008.1:0-133673 GCF_033342815.1 Exiguobacterium artemiae
AGTAGAGCCGCAGTGAATAGGCCCAAACGACTGTTTAGCAAAAACACAGGTCTCTGCTAAATCGCAAGATGACGTATAGGGGCTGACGCCTGCCCGGTGCTGGAAGGTTAAGGGGATGGGTTAGCGCAAGCGAAGCTTTGAACCGAAGCCCCAGTAAACGGCGGCCGTAACTATAACGGTCCTAAGGTAGCGAAATTCCTTGTCGGGTAAGTTCCGACCCGCACGAAAGGCGTAACGATTTGGGCACTGTCTCAACGAGAGACCCGGTGAAATCATAGTACCTGTGAAGATGCAGGTTACCCGCGACAGGACGGAAAGACCCCATGGAGCTTTACTACAGCCTGATATTGAGGCTTTGTGCATGATGTACAGGATAGGCGGGAGACGTCGAGACCGGAGCGCCAGCTTCGGAGGAGTCACCCTTGGGATACCGCCCTTCATGCATAGAGTCTCTAACTCGCAGCCGTCATCCGGCTGGAGGACCGTGTCAGGCGGGTAGTTTGACTGGGGCGGTCGCCTCCTAAACAGTAACGGAGGCGCCCAAAGGTTCCCTCAGAATGGTTGGAAATCATTCGTAGAGCGCAAAGGCAGAAGGGAGCTTGACTGCGAGACCTACAAGTCGAGCAGGGACGAAAGTCGGGCTTAGTGATCCGGTGGTTCCGCATGGAAGGGCCATCGCTCAACGGATAAAAGCTACCCTGGGGATAACAGGCTGATCTCCCCCAAGAGTCCACATCGACGGGGAGGTTTGGCACCTCGATGTCGGCTCATCGCATCCTGGGGCTGGAGTAGGTCCCAAGGGTTGGGCTGTTCGCCCATTAAAGCGGTACGCGAGCTGGGTTCAGAACGTCGTGAGACAGTTCGGTCCCTATCCGTCGTGGGCGCAGGAAATTTGAGGAGAGCTGTCCTTAGTACGAGAGGACCGGGATGGACGCACCGCTGGTGTACCAGTTGTTCCGCCAGGAGCATCGCTGGGTAGCTACGTGCGGACGGGATAAATGCTGAAAGCATCTAAGCATGAAGCCCCCTCCAAGATGAGATTTCCCTTTGAGTAATCAAGAAAGACCCCTCAGAGACGATGAGGTAGATAGGTCACGGGTGGAAGCATGGCGACATGCGGAGCTGAGTGATACTAATCGGTCGAGGCCTTGTTCTAGCAGATGATTTGTTGATGACTTCAGTTTTGAGGGCGCGAGCCCGTCGTCTGGTGACGATAGCCAAGTGGTCACACCCGTTCCCATGCCGAACACGGAAGTTAAGCACTTGAACGCCGAAAGTAGTTGGGGGCTTCCCCCTGTGAGGATAGGACGTTGCCAGGCAAGTAAGAGACCGATCTGCATTTTGCAGGTCGGTTTTTCTTGTAAAAGTACTGAAAGAAATGATGTCAGTATAAGTTCTTTTGAAAAAAAAGATCAAAAAATGAAATAACACTTGTCTTTTTTAAAAGTACATGTTATATTAATATTTGTCGAAACGTTATATCATCGCGGGGTGGAGCAGTCTGGTAGCTCGTTGGGCTCATAACCCAAAGGTCGTCGGTTCAAATCCGGCCCCCGCAACCAATTTTTATAATTCAAATCCGAAACGTTTATCGTCGCGGGGTGGAGCAGTCTGGTAGCTCGTTGGGCTCATAACCCAAAGGTCGTCGGTTCAAATCCGGCCCCCGCAACCAATTTTAAACTTAACTTCAACTTTACTACGAAACGTTCAGCGTTTCGTATTTTTTTTTGTCTTTTTTGTTCGGTACAATGGAGTAAGAGAAAAGGAGGAGGACACCGATGATGGAACTTGAAATGACGAGTCTCGAACAGACGACGACGCTTGCCGTTACACTGGGCCACCGTGCCTTTGAAGGAATGGTCATCACGCTTGATGGTGACTTGGGTGCTGGAAAGACGACGTTTACACAAGGATTTGCGAAAGGGCTTGGGGTGACACGTAATGTCAACAGTCCGACGTTTACAATCATGAAAGTCTATGCCGGACGACTGCCGCTCTATCATATGGACGTGTATCGTTTGGAAGGCGGTGATGATATCGGTCTTGAAGAATATTTAAATGGAGACGGTGTCGCTGTCGTCGAATGGTCGGAATTAATTGCCGATGTCCTTCCACCAGAACGTCTTGCAATTACGATTGAACGGACGGGTGATGATTCACGCCGCTTTCGTCTGGAACCGATCGGTGAGAAGTACATCCAACTATGTGAGGGGTTAAAGTAATGAAAATCGTAGCGATTGATACATCGACGAAGCAACTGTCTGTTGCGTTATCGGACGGACAACAGATTTTGGCGGAAGCCTCTTATGTGACTTCTTTGAATCATGCGACAAAACTGATGCCGCTGCTCGAACGGATGATGCAGGAAGTCAAATGGTCGCCACGTGATTTAACACGGATCGTCATCGCTGATGGCCCGGGTTCATATACCGGTCTTCGGATTGGTGCAACGACGGCGAAGACACTGGCCTATACGCTGGGTATTGATTTAGTCCCGGTTTCGACGCTTGAATTGATGGCAGCATCGGCCGGATCAACCGGGCGAATCGTTGCGATTCAGGATGCCCGTCGTGGAACAGGTTTCGTCGGTTTCTATGAAGAGGGTCAACTGGTGGGGGAAGAACAGCATACGGTCATAGCTGACTTCGTTAAGACACTACCGGCCGACACGAAAATCACAGGTGATACAGACAAATTCACGACGGAACTTCAATCCTTCACTATCGTTGGTCCCGCATTCCGTGCACCACGGGCCGGTGTCCTCGCCTTGCTCGGTGCTACACGTGAACCTGTGGAGACCCATGCGTTCGAACCGCGTTATCTGCGTCTCGCCGAAGCGGAAGCCAAGTGGATTGAGGCACAACGCCATGACTAAGGTTACGATTCGAAAAATGACGGTCGTTGATGCACCGGGTGTGCATGCCGTGGAGTTGGAGTCGTTTGCGACCCCGTGGACTTTGGAATCGTTCATCGCGGAGATGACACAAAATCCAAATGCGTATTATCTGGTCGCCGAAACAGAAGAAATCATTGGATTCGCGGGACTATGGCATATTGCTGATGAAGGACATATCACGAACGTCGCTGTTAAAAAAAAGGCGCGCGGTACGGGAATCGGAGAAGCACTGCTCGTTGCTTTGATCGAACAGGCGAGACAATTAGGGTTACGGGCAATGACGCTTGAAGTGCGGGTGTCGAATACGCCGGCACGAACGTTGTATGAAAAGCTGGGCTTTTTATATGCCGGAACGAGAAAACGATATTATCAAGATAATAATGAAGATGCAGCCATCTATTGGTTGGAACTGGAAGGAGACGAGTGATGACACAGCCGTTGATATTAGCGATTGAATCAAGTTGTGACGAGACAGCTGCGGCTGTCGTCCGCGGAGGGACAGACGTCTTATCGAACGTCGTATCCTCTCAAATTGAAAGTCACAAACGTTTTGGAGGAGTAGTTCCGGAAGTCGCGTCCCGTCATCACGTGGAACGGATCACGTATGTCATCGATGACGCGTTAACGGAAGCCGGTGTCACAATCGATGAGATCGATGCGATTGCCGTGACGGAAGGTCCGGGACTTGTCGGAGCGTTACTCGTCGGTGTCAGTGCGGCAAAAGCATTGGCATTTGCTCACGGTAAGCCGCTTCTTGGTGTCCACCACATCGCAGGTCACATCTATGCCAACCGTTTGGAACAAGAACTCCGCTTTCCGCTCGTCTGTTTGATTGCATCCGGCGGACACACGGAACTGATTTACATGCCGGAAGACGGCGTATATGAAGTCATTGGTGAAACGCGCGATGATGCAGCGGGCGAAGCCTATGATAAAGTAGCACGGACCTTGAAACTTCCTTATCCAGGTGGTCCCCGGATTGATCAATTGGCGCAAACCGGTCAGGATACATTCCATTTCCCGCGAATTTGGCTCGAAAAAGAGTCATATGACTTCAGCTTCAGCGGATTAAAATCGTCTGTCATCAATGCGGTTCATAATGCCGAACAGCGTGGAGAGGTCATCATTCCGGAAGACCTGGCTGCCAGTTTTCAAGCCAGCGTCGTCGAAGTGCTCGTCACCAAAGCGATCCGTGCTGTCAAAGAAAAGGGCGGCAAACAGTTGCTTGTCGCAGGTGGTGTCGCGGCTAACCGCGGACTGCGGGCAGGATTGACGGAAGCCTGTGAACAAGAAGGTATTGAGCTCGTCATTCCGCCGATGCACTTGTGCGGCGACAATGCCGCAATGATCGGAGCAGCGGCGATTCATCCTTACCGGGCAGGCCGCCAATCGACACTTGCCATGAATGCCGAACCTGGGCTAGATTTAAAGTAGGAATTCGAAAGACATGGGGGAAAATGGAATGAAAAAAGTCATCATCGTGTTATTAGGTGTACTTGTCATTGTCGCAATCGGCTTACAGATTCGTGAAATCGTCAATGCCTATCAAATCGCCTACAAAGAAGAGCTCGTCCCTGATAAAAAAGCCGTCGAGACGAATACGAAGCAGAAGCCGCTGTACGAAATCGGTCGGGCGGAAGGTGAGCAGACACGGATTCAAAAACTGTACGCCTTTGATCAGACGGTTGATGGCAAACTGAAAAATGTGGTGATCGTCGATCGGAAGTATGGTCTGACGAACAAAGCGAGTGATGACTTCTTTACGATTGCACCGGGTAAACCGGCAACCGAACAAGAGAAAAAATCATTCCAACCAATGATTGATCGTCTGGATGGAGAGCAAGTCCAGGCAGAGGTCATTTCGAAACACCAGGTCGTTGCCAGTGAAAACAACAAAAAACGGACGTTAACGCTGTATAAAGTATTTTATAAAGATACCGATCAAAAAGAATATCTGTTCTTTATCGAAAAAGACGGTGGACTGAAGCTTGATCTCTTTAAAAAAGGCTACTCCCGTCTGGCCAATTACTAAACAAAAAGCGATGTTCGCCTGGATGATCAGGCAAACATCGCTTTGCTTTTGTTCATTTCCATTCCAGCAGACCCGTTAAGTCATCATAAATACTGTCCGGATCGAGATTCAGCTCTTCGACGGGCAGACCCGACCGGTTAATCCAGGCTGTCCGGAAACCGAAACTTTTCGCACCGGTGATGTCCCAACCGTTCGATGACATGAACAGCACGTCCTCCCGTTTGAGACCGAGCGTATTGAGTGCATGCATATAGGAAGCGGGTGTCGGTTTATACTGCTTGATATCATCGACACTGATGATCTGGTCAAACCGTCCGGCGAGACCGGATTGTTCAATTAGGGGATCAAGCATGTCATGTGAACCGTTCGAGAAGACGGCGATTTGTTTATCACCCATCTGCTGTAAGACATCATCGACTTCCGGGTAATGATCGAGCTTCAAATAGACTTCCATCAGGTCTGCAATATTTTCTTCCGTGACGTGGAGCTTCAGTTGCAGTAAGGCGTAACGGAGCGCATCACGCGTCACTTGGCTGAACGGGACGTACTGACCGTTCAACTGACGTAAAAAGGAATATTCGAGCTGTTTTTGACGCCAGGCCTGACTGATGGCTTCCCCGTGTTCCGGATAGAGTTCCTCTGCTTTCACTTTGACGGAATGGACATCAAACAATGTACCGTAGACATCAAAGACCAGTGCTTTAATTGGTTGTGTCATGATAATCACCTTTCTTGAGTTACATGGTATCTCTATGTAGTTCCCGAAAACGGTCTGAGCTGAAACACACATTGCGAAAGCGGTAAAACGCGTAAGACGGATTGAATTCGGGAATTGAATAAAGTAAGAGCGTTTATCGCCAAAGACAGGAGATATGTCATGACACGTAAGCAACAATTCATCAGGATTCTAGTGCTTGTTCTTTTGATCGGCGGACTGATCTGGTTCAGCCGTTCCTACCTCAACCTCAGTCCGACCGACATCAAGGACTGGATCTTATCATTCGGGATGTGGGCACCGATTCTGTATATCTTACTCTATACGATTCGTCCGTTGATTTTTTTCCCGGCATCCGTCCTGTCGATTACCGGCGGCTTGGCGTTTGGTGCCTGGCTCGGAACACTTTACACCGTCATCGGAGCGACACTTGGCGCAGTCGTCGCTTTTTTAGTTGCCCAAAAGCTTGGAAATGGGTTGATCAAGAAAAAGGAACAGGCCGGAAAAATCAATCAGATTCAGCAGCAACTCGAGAAAAATGGATTTATTTATGTCCTGATTTTCCGGCTGTTGCCGATCTTCAACTTCGATTTGATCAGTTATGCCGCCGGACTCTCAAAAGTCCGCTTGTTATCCTTTTTCCTCGCTACATTGATTGGAATCATTCCCGGGACGTTTGCCTATAACTTTTTAGGCAGCAGCATCGTCTCGAAGGATCCGCAACTCATCATCGGAGCAATCATCGTCTTCCTCGTATTGACGATTGTCCCGTGGTACATCCAAAAACGCTGGAAAGCAAAAAAAGACCTCGGCTGACAGCAGCCGGGGTTTTTCGTTTAAGTATACAATCGTTGTGACCGTTCAAAAAATTCTTCAGCAAACAGACGACAGGCAGCTTGTTTCTCCGGTGTATCCGGATCAAACTCGATCTTCAGACCAGGAGCGGTAATTGTCGCACCGGCTGATTGTAACGTCTGTTCGAGCAGATCGACAGCGGCGCAGTATTTCGGATAATCACGGTCCCCCGAACCAAAGGAGGCAGCTGCCAAGCCGTTTAAGTCACTGTCGGCAAGATCTTCAAGGAAATCTTCTGCTTCATACGGCAAATCGCCATCTCCCCATGTATAGGAGCCGAGCAATACGGCATCATACTGAGAGAAGTCGGACGGATATAACTGGTCAAGCTCCTGTATATGAACGGTGCAGCCTTTTTGTTCGAATTCCGACTGCAGGAGATGTACGATATCTTCGGTGTTTCCGGACATGCTGACAAAACCAATCATGATGTTCATCTGAATCATCCTTTCTCCAAAACGTGAACACTTTCATTTTAATTGATAATCGTTCTCAATACAAACGAAAATAAAAAGCCTCTCCATAGCGGAGAGACCTTTTATGTCAGTCTTGGAGCTCGGCCCATTCTTCGATTGAACGAATGACAGGTTCAAGCTGACGACCTTTGTCAGTCAAACTGTATTGAATTTTAATCGGACGTTCCGGAATGACGGTCCGGATCACAATACCTTCCGCCTCAAGTTCCTTCATGCGCTCCGTTAACATACGACCAGACAACTCCGGAATCGCATCTTGAATTTCGTTGAAACGACAGGTCTTTGTCATGAGATGACGTAAAATCAAGCCCGTCCACTTCTTGCCCAAAATTTCAAAGGCATGTTCGACTTTCGGACAAAGGGCAGTCGGAATCAATGTCTCTTCCATCAGCACTCATCCTTTCTATATTTGTAGTATACCCGCTTCTACTAAAAAAATCGAATCATTTTACTTAATGTAACAAAAAGAACAAAAACAAATCTATTTACTTTTAGTAAGTGATAGTTTATAGTCTTATTTAGGTTACTAAAAGTAATTAAAAAACATTAAGTAAAAAGGAGTTTGAGAAAGATGATGGATTTAGGATTATTTTTAATTCGCTTGGTGATTGGCTTAACATTTGCAGCACACGGAACACAGAAATTGTTTGGCTGGTTCGGTGGACACGGGATTGAGGGGACAGGCGGCTGGTTTGAGTCGATCGGCATGAAACCGGGTAAAACGCTTGCGCTTGCGGCGGGACTCGCGGAACTGGTCGGTGGCGTACTGTTTGCCGGTGGTCTCTTCTTATGGTTCGCAGCAGCACTGATTATCGGATCGATGCTCGTTGCGATCATCAAGGTGCACGGTCAAAATGGTTACTGGGTGACACAGAACGGGTACGAATACAACATGGCACTGATCGTCATCGCTCTTGGCGTCGCCTTGATTGGTGCTGGAGACTATTCACTCGCAGCCATGCTCGGGTAAACAGAGAAAGAGGTTATAACAATGAAGTTTGATGCGCGGTCACTCAGTCCAAAAGAAAACTATAAATTGTTGATCGGGAGTATCATCCCGCGACCGATTGCTTTCGTCACGACAAAAGGAGCGGACGGAACAATCAATGCTGCTCCGTTTTCGTTCTTTACCGTCGCCTCAAGTCATCCGCCTCAACTGTTGATTGCCGTTCAAAAGACGGATCAAGGGGAGAAGGATACGGCTAAAAATATCTTGTTAACGAAAGAATATGTCATTCATATCGTCAGTGAAGAGATTGTCGAAGCGGTCAACGAGACGGCAGCACCGCTTGCCTACGGCGAAAGTGAATTGGAGCGGACGAATCTGACACTGATCGACAGTGATTTGATTGATGTTCCCGCGGTCGCAGAAGCAAAAATCCGGTTTGAGCTGAAGCTGACGCAACACATCGAACTTGAAACAGCCGATTTATTGATTGGCGAAGTCATCCGCTATCATGTCGCGGATGAACTGGAAGAGTCCTTCCGGATTGATGCAGACGGATTAAACGCGATTGCCCGTCTTGCCGGCAATGACTACGCGAAAATCGGTGACATCTTTACGATTGCCCGTCCGACAAAATAAACGGCGGCGAATATCACGTAAAAAAAGACGAGGAAAGCAGATGCGCTATCTGCTTCTCTCGTCTTTTTTGTGACTTACTCCACTTTATGGCGTTTGCTGTACTGAAAACCGTCGAGCAAATAAAACAGGACGGCAAGTGCCCAGATTCCGACACAGCTGATCAAAAAGGCGACCAGTGGTGAGACAGCACCGTAATACATCATGATCATCGGGTCGTTCAATTCGACGAACGACTGAATCGTCAACAACGTACAGATCAGACCGGACAATAAGCTGACGAACAGTCCGCTCCAGGTCTGGATGACAAGACCGATCATGCAGGAAATCAGGATGAACAACGGGTACACGGCATTAAAGGCATCCGGACGAATGAAAGCCGAGACATAATCCGCATACATCGGAACGAAATAAAGGACGCCGGACAATAATCCTTGGATCAGATTGATCAAATAACTTTTCGAGCGCATCAGTGGAACGACTCCCACTGTTCCATCAGCTCAAGCAGATCGACGTCGATCTGATCGCGTTCTGCCGACAGGGCGGTCGCTTTCGGAATGTCATTAAAGACTTCCGGTTCACACAACAGCTGTTCGATTTCAACCGACCGGTTCTCCAACCGTTCAATCTCTTGCTCGAGCTGTTCGAGTTGCTGTTTCTTCTTACGTGCTTCTTTTTGGGCTTCCTTGTCAATCGTCTTCGTCGATGCGACTTTGATTGCTTTCGCTTCTTCCGCTTCGAGGCGGGCGATTTCTTCTTTCTCGGCTTTTTTCTCCATGTAATACGAGTAGTCGCCGAGGTAATCGGTCACACCGTCTGAACTCATTTCGATGACACGCGTCGCGACGCGGTCAATGAAGTAGCGGTCGTGGGAAACGAACAGCAGAGTACCTTCGTAGTCGACGAGGGCATTCTCGAGGACCATCTTCGAATCAAGATCCAAGTGGTTCGTCGGCTCATCGAGCACAAGCAGATTCGTTTTGCGTAACTTCAGTTTTGCGAGCGCCAGGCGTCCGCGTTCCCCGCCGGATAATTCATGGACGAGTTTGAAGACATCATCACCGCTGAAGAGGAACTGACCAAGCACGGAACGGACTTCCTGTTCGCGCATCAACGGCCATTCATTCCAAATTTCATCGATGACCCGGTTGCGGTCATTCAGTTCCGCCTGCTCCTGATCGTAGTAACCGATTGAGACGCCGGTTCCGAACCGGTACTCTCCGAATAACGGTTTCAGACGGCCGACCAGCACTTTCAGCAGTGTCGACTTGCCGATTCCGTTTGGTCCGACGAGCGCCAGTGATTCCGCACGTTGCAGACGGAACGTGATGTTTTTCGAGACGGCTTCTTCGTAGCCGACTGCGAGTTGGTTGACCTGCAGCACATCATTGCCGCTCTGCTTTTCAATCGGGAATGACAGAACCGTACTGCGTTCGTCACCGTCCGGTCGGTCGATCCGATCGACCTTTTCAAGACGTTTTCGGACACTTTGCGCCCGTTTCGTTGTCGTTGCCCGGGCGATGTTGCGCTGGATGAAATCCTGCATCTTCGCGATATCTTCCTGCTGCTGTTCGAACTGTTTCATTTCCTGTTCGTAGAGCGCCGCTTTTTGTTCGAGATACTTCGTATAATTACCGGTAAACTTCCGGGAGACGTTCCGGGATAATTCATAGACGACGTTGACGACTTGATCGAGGAAATACCGGTCATGGGAAACGATCAGGACAGCGCCGCGGTAACCGGACAAGTAACTTTCAAGCCAGGACAGTGTATCGATGTCCAGGTGATTGGTCGGCTCATCGAGAATCAGCAGTTCCGGTGCCTGAAGCAACATTTTTGCGAGGGCGAGCCGGGTCCGCTGTCCACCGGAAAGCGTCTGAATCCGTCGGGAATAATCGTCCGGATAAAAGCGCATCCCGTGTAAGACGGAGCGGATATTGGCTTCGAACTGATAGCCGCCGGCTTCCGAGAAGTCGTGTTGTGCCTGGTCGTACGTTTTAAGAAGACGGTCATAAACGGCCGGATCATTTAAAATGTGTTCCATGCCCATTTCAATTTCCATCCGGCGAAGCGCCCGTTCCTGATCCTGCAGATGCTCAAAAACGGTCAGCATCTCATTCCAAATTGATTCGTTTGATTCGAGTCCGCTGTCCTGCGCAAGATAACCGATCCGGACTTCCTTGCTTTTCATGATCTCTCCGGAGTCATGTGACAGCTCCCCGGCGATGATTTTTAAAAGTGTCGATTTTCCGGCACCATTTCGTCCGACGAGAGCAATCCGGTCCCGTTCCTGTACTTCGAGTTTAATATTGTCTAAAATCGGCTCGACGCCGAATGATTTTGAGAGTTGGTTTACTTGTAAGAGAATCATATCCATCCATCCTTCCACCCTTTAGTCTATCACGAAAAATCCTGCCGAATATAATATTTGTTACTCTATGTGAAGTGGTTTACAATCAAGGAGAGTAGAATTCTTTGCATTGATTTGGGTGCCACGTCAGAACGTGGCCGAAGGGGGAACTGCAGTATGAATGGGCCAGACACAAAAATACCACAAGCAACGGCGAAACGGCTGCCGTTATATTATCGTTTTATCCAGAGTCTTTATAACTCCGGCAAGTTGCGCGTCTCGTCAGCAGAGCTCAGCGAAGCGGTCAAAGTCGACTCCGCGACGATCCGTCGTGACTTTTCCTACTTTGGGGCGTTAGGGAAAAAGGGGTACGGTTATAATGTTCAACATTTGTTAACATTTTTCCGAAAGACACTCAACCAAGACGAGGTCACGAATGTCGCCTTAATCGGGGTCGGACATCTCGGAACGGCGTTTGCAAATTATAACTTTTTAAAGAATAATAGTACTCGTATCGTCATCGCGTTTGACGCGGATGAGGACAAGGTCGGAACGACGACGCAGGACGTTCCGATTTATCACGTGTCGGATATGAAAGAACAAATCAAAGCGAACAATGTCGATGTCGCCATCTTGACGGTACCGTCTCAGTTCGCCCAGTCAGTGGCAGATGAGTTAGTCGAGTATGGTGTGACCGGCATTTTGAACTTTACACCGGCCCGGTTGAATGTACCGGCCCACGTTCGGGTGCATCACATCGATTTGTCAATCGAGCTGCAGTCGCTCGTGTATTTTATGAAGCATTATTCGCAATCAGCTGAAGGAGTGAAATCATAATGGAAAACTTAATCCCGTTAACACTTGGTATTGGACCGGGAAGCATCGCTTTAATCGGTGTCGTCGCCTTAATCATCTTCGGACCGAAGAAATTACCGGAACTCGGCCGCGCTGCCGGACAGACGTTAAAAGAGTTCAAGAGCGCAACGAACGGTATCATGGAAGATGATAAGGATAAAAAGGACGAAATGAAAGAGAAGTGAGTGAATCATGGCGATCGATCAAGAACAGAGTGTGACATCGCACTTAGATGAACTGCGTAAGCGGATCATCTGGTCGCTCATCATTGTAGTGGTCATGTTTATCGCAGCCTTTCCGCTCGTCCGTCCGCTCGTCCGTTTCTTACAGGCCGACTTAAAGGAACTCGGAATCGGGCTGAATGCGTTTAACGTTGTTGATCCACTGATGTTATATCTGAATCTTGCGTTCATCATCGCAATCGTCTTGGCGTCTCCGTTTTGGATGTATCAGCTTTGGGCGTTCATCCGTCCCGGTCTGCACGACCAAGAACAAAAAGCGACGTTGACGTATATTCCCGTGACGTTTTTCTTATTCCTTGCGGGTATTTCATTTTCTTATTTTTGGCTGTTGCCGTTTTTACTCGAAGTATCGACGGAACTCGGGCAAGAGCTCGGAATCGAACAGGTCATTGGAGTCGAGAACTATTTCAGCTTTCTGATCCGGTTGACGATTCCGTTCGGTCTTTTGTTCCAGTTGCCGGTCGTGACGATGTTTTTGACACGGCTCGGACTCGTGACGCCGTTCTTCATGCGGAAGAATCGGAAGTATGCGTATTTTGCGCTGTTCGTGATTGCGGCGTTGATCTCACCGCCCGATATCACCTCGCACTTGATGATTTCTGTTCCGTTGTTCGTTTTATATGAAATCAGTATCCTGATTTCGGCACGGACTTATAAAAAAGTGCTGATTCTCGAGCAGGAGGCTGAACTCGAACGACAGGCGGATATGATGCGTGAATTGAACAAATAATAGAAGATTCTCCTTTGCCGGCAAGGTGAAGGAGATTTTTTTGTAAGCGGTCTAATTTTATATTGAAAAAGTGAACAGCAATGGTTATACTCATTATAGAAACACACGGGGGCTTAGCTCAGCTGGGAGAGCGTTTGGCTGGCAGCCAAAAGGTCGTCGGTTCGAGCCCGATAGTCTCCATATCGCTTTACTTGAAAACCCTTGGGCAACCGAGGGTTTTTTTGTGTCTTCAGAAAAATGGTCTCTTTTGATAAAAAGGTAAATGAAGGATGTTAGCTGATTGATATGCCATAAACCAACAATTATTTTTAAAATACTCCAAATTTAAATTGTATATTAAGAGAAAATTAATTAAACTAAAAATACAGAATTTTCGTTCAATAGGTTTTGTTCCACATTACATTTTTGGAAAAGAGGAAAAAGAATGAAGAAAAAGAAGATTGCTCTGATGGCGGCAGCCCTCATGACATCTTCCAGCCTAGTTCATGCTGAGGGAAATGTATCATCACAAAAAGTGGATGTACAAAAGCCACAAGCACTCTCACTGAAAAAAGCGGGTCAGGAAAAGTCATACAGCCAAAACGAAAAAGTACGGATTGTCGTCGAACTCGATCAAAAAGCCGCGATTGAACATGCGCAGGCACAGAATAAACGCTATAGCACGTTAAGCAATACGGAAAAAATCATTCTCAAGAATCAAATCGTCAATAAACAAAAAGAAGTCAAAGCAGCGATTGCTAAAAAGGACATTTCGGTTTCCTATAAAGAAAGCTTCACGACCGTCCTGAACGGTTTCAGCGGTGAAGTCAAATACGGTGAAATCAAAGAGTTGAAAAAGTTAAGCGGCATCAAGACCGTACATATCGCACATGAGTATGCGCGTCCGGAAGTCGAAAAAGGCGCGACACCAAACATGTTGCACAGTAAAGACATGGTCAATGCAAAAGAAACATGGCAGGACTACGGCTATAAAGGCGAAGGTACCATCGTTGCCGTCATCGATACGGGAATCGACCCGAGCCATAAGGACATGGTCCTCAGTCCGGAGACGAAAGTTGATTTGACGTCGTCCAAAGTTGAAGGATTCAAAGCTTCAAAAGGATTAAAAGGAAACTACTTTACGGAAAAAGTTCCGTACGGCTATAACTATGCCGATCATGACAGTGAAATCCGTGACCTCGGACCAGGCGCTTCGATGCACGGAATGCACGTTGCCGGTACGGTGGGTGCCAACGGCGATGAAACGAACGGCGGGATTAAAGGGGTAGCACCGGAGACGCAGCTGCTCGCGATGAAAGTATTCGGCAATGATCCGGGGATGCCGTCGACATTCAGTGATATCTACATCAAAGCGATCGACGATGCGATTGCGCTCGGCGCAGATGTCATCAACATGAGTCTTGGTTCAACAGCATCGTTCGTCCAAAAAGATGATCCGGAACAAAAAGCGATCGTCAATGCGATGAACAACGGGATTTTATGTGCGATTTCGGCCGGAAACTCGGCATTTGCCGGAAGCGGCGCCGGAAATCCATACGCATCGAATCCAGATGTCGGTGTCGTCGGTTCACCTGGACTGATCAGCGAATCACTTCAAGTCGCGTCTGTTGAAAACACGCAATTGACACTCGAAGGTATGGCATTAACGGTTGACGGACAAGATGCCGGTTACCTGGCCTACCAAAAACAAGATTCACCGAATCCGATTGCGGTCTTTGATAAAGAGAAGATGGATGTCGTGTATGTCGGTGACGGCAGTGAACCGAACTATGCGGACAAAGACGTCAAAGATAAAGTCGTTTTCGTCGTCCGAAATGGTAACTTTAACTATGCGATGATTCAAGCGGAAGCTGAAAAACAAGGAGCAGCCGGCGTCATCGTTCGCGGTCGTGTCGAACACGGCGATTATGTCAGCATGGCGCTCAATAAACCAACGATTCCACTCGTCTCGTTGAGCATCGCAGACGGTAACGAACTCGAAGCCAAAGCAAAAGCAGGTAAAGCATTAACAGTGACGTTTGACGGGAAAGCTGTCTCGACACCAAACCCGGTCGCAGGAGAAATGTCTGATTTCACGTCATGGGGTGTGACACCGAACCTTGATTTCAAACCGGAAATCACGGCACCGGGCGGAAAAATCTACTCCACTCTCAACGCCAACGAATATGGCGTCATGAGCGGAACTTCGATGGCAGCTCCACACGTTGCCGGCGGAACAGCACTCGTCATGCAACGGATTGATAAGGACTTTAAGGTCAGTGGTGCGACACGTGTTAAACTGGCGAAAACGATCTTGATGAACACATCACGTCCGCAACTTGATAAAGGAAAGTACAATGCAGAAGCGAAAACCGGCAACTATTACTCTCCGCGTCGTGAAGGAGCGGGTCTGATGGACTTGCGTGCAGCGATGAAAACACCAGTTGTTGTGACAGAAACGAAATCGGGTGAAGGAAAAGCGGCCTTGAAACAAGTCGGAGACAAGTTCAGCTTTACACTCGATTTGAAGAACTACAGCAATGAAAAACTGACGTACAAACTGGCCGGAACGGTCCAATCGGATCTCGCCGTTGAAGGACAGAATCTGCTTGAAGCCAACGGAATCTTCAAAAAAGGTACAGTCGATGCGGTCGACGCGAACAAAGGAACGTTCCCAATTTCCTTCACGGTCGGCTCAAAGAAAGCAAGCTCGGTTTCAATCAACGCGAAGAGTACGACGAAAGTCAACGTCACGGTGGATCTAAAAGATACAGTCGATTGGGCAAACGGTGTGCCGCTTGAAACCATCTTTGAAAACGGCTACTTCGTCGAAGGTTTCGTTCGTTTGATGGATACGAAGAGCAAAAATCCTGAATTGACGGTTCCGTATGTCGGCTTCAAAGGAGCATGGGACAAAGCACCGATCGTCGATGCACCGCTGTATGATGAAAACACGTTCTACGGCATCACTGGTCTTGCGACAGAAGTGAAGGATAACTACAACTTCCTCGGAACGAATGCTGCAGGCGACGTCGTCAAAGAAAAAGTCTCGTTCTCACCGAACGGAGACGGCAGTGCCGATGAGGCCTTCCCGATCCTGTCGTTCTTACGGAATGCGAAAAAGGTCGAGTACTCGATTCTTGACCGCAACAAAACAACACTCCGTAAACTGGAAACGCAGTCGGATGTCATCAAAAACTATTATGACGGCGGATCGGAAGACGGTTACACACCGGTCACGAATGCTGCGTGGGATGGAACAGTTAACGGTGCAAAAGCCAAAGATGGTCTGTACTACTACCAAGTCAAATCGGTCGTCGATTATCCGAATGCGAAATGGCAGACGGCTTTATTCCCGATCTACATCGATACAAAAGTTCCGGCAGCAACTGTTAAATGGGATGCTGACAAAAAAGCAGTTTCCTGGACAGCCGGTGACCAAGGAACAGGTGTCGCTTCATTCGATATCCTGGTCGATGGAAAAAGTGTCTTGAAACAGCCGCTTGCTCCATCTGCTAAAAACTACACGCTGACGGATCTGCCAAGCCGCGCGAAAGTCACGTTCGTCGTAACGGATTATGCGGGCAACAGCGTGAAGAAAAACGTCAACACATCAGGTGTCGATAAAGCCGTTCCGAGTGTGCAAATTGATACACCGGAAGCACTTGGCTTAACGACATCACAACAAGTGACGGTTTCAGGAAACGTCGCCGATGAGTCCGGCATCAAATCATTCAAAATCAACGGAAAAGCTGTTAAATTACGCTGGGATGCTGTTCAACAACACTATGCATTCAGCCATGACATCACGTATACGACGGATGGTGTGAAGTCGTTTAAAGTCGAAGCCTATGATGGAAAAGGCAATCGTGTTGCCTTCAGCCGTCAAGTCATCATCGATTCGGAGCGTCCGACAATCCGCGTGACAGCACCAAAAACCGTTTCAAGCAAAACAAAAACAGCGAAAATGACGATTGTCCTGCGCGACAACTACGATGAGTTACGCTTTGATCTGAACGGTAACGCCGAATACCGCCGTTCGTTCAAAGAACCGTACGAAATGCGCGCGTTCAAGAAAACAATCAACAAGACCGTTACCTTGAAAAAAGGTAAAAACGTCTACAACTTGAAATTGAAAGACCTGGGCGGCCATGTCGTCGAGAAGCAAGTCGTCATCACGAAGAAATAAGAAGTGGAAGACAGTGTTGGTTCCGGTGGATGTCTGCCGGAAGCGACACTGTTTTTATTTTACGATCCAGTGTGTTACAGAAATGCTTTTAGTGTTTATCAAGTTCCGGGAAGGGGAAATTTCTGAATAGGTTATTTTTCTTGAGGGGGAACTCCTATGAATCCATTTACTACACTCATCGCCTTCATCGTCGGCTGTCTTGTTCTGTATCTCGGGATTCGTGATAAGAACGGTTGGTTGATCGGTGTCGCGATGATTCCGCTCGCCATCGTCGCATACAGTGTCATTTATTTAATCATCCAAGTCTCGGCTTAGAAACTTCTTTTAGAAGTTTCTTTTTTTTTGAAACATAATTGGTAAAATGTAAGTATATTACATTAAGAAATGATGGAGAGGAACGTGTTGCAATGAATGCTGTGACAGGACAACAGACGGAATTAAAGGAACTTTATCAACATATGCATCAACGGACGACAGCTAAATTGTGGGCCGTCTTGGCACTTTTCTTGTTTGTCAGCAATATGATTCAGCAACCAATCCTTGCTTTGATTATTCCGATTCTATATTTCATATACGATGTCGTGAGGCAGCACCGGCGTTTTCAAATCGTTGCCCGTCACACCTCCCAAAGATCAGCAGATCGTCTGTTCCGTCTTCATGTCGGCATCGGAATGTTTCAATACGGAGCGCTCGCAGCCTTGATTATTCTGACGGCCGATCGGTCAGGTACGACCTTTTTGCTTGGACTGTGTCTTTTCGTCATCCCGTTTTACTGGCTTTGCCGGCGTTTCTTGATGCACCGCTCCAAACAGATTGATCCGACTTATATCAGTGAAACAGAGATCCAGCAGGGATGAAGGAGGAAGTCAGATGCAAACGGTACGGGACGAACGGTTACATGAACTGACGCTTGCCTATATCGACAAGAGTCAACTGCAAAAAAACGGTTGGCTGATGGCTGCCGTGGCGGCGACGCTTGGTATCTTTTCGGAAACGATGGATTCCGCACTTTACTTCGGTCTGTTGCCGCTTGTCTATCTGATTTTTGATCTTCCATTTCAGCTGGAAAAACGCAGGATTTTAGAACGGTATCTTTCCAAAGATCAGATCATGACACAAACGATGCTATGGCTAGGAATTCAGATTGTGTTATATGGCTCATTGCTCATGGTTGTACTCGAAACGAAAGGTCTGTCTTTATGGAAGATGACGTTTTGGGTAATCTTGATTCTCGCTCCGCTTTATTTTGCGACCGATTGGCTGTTTAAGAAGATGGCACAGTCGGGAGATCCTGACTTCGTCAGTGATCAGGAAGTGCATAAGCACGTAAAGGACCTGGAAGAATGACATCTAAAGGAGAGAACATCATGCGCACGGCACGGGACGAACGGTTACACGAATTGACGCTGGCTTACATGGAAAAGGACTTCTTAGGGAAAAAATGGGTGTGGACGTTCTTAATGTTGATGCTTGTCGGAATTTTAATAACTGTATTTGACTCGGTTCTGTTCAGTCTATTATTTCCGGCAGCTTTTCTTGCCTCGAATCTTCGTTATCAATTCAAAAAACGTCAGATTCTTGAATCGTATATCGGAGAAGAATTGGCAACCAAACAATGGCGTTTTTGGATCATCTATCAAGTGATTCTGTATACGATTTTCGTCGTCTTAATGGTAGCGACGATGGAACGTCCGTTTTGGCAGATGTGGCTCAGCCTAATGCTCATTCTGATTCCGCTGTATGCAGTGTGTGAATGGACATTCAAGAAACTGCAACTACGTGATGATCCGGATTTTGTCAGTGATCAGGAAGTATACAAAAATGTATGAAATAGGAGCTAACATCAAATGAATACACTGCTTGAAAAAAATACACGGTTAAATTTGCTTGGACCGCCGCTCAAAAAACTTCAACATCTGATTCCGGTTCCTGTGTTGATGTTTGCGTTAATCAGCTGGTTCATTCCGGATTTCTGGAAAACAGGACTGTTTACGTTGTTTTCGATTACGGTACTTTGTTTAGGCGGTGTCGTCCGGGAAATCATGCGTCAACGGATTTTAAAGCAACGTTTGGCGACTGATTTATATGAACAGACCGTTTTAAAGGTCGGTCGGGTTTCGATTGTCGGATATCTTGTCCCTATGATTTTATTCTATATGGGATACATCTTTCCTCAGTATGCCAGTGTTTCTTTTACGATGATTTTGATTTGGGTGCTTGTAATCAGCTTATTTGTTTCCAAATTAAATCGCAGTGCCAAACATCTTGATCCTGCTTTTGTGACGATGCGGGAAATCGAACAGTACCGGAAGTGAAGAAAAAAGGGGTGGACAGATGAGAGAAGGATTGAGCACATACCAGAAATGGACGACCGTCAGCCGTCGTCTGCGGACTTACGTCATTGCCGGTTTATTTTTAACGATCGTTTTGTTTTCAAGAAGTCTGCCGTTAACGGAAATGGCGTCCGGCGTTTTGATACTTGTGCCGTTGTTTATCTATAACGGGTTTCAACGAACGATTCAAGTCTTCTTCTTACAGCGTCAAATCAATAGCCGAAAAATCGGTTTTGTGTTCGGCGGCGTAACGTTACTCGAAGCGGTCTATCTGATGGGTGCTGCATTCATTGCACCGCATCTTGGACATATGGGTTATCTGTTCCCGTTGATGTTATGGATTGCAGCCATCCTGCAATTTCAAAGATGGACCGACCGTACTGTTCAAAATAGTCAAACGCTTGAACCGGTGCGGCTGAAAGCGAACAGCAACGAATATCGGTATCAGACCGGTGACGGGATTGAAATGGAATGGGACAGACATGACGGAATAAAACGGCGGTAGGGGAGGTTAAGGAATGGACAATACCAAACGGCAACGAACACTTGATTATTTGCGCTTCACGAAACGTGCCCGGCGTGTTCAAACGGTATTTTTTCTACTCGTTTTGGTCGTCTTTTTGTTTCTGGCAGATGATCTAAACTTCGCCGAAGCCTCGATGCATTACTTTTTACTGATTCCCGTCCTCGGCTACCAATGGACAGTCCGCTTGTTGAAGTACCGTTATTTCACGAAACGATTTGACCGGATGGAAGTCTGGGATCATCTCGGATTGCCGTACATCGTCATTACAATTACCGAGTTGCTGCTTGTCGTGGCGTCCCAGTTCTTGATTCCGTATGTGTCGCGACCAACGCTGATCGGACCGATTCTGGTCTTTTTACTGTCCGTCTTGTCACTCGACCGTCTCGTCGATTCCCGGATCAAACGACTCGATCCGACGCATTTATCAGAACGCGAGCTGATTCTCGCCGAACGGGAAGCGCGGCGGGTTAAATATTGAATGATGTAATAAAACGATACGTAAAACACAACAGCAGCGAGGGGAATTTGAAATCCCTCTCGCTGCTGTTGTGTTTTTAAAGAAATGATTTGATTCACGAGACTCCTGCAGGAGAAAGCGCAAGGTAACTCGCGCTGTCAGAGACAAACAAGACCCGCTTTCCTGTCCAAATGGGCAGGAAAACTGGCTTGTGTCTCGCCTGAGGAAAGCGAGTGAAACCAAAAATCATTTCTGGTTGGTTGATCAGTGTTCTTACTTTTTCAGAAGCAGATAGATAAAGTACGGAGCGCCGATCAGCGCAACGACGATTCCGGCAGGCACGCCGTCCGGACCGGCAATGTTGCGTCCGATCGTATCCGCCAAGACAAGCAGCCAGCCGCCGATCAACAGTGCAATCGGAAGGAACCACTGATGGCGCGGACCGACGAGCGCCCGGGCAATGTGCGGCGCCATCAAACCGATGAAGGAAATCCCTCCGGTGACAGAAACGGCGGATGCAGCGAGTGCAACAGCCGTCAGCAACAGTTGAATCCGTTCCTTTTCAATCGATACGCCGACGCCAATTGCAACCGGTTCATTTAAAGCGAGCAGGTTAAGCTTATTTGCTTTGTACAGTGTGAACGGAATCAGGACAAGCAGCCACGGCAGTAAGGCATAAACAAACGTCCAGTCCGTTCCCCAGATGTTCCCGGCCAGCCACTTGGCGATGAAGTCGACCTTTTCGCGTTTGGTCGAAGAAATCAGAATGACCATGATTCCGGACAAGGCCATCGAAAAACCGACACCGGTCAAAATCAACCGGATCGGTTGTAAGCCACGATTCCGGTCGTACGAGAGTGCGTAAATGGCGACAGCGGTCACTAAAGCACCTAAGAATGCCGCCACCGGTAAGCCGTAGATGAATGAGCCGACATCCACGGGGAAGTAGAGGAAGAAGATGGCGACTGCGACCCCGGCTCCCGTATTAATCCCGATGATGCCGGGATCTGCCAGTTCGTTGCGTGTGATGCCTTGCAGGATCGATCCGGACAAGGCAAGTGCCATTCCGGCGAGCAACGTGATGACAATCCGCGGCAGACGGAGTGAAAACAAAACAAAGTCTTCTTTGAACGAGCCTTGTCCGAGCAGAGTCGGCAACAGGCGATCGTAAGAGAGAGACGCCGGACCAAGACCGATGCCGACAACAATCGTGCCGAGCAATAACAGACTTAACAGTAAAAAGATCAAGCGTTGGCGGCGACGTAAACGAGTTTCCATCATGAGAAAACGTGACCTCCTTTACGGACGATCAATAAAAAGAACGGCAGTCCGAGCATCGAAACGATGGCAATGACCGGTGTTTCGTATGGCGCAAACAGCGTCCGGCCGATTGTATCGGCGAGCAGCATGAACGTCGCTCCGAACACAGCCGTCATCGGCAGAATATACCGGTAATCGGTGCCGACGATGGCACGGACGATATGCGGGATCATCAGTCCGATGAAGGCCATGTTGCCGACCAACGCGACGGCAGCACCGGCCAGGAGGATGACGACGACGTAAAGGACGGCTTTAATCCGGATGATATTCTGACCGAGTCCGAGCGCCACTTCTTCCGACAGGCTGAGAATCGTCAACTGACGTGAGAAGATCAGGGCAATGACGGTTCCGATCAGGATGACCGGTGTGATGGCCTGCAACTGTCCCCACGTCGTCCCGACGAGACCGCCAGACGTCCACTGCGAGACGTCCTGGGCAATCTTAAAGTAAATCCCGATACCTTCCGCAATCGCATACAGGAAAGCGGAAATCGCGGATCCAGCGAGGACGATCCGGAGTGGGGAAAATCCGCCTTTTCGGGAAGCACCGATTCCAAAGACGAGTGCCGCACCAAGAGCTGCCCCGAGGAAACAGGCAAGCATGATGCCGTAATAGTTGATGCCGGGCAGGAGGACGATGGCTAAGGCGAGCGCCGCGTTGGCACCGGCCGTCAAACCGAGCAGACCGGGGTCAGCGAGCGGGTTGCGGGTCATCGCCTGCATGATTGCTCCCGAGATGCCGAGGGCGGCACCGACGAGAATTGCTGCCAGTTCACGTGGCAGACGGATTTCCTGAATGATTTTTGCTTTATCGTTAAGCGGACCGAACGTCAAGGCGTTCCAGACTTCACGGACGGTCGTATCGGCCGCACCAAACGTCATCGACAGCCAGAACATGATGACGAACAAAATCAGTCCGAATGAAATTTTTAAGCCAAAAGGCAGTCGAGCGGATGACACGGATATCGCCTCCAGTTGGTATGAATCCAAAAAAGGAGGGAGCGATGAGGCTCCCTCCTTTAGTATACGTTATGCGCCAAGAAAACTTTTCTTGAAGAACTCCAGTTGACGTTCCAACGTGAGTGGATCGTTGAAGTAGAATTCTTTTGAATCGACTTCAAAGACGTGGTTGTTTTTGACGGCAGGGATGTTTTTATACGTGTCTGTTTCTGTGAATGAATTATCGGCTTCTGCTGTTTTGCTGAAGATCAGGTAGTCGCCCGCATATTCCGGCAAGACTTCAGGAGACAATGCATAATACCCGTCTTTTAACGCCATTTCTGTCACTTTTTTCGGCATTTTCAGCTTCATCTCTTGGTAGAGAATTTCTGTACCGCGGCCCCAGTTGTCGCCGAAGACGTAGAGTTGTTTGTCGAAGCTTTCGATGACGGAAACAGTTTTGTCTTCCCCGATCTTGGCTTTGATTTCTTTTCCGGCATCCGCAGCGCGTGCTTTAAAGTCTTTGACCCAGTCGCGTGCTTCCTGCTCTTTGTTGAGCAATTTACCGATTTCGATGTGTTGCGTCAAGTAGTCGACTTTTCCGTATGTGTATGTGACGGTCGGTGCGATTTTTTTGAATTTGTCGATGTTTTTTGTCGTGTTGTAGCCGATGATGAGATCCGGCTCGAGTTCGATGACTTTCTCAACGTTCTCTTCTGAAACTTCTTTGACGTTTTTCAAATCAAACTTCGGATTTGATTTAGACCATGAGTCGACACCGACGAGCGGGACGTCGAGCGCCATGACGTTTCCGGCAAAACCGGCGAGGACGACGACACGTTTCGGATTCGCCGGTACTTCGACGTCTCCGTTTTCGGATTTATAGGTAATCGTTTCTTTTTTTGTATCGGCCGACGAGGTGTCTTCCTTTTTATCCGTGTTGCCGCAGGCGGCAATGACAAGCGTTAACAATAAAAGAACCGGTAATAACAGTTTTTTCATGACTTCAATCTCCCTTAATTAAGTTGTAGGTGACGCACATCGGTTTGTTCGTGCGCGGATCACGACCGATTTCGGCATCGATATGGAATACATCTTTCAGGACGTCTTTTGAGATGACCTCCTCACACGTTCCAGCTTTGACGACTTCACCGTCTTTCATGGCGATGATGTAGTCGGCGAAACGCGCCGCTTGATTCAAATCGTGCAACACCATCACGATGGTCCGGCCTTGCGTCCGGTTGAGCTGTTCGAGTAGCTCGAGGACTTCGAGCTGGTGGGCGAGATCGAGGTAGGTGGTCGGTTCATCGAGGAAGATGATGTCCGTTTCCTGGGCAAGGGCCATCGCAATCCAGACCCGCTGCCGTTGACCGCCGGATAACGCGTCGACCGGACGGTGTTTGAATGCCGTCGTATCCGTCGCGTCGAGTGCCCAGTCGATGATCTCGTAATCGTGTTTCGTTAAACGACCGAATCCTTTCTGATAGGGAAAGCGACCGTATGAGACAAGCTCTGCGACCGTCAGACCACTTGCACTTTCCGGTGTCTGTGGCAGGATAGCCATCTTCCGGGCAAGCAGTTTCGTACTTTCCTTTGCGATATCAAGACCATCGAGTAACGCGCGCCCTGATTGATGGGGGATGATCCGCGTCATCGCCTTCAGTAAGGTCGATTTGCCGCAACCGTTCGCACCGATGATCGTCGTGATTTGTCGATCGGGAATCTGAACCGTCAAGTCTTTGACAATGGTACGATCTCCGTAACCGATGCTGATTTCTTCTGTTGCTAGACGTACCATACGCACAGACTCCTTCTCGGTTAAAACTGTTTTCATTGATAATGATTATCACTATCGTCCACCTAACCATACCAGTTCCATAAAAACGCTGTCAACATTTTTTCTTGTCTTCAAGACATGTTCACGTTATCATTGGGAATGAGAATGATAATCAGTCGTATCGAATTGTGAGGGAGTGAGCGAGATGGAGCAGCAGGAATTGTTCGATGTAACGGTAATTGGTGGAGGCCCGGCCGGGTTATACTCTACTTTCTATAGTGGACTACGCGGAATGAAGACGAAATTGATCGAATATCAGGCAGAACTGGGTGGAAAGATTCACGTTTATCCGGAGAAGATGATTTGGGACGTCGGGGGTCAGCCGCCCATTACCGGTGCAAAGCTGATGGAACAGCTGGTCGAGCAAGGATTGACGTTCAATCCGACCGTTCATTTAAACGAAAAAATCATTTCCATCACGAAGGATGTTTTTGGCAACTTCGTCCTCGAAGCAGAATCTGGGATGATTCACTATTCGAAAACAGTCATCGTTGCCGTGGGCGGCGGAATCCTCAATCCGCAGAAATTAAAGATTGAGGGCGCTGAACGGTATGAGGTGTCGAACTTGAACTACACCGTCAAATCAATTGAACGGTTTAAGGATAAGACGGTCATCATTTCCGGCGGCGGTAACTCGGCCATCGACTGGGCGAATGAACTGGAACCTGTCGCGAAAAAAGTTTATGTCACGTACCGGAAAGACTGCTTCACAGGGCATGAAGCCCAGGTCGAACAGCTTGTGAACAGCTCCGCCGTTTGTCTGTTAAACACGACAATCCATAAGCTGATTGCGAGCGACGACCACCACCGGATTGCCTCGGTCGAACTGATCGATTGCACGACGAACGAAACGGTGGCGCTTGAAATTGATGAAGTCATCATCAACCACGGTTATGAGCAGGATGCAGAGCTGCTGGCGAACTGTGATCTCGATTTACAACAGGTTGATGATTTTTATATCGCTGGAACAGCATCAAGTGAATCGAGTGTACCTGGTCTCTACGCGGCAGGGGATATCCTGTCGCACGAAGGAAAAGTCCATCTCATCTCCGGTGCTTTTCAGGATGCGGCGAATGCCGTCAACCGGGCAAAGAAATATATTGAACCGGAGGCACCAAAAGTCGCGATGGTTTCGTCCCATAATGAAGTCTTTAAAAAGCGAAACCGGGAATTGATTCAGGAAATGGTCAATCAAAACCGTTGAAAATAACGAAATAGCAAAGAGACGGCTTCTGTTTTTTAAACGGAAGCCGTCTCTTTGTTTGTATTGTACTATAACAGAACGGTTTGACAACGGTCTGTATTTAGGACAAAATGCTCTTATGTGTTTTTAAATGTGTGAAATTAAGGAGGAAAATTATGGCAGTGACAAAACGTAAGCCACTTGGTTTGGCTTGGCAGATTTTAATCGGATTGATTCTCGGGATTACCGTCGGTGGTATCTTTTACGGGAATCCACATGTCGCGGAGTGGCTGAAGCCAATCGGTGATATTTTTATCCGGATGATGAAAATGATCGTCGTCCCCATCGTCTTTACAACCATCGTTCTCGGTGTCTCGTCAGTCGGAAGTCCGAAAAGTCTCGGACGCCTCGGCGCAAAGACGCTCGGTTACTTTACTATCGTCACGATGATCGCGATCTTTACCGGATTATTCGCAGCAAACCTTGTTGAACCGGGAGCCGGCATCAATATGGCGACACTCGAAAAGACGGATATCTCGACGTACGTCGCAACAGAAGAAACAACGAAAGATCAAGGTCTTGTCGAGAAAATCGTCAGCATCGTACCGACGAACATCTTGGACGCGATGGTGCGTGGCGATATGCTGGCCATCATCTTCTTCTCCGTTCTGTTCGGACTCGGTGTCGGATTCGCGGGTGAAAAGGGCCTACCGGTCGTCCGCTTCTTCGAAGGGGTCGCAGCAGCGATGTTCAACCTGGTTAACATCGTCATGAAGTTCGCCCCGATCGGTGTCTTCGCTTTGATTGGTGTTACGGTCTCGACGTTCGGAATCGAATCACTCGGATCGCTCTTTAAATTGATTGGAACATTGTATGTCACAGCACTCCTGTTCATGGTCATCGTATTCGGATCGATCATGAAATGGGTCGGGATTCGTGTCTCGGATTTCGTCCGTGTCTTCAAAGATGAACTACTCCTCACGTATTCGACGGCATCGTCGGAAACGGTGTTACCACGTGTCATGGAAAAACTCGAAAAAATGGGTGTTCCAAAGTCGATCGTCAGTTTCGTTGTTCCGACGGGTTACTCGTTTAACCTTGATGGATCAGCACTGTATCAAGCTCTGGCGGCGTTGTTCATCGCACAGATGTACAATATTGATTTATCAATTGGTACGCAGTTGACGCTCGTCTTCGTCCTGATGTTGACATCAAAAGGGATGGCCGCTGTCCCTGGGGTTTCGTTCGTAGTATTACTCGCGACACTCGGGACAGTCGGCATTCCGGCAGAAGGACTTGCCTTCATCGCCGGAATCGACCGGATCATGGACATGATGCGGTCTGTCGTTAACGTAACAGGAAACACGCTTGCTTCACTCGTCATTGCGAAGTGGGAAGGTGTTCTGGATTCCGACCAGCTCGACGAATTCATGTCGACGGAAGGTAAGCAGGATCAAATCAAGAGTGCATAATATGACAGCAGACCAGATGAATCGTCATCTGGTCTTTTTTGTTGCCTTAGAAATAGGAGGACGTAATCTGTTGTTCGCTGTCCGCGGTGACGTATTGGTCCCGCCTGTTCCTGACGGAAGCGGAGCTTCCTTTTCCCGCAGAAGTCGGGCGGTGAACACA
This sequence comes from Exiguobacterium artemiae, assembly GCF_033342815.1. GTDB lineage: Bacteria > Bacillota > Bacilli > Exiguobacteriales > Exiguobacteriaceae > Exiguobacterium_A > Exiguobacterium_A artemiae_A. The sequence goes on from NZ_JAWPEN010000008.1 coordinate 27,128, forward strand.
CGACACCTGCTCTTCGACATCATAGCCGCCAATAAAAAAATGAGATCACCGATTAAAGTCGGCGATCTCATTTTGCGTTATTTCTTGTCGTCCTTTTTTTCCTGTTCTTTTTTGATCATCTTCTTGGCTGCCATCCGGAAGCGGAAGATGAGGTAAAGACGATAAAAGTCGACGGCTGCGAACAGTGTTAAGAGAATCGTCCAGAAGTTAAAGACTGTTCCGGCCTCAATCGAGTTGGTATAAGCGAGGTACATGAACAGAATACCGAAGATGGCATAAAACAATGCCATGAAGTTTGAACCTTGTCGCATGAAAACACTACCTTTCGTTAATTAAGTCGTTGCGTAGAGGGCAAGCACGACGATGCCGTTATTAAAGACGTGAATGGCGATCGGTGCGATGATGCGGCGGGTCTTGACGAAGACGAGCGAGAAAACGAAGCTCATCGCGACGTAAATCAAGAATTTATTATCTCCGTGAATCAAACCGAAGATGACACCGCTGAGAACGAAGCTGAAGATGAAGTTCAGTTTGGTCGACAAATTTCCGAACATGATATGGCGGAACAAAAACTCTTCCATGATCGGACCAAGCAGGACGACCATGACTTGAAGAATCGGAATGACCTGGATAGCTTTCATGATTTCATCCGTATTCTGTGATTTCGCGATGTTCTCGATACCACCGGACAGCCAAGCATCCACCAGATTGACACTGATCAGCGAGACATACAACAAGACGATCCCGATCCCGATCCACTTTAACGTATCCATCGTATCGGTCTGATTGCCTTCAGCTTTCCACTTCTGCCAATCAGGACGTAAACAATAGAAGGAAACGATGACGGCTACAGTAAAACCAATCGCGAGCCACCAGCCGAGAACGCTCGGAATCTGACTTTTGGAGAGGAAACTTGGGAAGGTTGCCGGGACAAGTTGCACGATTAAATAAATCACGATTGGAATGACGTGACGGATTTGCCACTTCTCAGCCATGTTAAACGGCAGATTAACGGAATTTTTCATTGTTCGGGACACAACTCCTTTGTAATGAAGGTACTGTCCCGATTGTAACAAACAAACCGACCGGGCGCACGAATGGTGATGGTTCAAAGATGGCGATTTCGGGAAAACGCATAAGGGTTCGGGCTTGAATTCCAACTGAAAACCGTTTAAGATAAAAATATGTTAGCACTCCGATTAAGTGAGTGCTAAAAAACAGTCATGTTCAAGGAGGATGTTTCGCATGTTAAAACCACTTGGTGATCGCATCGTGATCGAAGTCGTTAAAAAAGAAGAAACAACACTCGGAGGAATCGTTCTTCCTGGGTCAGCGAAAGAAAAGCCGCAAGAGGGTAAAGTCGTCGCTGTCGGTACAGGCCGTGTGACGGAACAAGGTGTCCGTGTACCACTTGAAGTGAATGTCGGGGACCATGTCATCTATGCGCAATACGCAGGGTCAGAAGTGAAAGTCGATGGCAACGAATACTTAATCTTACGCGAAAGCGATATTTTAGCAGTAGCAAACTAATCAAAGGGGGATTTCAGTCATGGCAAAAGATATCTTATTCAGTGAAGAAGCACGCCGGGCGATGCTTCGCGGAGTAGACGCATTGGCGGACGCAGTCAAAGTGACGATCGGACCAAAAGGACGTAACGTCGTTCTCGAACGGAAATTCGGTTCACCACTCATCACGAATGACGGTGTGACGATCGCAAAAGAAATCGAACTCGAAGATCACTTCGAAAACATGGGCGCGAAGCTCGTCGCAGAAGTTGCGTCGAAAACGAACGAAATCGCAGGGGATGGTACGACAACAGCGACAGTCCTCGCACAAGCGATGATCCGTGAAGGACTTAAAAACGTCACAGCGGGCGCAAACCCGATGGTCATCCGTAAAGGGATCGAAAAAGCAGTTCGTCGTGCAGTCGAAGAACTCCACGCCATCGCAAAACCAATCGAAGGCAAAGAAGCAATCGCTCAAGTAGCGGCGATTTCAGCAGCTGACGAAGAAGTTGGTCAATTGATCGCAGAAGCAATGGAACGTGTTGGTCAGGACGGCGTCATCACAATCGAAGAATCACGCGGCTTCACGACGGAACTTGATGTCGTCGAAGGCATGCAGTTTGATCGTGGCTATGCATCACCATACATGATCACGGATTCCGATAAAATGGAAGCGGTTCTTGAGAACCCGTACATCCTGATCACGGACAAAAAGATTTCGAACATCCAGGAAATCCTGCCTGTTCTTGAGCAGGTCGTTCAACAAAACAAACCACTCTTGATCATCGCGGAAGACGTCGAAGGCGAAGCACTCGCGACACTTGTCGTCAACAAACTCCGTGGAACGTTCAACGCGGTTGCGGTTAAAGCACCTGGTTTCGGAGACCGTCGTAAAGCAATGCTTGAAGACATCTCGATCGTGACAGGCGCAGAACTGATCACGGAAGAGCTTGGTCTTGATCTGAAAGAAACACAAATCACACAACTCGGTCGTGCGTCGAAAGTCGTCGTCTCAAAAGACAATACGACAATCGTCGAAGGAAACGGGCACAGTGATTCAATCACAGCGCGTGTCGGAGCGATCCGTTCGCAAATCGAAGAAACGACAAGCGACTTCGATCGTGAAAAACTCCAAGAGCGTCTCGCGAAACTCGCAGGCGGCGTAGCCGTCGTCAAAGTCGGGGCAGCAACGGAAACGGAACTGAAAGAACGGAAGCTCCGAATCGAAGATGCACTTAACGCGACACGTGCAGCCGTCGAAGAAGGAATCGTGGCCGGTGGGGGAACAGCCTTCATCCACGTCACGAAAGCCGTTGAATCGATTCTTGCTGTCACAACAGGTGACGAAGCGACAGGTGTCAACATCGTCCTTCGTGCCCTCGAAGCACCGCTCCGTCAAATCGCGGAGAACGCCGGTCAAGAAGGCTCAGTTATCGTCGAGCGTCTCAAACATGAAGCGCAAGGCATGGGTTACAATGCAGCAACGGACGAGTATGTCGACATGATCGAAACAGGAATCGTCGATCCGGCGAAAGTCACGCGTTCAGCCCTTCAAAACGCAGCATCTGTTTCAGCGATGTTCTTGACGACAGAAGCCGTCATCGCCGACAAACCGGAATCAGCCGGTACACCTGCAATGCCTGATATGGGCGGCATGGGTGGAATGGGCGGAATGATGTAATAAAGAATTATAAGTTATTTAAATAGAGAAGGTCTTTCATCAGTTTAGTCAGCTGGTGAAAGACCTTTTTTTATAAAGGTATAAAAAATATTTTATTGCTCGTTAATTTATTTTAATTTCGGTTTAGTTTTTAAAAATAATAAGAAATTATAAATAATTTAATAAGTTCAATATAACAGCATTTTACTTTTTTAAACTAAATTTATTTACACTTTTTTATTGCCAAATCGACTTTCTAGATATATGCTGCTTATATCGAATTATTTTTAGGAGAGAGTAAATTGAATAGTGAATCGCAAAAAATTAAGTTGATCGATCTATTTGCTGGAGCTGGTGGATTAAGTAATGGATTTTTACAAACGGGGAACTTTGAAGTTATAGGTGCCGTAGAAATAAATAAAGATGCAAAAGAGACATATATTCTAAATCATAATAGAAATAAAGATATTATCATTACAGCTAAAGATTCTAGTGTGAGTGATATAAGTCAAATCGACTTTAAACCTTATGCGACTAAAAATACAGTTTATACAAAGGATATTGTTGTTATTGGTGGACCTCCATGCCAAGGTTTTTCTAATGCGAACAGACAAAAAAATTATTTGATATCAGGTAATAATCAACTCGTTAAAGAATTTGCTAGGGCTGTTTATGAAATAAAACCAGTCGCATTTTTAATGGAAAATGTAAAAACAATGAACTCTAAAACCCATAAATTTTTTGTTACACACCATGTTGATGATTCTATCTATGCTTATAGTTCAATTAAGCATCTTGAATCGATTAATAAAAACATGGTGCCATTTTGGAACAAAGATGAATTAGTATTACTGGAGACTAAAAACATAAAAGAGAAAAACCTTATTAAACAGGCACTGAATTTAGACATTAAGAAGACCACTCTTTTGAAGCATGAATATCTATCAAGATTAAAGAGTATAGTTAAAAAGTTAAAAAAGCAGAGCTCTATCAGTATTAATAAAATCGAGGCTAAAGAAATTAAAAATATAGTAATAGATTTAAGATCACTTTTAGCAAGTAATATTATTTTGGAAAATGATATTAAGAAACTCTTTGTAAATACTGCTGAAATCTTAGAATTAATTCTGAGTGAAGATAAATACGACAATAAAACAACTTTAAATACGTTAATTTTATTTTTAGAGATTAATCAATTAGTTAGATATCGAAAAGAATTGCTAGACGAGAAAATCTTAACATTAGGTGAAATTAATATTGATGGTGTAGAAAACTACAAAGTATCAGTTGAGGTATTTTCATACAGCATAGTGGAATATTTATTTAATTTTTTTGGGAGTTTAGGATATAACTTAACATCAGATGTTCTTAATTCAAACGATTTTTTTGTACCTCAAAAAAGACACCGTTTCATATTTATGGGCTTAAGAAATGAAGTATGTATTAGTTCTGATATATCTTTACCAAAGTCAAAAAACAACATTATATTTACTGTTGAAGACGCAATTAAAGATTTATATTTTATTCAACCGAACAAAAATGTATCGGATAATGAATTGATCTATGATGTGAAAAATGATGAAACAACTATGCAAAGTTATTATAGAAGCGGATCGAGTAAAAATGTTATTTATAATCATGTCAATACGGATAGTGAGCCGCTGAGTAAAAAAAGATTTGAAGAAATAAGTGACAAAGGAGGCGGGAATTTTCACAGTCTTTCTGATGAGTTAAAGAATATAACTTACGCTGATGCGTCTAGAACACAAAATACAATTTACTTGAAGCTAGATGGTAAAAAAGCATCTCCGACAGTAGTAAATGTTAGAAAGTCGATGTGGCAACATCCTAATAAAGCAGAAGCTATAAGTATACGCGAAGCAGCTAGGTTACAGTCATTTAGAGATAACTATATATTTGTAGGGTCAAAAGATAAGCAATATCAACAAATTGGCAATGCAGTTCCTCCATTATTAGCGAGGTCTATCGCTGAGACTATGTTAGTACAGATGGGTATTACACCTGTAAACTTATTAAAAGAAGAGTTTGTGAGCAAATGAAGTTCAAAAGGCTTAGAGATAAATTTATCTCTTGGCCTTTTTGTATGAAAAATGAATTAAATCAAATAAACTGGTAAAATAAAAAATAAAGGATATTTGTGGCTCATCACCATAAGGTGTGGTTGACACATAAAATCCATCGGATTTTGAATTGAACATAGAAAAAAAGCGAAAACCCCGGTATCGTAATTGTTGCTTAGACAAACCACGATTGGAGTTTTCGCTTTGTCCCAACAGTTTATCAAATTACTTCTTCCACTTCCAGCCCTTTTTCAAATCCAGATGTCGTCAGATGAAGAACCACACATTTTTCCAGTCACTCCGGATACACATGACATCCCTTGTCCGCTATACGAAAAGAAGACCATCCTACATTCAAAAAAGCGTCGTCGTTTTCGACACGGTCATGCATGGGGAGTCGGTACCTTGTGGATTGAGCTGGATGTTCCACGTCAAAGATGTCTCTCTTGTGATTTGACGTTCGTGTATGACTATGGTCTAGGGCTCGTCCGTACTTCTACCGAAGTGTTTCGAAAAGGCATCACAGAACGGTGTCACGGACGGACGATTTCAGATGTCGCACGTGAATATGAACTTCCTTATACGACGGTAGAACGGTGGTTTTATCAATACGCTTCAGTAGATACAGTGGGACATGCGAAACACATCCTCGTCGATGAGTTCGCCACGAGAAAAGGACACCACTATGCGACAATCGTTCTTGATGCCAAGACTGGACGTCTTCTGTCTATCGTCCCGGGCCGGGACGTATCGGCGATTACGGCTGCGCTTCAAGGTGTACTTGGAGATGTTCGTTCTGTCGTCAGTGATTTTGCACCTGCAATGGCGAAGGCAACTACTCGTGTCTTCCCGAATGCAACGCATGTGCTGGATCGTTTTCATCTCATCCAGTTCTTCACGGATGCTCTTCGCCGACGACGTCGTTTTTTGAACGAGGCAAGACGACATCACCATGTTCGTATGATTGATCGTGCCCTCGCTTGTCGTCCGGAAGTATTGTCCCTTGAGGACCGAGAGGTCGCCCGTTTTTGTCTTCTGGAAGACTCCTTTACTCGAGATCTCTACCAAGGGCTTCAACATATCCGATATGTTTTGAAAGCAACGTGCGACAGGCAGGCCAACCGAAGACTGACAGACTGGCTAGAGCGTTTTCAATTCCATCCGTGCGGACCTCTTGCGAAAATCGCGAAAGCGATCAGTGGTCGTAAAGAAGCGATGTGTCAAACCATTGTGTCAACGCTCTCAAACGGAAAAATGGAAGGAACGAATAATAAGATTAAACTCATCAAACGTCGTGCTTACGGTTACCGAAACCTCAAACGATTCTTTTTGAGATTGCGTCTTGAGCTTGGTCGTTAAAATAGCAACCACGCGTTATGGTGATGAACCATATTTGTGGAAACGAGGTAACTAAATGGACGAAATAATAACGCAACCTTCAGCTGCTCCAGTTATTCAAGCTTTAAGAAGTATCGGATACAATTCACAAACTGCTATAGCTGATTTAATTGATAATAGTATTGATGCGAAAGCAAATAAGATTAGCATTGATTTTTCATACAATGAAGGTAATGGCTCTATTAAGATAACTGATGATGGTATTGGTATGACTGAAAAGGAATTACAAATAGCTATGACTATTGGATCAAAAGATCCAAGGGATAAACGTGAACGTGAAGAGCTAGGTAGATTTGGTATGGGATTGAAAACAGCAGCATTTTTTTTAGGCAAAAGATTAACTGTTATTAGTAAAAAAAATTCTAAGTTATCTGTAAGGTGTTGGGACTTAGATTACGTTAGTCAAGAAAATGAATGGTTACTCTATAAATCACTTCCTTCAGATATTGAATTAGATGCTAATGAAATACAAGGAGATAACGGAACTATTATATTTATAGATAAACTTGACAGATTTTGTGGCTATAGAACTAATAATATTGTTAAGTCGAGTAGCTTTTTTAATAAAATAAATCGTATCCAAAAATATTTGGAGTTGGTATTTCATCTTTTATTAACAGACATTCAATTAAATATTAACGATAATCAGTTACTACCATGGAGTCCATTTTTAGAAGAAAACCCTAGATGCTATGAAGGCGAAGTACAATACCTTCAATTGAATGGTAAAAAAATCATTGTGACTCCGTATGTACTTCCGCATCCTTCGACTTTTAATAGGAAAGATTATAAGAAAGCAGCAGGTATTAAAGGTTGGAGGGATCAACAAGGTTTTTATATTTATAGAGAGAATAGATTAGTATCTTATGGTGATTGGTTTGGACTTTTTTCTAAGGATGCAATTTCAGAGTTAGTAAGAATAAAAATAGAATTTACTAATGAATCTGATGAAGAATGGAAACTAGACATAAAAAAATCTACTGTCAATATACCAGAAGACATTAAAGAAGCATTGGGAGCGATAGCAAAATATTATAGACAACTTTCTCATGAAATAATGCTTTATAAAACTAGAGCATCCCGAACAGGAGATAAAGTAAAAGGTTCGTTGAATACATGGGAATTGGAATCAGATGATAATATCAGCAACTATATAATAAACAGAAATCATCCTGTGCTAATACATATTTTGAAACAACTAGATAGTAATATAAAAAGACAACTAAACTTATATATTAAATTAATTGAGCTAGGATCTCCGAATAATTTGTTGAAGACAGAATCAATGGTTAAGCAAGAGAATCAAAAAATTGATGAAAATCAAAAGAAAACTATCGTAGATTATGCAGAAATAATCGTCAATTCCGGTATAAAGATTAGCTTAGATCAAATTTCCGAATCCATCTCTCTCATGAGTGGTTTTGAGAGCATAGACGTTCATACAATAAAAAATATTTTAAAGAAAGATGTGAGTTTTAATGTCGAATTTTGATAAATATAGCTACATGATTATGGTTGATAATTTATTTACAACATTTAAAAATTTTGGTATGAATGACCCTTTAGAACAAGCGATCGAAACAACGGAAAAGCATTTCATTTATGATCTAGACAATGATTTAAAAGAAAGTTTATCTTTAGAAGCTTATGCGAAATATGGCTCAATTAACATAGACAAGCCTAGTGTCTTAAAAAGAAATGGGTTATCCAATTGGGATAAACATTCTAGAGGATATTCATATTTTTGGCCAAGATATGAAAAATATCTATTAAGTGAAAAGAATTGGGATGATGAGACCGTCAGGTCGATAGATGTTTCTACCGACACAATTCTTGATTGTATCGGTAATCCGAAAGGTGAAGAAGAATTTGATAATAGAGGACTAGTATTAGGTTATGTTCAGTCAGGTAAAACTGCTAACTTTACAGGATTGATAAATAAAGCGTTTGATGTGGGTTATAAACTGATAATCGTTTTAGCTGGTATGCATAACGATTTAAGAACTCAAACACAACTTCGACTAGAAAAAGAAATAGTTGGAACTATAAATTCTATTACAAAAGAAAAACAAGGAGTGGCTAAGATAAAAACTGGAGGTACGCAAATAGAAACATGGACAACACCGCAAGAAGATATTTCAACAGCAAATGCTATTGGAATTAAAAATTTAGATAAGCCTATATTAGCAGTTGTAAAAAAACACAAAGATGTTCTTCCAAACCTCATTGAATTGATTAAGAGAAGTATTAATATGTCGGGGGTGAATCCACCGGCTCTAATTATTGATGACGAAGCAGATCAAGCTAGCGTTGATACGAGAGGAAAATCTCAACCTAGTACTATAAACAAACATATTAGAGAATTGTTAAACTTATTTAATAAAAAGGCATATGTAGGCTACACTGCTACACCGTTTGCTAACTTATTAATAGCTGCTGATACTAAACATAATGATTTCGGGATTGATTTGTATCCAAAAGACTTTGCAATATCTTTGCCTAAGCCGAAACAGTACTGTGGTCCAGACGAATTTTTTAATACATCTGGATACATGGAGGATAATAAACCACTATACGTTAGGCATCTTAGCGAAAAAGATATTGATGTGTTAAACGATATCAAAACCAAAGATGATAAAAATTTATTTAAGGAAGTACCTCCATCTATGGAAGAGGCTATACTTTCATTTTTACTAACTATTGCTATTAGAAATTTAAGAGGACAAAGAAAAGAACATAATTCTATGCTTATACATACAAGCAGGTTTACAGATGTTCAAAATTCGATGTGTAGTGTAATCGATAAGTTTTATAAAAAATTATCAAACGAGATACTCTATGATTCAAATAGTCAGTATATAAATAAATTAAAATCTTTATATGACGAAGACATTGTATCAACTCAAATAAGAGAAGATGCATATGATGAAGAATACCAAATGTTTTCTTGGATCGAGGTTTACAAAGAGGTCAGGAATATTACTGGTAAAGTAGAAGTAATGGAGATAAATGGTGAAAGTGAAGACGCACTAGAGTACGAGAAGCATAAGGAGAACGGCTTAAATGTAATTGCAATCGGTGGTAATAAGTTATCGAGAGGCTTAACGTTAGATGGACTATCTATTTCTTATTATTACCGGAATAGCGCAATGTACGATTCGTTAATGCAGATGGGAAGATGGTTTGGATATCGAAAAGGTTATATGGATTTATGCCGTATATATACCAGTAAAGAACTAGCTGACAATTTCGAGCACCTAGCAGTTGTAATGAGTGAGCTAAGAGAAGAATTTAAAAAATATGATGAATTACGAGTTACTCCTGAAGAATATGCTGCAAAAATGAAGGATCATGAAAGTATGAGTGTTACTAGTCCGAATAAAATGAAGGCAGCGGAAAAAAATCCGGATTATTCAAATAGTTTACAACAAACACGGTTATTTGATAGAGATAAATCTTTTTATGTTCAAAATATGAAAGCAACGCTTAAATTACTTAATAAAATAGAAAATCAATTTGAAATAAAAGAAGGATCAACGCGTTATCATATAGCCAAAGATATACCAAGTAACAGTATCATTGAATTTTTATTGAACTATCAAACTAGCAAAACTGCTACAAAGGTAAATAGTAAAAAAATAGCCAGTTATATATCTGACTTAAATATCAAGGGTAAGTTTAATGAGTTTAATGTTGCGATTGTTGATGTAACACCTAGTACGTTAGAAAGTAAACTAGTAAAAACAAAAAGAATAGAAAAGTGGAAAGTAAACCTAGGACCAATATCAATTAAAAGTGCAGTTTTAAGAAGTATTGATAAAGATAAAGGAAAAGGTAGCCAACATGTAGATTTGGGTGCAGTCGTTGCTTCGAATCAAGAGTTTATAGATATTGGAAATAGTTCGAATAAAAAAAGCATAAACAAACAATTAAGAAATAAGGAAAATCCGCTCTTACTGATATATCCGTTACACCCGGATGTAGAACCATTTAGAAAATTAAATATAGATTTTAGCGAAGACTTGGTACCAATAGGATTTGCTTTATCTTTTCCGGATACAAAACAAAATCAATCATCGGATAATAAAACAAAAAATGGTTATGGATACATTGAAAATGGAACAGTCGGGAGGGATAAATAATATGATTAGTATATCCAATAGTTTTAATGGACTAGTTGAACTTGCATCTAAAGATGAGAATAAGGATGTATATCAATTAAAACCAATCTACTTTCAAAAACCATACTTATTGATAGGATTTGATTTATTAAACAGTCAAAAGCGCCTATACATAGATATTACCGATGAAAGTTGGGATGACGAGCAACTAAAGGCTTTCCCAAAATGGCGAGGATTTCAAATCAATCAAGAATATTTTTCTAAAATTGGACCTCTTAAAGAAAAAAATTTTTTAATTATATCGCAAGAAGTAGATGAAAGTGATGATATATTTGAAAACGTCCTTCAAAATATTGTTGATCATATTCTGATAGATGAAGAACTACCTTTATATACGTCACTTTATGAAGTACTGGATAGATGGCATAACTTTTTCAAAAAGAATTGGGAAACAAAACTTTCTGAAGAAGAAGAAGCAGGGTTATTTGGAGAATTATATTATATCGACAAATGGTTAAAGTATTATCCATCAGAACCCCCTTTGATTATTAATGATTGGAAAGGTCCTTTAAGATTTAGAATAGATTTTGTAACAAAGAAAAGTGGTATAGAAATTAAAACGCTTTCTCCAAAAATAAGAGATGAAGTTAAAATTTCAAATGAGAAGCAACTTGAGCTTAACCCAGTAATAAACGAATTATTTTTGTATGTATTAAAAATAGAGAAAAACGATATGGTTGGTGATACTTTAAAAGATATTTCAGAAAACATTGAAGAAAAGCTTATTAAAAGAGCCCCTTCTCTTGCAGTTAAATTCAGAGAAACACTTTTATTAAATAATATACGAATAGAAGAATACAATACTAATCATTTTTTCGTACACGAAGAACTTGCCTATGAAGTAAAAGAAAAATTTCCTAGAATAGAATCAAAAGAACTATCTAAAGGAATAAGTAGGATTTCTTATTATTTAGACTTGACTCATTGCGAAGAATTTATGGTGAATGTGGATGATGTATTTAAATTGAAGTAAAAAGGAAGTAGAGAAATGATTGAAAACAAAAGAAAAATTGAATTCTTGCAAGAGTTTTTAGATACAGTTGAAAAAAAAGCAAATACAGTAGGATCAAGACAAGCACCATTTTTACAAGAAGTATTACCATACATAAGTCCGGAGGATGAACCAACTCCGATATACTATTCTAAAAAGAATTCAAAGATACAAATAAATGGTTATCTTTATTTTGAAAATTTAAATATCCTTAATCTTTATATTGTTGATTATGAGCCACTCTTTACAATTGATTCTATACCTGTAATTAATGCAACTGAAATAAAAGAAGTGGCAAACAGAGCCAAAAGATTCTTTACAAATGCAGATTCTATTTTTGAAGCATCAGACAAGTCTATGGAATTTATTGACTTGATTAAATTGATAAAAAGTGATCGCGATGAGATAGAGGAAATTAATATATTTGTAGTCTCAAATAAGTTCTACCTTACAAATCGACCAATAGATTTATCCATCCCGGGAATTGAAACTGTGAATGTGCATGTATGGGATATGGACAGAGTTTATAAACTTTCAGAAGCAGAGCAGGGTATAAGAGAGTTTGATATTCAGTTTGTTGAAGAATATGATTCAGTCATTCAACTAATGCACGTTCCAAAATCTACAAATAATAGTTTAATAGATTGCTATATTGGTGCTATTCCTGCGGTTTTATTAGCCAAATTATATGATGATTGGGGACCGAAATTAGTAGAAAGAAATGTACGTTCGTTTCTACAGGCGCGTGGTGGTACAAATAAAGGTATAAGGGAAACATTAAAAGATTCAGAACAGCGAGAGTTGTTTGTTGCTTATAATAATGGAATTTCTAGCGTTGCTAAATTTGGTGATATTGTTCAAGTCGGAGATTCAAATCTTTATGAAATTAAGTCGTTAACTAGTTGGCAAATTGTGAATGGGGGACAAACGACTGCTTCAATTCATCAAGCCTACAAAAATGGAGTTGATTTAGAAGATATATATGTACAAACAAAATTGACTATTTTAAATACAACTGAGCTAACAACTTCTTTAAATATTGATCGTCACGATTTAGAAGATCAATTGATTACAAAAATATCTGAATACGCAAATACTCAAAACAAGATAAATAAATCTGATCTTTTAGCTAACACAAGATTTATGTCAGATATTGAAATATTGTCACGTAGTACATGGATACCTGCATTTAATAATCTAAAAGAAGAATCTAAATGGTACTTTGAACGGGCTAGAGGTCAATATATGGTTGATATCAGCCGTCGTTCTAAAGGAAAAGAACAAACTGCATTCAAAAAAATGTATCCTAAAGAAAATGTTATAACAAAGGTTGAATTAGCTAAATATTTCATGTCTTGGGATGGTTACCCTCACGTTTCAAGTAAAGGTGGAGAAGAAGCTTTCAAGAAATTTATGGATCTTAATAGTCAATATTGGAAGCTTAGTTTAAATGATAACGAGGAATCTAGCAATCCGATACAAAACATTAGTAGTGATTTTTACAAGGAATTAATTGCTAGAAAATTAATTAATGTTTATGTGGCAAAAATAGTAGATGGTATGCAACTCAAAGGGTATAGAGCAAATGTTATTTATTACACCGTTGCTATGCTTGGCTATATATACAAGGAACGCATTTCTTTGATTGATGTATGGAATATGCAAGAATTATCTGATGATTGGAAAGATGTTGTTAGAATTATTGCTGCAAATGCATTAAATTATTTACGCGAGTCAGCAGGCGAACAAAATGTGACACAATGGGCTAAAAAGCAGGATTGTTGGGATGGATTTATTAAGGAGTCAGCTTCCGTACTGGAATCATTAATATGAAGTATGTGAAGCGATTAAAAAAAATATCAATAAAATCTTTAGAAAAAAATTTTATTGATGTAGTGAACCATTCGAACGAATCTTTTCCAATCATCGGAAAAGTTTTCCCGAGTTTTTCGAACGGCGTCTGGTCCTATGAAGAAGAGTTATACGAGACTCCATCTGAAATCCGCTTCCCGGATGACAAACTGGATTGGTCTGCTTATATCGACAGCAGTGAAAAAATCGTCTTGTTGGCCTTCCATGAAGACGCGTGTATTGGTCAGATCCGTCTCGTCAAAGACTGGAACCGGTTTGCCTATATTGAAAACATCGCCGTCAAAAAGGATTTCCGGAAAAGCGGTGTCGGTCACTTGCTGCTTGAAGCAGCTGAAACCTGGGCAAAGGAACAGTCGTTGATCGGCTTATCGCTTGAAGCGCAAAATGATAACTTGATTGCCTGCCGTTTTTACGTCAAAGAAGGATTTGTCCTCGGTGGAGTCGATACGCTGAAACAGTCAGCTAATTCAAACATTGATCTGACGCTGTACTGGTATAAACTGTTTAAGAAGACTAAAGGAACTGTCGATGAACAAAGATGAATTGATCGCATTAGCGGAACAGATGTCGATCGACGAGTATGTGTACGATGAAGAACGGGGTTATTCCACGAGTGAAGGGTCACCGTCTGACTTGGCGTATGAAATAGCACGTTGCTTTCAGGATATTCAAATGCTTCCTATTTTAATGGACCTGCTTGAACAGACTAAACGGTTGGACATGAAACAGGATTTCTACTTTATGCTGGGGACGATTGGTACGAACACAGGCGATGTACGTGTTGTTGACCTACTGTTAGAGCGGTTGGCGCAAGAGACGAAGCCGACACTGATTGTCAGTATCCTCGATGAACTGGCAAAACAGGAACGGGTGGATGACGCGACGGATATCATCAAGTATGTCGAGGATTCCCGTTCGGCTATTCGAAATTCGGCGATTGATGCACTCGGCTCCTGTCGGGGGGCTTTAGCAGAAGAGGCGTTAATTCGATTCATTACGACCTCCACCGATTCGTTTGAGATCATGAGTGCGAATTTTGTGTTGGCAACGATTGGGACGAAGCGGGTGATTCCGCATCTGTTACCTTTCCTCGATCTCATCCGAAAGGTGATGTCCGGCACTCGGCACTCAATGCGCTTAGTGAACTCGGAGACGATACGTTCCTGCCGATGTTTATAAAAGGTTTGGAGGATCGGTCGATTGAAGTCAAAGCATATGCATTGCTTGGAATTTCGAAACACGGGGATGCATCCGCTATTCAGCCGGTCATCAAACGGCTGAAGACCATGTTGAAGCGGCAGCGGCAGATTCAAAGTGACGATGGTCTGGTTGCACTGCGTTTTTTGAATCGCTATCGACAATCGGATAAGACGATTCCGGTATTATTTGACTGGATCGTCACAAAAAAATGGAATGTCCTGTTTGACGACGAGCAACAGTGGTTAAAAATGAACCATCCAAATTGAGAGATGACTTCAACAGCTGTTGGAGTCATCTTTTGTTCTCTATCAAAAACAAAACTTTATTCTTTACTAATCGTTCTAGAAAGGGTATGATCGGTTTGTAATCAGATATCAGCTTACCCTTTTTAGAACGAACATTCTAAAAAACAGCGATGATAGTTTTTGCAACGATTGAAGGAGAAATGACATGGCTAGAAGTAAAGAGTTTGACGAAACGGTTGTCTTAAAAAAAGCGATGGAGTTGTTTTGGGAGCAAGGCTACGAAAAAACATCGATGCAGGATTTAGTCGACCGTATGGGCATCCATCGGAGAAGTATTTATGACACGTTTGGTGACAAACGTTCATTGTTCCTGGCGGCTCTCGATGAATATGAAAAATTCATTACGCATGAGATGGAGACGATCATCCGCCAAAAGACGTCGGTTCACGCGGCGATCCGTGATGTGTTCCTGTTCATCCTTCGTTCTTCGGACCAGTATCCAAAAGGATGTCTGTCAGTGAATGCGGCAGTCGAACTGTCCTTACTTGATCAGGAAATCGACCGGCTCGTGACAGCGATGTTCAACCGGACGGAAGGCATGTTCGAGGATTTGATCCGGCACGGACAGCAAAACGGCGAACTGTCGGGCGATATCGATCCGGTACAGACGGCGCGTTTTTTGCACAACAATCTGATTGGTCTGCGCGTGTTGATCAAAACGAACTACAGTCAAAAAGAATTAGAAAGTATCATCACCCTGGCACTCAAAGTGCTGGACTGACTTTCTTTTTTTTACTCATTCTAGAACGTTCATTCTAAAAAACAGCTTTACTACATTTTAAGGAGGAAAACAATCATGACTACTATTCAACTACCGACACAATCACAATTTATCGAAGCAGCAGGAACACGGTATGCCTACCGGACGATGGGACAAACAGAAGGCACACCGCTCGTCCTGTTCGTCCACTTCAGAGGAACAATCGAAAACTGGGATCCGAAACTGTTGGCACCGCTCGCAGCGACACGCCCGGTCATTCTGTTCGACAATAAAGGAGTCGGGGAGACGGACGGTGAAACACCGGACAGCGTGACGGAGATGGCACAAGATGCGATCGCCTTCATCCGGGCACTCGGTCACGAACAAGTCGACGTCCTTGGTTTTTCAATCGGCGGTATGGTCGCACAGGAAGTCGCACTTCAAGCACCACACCTGGTCCGGAAAATGATTTTGGCGGGAACGTCGCCGGAAGCGGGCGTCAATCCGAGCGCGGAAATCTTTGAGCGGATGAACCGGCACGAAGGAACGGAAGAGGACGGCATCAACGATTTCATGTTCTTCTTCTATGGACCAACCGAGACGAGCCGGGCAGCCGGAATGGCGTCGCTTGAACGGATTTTTGCACAGAAACAATTTAACAGCTCGGATCAGGTCAAAGAGGCGCAGATACGGTCCGTTGGAAAATGGGCGCAGGCGAAGCCGGACGAAGACTACGAATGGTTACGGACGATCGAACATCCGGTCCTCGTGACAAACGGCGTCGATGACGTCATGGTTCCAACGCAAAACAGTTACATCCTGACGGAAAAAATGCCGAACGCACAGCTGATCATTTATCCGGATTCAGGTCACGGTCACTTGTTCCAATTCCCGGAACTGTTTGCTGCACACGTCAACTTATTCCTGGATTCCGATGCAGTTTGAGCATCTGTCGGTACAGACAAAGGAGGACCTCTCATGAAAGCTGCTCAAATCAGTAACTATTCCAAAACCATCCAGGCTCAGGTGAACGAAGTACCTGTGCCTGACATCAACGACCACGAAGTATTGATCAAAGTCAAAGCCGCTGCCATCAATCCGCTTGAGATGCTGATCATGACGGGCAGCGTCAAGCTCATCCAGGATTACGCGTTCCCGTTGACGATTGGAAACGAACTGGCCGGTGTCGTTGAAAAAGTCGGGAAACAGGTGCGCGGCTTTTCGGTCGGCGATGATGTCTACAGCCGTTTGCCGATTGAAAAAATCGGAGCGATCGCCGAATACGTAGCCGTCGATGCAGCAGCTCTTGCCATCATGCCGAAAAATGTATCGTACGAAGAGGCGGCAGCTGTAGCACTGACCGGATTGACGGCTTATCAGGGACTGCATGAAGAATTAAACGTCCGGTCCGGTAAAACGGTCTTTATTCCGGGCGGGTCCGGCAGTTTCGGTCAAATGGCGGTTCCGATCGCGAAAACGCTCGGACTGAAAGTGATTGTCAGCGGAAATGCCGAATCCCGTGAACGGACGATGCAGCTCGGTGCCGACCAATACCTCGATTATGCGACGCAAAACTATGAGGAGCTTTTGACGAACGTCGATTATGTCATCGATACGCTCGGACCAAAGGAATTCAAAAAAGAACTCAGCATTCTGAAGCAGGGCGGACGATTGTTGTCACTGCGGACCGGTCCCAATAAACGGTTTGCACAGGACCGGAAATTTCCGTTTTGGAAACAGACCTTATTTTCACTCGCCGGCGCCGGTTATGACCGGGCAGCGAAAAAACACGGTGTCGAATACCGGTTCATCTTCGTCCGCTCAGACGGCGGTCAGTTAAAAGAAATCACGTCAATCGTCGAAGCGAATCAAATCGTTCCGGCTCTACATCCGCAACAGTTTACAATCGGTGAAATCAATAAAGCGCTGGAATTAGTCGCGATAGGACGTCCGAAAGGGAAAGTCATCATTACGTTTTAACGTTGGATGAGAAAGAAAAGGAGGGATTCCTATGCGGAAAACCGTTTTAATCACGGGTGTCTCCGGCGGCATCGGTAAGGAACTGGCCGACCGGTTTGCCCGGGACGGATATGAGATGGTGCTCGTTGCCCGGAGTGAAGCGAAGATTTTAGAACTCGCGACACATTATCAAATGACGTACGGTGTCGACGTCACGGTCATCGCGAAAGATGTCGCGGCACCCGGTGTACCCCAGGAAATTTTTGACGAGTTGCATCAGAAAAAGATTCAGGTTGATTATTTGATCAACAACGCCGGATTTGGTCTGTTTGGACCGTTTGTCGAAACGGATCTCGAACAGGAAACGAACATGATTGACGTCAATATCAAAGCATTGACGATCATGACAAAATTGTTTTTACCGGGTATGGTACAGCGGAATCAGGGTGGCGTCATGAATGTCTCCTCGATGGTCGGCTTTTTCCCGGGACCGTTAATGTCGGTCTACCATGCGACGAAAGCATACGTCCTATCCTTCACGGAAGCCCTTGAAAATGAAGTCAGCGGGACAAACGTAACGGTAACGGCGCTTTGTCCGGGCCTGACGGCAACCGGATTCGCTGACCGCGCCAGCATGGAGAAATCAAACATGCTGCAAGGTAAAGTGATGGAAGCAAGCGAAGTCGCCGACATCGGCTACCGCGGATTTCTAAAGGGCGAGACGCTGATCATCCCCGGCACACAGAACCGGATCTTTTCGTTTGTTCCGCGTCTCCTGCCGCGCAAACAGATTACCCGGATCATCCGTAAGATGCAGGACGGGGCGAAAACTTAATCTCTACAACAAAAAGAAGGCGCGGAATTCACATCCGACGCCTTCTTTTATTATGAGAAAAAATTCATTCCAATCCGTTTTTTTCGATGATGGCATCCGACAGACGCAAATCGTTTCGAACCTGTTTCGTCTGCGGTTGGCACATCTTACGCGCGACTGCTTCTTTTGTAGAGACGTCATAACACGTGCCGTTGCCTGCTTTCCCAGTCAGTTTCGCTTTATAATAATAACCTTTATAACGGAATGAACCGTCGCGGAACGCCGTCAGGTTCGGTTCATCGTCAAGCAAAGAGTGTCCCGTCATATACGGGGCATCGAGGTTAAGCAAGTCGATAATCGTTGGAGCAATATCAATTTGTCCGCCGTTTTCTTGGATCGTTTCACCCATGTCCTGATTCGGTTTCTTGATGAACAGCGGTACACGGCGGTCGAGTTCAAAAGTATCGACCGCATTGTCGATGTTTGCTTTTTGCTGCATCTCACCATCTTCGTTCGTCAGACCGCTGTCATGGTCGCCGTAAAAAATGACGAGTGTGTCGTCCCACATGTCTTTTTTCTTTAGTTCTTCGACCATTTGTCCGACCGCTCCGTCGACGTAATGAATGGTTTGATAATACCGTTTCAGCATCGGTTCATCATAACCGGATAGGTCGAGTTGCTGTTCGTCCTTCGGAATTTCATACGGGGTGTGACTCGTCAAGGCGACGAGGAACGAGAAGTACGGTTCCTTTAACGTTTCCATGTGTTCAATCGATTTTTGGAAAAACTGTTTATCGTTTAATGCCATACCGATTTTCTTTTGTTTCGGATAATCGTCCTGGCTGAAAAAATGTTTGAAGCCGATGTTTTGATAGACTTGATCGCGGTTCCAAAAGCCTTTTTCATACGCATGCATGGCGGCCGTGTCATACCCGTTCGTACGCAACAGATCCGGCAACGCGTCAAACTCGTTGTCCGGGAACCGGGTATAGACAGAGCCCGACTTTAATGGATAAAGCGACGTGTTCGTAATGAATTCGGCGTCCGACGTCCGTCCTTCGTGTGTCTGATGGTAAAACGACGGGAAATACAGCGATTCTTTTTTCAGCTGATTTAAGTTCGGCGTCAATGTCTGACCGTTAATCTGTTGCCCGATAACGGAAGCCTGGAACGATTCGAGCTGGACGAGAATGATGTTCGGTTTTTTCGTGGCGCCACTCGTGCCGGAAGTCGTATTTTTATCGACTTGCTGTTGTTCTGCCTTCGTCAAACCGTCTGTTGGAGCAAGCGCACTTTGAATGCCCCGAACCAGATCAATTCCGTGGTAACCCCAAAATCCGAGCTGATAATAGTCACGCATATCAGACACGGACCGGCTGAGATGTTGGTCTTCTTTGACGATGCTGTATGAGAGGGGAACGGCAAACAAAACGGCACCGGTGAGAAAAGTCAGCCCGGCTGTCTTGCAGCGTGTCTTTTTCGCAATAGAAAACGTCCGGTGTCGCATAAAGAATAAAAATCCGAGGAAAATCAGACTGTCCGCAAACAGTAAAAAGTCCTTCGGCAGGATCAAAGCGGCAAATCCGCTGCTGACATCGCCCATCTGCATCATCTGTGACATCAGGGAGACAGACAGGAAATCGTTAAAATAACGGTAATACCACATGTCGGAAATCAGCAACAGGCTGTGGGCGATCAACAGACCAAGCCAAATCCAACGGCGTTTTTTCCATTCAATCAATAAAGTCCAACTTGATAACAGCAGCATGCCGCCGAGGTTCATGAAAAAGAGATCAACTGGGAAAGCCGTGTCGGTATAAAAGCTGAACAGCACGAATTTTAACGTGCCCAATAATAAGTAGAAAGCGTAGCCGAGTCCAATCATCATTTGCTCCTAACGTTCGTCGTAGTCGTGAGATAATCTATACCCTTAACCGGAGGAGAACGAACGTTTGGAGTGTGTTAATTCTATTTGAAATATGCCAAGATGCTTAAGGCATGAAGCAGGTCTTTGGAATAATTTAGGGAATATACAACAAGGAACGTAAAGAGGGGGAACCATTCATGACAGAAGCAGAACTCGCACAACGTTTTCAGACGTTTGCCGAACGGGAGTGCCGCAACTCCAGTCCGTTATACGAATCCATATCACTCGAGATTACGAAGGATCCGAATATTCTCGCATTATGCCAACACGCACGTGACGGTCAACCGGTTCCGAATCTGTTATTTGGTGCTGTCCATTATCTGTTGCTCAAAGGTGTCGATCATCCGCTTGCTGCTTACTATCCGAGTGTGACGAAACAGCCGAAGCCGTTTCATGATGCGTTTGCCGCCTTTCAATCTTTTTGTACGATGTATGAAGCGGAGCTGATTCCACTGCTTGCACGACGGCTCGTCCAAACAAATGAAGTCCGGCGCTGTACGTATCTTTATCCGGTTTTCAGTCAGATTCACCAGCAGACACAACAACCGCTTGCCTTACTCGAAATCGGTACGAGTGCCGGTCTGCAACTGCTGTTTGACCAGTACGGTTATGAATACGGGGGCGGGGAAACGGTCGGGAATCCGGCATCACGCCTTCGGCTGACATCGGTCATTGAGGGGACGGATACACCAGTCATTCCGCAAACACCGCCGCCGATTACGATGCGGACGGGACTCGATCTGAACATCGTCGACTTGAACGATGCAGACGAACAGTTGTGGCTGAAAGCATTAATCTGGACGGAACACCGGGAGCGGCTCGCGATGTTCGAGGCGGCAGCCGGTTATGTCGAAACATTACCGCTGAAGCTGGTAGAAGGGGACGGAGTCCGCTTGTTGCCGCACTATGCAGCCGAAACGCCGGACGACAGTATGCTCTGCATCTTCCATACGCATGTCGCGAATCAGATGCCGCTTGCGGTCAAAAAAGAACTGCTACACGTCGTCGGGGAAATCGGACGGACGCGGAATCTTTACCATGTCTATAACAATGTTCAGGATCGTTACTTACATCTCGATGCCTATATCGACGGTATCTTGACGGAACAGACGATTGCCGAGACGGACGGACACGGTCGCTGGTTTAAATGGCTCGTTACACAGGAAGTGTAATTTTTTTCTTGAACTCAAGATAAAAAGCGTTACTTTATCCAAAAACCGGGAAAAGACGACATGTACATTCATCGTCCGTCACTGTTTTTGAAAAAAAGGAGCGAAGTCATGTCTAATGTGAAACTGGCTGTCATCTATTACAGTTCGACCGGAACGAATCATCAACTCGCCACGTGGGCGAAAGAAGCAGGCGAAGCAGCCGGTGCAGAAGTCCGCCTTGCGAAAATCAAGGAGACGGCACCGGCAGAAGCAATTGCCTCGAATCCACTCTGGCAAAAACATACCGATGCGACACGCGATGTTGAAGAAGCAACACCGGATCTGCTTGACTGGGCAGATGCCATCATCTTCAGTGTGCCGACCCGTTACGGCCACGTGCCGGGACAATTCCAACAATTCCTCGATACGACAGGCGGTCTTTGGGGACAAGGAAAACTCGTCAATAAAGTCGTCAGTGCGATGTCATCTGCACAAAATCCGCACGGTGGACAGGAAGCGACCGTTCTTGCTGTCTATACATCGATGTTCCATTGGGGCGCGATTGTCGCAGCACCAGGCTACTCGGACCCTGTGCTGTTCGCAGCAGGCGGAAACCCGTACGGAACCACTGTCACTGTCGACCAGGATGGTAATATGGTCGAGTCAGTCGAACCGGCCGTTCGTCATCAGGCGAAGCGGACCGTCGATATCGCAAGCCGCATCAAAGGATAATACAAAACCGCACCATTCCGAAAAGGAAGTGGTGCGGTTTGCTGTTATAACGGTGGAGTCGGATTGAGCGGTAAGTCGACCGTGAACGTCGAACCTTGTCCTTCAATCGATTCGACATGAATCTCGCCGTCATGGGCACGGGCGATTTCGCGGCAAATCGATAAGCCAAGCCCGGTTCCGCCAATTTGACGGGTATCGGAATTATCGACCCGGTAGAATTTTTGGAACAGTTCACTCATGGCAGACGACGGAATCCCGATCCCATGATCGGTCAAAGCGACCGTGATGCGGTTGTTGTGTTCTGTCACGCGGATTTCGATCGGACCGCCGTTCGGCGAATACTTGATGGCATTGTTGACCAAGTTTCCGAACAGTTGACGGATTTTTTTCGAATCTCCATTGATGATTTGGACGGTCTCCTCAGAGAAAATCTGAATGTCATGCGCTGAAGAGGATAAGCTGTGCAACTGTTTTAAGTCCTTCATCATTGCCAGCAAATCAAACGGTTCAAACGTATACTCTTGCCGATTTGCTTCCATCCGTTGGAGATCGAGGAAGTCGTTAATCAACAGGGATAACCGTTCAGTTTCCGAATGGACCGCAGCCAGATATTTCTTTTGACGGTGCGGTGGCAAGTCCCGTTGAATCATCAGTTCCGTGAAGCCGTAGATGGAAGACAACGGAGTCCGTAATTCATGCGAAATCGTCGAGACAAGCTCATTTTTGATCCGGTCAATTTCCACTTCATTGGTGATGTCACGGAGGACGAGCAGAATTCCACGGAATTTTCCGCCGTAGTGAATTTCTTCCGAATACGTTTTGATAAAACGTTTTTCCTGGTTAATCGAGAAGGTGATACCTTCACCGGTTTTATGCTCGATGAACGTTTGGTGCAAATATGCCTCAAACTCGGGTAAATCATCAACTTGATACTTCAGATTGGTAATCGAATTATCGATTTCAATCAGCCACTCGGCTTTCGAATCCGTTGCTGACGGGTGATCGAATAAATCAAGCAACGGACGGTTGATCAATTGAATCGGTCCGTCCGGTTCGATGTAGACAATCGATTCACGGATTGAGTTCAATAATCGAGCCGTTTTTTCCCGTTCCCGTCCAATCTCGTCAAACGTCCGCATCCGGAGTAACGACAAAGCGAGCTGACGTGCAAAGGCAGCAAGCTCTTCCTGTTCCTGCAGATCAAACGGATGATGGAAACGCATCAGATAGATATAGGCGATGATCTCATCCGTGCTGGCATCAAGAACCGGTGTGACGGCAATCGCGCGGTGGGCAAACTGAGCGGTGTGCGGGACTTTATCCTTCCGTGCTCTGCGGATGACAGGTTCGATGGTGGCAATCAAATCATCTTGTTCTTGTTCCGTCAGACCGTAGGAAATAATATTCGTCACCGTCGTTCCTTCCTTGAAGATCAAGGAACCGTTCGTCGAATCGGTAATCTCGACCATCTTTTCAATGACCGCGGGATAAGCGGTTACGGTGTCACGGGAAGCAAGTGTCTCCGTCAGCTGGTTCCGGATTTTCAAGTGGGCTTCGTTCCGTAAAGTGAGTCGAAGCGCCTGTTCTAAATTATCATTGGAGGACATCAGCCGGTGTTTATTGTCGGTCAATGCCGTCGCCATTTGATGGAACGATTTGCTGAGCTCACCGATTTCATCGGTTCGATTCATGGGAATCAACGGTGCGGTATGTTGGCCTTGGGCAAGCAGTTTACTTTCTTTACTGAGGAGTTGAATTTGGCGTGTCGTCCGTTCGATAAACGGTCGGATGATCAAAAGAATGACAAGGAAGAGGACAAGTAAATTGACGAGCCAAATCCATTCCGCATATTTCGTTTGTTTGATGAGTTTGTCCTTCGCCATCGCCTCTTTGGCTTGAAGGCTCGTTCGGTAACTCGTGAAGACACTTTCCATCGTGTTAACACTTTTGCGCATCGTTTCACTGTTCGAAGCGTTCATCTTGAATTTTCGATTCGGATCCCGTTTAACCTGTGGCATCATCGATTTCAAACTCGGCATCTGTAAAAACGTTTCATCGACAGTGCCGTCCTGTTTGGCTTTGACATATTTAATTAAACTTGGCATGACGAATGTCGTATAGGACGTATAAAGAGACCGGACATCAGACGCATAAATCTGATCGGCTTTGT
The DNA here is from genome assembly GCF_033342815.1 of Exiguobacterium artemiae. GTDB lineage: Bacteria > Bacillota > Bacilli > Exiguobacteriales > Exiguobacteriaceae > Exiguobacterium_A > Exiguobacterium_A artemiae_A. The sequence continues at coordinate 51,775 of NZ_JAWPEN010000008.1, forward strand.
ATGTTCCGTTTTTTTCGAACCACGCGGTCTGTTGTTCGAGGGATGCTTTTTTTTCATTAACTGTCTCGAGAACAGCATCATCACCGAAGACGATATATCCGCGCATCTCGTACTGGAGCGATTGCCAATCGTCCCATAAAGACGTCGCCCGTTCCTGCCGTTCGCTGATCGCATCAAGACTTTTTTTGGCACTTACGACCTGATGATTCGTATAGAAGTAAGCAGCAATCGAAGATACTGACAGCGTGATCAGTATAAGGTAGAAAGCAGACATGATTTGTCGGCTTATTTTTTGATTGAACCATTTTTTCATATAATTATGGATGCCCCTTTGTATCAGCTTTCCTTGTGAACAAATAGATGTAACTACTATACCTATTTCTTACCGTAATCGTACATTTTTTAGACTCAGAAAAATAGTCTTATTAGAAAATTATCTTAAATACAAGAAATTCATACCAGAAAAACTGCAAGTTGGGTAAGAAGTAAAAAGGAATGGCATTTTCAAACAAAAGGAGGAGAAGAGGATGAACTATCGATTTTTAGCGGTGCTGTTTGCAGCGGATGCAGCCGTCCTGATCATCGGAGGGATGTTACTGCGTGATACATTTGCCTATGCCCCGATCATCGGTTGGGCGGGAGGGCTCCTGTCCTTGTTTGCCGCCATCGTCTTTTCGATGAGACGCCAAAAAAATAGATAAACGAAAAACAGGGCGTTCTTCTCAAAAAGAGAGGAACGTCCTGTTAGTTGAATCAATGCTGTTCGACAACGATTTTACCGATTGTGTTGCCACTTTCGACGAGACGGTGAGCTTCTTTTAAATTCTCTGCGTTCATACCAATCAACGTTTGGGTGACGGTCGTCTCAATGGTTTCTTCATCGAGCCAGGTCGCGACTTGTGTCAGAATTTCATGTTGCCGAATCATGTCCGGTGTTTCGAACAGGGAACGGGTAAACATGAATTCCCAAGCGAACGTGGCGCTCTTTTGTTGCAACGCACTGAGATTGAGGGCCTGGTCCGTTTCGACGATGCTGCAGATTTTCCCTTGCGGAGCGATGACATCGACCATCGCATCAAAATGCTGATCGGTCGCATTCAGACAAAAAATGTAGTCGACGTACGAATAACCGAGTTGCTCCAGTTGTTCCCGGAAATCATTGTGGTGATTAATCGTATGATGGGCACCGTGTGCTTTCGCCCAGTCAATTGTTTCCGGACGGGACGCCGTTCCGATGACGGTCAGACCGGCATGGTTCGCCAGTTGCGTCGCGATGGATCCGACACCGCCGGCTGCACCGATGATCAAAATCGTTTTCTCGAGATTTGATTTGGCATCGAACGTCAATTGAAGGCGATCCGTCATCGCTTCGTATGCCGTCAAGGCAGTCAAGGGAAGTGCTGCTGATTCACTGAACGTCAAACGTTCCGCTTTTTTCGCAACGATCCGTTCATCAACGAGCTGGAAGGCACTGTTGGAGCCGGGGCGGTTGATCGCGCCCGCGTAGTAAACTTCATCCCCGACGGAAAAGAGGGATGCTTGATCGCCGACTTCGACGACAATCCCGGCGGCATCATAGCCGATGACTTTCGGTTCTGTTTCATCCGCGCCTTTAGCCCGGACTTTCGTATCAACCGGATTAACGGAAACCGCTTTAATTTCGACTAACAGATCGTGTCCTTTTGCAACGGGACGTTCCAGTTCAAGATCAATCAGACTGTCGGCTTCCGTAATCGGTAAATGTTTGTGGAATCCAATGGCTTTCATCTGTGGCATGACAAATCATCCTTTCAGGAGTAAGTATCTTTGGAACTTTTCCACGCGTCGGGAGAAACGAAACCCGTCTGAAATTAGAAAACCGGTTTCCTTTCTGTGAGGCCCGTCTGTTGGATTGGAAATTTGTAGTAAAATATAGACGGTAGATCTCATTAAAGGAGTCGAATTGTATGCATGATGTCATTTCTTTTCCGGCTGCCCCGACACAATCCATCATTGAACAGTATTTAGTCCATGCCCATCCGTATCCCCGCTCGTATCAACCGGCAAAGTTGATTGCGCTTCGACGGGAACGGGGAGTCATGAACCGTCTGTACCGTACGGAACGGGAACTGATTCTTCGTCCGGGTGAACCGATTGCTCCGCAAGTCCAGCGTCTGTCGCTTGAGCAACAACAGCGTTTGCTTGGCTATATTGAAGCGCGCCAGAACAGTTTTGGATTTGAAGAAGCTGAGACGTACAAGTTTTATTTGCTGGAAGTGGCCTATGAATTACGTCATCTTCCGCGGACGAGTCAGCCGCTTCGGGCACATACGTATTATCAGCTGGAGGAATTGCTGTCCGGAAAACCCTTTGTTCTCCATGCGACGGCTCGCCGGCAACGGTAAGTCTTCACGTTTCAAAAGCGGCTGACGCAAAAAAGAATCACGCTCTTCACGCCTTTCCTGTAGGAGTCGCGTGAAGAGCATGATTCTTTTTTTGAGAGAGAAGGGTGGCAGAATGGTGCTCTGTCACCCTTATCTTCTTAGAGACTGACTACTGGGTCAGCCGATGTTTGATTTAGAGAGCCGGAGTCGGAGTCGGTTTGGCACCCGTCTTCGCATAAGACGCATCAATATCCGAGCGGATTTTTTTGACCGAAGTGCCTTGTTGATAAGCAACGATCGACTGGGCTGCGATATCGAGACACGTTCCGCACGTAATCCCGTGGGTCGTCCAAGTCGTTTTTCCGTCTGCCGTTTGATCGGCAATGAAGCAATCATAGTTACTCGTGTGTCCAGCAGATTCCCCGCACCCGCAATAACACGGCATCTTTTCCAAAAGGTCCTGATGTTTGGCGACAGACAGGTAAATCGTCTGAATCGAAGAATCCGTTTCTTTTAAGAACGCCGGTGCAATCGCCGGCGATGTCGTCTGTTCCAGTTGATCGGCACTTGTGTGCGTCGCATGGGTCTCATGATTAGCATGCGAGTCGGTCTTTTGTTCCGCCTGTCCGCAGGCACCGAGGGCAAGTGTCGCCGAGAGTGTCATGACCATCCATCCGGTTTTTTTAGGCATCTTCATTCCTCCATCACTCATTGATTCTTTCCTTAGTATACGGTGGAAGAATTAATGAAAGGTAAGACAGGGATGGCGATTCGATGACAGTTCTTATTGCATCAATTGTTGTTCGATCGTCTCGAAATTTGCTTCCATCATCTTCAAGTACGTTGAACCGTCTTTTCCTTTTGCCCCGAGGGAGTCGGTGTAGAGCGTTCCGCCGATCGGAACACCGGTTTCGCGGGAGACCGTCTCCATACTGCGCCGGTCGACACTCGTCTCGACGAACAGCACCGGAATGTCCTGTTGCTTGATTAAATCAACGATTCGCCGAACTTGGTCGGGTGTCCCTTGATTATCGGAATTGATTTCCCAAATGTAGTCGGCTTTAAAATCGTAGGCGTCGCTGAAGTATTTAAAGGCGCCTTCACTTGTGAGCAGATGGCGCTTAGCGTCTGGAATCGCAGCAAACCGTTCCTTCGCTTTTGTGTCGAGCGTCTTCAATTCTTTGATATAGGCCGAAGCATTTTTCTCATAATCGGCTTTATTCGCCGGATCCTCTTTGATTAATCCGTCTTTAACGTTTTCAACGTATTGAATACCGTTGCTGAGGTCAAGCCAGGCATGAGGATCAGTTTCCTGTTCTTTTCCGGCGGCCGTCAAGTACTTTGGTTCGACTCCTTTACTTAAGGCGTAGACCGGAGCATCCTTGCCGTCCTTATTTGTACTGGAGCGGAGTTTATTAAACCAGGAACCGCCGGCTTCAAGATTCAGACCGTTGTAAAAGACGACATCAGCGTCCGCCATCTTCCGGACATCGGTCGGCAACGGATCGTATTCGTGCGGATTTTTGCCGACCTTGACCATGCTGTGGACGTCGACATGTTCACCGCCGACGACACGGGTCATATCTTCTAAAATCGAATAGGTCGTAACGACTTGTATTTTGCCATCGTCGGCAGAATCGGGAGCACAGCCGGTCAGTAAAACAGCGAGACCGGTTAAAGGGATTAATCGTTTGAACATCATGTCGTCAGCTCCTTTTTGGCAGATTTCCATTTTCGCAGTAATCCGTGGCGCGGTGAGAAAATGAACACCAGCGCAAACAAAGCGGTCGCGACCAGGACGATCGAGGCGCCGGATGAAAGATTATAGGTAAAGCTGAAGTATAAACCGATGACGGAAGAAATCGTTCCGAGACCGGCAGACAGGAAAATCATCCGTGACAACCGGTTCGTCAACAGGTAGGCGGTTGCAGCCGGAGTAATCAGCATGGCGACGACGAGAATGATACCGACTGTCTGGAGAGATGCGACCGTGACGAGGGTCAGCATCGTCATCAGCAGGTAATGGATCAATCGGGTCGACAGACCGTAAGCAGCAGCCATCGTCGGATCAAATGACGTCACGAGCAGTTCTTTGTAGAATAGGAAAATTGCAGCGAGCACAAGCAGACCGATGGCAAGCGTCATCCACATATCGCTCGGACGGACGGCGAGGACGTTTCCGAACAGGATATGATAGAGATCACTGCTGCTGCGTAAAAAAGAAATCAGGATGATACCGAGTGCGAAGGCTGACGTAAATAAAATGCCAATCGCCGTATCATTTTTAATCCGGCTGTTTTGACTGACGAAACCGATTCCGAGTGCGGTCAAAAGACCGGTTGCGACAGCACCGATGAAGAAATTGATTCCGAGCAGATACGAGATGGCGACACCGGGCAGGACTGCATGGGAGATGGCGTCACCCATCAGCGACATCCCGCGTAAAATGATGAAGCAACCGATGACCCCGCAGATGATGCCGACCATGACGGATGTCACGAGGGCTTTCTGGAGAAAATCGTATTCAGTCAGGGCGTGGATGAAATCGATGATCGTCATGACGAAACCTCCACTTTCTGCAGGAAGGCAAGCGGATTGCCGTAAGCTGCTTCGATGAGATCAGCATGCAGGACGTCTTGTGGCGGACCGACCGAAATGATCCGTCGATTGAGAAGCAGCAACGTGTCGAAATAGTCGGCTGCTTTACTTAAATCGTGGTGGACGACGAGGATCGTCTTTCCTTCCTCACGCAACGTGCGTAACAAGTCGATGATGACTCCTTCGCTGCCGGCATCCACCCCGACGAACGGTTCGTCGAGTAATAACAGGTCGGCTTCCTGCGCTAAGGCGCGGGCCAAAAAGACACGTTGTTGTTGACCGCCGGACAGTTCACCGATTTGACGGTCGGCGTAATCGAGCATTCCGACCCGGTCGAGACAGGCGCGCGCCCGCATCCGGTGCTGTTTCGTCGGCCGCTTGAACAAACCGAGCTGCGGATAACAGCCGATCAGGACAGCATCGATGACCCGAATCGGAAAATCCCAGTCAATCGCACTGCGTTGGGGAACGTAAGCAACCTGTGTCCGCGCCTGTTTCGCGGATTGACCAAGCAGACGGATTGAAGTCGCTTCTGCCGGAATCAATTCCATGATGGCTTTGATGAAAGTCGATTTGCCGGCACCATTCGGACCGATGATTCCAATGAGTTGACCGGATGTAAAACGGACGGACAGACGTTCAAGTGCAGTCGTCTCGAAATAGGAGACGGATAATTGGTCGACTTCTACTGCATGTAGCATAAAAAAACTCCTTTCCGGTCCATGAGCTTTGATTAGGTAATGAATGTTTCCTTAGAGCAACAAAAAGTGTAAAAAAAGAGTTTGTTTATTGTCAGTTATTATTCTTTAGACTAATAATGTTTCCTTAAGGCAAATTTTAAGGTGCGACGAAAGAAATGTCAACTGCTTTCATCAATCGCTCTTTTTGAAAGCATCGTGCTAAGATGGAAGAGGAGAAAAAGTGGGGGTGAGAGGATGAGTCAGCCGGAGGAACAGCAGTGGAAGTTGCTGTTACTGGAAGCATTGGTGAAAGAACGACGGGAAGAAGCACAGCAGGTAATCGAAGAAGTCTATCCATACGACTTAGCGAACTGGTATGGTGAACTCGGAAAAACGGAACAGGAACGGCTCCTCCGTTACCTGGATCATGAACGGTTGGCTGACGTCATTGAGGAACTGGAGATCGATGAGCAGCTCGAGGTCTTACGGCGTTTAGATGTCGATCACGCGGGACACGTCATGGATTTAATGGAAAATGATGATGTGGCAGACATCCTGGAAGAACTGCCGGACGATGAAGTTGATCGTTTATTATCCGGCATGCGTCCGGATGAGGCACTTGTCGTCCGCAACTTATTGACGTATCCGGCCGAGACGGCAGGACGCCTGATGACGAACCGGTTCATTTGGGTGACGGATGAGTCGACGGTTGGCGAAACGATTGAAAAGATGCGCGATTACATCGAATACTCGGAGACGATCAATTACGTTTATGTAGTCAATCAACTGAGTCAACTCGTAGGTGTCATTTCCTACCGTGATTTAATCCTCGCAAGTAACGACGAACGGATTGCGGACGTCATGGACCGGAAAGTCATCAGCGTCTCGTCCGAGACCGATCAGGAAGACGTCGCGAAGATGTTTGAACGCTACGATCTGGTCTCGTTACCGGTCGTCGAAGGGGATGTCCTCGTCGGATTGATTACGGTCGATGATGCCCTTGACGTCTTACGGGAAGAAGCAAATGAAGACATCGAAAAGTTATCGGCGTCCGGGAAATCGATTGATTTTGATACGAAACCGTGGGTGGCCGCAACCCGGCGTCTGCCGTGGTTGATTTTGTTATTATTTATCGGACTCGTGTCCGGATCGATTATCAGTCAGTTTGAAGAAACGTTATCCAAAGTGGTCGCGTTGGCATTTTTCATGCCGATGATTGCCGGAATGACGGGAAATACCGGAACGCAGTCGCTGGCTGTCGTCGTCCGTGGTCTGATTACGCGTGAAGTCGACAAACGGGTCGTCACGCGGCTGATCATTCGGGAATTACGGGTCGGTCTGATCATTGGTGTGACGTGTGGGATTTTGATTGCCATCATCGCCTACGTCTGGCAGGGGGATCCGATTCTTGGTCTCGTCGTCGGCAGTTCACTGATCATTACATTGATTTTTGGAACATTAGCCGGAACGATTATTCCATTGATCCTGCACCGTCTGAATATCGACCCGGCCATCGCATCCGGCCCGCTCATCACGACGCTGAACGATATCCTGTCGCTGCTCGTCTATTTCGGGATTGCGACGGCCTTCATCAGCCGTTTGATGTAACACAAAAAAGTATCGTTCTGCCGAATCTATCGAGATCCGGTAAAACGATACTTTTTTTGACTTTCATTTAGGAAAGAAGTTCTCGGTTCAGCGGATCCAGACGGCAAGTGGTCCAATATCATCGAAGCCGGCTTCAAGTGCCGTGATCAATTGATCGCCATACTCATAGCCGACGAGCGGCTGTCCCGGGAAGTGAGCCGAACTGAGCCGGATGATATCATCCCAGAGTCGTTCATCGAGATAATCGGATGTCAGATGCGACAGTCCGGTCGTTTGACCGTTGGAATAGGCGATAAATCCGGTCTGCTGCGCATCCGAAAAGAACATCCGTACATCCGTCCGTTTGAACAACGTATCCGGCAAGTCGTGCGTCTCGATGAAGGTGAAGAAACGTGCCGCTTCCTCGGAAGTCGTCACGACAGTCCAGTCTGGCGGCAGCGCGCGCCGGTCAAGAATCGGCGGACGGACAATCCATTCTGCTGTGAACAGGTGTGTCAGTCCGGCAAGTGAAAAATCGTAGCTGGCGGTACAATCCTTGATACTGTTGACACCGGTCAGATCGAGTTGCTGTTGATGCGCCCGGACCATCATTTCCGGATAGAGCGGCGGGACGTCGCCGGTCGCTTTCCAGTGATCCTCTGTTTCCGTGACGGTACATCCGTTCAGCTCGCAAATCAGACGACACCAATCGAAATTATTTTGAATGGCTGCTTGCCGCATGAAGGTATCTCCTTTCAGTCTTCCTGTTCCTTAATCAAGACATAAGCGAGTGTGGCAATCAATGTAAGGAACAAACCGCATCCAATCGTAATATAGGCCATCGTGAAGACTTTGCCGAGTGTCGTGACGGGAGCGAACGTCGGATGCCCGACCGTGCTCAGCGTCGTGATGCAGAAATACAGCGCGTCGACGACGGTTAAATTTTCCTGGGTACTGTAAAAAATCGTTCCGGACAGCAGGGTCAACAGACACAAGATCAATAGACCGCGGAAGTAGGATAACTGAAAAGCATGGCGTAACCCTTTAAATAATCGTGAAAAAATCGCAAGCATGGAAATCATCGTGTGCCTCCTTCGGACGGTCGTTGAATCGAGTCGAGTGTATCATGAATCCGGTATCCGTTTTTACCGTTGTATTTGATGTGATACATGGCCTGATCGGCATGATGAATCAATGTATCCAAACTGATACCGTGATCGGGTGAATAGCTGAGCCCGATACTTGTTCGAATCTCGATCAACTCTTCCGCGAGCGTAAACGGATTTTCCTGGAAGGTCTCTAAGAGCGAAGCGGCGAACCGGTGCAACTGGTCCGGTGTCTGATTCGGCAACAGTAAAAAGAATTCATCGCCGCCGACCCGGGCAGCGAAACCGGGCGGCTTAACGGTCCGTTCAAGCAGCTGAGCCAAGTGAATCAAAAAGGCATCGCCGATTTGATGACCGTACGTATCGTTGATGCTTTTAAAGCCGTCGAGGTCAACGACGGCGACCGTGACACTGTCCTGCTCGAGAATGGCTTGCCCGGCCCGTTCATAAAAGTTACGCCGGTTGGGGATTTTCGTTAACGGATCATGATAGGCGAAAAAGCGAATCGTCTGCTCGGCTTCCTTAAAGGACTGGATATCCCGAATCAGCAACATCCCGTGTAACTCCTGTTCGATGAAGACAAAGTCGGCATCCATGACGACATACCGTTCCTGTTGTTCGAGCGTCAGGACCTTTGTTTCGTATTCATTGAATTTACGCTGGGAAGCAAAGTGGACCTCATAATGCTGAAGCCAACCCTGTTGTTTTTTCTCCGGCAGGTAGTCGGCGAACGGCTGACCTGACAGTTTGTGTTCTTTTAACAATGTATGAGCCGCGGGATTCGCACTCTCGATTCGGCCGTGACGATCGAGCAACAGAATCGCCGAAGGATTTAGATTGTACAGCGTCGCAAACCGTTTCTGGTAAGAGGCGAGATAATCGAACCGGCGCATGGCGATCGTTAAAGCGGCCGCCCAAAACAGCCCGCCGTACATATAGGCGTAGGGCGGCATGACACCATAAAACGAGTTGTATCCGAAGACGATATCCCAAACGAGAACAAGGAGCGCAACACTCAACAGGACATTGATGATGCCCCGGCGCGCATCCCGCAACTGGGTCCGCGCATAAAACAGTAAACCGATCACGAGAAGATGGAAGACGTTCCCGACAGTCATCGTGATTAAGTACGAGGCATTGAACTCCGGATAGATGAAGGAGCCGATCCGCTCGAATCGCTGACTGTTGATGACATTTGTCTGAAAGACATACGTAATCAGCACGATGACCATTGGTGCATAAAAGATGCCCGGATAAAGAAGCCGCGGTATCTTTTTCCACAGATTCGAGACACGGAAGATGAAGTGGAGCGATGTGCTGAAGACAAGTAATCCGGCATTCCCGAACCAGTACGTCACAAAAGCGGGACTCATGGAGACGGGCGCAGCGTTTCGGAAAAATTCACCGAGAAACAACATTCCGTAGGCGAAAGTAAAAAGACTCAGCAGCCGGTGTTGCGAACGTTTTGGATTGCGTAACAGGATATCGACGGCCATATAGAACATGATGAACGTCGGAATCAAATAGACGGCCGTATACAAAAATAAGGGAGTCATGAAAAACCGTCCTTCTGAATGAATTTAAAGTGTTTCTTTCATTATAGAAAGAAGAAAAGGACGAATCTGATATGTTTTGAACAAAAGGGGAATCAGTCTAAATTTAGTGTCAGTTGCCGGGTTTTGAGTGTCCCGACGAGACCGGACGGATCGTTTGCCGTTTTATGGGCGACGAAGGCTTCGTCTTCCGGAGCTGTCCGGACACGCAACGGCTTCTCATCGGCATGGACGAGTTCAAAGATCAACTCGGCGATCGTTTCCGGTGCCTGGCGCTCGGCGTGTCGGACGCGGTACGTCCGTAAATAACTTTCGATAATCGGTTTGAAATCATCCTCGTGCAATCCGCCCGTCTGCTCGAGGCGGTCGAGGACGCTTGCGGTGAAATTCGTCTCGACGGCAGCCGGTTCGATCAACGTGACATCAATCGAGAAAAACGGTTTGTAATAAGTAGCAAGACTTTCGAACAGTCCTTCCAGTGCAAACTTGCTGGCACAGTAGATTTCATTCATCGGCTGACCGACAAGTCCGCTGATGCTCGAGGTGGCTAATAAATGACTGCCGTTCGGAGCAGCTTTCAAAAGCGGCAGACAACATTCAATCGTCCGCATGACGCCGAACACGTTGATATCGAACAATTGATTGATTTCATAACTTGTCGCTTGTCCGAGTGCCCGCAACAAGCCTTGTCCGGCATTGCAGAATAAAGCATTCAAGTGACCGACTTCCTGCTCGATGACGGAAACGGCCTGTTTTAAACTCATCAGGTCCGTGACATCGACTTCAAGAAAATGCAGATGCGGTAAAGCGGCTTGTTCGAGTGCCGGTGTCAGTTCACGGGTTCCGGCATACACCGTCCATCCTTCTTCAGCAAAACGTGTCGCCGTCGCGAGACCGATCCCGGACGAGGCACCGGTGATGAAAATCGTACGCATGCGTCATTCCTCCTCTTAAATTCCAGGCTATACCGTTCTTTACCCGAATTTAGCGAAGTTATTTTAAGTAAAAATTGCATTATATAATGTAAAAACTTAAAATAAAGAAAAAGAACGGGAGGAAAAGGAAGATGGCTCAACAGGATCGACTTCAACAAATGCGGGAATGGATCAAGACGACACCTGAAATTTCACTCGATCAGCTGATGGAAGAGTACCGTATTTCGCGTGATACGGCCCGGCGTGATTTGATCCAGCTCGAGCGGGAAGGAAAAATCATCCGTGTCAAAAACGGTTTGATCCGTGTCGGGACAAACACGACCGTTCAGTACGACCGGCGGACCGAACAGCCGGAAAAGAACCGGATTGCGAAACACGCCGTCCGGTACGTTCAGCCGGACCAAACAATCATCCTCGATGCAGCTTCGACGGTCGCCCGGATGACGGTTCATCTGCCGGCGCAACCGATTCAAATCATTACGAATGCACTGGCTGTCGTCGAACAACTGGAGGCCCGTCCGGAAATTGATCTGTATGTGACTGGAGGGAAATGGGACCGGCATGCACGCAGTTTAGTCGGGATTAAGACGGCGGATGATATTTTGAACTATCAGGTCGACCGTGTATTCCTTGGAGCATGCGGGCTGACGGAACAGGGGATATTCGCGGAAAATCTGGAAGAAGCAATCGTGAAAAAGGCGATGATCCGCAGTAGCGCGGAAGTGATTGTACTGGCAGACCATACGAAGTTCGAGAAACGTTTTCTGCACAAAGTCTGTGATCTTGATCAGATCGACATTTTGATTACGGATGAACGCCCGACCGAACAATGGCAAAAGTGGCTGCAAGAAGCCGATATCTTGCTCGAAATAGCAGAGGAGGAATAAACATGACAACGATTCAAACGACATTAGTCGGATTCGGATTTTCAGCCGTAACGTTTCACGCCCCATTGATTCAAGCGTTGCCCGAATATACGATCCGGCAAGTCGTATCCAGCCAAGCCGATAAAGTGACGGCTGTTTTCCCGGAAGCCGATGTGATCGAAACACTCGAAGAGGCTTTACAGGATGACCAGACGGAACTTGTCATCATCACGACACCGACAGCTTTACATTTTGAGATGGCGAAACAAGCCATTGAAGCCAAAAAACATGTCCTGCTCGAAAAACCGGCCGTCGTGACGATGGAAGAGGCAATCGAACTGCAACGTCTCGCGACGCATCACGGCGTCTATGTCGCCGTCTATCAAAACCGCCGTTACGACGGCGATTTCTTGACGGTGGAACAATTGGTCGAGATGAATGAAATCGGAGATTGGCAATTGTTCGAATCACGGTTTGACCGCTATCGTCCGGTCGTACGGGATCGCTGGAGGGAAAAGGCAGGACCGGGCTCCGGTATTTTATTTGACCTCGGTTCACACTTGATCGATCAGGCGCTCGCTTTGTTCGGTGAACCGGATGCCGTCGTCGGCGATGTGTTATTCCAGCGCGACGGAGCGGAGACGGATGACGGATTCCACATTACGTTATTCTACGGGAAACGTCGGGTCATCCTCCGGTCCAATTCCTTTATCCAAGGGGCAACGCCGCGGTTTGAATTACATGCAACACGCGGAAGTTATCTCAAATACGGAATGGATCCGCAGGAAGCACGCCTTGCATCCGGACAACCAGTTGATGTCACAATCGGTCAAGAGGAAGCCGTGAATTACGGATATCTGCAAATTACGGATCACCCGGCGGAACGATTGGCGACACTTCCGGGGAATTACCTTGGTTTTTACAAAGCACTTGCTGAAGGTTTGAAGACGGGTGACGTGCCGGTCGATTTGACGGATGCACTCAAGACGATGCAAATCATCGAAGCCGTTCGTTTGAGCAGCGAGAAGGGACGGAAGATTTTCCGGAAGGAGTGGGATCAATGAAACTGACGGAATTATTGGCACAAGAAGAGACACTGACGTTGCGCAGCTTTACGAATCAGGATGCGCTTCGTGCCGGACAGTATGTCATCGACCGGGCCATGCAGGAGCAGCTCAGCGTTGCCATCGAGTTGAAACGGAACGGACAACGGCTGTTTTATGCGGCACTCGACGGAACGGCACCGGATCAGGAAGAGTGGATCCGGCGGAAATCGAACGTCGTCCTCCGTCACGGACACAGTTCGCTTTACATGCGGCTGTATAACGAAAGTAAAAACCGCTCCTACCATACGATGTACGCCGTTGCTCCGGCGGACTATGCCGATGCCGGCGGGTCATTCCCGATTCGCGTCACGGGAGTCGGTGTCATCGGAACGATTACCGTATCCGGTTTGTCGCAGGAAGCGGATCATCAGCTGGCGGTTGATGCATTAGCCTTTTTAAAAAAGTAAGCAGACGAAAAACCGGGAGTGCCTTCGAGTTGAAGACACTCCCGGTTTTGTATGGTCTCAAGAAGCCATCGAGTCGGAGGCGGGTGCCTCGACACGTCGCTTGTTCCCGCGATAGATAAAGAACAAGGCGGCGAGCATAAACAACAGACCGGCAAAACGTTTCAGATCAAACGCCACTTCGACGCCACCGAATGTTCCGAAGTGGTCAAGCACCATTCCGGCGGACAACTGTCCGATGACGGTTGCGATACTGGCTGCCGTCACCCCGATTTTCGGGACGGAGAGAATGGTCAGGAACAGATAACTGACACCGAACCAGACGGCACTGAGCTGCCACCGGGGTGCATCAAGAATTAACAGGACATCTCCTTGTCCGAAAAAGAGGACGGCGAGTGCAAGCAGGAGCATGCCGGTGAAAAAAGTTAAAAATGTACTTTCCAGTGCGCCGGCTTTTTGACCGAAGGCACCGTTGATTGAAGACTGGGCACTGAGGAGAATTCCTCCGAGCAGTGTCATGCCGAGTAATGCGATATTCATCAAGTTTCCTCCTTCTTAGAAAATCAAAAATAGCGCGATGACCATCAGGCCGGATGCGATTAATTTGTCTTTGTTGATGGCAACGCGGGGACTTCCGAGCCATCCTTTATGTTCAATGACCATGCTGGCGATCATCTGACCGATGATGACGCTGATCATGGCGAGACCAACACCGACGAGCGGGATGCTGATGATCAGGATTGTCAAATAAATACTTCCGAGTAATCCGCCGAGCAACGTCCATTTCGGAGCTTTGAATGTATAGCCAAGCGAACCTTTTCCAAAGAAAAGGGTGATGATGCCGATGATGATTGTACCGGCAAAGAAATTATAAAAGCTGCTTTCGAGTTTACCGATACTGTTACCAAGCTCCCCGTAGATGGCGCCTTCGATACTGAGCGCAATCCCGGCAAGTAAAGCCAACAGGTAATAAATGAATTTCACAATCCGTTCCTTCTTTCTTTTCCAAATCTACATATCGAGAATTGTCGATATATGAACAAAGGAAAACCCCTTAGAGTTCTCCTTTTAGATACTCTGCCAACTCGTTAATCTTTTCTTCATTTCGACGGTAATACGTCCACTTGCCGTGACGTTCGGATTCGAGCAATCCGACTTTTTGTAACATCGCCAAGTACTGGGATACCGTGGATTGGGACAGGTTGGCCTTCTCCTGGATATCACCGACACAGACGCCTCCTTTTTCAGCGAGATTCGTTGACAAGTGAGCAGCCGGTTTGTTGAAATGAGTCTCTGGATCCTTGAGCCAGCGTAAGATGTCGAGACGGACTTCGTTCGACAACGCTTTAAAAAGATCTACTTGTTGTGTCATGCCATCAATCTAATCGATACTTTCCGATATGTCAATTCATCGGTTTGAGTCGGCAAAAGCGGTTTTATCCAAAGTGTGCGTGATTTTTTCACCGGAAACGAGTTGAAATCCGAGACCTTGATAAAACGGATCGGCCTGTTCGCTGTATAAGACGAGTCGGTCATACGTCAAAAAGGCTTCAGACATGATTTTTTCAAGCAATGCCGTCCCGATTCCATGTGACCGGGCTTCCGGCAAGACATAGACATGACGGATCCGGCCGGTTAGGGCTTGACCGGATTGTTTCATATATCCGCCGCACGCCAGGACTTGATTGGTTGTCGACAGGGCGACGAACATCGCTTCCCCGTCTTCTTGAAACGATTCCTCCCGGCGGTTGCGTAACATTCGCTCGACGAGTTGGAATCCTTCCTGCGAACTTTTAGCGAGCAACGGAAGCCAGTTGTATCCATCAAAGTCGTTTACCCGTTCGATTGTCACATCCATCCGTGATTCCTCCTTCTTTTCTCTTGGATTATTCCTTTTTCAGGCCCCTCAAAAACCCAATTTTCTTTTTCGATGAATCTTTTTTTACGAGAGACTGGATTTTTAAAAGCCCTTTTGCGTATAATGAGAAGTAATGGATTGAACGCAAATGAAAGGAAGTGGCCGTCACAATGAGCCTCAGCCGTTTAAGTAAAGAAGAAATTACTGATCTTTCACTGATTAACTTCGTCAATGAAATGCTGCAAGAAGCGGGCGAACAGCCTATTACTTTCGATGACATCACAAAAGAAATCGAAAAATATCATACGTTTAAAAATGAAGAGGATAAGTTCGAGAAACTTGCCCAACTTTATACGGACATGAACATCGACGGAAACTTCGTTAACGTCGGAGCTAACCGTTGGTCGCTTCGTGCATGGTATCCGTTCGATAAATCGGACGAGGACTTGGTCATCGAAGCGCGTCAACGCGGTGAACTCGATGAGTTCGAAGAAGAGTTTAACTACGATGCAGAAGAAGATGAGTTCGAGACAATCGAAGATGATCTCGATACATTCGCGAAAACTGCTGATTATGATGCAGCAGATGACAGCGAAGAAGATACATTCAAAAAAGTTGCGGTCATTGATGACCTCGAAGACGATTTGGATGAAGAAGACCTCGAAGATTTCGAGGAAGATGACGAAGAAGTTTAACAACCGCAACCTGCCATTTTTGAACATGAAAATGGTAGTTTTTTCGTTGACGGCTGACGCAGGTACGTGTGATTTTTGTCTTTAAAAAATCTGCTTGACGAAGTTTTCGGAATGACGTAAGTTAGTCATGGGCTTCTTTAAGCAACGTGCTTAATTTCAGCAAAAGTGTCTCCTGTGAATGGGGGCACTTTTGCTTTTTTATTTTTTAACGACCTCTGACAGATTTCTGGACTCGAGAAGGGAGCAATTTAATCATGACAAAGTATATTTTCGTAACCGGTGGGGTAGTATCTTCGCTCGGTAAAGGGATCACGGCAGCATCACTCGCTCGTCTCTTGAAAAACCGTGGCCTGAACGTCACGATCCAAAAATTCGACCCGTACATCAACATCGACCCGGGAACGATGAGCCCGTACCAGCACGGGGAAGTATTCGTCACGGATGACGGTGCTGAAACGGACCTTGACCTTGGTCACTACGAACGGTTCATCGACATTAACCTCAGCCAAAATGCAAACGTGACATCCGGCCGGATCTACTCGACGGTTCTGAAAAAAGAACGTCGCGGGGATTACAACGGTGGAACGGTTCAGGTCATTCCGCACATCACGAATGAAATCAAAGACCGTGTCTTCCGTGCCGGAAAAGAAACGGGCGCAGATGTCGTCATCACAGAGATTGGTGGAACAGTAGGGGATATCGAATCGCTTCCGTTCATCGAAGCCATTCGTCAGGTGAAAAACGATATTGGGAAAGAAAACGTCATGTACGTTCACTGTACACTCGTTCCGTATCTTGCCGCTGCAGGCGAGCTGAAGACGAAACCGACACAACACAGTGTTAAAGAACTCCGCAGCTACGGAATTCAGCCGGATATCATCGTTCTTCGTGCAGAACATGATGTACCGCAAGAAATGAAAGATAAAATTGCCCTCTTCTGTGACACACGTCCGGAAGCGGTCATTGAAGCAAAAGATGCGTCGACACTTTACGAAGTGCCGCTTAATCTGCAACGTCAAGGCATGGACCAACTCGTCTGTGACTACTTCAAATTCGATACACCGGCTGCTGACATGACTGCTTGGAAGCAACTTGTCCACACAGTGACACACCTCGAGAAGAAAACGAAAATCGCTCTCGTCGGGAAATATGTCGAGCTCCGTGATGCGTACATCTCGGTTGCAGAAGCTTTGAAACACGCCGGTTTTGCCTTTAACAGCGACATCGAAATCGACTGGATCAATGCAGAAGACGTCACGCGTGACAACGTTCAGGAATTACTCGGTTCAGCAAATGGAATCCTTGTCCCGGGCGGATTCGGAGAACGTGGAATCGAAGGGAAAATCGAAGCAACACGTTTTGCCCGTGAAAACAACGTCCCGTTCTTCGGAATTTGCCTCGGTATGCAACTGGCGACAGTTGAGTTCGCCCGTAACGTCTTGAATCTTGAAGGTGCCCACTCGGCGGAAATCGATCCGGCGACACCGTACCCGATCATCGACTTGCTGCCGGAACAAAAAGACATCGAAGACCTCGGCGGAACACTTCGTCTTGGTCTGTATCCGTGTAAGCTTGAAGACGGTACGAAAGCACATGCTGCGTACTCAAGCGAGCTTGTCTACGAACGTCACCGTCACCGTTATGAGTTCGGCAACGAATTCCGTGAGCAGTTCGAAGCGAACGGTATGGTCTTCTCAGGTACGAGCCCGGATGGTCGTCTTGTTGAAATCATCGAGATCCCGGAACACAAATGGTTCGTCGCTTGTCAGTTCCACCCGGAATTGATTTCGCGTCCGGAACGTCCGCAAGCCTTGTTCCATGACTTCATCCAGGCATCACTTGGTGAGTAAGAATTAAAGTGAACGACCAACAACCCTGTTTCCAAATTTAGAGACAGGGGTGTTTGGTTTATTACTATAGAAGAAAAGCGTCATTCCCACTCTTCCGTCATCTCTTGTAACTGTGTCAAAATATGCGTCAACAGGAAGGCACCCAGTGCCAGACTCGGCAAACCATGACGGGAACCGTCCACAGCCGGAAGCAATCCTTTATCGAATTTCAGAGCGAGCGGTGCAATCGACCGTTCGAGTGTTTCCGTCACATCACCAAGTGTGATGATTGAATACGGCGTATGCCACGCATCATAGCGGGCAAGGGACGCGAGCAGATCGGACCGTTCCGTATCCGGTGTGAAAATCAACACCCGGTCGACGGCATGCAACGTTTTATGATCCTTAATTTTCGTGACACGCTTCATCTGATCCGGACCGTCGGACAGCATCGGATACAGTCCTTCAAACTCGCCGTAGGCATCGAGATAGACTTTTCCTTGACCGACGAGTGCCTGCGCAAGCAGACGGACGACATCGAATAATTCGTCTTCCTGTTTTGTAAGCGTTTGTAGTTTTCCGTTGAATTGTGTCGCTAAAATTTTCAGCATTTTGAACATCCTTTCTAAATTTCTCTCACACACAGTATATAGCAAGTTTTGCTTTCATGTAGAATGGAAATAACTAGAGGAGGAGTGTGGGAGATGAAAGGAAGATTACTCATCGCGGAAGATGAACCGGGGATTCGGAATTTACTGGCACAATTATTTCGGGCGCAAGGGTATACGACCGATGTCGCCGTCGATGGTCTTGAGACGATTGAACGGCTCAAGGAGACGGAATACGATTTGTTGTTGATGGATGTCAACATGCCGGGGCGGACCGGTCTTGAAGTCCTGCGTCATCAGGATGAGGTCGGACGACGGATCCGGACGATTCTGATGACCGCTTTAGACGAAAAAGAAGCGATGGAAGAAGCGAAACGACTCGGTGTCGTTGCCTTCTTCGGCAAGCCGTTTGACATCTTTGAATTAAAAAAAGAAGTGACTGTGCAAATTTCGAACGATGTAAGCGGTTAATCCTTCACGTCGTCGTCACAATCCTAAATTCGGAGTGAAATGCTGTACGTTCCGGTGAATCAGTGTGTTATAATCAGTCTGAAAATGCACGTTTACGTGTAAGTAGCGATCAAAACAGAGGAGGATGTCATTATGCCATTAGTATCTATGACAGACATGTTAAACAAAGCTCTCGAAGGTAAGTACGCAGTAGGTCAATTCAACATCAACAACCTCGAGTGGACTCAAGCAGTACTCGGTGCGGCTCAAGAAGAGCAGTCACCAGTTATTCTTGGAGTATCTGAAGGTGCAGCACGTCACATGGGCGGATTCTACACTGTTGTTAAAATGGTAGAAGGTCTCGTTCACGACATGAAAGTAACAGTTCCTGTTGCAATCCACCTCGACCACGGTTCGAGTGTTGAAAAATGTAAAGAAGCGATCGACGCTGGATTTACATCTGTAATGATCGACGATTCACATAGCCCGATCGACACAAACATCGAAACAACAAAAGCTGTTGTTGAGTATGCGCATTCGAAAGGTGTTTCAGTAGAAGCGGAAGTTGGTACAGTTGGCGGACAAGAAGACGACGTCATCGGTGATGTCATGTACGCGAAACTTGACGACTGCGTTCGTATCGTCAAAGAAACTGGAATCGACACGCTTGCTCCTGCACTCGGTTCTGTTCACGGACCATACAAAGGTGAACCAAACCTTGGTTTCACTGAAATGGAAGAAATCCGTAACGCAACAAACCTTCCACTCGTTCTTCACGGTGGAACAGGAATCCCGACACACGATATCGAAAAAGCAATTTCGCTTGGTACTTCGAAAATCAACGTCAACACAGAAAACCAAATTTCGTTCGCGAAAGTGGTTCGTGAAGTCTTGGCTGAGAAACCAGAAGCATATGACCCACGCGTATTCATCGCACCAGGTCGCGAAGCAATCAAACAAACTGTCATCGGTAAGATGCGTGAGTTCGGTTCAAGCAACAAAGCTTAATTTTTCATGCCTAAAGCACGGTAGACACTCGTCTATCGTGCTTTTTTTCATCTAAATCAGCAGATTGTTTTGGAAAACGTTAGGACTTCTCACCGAAAAAATTTATAATGGAGGAGTAAGCGATTTCAAGGGATACTTTAAGGGATGAAAGGGGAAAGAGAGAGATGAGATTTTTTATCGACACAGCAAACGTAGAGGATATTAAAAAAGCACATAAAATGGGGATTTTAGATGGGGTTACGACAAACCCGTCACTCGTCGCAAAAGAAGGCGTCGATTTCCATACACGACTGCGCGAAATCTGTGAGATCGTCGGAGACGTCTCGGTCAGCGCCGAAGTCATTGCCCTCGATGCAGAAGGAATGATTCGCGAAGGGAAGGAACTTGCTCAGATTGCACCGAACATTACGGTAAAGGTTCCGATGACACCGGCAGGACTCGAGGCTGTCGCAGCACTTTCAAAAGAAAACATCACGACGAACGTCACGTTGATCTTCAATCCGAACCAGGCCTTGCTTGCGGCACGTGCCGGCGCGACATACGTATCGCCGTTCCTCGGTCGTCTGGATGATATCGGTCAAGACGGTATGGGACTTGTCGAAACGATTGCCCAAATCTTCGTCATTCATGATATTCCGACACAAATCATCGCGGCTTCTGTCCGTAATCCGGTTCACGTCACGAATGCGGCGCTGGCTGGAGCAGATATCGCGACGATTCCGCTTAATGTCATTGAATCACTGACGCAACACCCGTTAACGACGCAGGGAATCGAACGTTTCCTGGCTGACTGGGAAAAAGCGCAGCAATAACAGATTGTAGAGAAAGGTTGATGGAATGTGGACATTTTGCATATCGTAGGACAACAACGTCTTGAAGGAACCGTCATGATCAGTGGATCGAAACAGAGTGCGATTCCGTGTCTCGCGGCCGCACTGCTGACCAATCAACAGGTCATTCTTGAGGGGGTACCGGACATTGGCGATGTCGCGACGATGATCCAAATCATTGAGATGCTTGGAGCCGTCGTAACACGTCAAGGCGATATGGTGACGATTGACCCGAGTCATGTCGAACCGATGCCGCTCACCGGGACAGATACACGGAAATTACGTGGATCCATTTACCTGATGAGTGTTCTCGCGGCGCGATTCAAACAGGGGGTCGTCGGTCTGCCCGGTGGTTATGCCATCGGTCCTCGACCGATTGATTTACACATCAAGGCACTGGAACGACTTGGTGTCGAGATGCGAAATGAACAAGGGGTTTACTACATGAACGTCGAAGAGTTGAAGGGAAACCGGATTTATCTGGACCTTCCTTCATTCGGTGCGACCATCAGTGCCTTGCTGGTCGCCGTCATGGCGGAAGGAACGACGGTCATTGAAAATGCAGCGTGTGATCCGGAAGTCATCGACGTGAGTACGATGTTGACGAATATGGGTGCGAGTGTCAAAGGTGCAGGGACCGATGAGATTCGAATCAAAGGTGTCGAGACGCTTCAAGGATGCCGCCATACGTTAATTCCGGACCGGATGGAAGCAGGGACGTTCCTGGCAATGGGAGCAGTCCTCGGTCGCGTGACGGTTGATAACGTCATTCCGTTACATCTTGAAAGCATCATTCAAAAGTTGGAACGGTTCGGGGCTAAAATCGAGTTGGCGGATGATTCGGTCACAGCGTCCATCGATATGGCGAAACCGATTGATATTCGAGTCTTTCATTACGGAGGATTTCCGAGTGATCTGCAACCGGTCATTTCGGCCGTCCTGTTGAAACCGAAAGGCGCGAGTGTCGTCGTCGACAAGCTGTATCCGCAACGTTTCCGGCATGTCCAGGAAATGCGGCGCCTGAATGCACGGATTACCCACGAAGACGCTTCAATCATCATCCGCGGCGGTGAAGCATTGCGCGGGACTGAAATTGAAGCCCATGATCCACGTGGTGCCGCGGCACTCGTGTTAAGTGGAATGCTTGCTTCCGGTGAGACGTCATTACACCATGCAGAAGTACTTGATCAAAGCTACGAACGGTTCGACGAGAAGTTAAAAGGACTCGGAGCTCTTGTTTGGCGCGAAACGGTTTAAGGTTTTCAGTTAGGGAGAGGGGATTATACACATGGAGAGAAGTTTATCAATGGAACTCGTACGCGTAACGGAGGCAGCAGCACTGGCTTCGGCACGCTGGATGGGGAAGGGCTTGAAAAACGAGGCGGATGATGCAGCAACCAGCGCCATGCGTGATGTATTTGATACGATCCCGATGAAAGGAACAGTCGTCATCGGCGAAGGGGAAATGGATGAGGCACCGATGCTGTATATCGGTGAGAAACTCGGAAATGGATACGGACCGCGTCTTGACGTCGCAGTTGATCCGCTTGAGGGAACGAACATCGTCGCCAAAGGAACATGGGGGGCACTCGCAGTTCTTGCAGTCGCAGATGCCGGTGATTTGTTACACGCACCGGATATGTACATGGATAAAATTGCGGTCGGACCGGAAGCAGCGGGACATATCAGCTTGGATGCGACAATCGAAGAAAATATCGCTGCGGTCGCAAAAGCGAAAAACAAAGAAATCGAAGACGTCGTCGTCTCGATTCTTGACCGGGAACGCCATGAAGAAATCATTCAACGTATTCGCGCAACAGGGGCCCGGATTCGTTTGATTGGTGACGGAGATGTCGCGGCAGCCATCAATACAGCTTTCCCGCACACCGGGATTGATATTCTGCTCGGTTCAGGCGGGGCGCCGGAAGGTGTTCTTGCAGCCGTTGCTTTAAAATGTCTCGGCGGAGAACTTCAAGGCCGTCTCTTACCGGCGGATGAAGCGGAAGTCGCACGATGCAAGAAGATGGGGATTGAAGATCCGTCGAAAATCCTCATGATGGATGATCTTGTCACGGGAGATGACTGTATCTTCGCAGCAACCGGTGTCACAGACAGCGAGTTGATGAAAGGTGTTCAGTTCACGGCACAAGGCGGTCAAACGCACTCTGTCGTCATGCGTGCGAAATCGGGAACGGTTCGTTTCGTTGAAGGCATTCACTCGTTCAAGAAAAAACCGAAACTTGTGATTAAGTAATCGGCATTGCGTGGTTATAAAAAAGAATCGACGTTTTCTTCACCCGCTTTCCTCGGGCGAGACACAAGCCGCGCCTACTTTGTCCATTTGGACAAGTAGTCGGGTCTCGTTTGTCTCTGGCAGCGCGGAACACCGCGCTTTTTCCCGTAGGAGTCGGGTGAAGAACGTCATTCTTTTTAAATCGATGGTGTATTGCACAGGGGAGGTGGATTTTCGAAATCCACCTCCCTTTTTTTGGATACAGTGAGTAAAAATTTTCGTTTGAAATGCTTGATGGTGCATTGAACTTCCATGTCCGAGAAAATAGAGTTGACTCAAACGTCAGTCTCTACAAAAATGAGGGTGGCAGAAATACAATCTGCCACCCTCATTCCGTTTAAACAGTGATCACTTGCTTCACGCCACTCCTACAGGAAAAAGTGCAAGCTTGCTTGCGCTGTCAGAGACAAACAAGACCCATTTTCCTGCCGGATAAGGTAGGGAAATGGGCTTGTGTCTCGCCTGAGGAAAGGGCGTGAAAAGACGAGGGATATCTGTTTGAGTCAACCTTGTGATTAATGGATGCCAGAATCGTTCGTCGCAAGAAACTCTATTAATGATCCGTCGGAGCCTGCAACTGATGTGTCATCTGAACGAGTTTCCGGCGGGAGAAGAAACGTGTCATAAAGACATAAACCGCATTGCTGCGACCGGGGATAACAAGCGTTTTTCCCTTCATGTATCCGGTGAACGAGAGTTGCGCGACGGTTGGTGCGTCCATGATGCCGGGACGCTTAAACAATCCGGACGTTGCAAGATCGGCAGTTCTGGCGAAATCCGTATGCGTCGCTCCCGGACAAACCGCTGTCACTTGAATGTTGTAGGGGGCGAGCTCGTCTGCCAAAGCTTCCGAAAAACTGAGGACGTACGCTTTTGTCGCATAATAGACGCTCATCAAAGGACCGCCGTGAAAAGACGAGGTCGAAGCAATCTGAATGATCCGTCCGCTGCCCTGCATTTTCATCCGACGGGCAAAAGCTTTCGTCAAATGTGTCAGTGCCCGGATGTTGACGTCAATCATATTGAGTTCGCGTGCTAAATCCGTCTCGATGAATTCTCCGTACAGACCGAACCCGGCATTGTTGATTAAAATATCGACCGGAGTGTTCTCTGTCGCACGTAACAGGGCTTTAATTTGAAGCGATTGCCCGACATCATATGGAAGCACGACGGCAGATCCACCGCGTTGTTCGACAAAGTGTTTCGTTTCGAAAAGTTGTTCGGCGTTACGTCCGACCAGTAACAGATGATGTCCTTGTTCGGCATGCAGATAAGCTAGTTCGCGACCGATTCCGGCAGATGCGCCGGTGATTAATACGTTCATGACATGTCCTCCTTCAATAATAAGGTAGAAAAAAAGCGATCGAGCCAATGCTCAACCGCTTGGTAATTTCAATTATAGGTATGAACCCGCGCCGACAAGGCGTGAACCCCAGTAACCTGATTTGAAGCTAGAATATTTAACGCCACCTGTTTCTGAGTTAACCATGCTTGTTTTGCTTGTTGCCATACCGACGTGCTGAATGCCGCTACCGTGTGAGAAGAAAACAAGATCTCCAGGTTGAACGTTTGAAACACTTACTTTTCTAGAAGAAGCATATTGTGAAGAAGACGTACGTGGTAATGTTTTACCTGCTGCTTTTTTGTAAACGTAGCTTGTGAAACCAGAGCAGTCAAATCCACGAGTTGTCGTTCCGCCCCATACATAAGGAGTTCCTTTATGTTTTGCTGCTTCGCTTAGAAGGCGTGTACGTGTTGAAGATGAAGTTGTTGATTTTTTAGCCGTTGAAGTAGAAGACTTGTATGTTTTCGTATACTGCGAGAACACATAACGTGTTTTGCCGCCGTATGAAATTTTAGTCCAGCTGCCTGATTTACCTTTGTATGTAAATGTTTGGCCTGCGTTTACTTTACCAACGATGCTTGCTTTTGTAGAAGGAGCCGTACGAACACGTAATCCGTTATCTGTGATCTTGACTTTCGTTACTGTAGAAGCTGCCTCAACCTTACCTGTTCCCACTGATGCAAAACCTGAAACCACTAATGCTGCTGTCGCGACCGATGCTAGAAAACGTTTCATATGTGAAATCCTCCATGTCATTTTAAAGTAGTTTTGAAAACCGAGTTATATGATGTATCTCATTAAGTGTTTGTTTAAGCAGTCTGCCTTACAACTGTGTAAGTTTTTCTCTGCACGATTATCTTAGCATGCGGATACATGAAAACGTTTTTTCAGTTCCGCTACAAAACATGACGTTTTTGTAACATAATTGCAATAATATACTCGAATATTACAAAGAAGAAATTCCCATTTCTTAAATCACGACGAAATTGATGAAATGTGATACCTTTAATTCACGAAGAATCTACAACATGATCCTTTACACCATGAAGACGAAATCCTTTGCTCCTGAATTTATACGAAGAATAGGTGAATGCATATGCCAACTGAAAAAACTGACAAACCAGAACGTTCCTATACACTTGCTCAATTAAGCAACCTGACATTAAAAGATTTATATGAGATCGCTAAAACAAAAAACGTACCGCAGTACCGTGAGGCTCGTAAGCGCGAATTGATGTTCAAGATTCTTAAAGCGCAGGCAGAATCCACCGGTCTTTATTTCCTCGAGGGGGTACTCGAAGTCATCCCCGGAAACCCACAAATGCAAAATGACGGCGGCTTCGGCTTCCTTCGTCCTATCAACTATTCGCAATCCTCTGAAGACATCTATATCGCCGCTTCACAAATCCGCCGCTTTAATCTCCGTAATGGAGACGTCGTGACAGGGAAAGTTCGTCCGCCAAAAGAAAATGAACGGTTCCAAGGCTTATTAAGTGTGGAAGCCGTCAATGGAGAAGCGCCGGATACAGCCCGGAACCGTCCGTTCTTCCCGGCACTGACACCAATCTATCCCGATCGTCTGATGCGCCTTGAGACGGAACCCCGCCATTTGTCGGTCCGGGTGATGGATATGATTGCGCCGGTCGGATTTGGTCAGCGCGGTCTGATCGTTGCGCCGCCAAAAGCAGGTAAAACTTCTCTATTAAAAGAAATCGCGAACTCAATCCAAGTCAATCATCCGGATGTTGAACTGATTATTCTATTGATCGACGAACGGCCGGAAGAAGTGACGGATATCGAACGTTCCGTACCGGGCGCAGATGTTGTCAGTTCGACATTTGACGAAACACCGGACAACCACGTCCGGATTTCAGAACTTGTGTTGGAACGGGCAATGCGTCTCGTCGAACATAAAAAAGATGTCGTCATTTTAATGGATTCGATTACGCGTTTGACACGGGCTTATAACCTGACTGTGCCGCAAAGCGGACGAACATTGTCCGGCGGGATTGATCCGGCAGCTTTCCACAAGCCGAAACGCTTTTTCGGTGCCGCACGGAACATCGAACACGGCGGCAGCCTGACGATTCTTGCGACTGCTCTTGTCGAGACCGGTTCACGGATGGATGATGTCATCTATGAAGAGTTTAAAGGGACGGGGAACATGGAACTGCATCTGGACCGGAAATTATCCGAGCGCCGGATTTTCCCGGCCATCGATATCCGGAAATCCGGAACACGGAAAGAAGAGTTGCTGTTACCGAAGGAGCAACTGGATGCCTTATGGACGATCCGCCGGACGATGAACGAGTCCAATGAGTTCGTCGACAGCTTCTTACGCAAGATCCGGGATACAAAAAATAACGAAGAATTTTTCGTTGAACTGGAGAAAGAAAAGAAGAAACCCGTCCGGCGTGCGCCTGTGAAGCCACGTGTGACGAAAACCGACACAACGACTTGAAAATAGGTATTGCGGGGCATGAAAAAATCGTTTAGTATAGGAAGGTAACTTACTCTGGCTCAGCAAATGAACCAGGGCGGAAGGAGAGAAAACAACCATGAAACAAGGAATTCACCCAAACTACAACAAAGTTGTATTTATGGACTCAACTACTGAGTACAAATTCTTGACTGGTTCTACACGTTCTTCGAACGAGACAATCACTTGGGAAGATGGAAACGAGTACCCACTCATCCGTGTGGATGTGTCTTCGGACTCGCACCCATTCTACACTGGTCGTCAAAAGTTCAACGCTGCAGACGGTCGTGTCGATCGCTTCAACAAAAAATACGGCCGCAAGTAATTGCGACTTCAGTATTAAAAAACAGCCTGTCTCCATCACTGGAGCAGGCTGTTTTTGTATAGGCTGAATTTGGCGCGGTACGTCAGGTACGTCTTCAGAACGAAGGACAGACCGATTGCACCGGCAGCACCGACCAGGTACGGCAGTGTATCCGGATTGTTCGCGAAATGTTCGAGCAGTAGACTGAAGGAAAAATGACGCCCTAAAAAATACCCGGCTCCTAAAAAAACACTGATCCAAATGAGAGCACCTGTATACGCATAGGTAACGAAGATCCGGAACGGCATTTTCGAGACACCAGCAAAAAAGGCGGACAACTGTCGAAGGCCCGGTATGTAATAACCAATGATTAAGACGGTTTTTCCGTAACGTAAAAATCCGGCTTCGGCTTTAAAGATATGTTTTTCAGAAATCCGTAATTTCGGAGCCATTCGATGCAGTAACGGCATTCCGAGCTTCAAACCGAGAACGTAGCTGATCGTCATACCGATGCAACTGCCGGCATAGGCGGCAAGAATCGTTCCGACGAGCGGTAAATCACCGTGATGCATCCAAAATCCTGACATGACGAGTAACGTCTCGTCCGGAACCGGAAGACCGACGATTCCACCGGCCAGAAGAATTGCGAGTCCGAACGCTCCATATTGCTGGAGGACTTCATGTAATATGTGATGAATCGGAGTCACCTTCCTTCAAAGAAACTTCTCTTTCAGTGTACAGGAAATACATACCAGTTGAAATGAGAAGATTAAGAAAGTGGCGAATTTGGCAAGGGTTTTTGATTTTTAGAAGTCAATCCTTTTTCTCAATTTAGATTCGGGCTATACTCGTTAAAGTGACTAATTTAGAGGACGGTGTTTACGATGATGCATGTGATCAATCAATATGGTTGGATTGAAGTGATTTGCGGAAGTATGTTTTCCGGCAAGTCGGAAGAACTGATCCGTCGTGTCAGACGGGCACAGTATGGAAAGTTACCGGTTCAAGTGTTCAAGCCGGCAATCGATGACCGGTATCATGAAGAGCACGTCGTTTCGCATATCGGCAACTCGGTCATTGCGATTCCGATGGCGACGAGCCGTGATGTCTATGCAGCAGTGGCAGAAGAGACGCAAATCGTCGCGATTGACGAAGTTCAATTTTTTGACGATGAGATTGTCGCAGTCATCGAAGCACTGGCTCAAGATGGCAAACGCGTCATTTGCGCAGGCCTCGATCAAGATTTTCGGGCAGAGCCATTCGGCAAGATGCCTGAATTATTGGCACGTGCGGAATTCGTGACGAAACTTCAGGCGATTTGTCTGTCGTGCGGCGATCCGGCATCGCGGACCCAACGATTGATTGATGGCAAACCGGCCAACTACAATGATCCGATCATTCTGGTCGGGGCATCTGAGTCCTATGAACCACGTTGCCGCCATTGCCATCAAGTTCCGGGCAAACCACAGCCGTTACAGGAATGGAAAAAGCAGCAACAAAATTAAAAAAGATTTAAAAAAGCGAACGATTCCCGGCAGTCAGGCCGAAGAATCGTTCGCTTTTTTGAATTCAGCCGGTCTGGGTCAACTGGCTGAACTGTTCGACGAACTGTAGCGTTTCGCGGACAATCGTCTTTTGATCGTGATCAAGCGTTGCGACGTGGTAGGAGTCAAGCAGACAGTAACTGCGTTTATCCGCCGCACCGATTGTCCGGTACAAATAGTCTGAACAAATCGGCGGCACGACATGATCCTCGGCAGAATATAAAATAAGCGTCGGAATTTGAATCGCTGCGAGGGATGGTCGCGTCTCCTCAATCAATCGTAACAGTTCCGAAGCGCAGACAGCGGGGACGAAATCATAGATGATTTCAAAAGCAGACTGTTTGATATCAGGTGAACTTTCCGGCAGATAGACCGGACAATCGGTGAACGATAAGGCTTCATAGGCAGGCACGGACAAGGCGGCATTGATGGTGATGATTCCTGCGACCGGGAGACCTTCAGCGGCAAGTGACAGGGCAAGTGTCGCCCCCATCGATTGACCAACGATGAAGACGAATTCGCACTGTCCGGCCAATTGTTCAAAGCCATCACGGACGCTCTGCTTCCAGTCCTCGGCCGTCGTTGTTTCGAATTCCCGCAGATCCGTCCCGTGCCCGTGCAGGCGGGGCGCATAGACGGAAAAACCGTGTGCGGCGAACTGTTCTCCTACAGCCCGAACACTTTGTGGCGTTGCATTAAAACCGTGACAGAGCAAAATGCCGACGGATCCGCGTCCTAGGGAAAAGGCTTCAGCACCCGGTATAACAGGATAAATCATACTCATCATCTCGTCCTCCATTTCAAAAATAAAAACCCGTTTGGCTTTGGACGCAAACGAGTTTCTCGTGTGTATCATCCAAAGCAGCTGCTTTGCTGGTCGGAGCACCTTGCCGATCGGCAGGTTGCCGTGGAGTCCTAGAGCCAGGTCTCTCGTCCACTCTTGATATATCGTATAGGAATTGTCGGATTAATCATTGAGAAGATGATAGCATTGACGGAAATGAATTGTCAAACTCTCTTTATAGGGCGTTAAAAAGCTTTCGGTAATCCGCCCTGTCCCGGGATACTGATCGATATGGGTCATATGGTTTATTTTTGAAAATATGGTTGACCTTTAAAAGATCTTTCTGTAGTGTAAAAATTAGTTTTACGACATAAGTTCAACCAGCAATAACACACATACGAATTTCATACCGCAACACTTATCCAGAGAGGTGGAGGGACTGGCCCTACGAAACCTCGGCAACAGACTCATTATGAGCACTGTGCCAATTCCATCAGACAATTGTCTGAGAGATGAGTCGAGTGGATTCTGCCATTGTGCGGATCCAGGTCTCTTCTTGTTTCTTAAGAAGAGACCTTTTTTGTATTTTGAAGGGGGAAAAAGTGGTGATTACATTCAAAAATGTAAAAAAAATCTATGAAACAAATGATCAATCGATCGCTGCGCTGAACGGAGTGAATCTCGAAATCCGAAAAGGCGAAATCTTCGGCGTCATCGGTTTCAGCGGAGCCGGAAAAAGTTCCTTATTACGTTGTGTCAACCTGCTCGAACGGCCGACATCCGGCAGTGTGACGGTCGATGGACAAGATTTGACGACACTGTCGGCGAAGCAGTTACGGGAAGCGAAGCAACACATCGGGATGATCTTTCAGCACTTCAACCTGCTGGATTCGAATACAGTGTTTGCGAACGTCGCCAAACCGCTTGTCTTAAAAGGTGTCAAAAAAGACGAGGTCGAGCGGCGGGTCACGGAACTGCTTGAATTCGTTGACTTGGCCGATAAAGCCGATCATTATCCGGATCAGTTATCGGGCGGACAAAAACAACGGGTCGGCATCGCCCGGGCACTCGCCACCCAGCCGTCGGTCCTGTTGTGTGACGAAGCAACTTCCGCTCTTGATCCGCAAACGACCCAACACATATTGCGTCTATTGAAACAAATCAATCAGGAATACGGCATCACGATTTTATTGATTACCCATGAGATGGGTGTCATCCGTGAAATCTGTGACCGGGTCGCGGTCATTGAAGCCGGTCAGCTGATTGAATCAGGAACCGTGTTCGATGTCTTTTCAAACCCGCAGACGGCGACGGCTAAAAACTTCGTCCGCTCCGTCATGCAGGATGAGATTCCGGCCTCGGTTCAAAAAGTCATTGACCAACGGGATGCCGGCCATCACATCTACAAAATCAACTTCCTTGGAGCAGGGACGGGACAACCGCTCTTATCGCAGGTCGCAAAACGGTTTGATGTCGATCTCAATATCCTGCATGGCAGCATTACGGAACTGCAAAACATCCCGTTCGGCAGTCTGCTTGTTGAACTGATTGGCGACGCGACGGAGATCAAGCGGGCATTACAATATATCGATCAGTCGGATGTCATCGTCGAGGAGGTGCTCGCAGATGCTAGTTAATTACACGGACATCTGGACTGCTTTTCTGCAGACGTTGACGATGGTTGGACTGTCATTACTCTTTTCGACATTGATTGGTTTACCGCTCGGGATTCTGCTTGTCGTGACACGCAAAGGAGCGTTGCTCGAACAAATTCCGTTCTTCAATGTCCTAAGCGGCATCGTCAATATCTTCCGGTCCGTTCCGTTCATCATTCTGCTCGTGGCAATCATTCCGCTGACCCGTTTAATTGTCGGATCGTCAATCGGAACACAGGCGGCAATCGTTCCGCTCGTCTTTTACGCGGCACCGTACATTGCCCGCCTGATCGAAAGTTCGTTGCTTGAAGTCGATACCGGTGTCCTTGAGGCAGCGGAAGCGATGGGGGCGACACCGTTGCAGACGATTTTCCGTTTTCTGTTGCCGGAAGCGCTTAGCTCGCTTGTTCTGAACCTGACGATTGCGACGATTGGTTTAATCGGCGCATCAGCAATGGCCGGGGCGATCGGTGGCGGCGGACTCGGTGACTTGGCGATTACTTACGGTTACCAACGGTTTGATACGACGGTTATGATCATCACGGTCGGAATTCTCGTGATCTTGGTTCAAGGGTTACAGACGACAGGTAATCTGTTGGCACGAAAAATTCGGAGACACTAAAAAAAGAGAGAAAAAAGGGAGAGATGGATGATGAAAAAAGGTTTAGCGATTGGTGCAGCATTGACGACGGTATTGTTTGCGGGATGTGCCGCTTCCGGAGAAGAAGATCAAAAGACGGTCAAGCTCGGAGTCAGCGGTTCTGATACACAAGTCTGGGAATACGTCGCAAAAAAAGCGAAGAAAGAGGGCATCACGATTGAACTCGTCAAGTTCTCCGACTACGTCCAACCGAACCTTGCCCTGGCGGAAGGAGAGATTGATGCGAACTCCTTCCAGACCGTCTCTTACTTTAACGCCTTCAAAAAAGAACATAAGTTAAAACTGTCACCGATTGCGACGACGGTCATCGCGCCGATGGGCATTTATTCGGATAAGGTCAAGGACGTCAAAGACATTCCGGTCGGCGGAAAGATTGCCGTTCCGAACGAAGCGACAAATATGGGTCGGGCATTGTTGCTGTTGCAGGAAGCCGGCTTGATTAAATTGCCGGACGACTTTGACGGCAACGGCTCCGTCGATAAAATCGTCGAGAATCCGAAAAAACTGAAGATTGTCCCGGTCGTGGCCGGTCAGACACCACGCGTTCTGCCGGATGTCTCGGCCTCAATCATCAATAACGGAATCGCCGTCGATGCCGGCTTTAATCCGATCAAGGACTCGATTCTCCATGAAAATGAGACGGCAAAACCATACATCAACATCATCGCGACCCGGACGGAAGACAAAGATAAAAAGACACTCAAGAAAATCGCCTCGCTGTACCAGCAGGATGACGTCGCCGCCTTCATCAAAAAAGAGTACAAAGGCAGCACGATTCCAACGTTCGTCCCTCTCAGCGATATCGGAGAATAACCAAAAACCAAAAGGAGCGTGACCGAAATGACGATTCAGACGATACGGGAAAACCTGACACAAACGATTGAACAGGATATTGAGCAAAAACGCGAGTCTTACCTTGAGACAAGCCACCGGATTCATGCGACACCCGAGATTGGCAATGAAGAATATTTTGCGTCACGCCATCATGCGGAACGGCTGACGGCGGAAGGCTTTACAGTCGAACTTGGTGTCGCGGGACATGAGACGGCATTCCTCGCCCGGAAAGTCTCGGATAAACCGGGAGCGACCATCGCTTTTCTCGCTGAATATGACGCGTTACCGGGGATTGGTCATGCGTGCGGGCACAATATCATCGGTACGACGAGTGTCGCGGCGGCAATCGCGCTCAGCAAGGTCATCGATGAAGTCGGCGGCAGTGTCGTCGTCCTCGGGACACCGGCGGAAGAAGGCGGACCAAACGGCAGTGCGAAAGGTAGTTTCGTCAAACATGATCTGCTGACAGGGATTGACGCGGCTTTAATGGTTCATCCGTCCGGACAGACCCGGATCACCGGTTCGTCGCTTGCCGTCGATCCGCTCGATTTTGCCTTCACCGGCAAACCGGCTCATGCGGCAGCTTCACCGGAAGAAGGGATCAATGCGCTTGACGCCGTCATTCAATTGTTTAACGGGATCAACGCGTTACGGCAACAGTTGCCGAGTGATATCCGGATTCACGGCATCATTACAGATGGCGGAGATGCGCCGAACATCATTCCCGAGTATGCGAAGGCCCGCTTCTTTATCCGGGCGACGACACGCGAACGGCTGAATGCAGTGACCGCTAAAGTCAAAGCGGTTGCTGAAGGAGCGGCTCTGGCGACCGGAGCAACGCTTGAGGTCATTGCTTTCCAAAATGAGGTCGATAACCTCCTGTTCAACCGGACGTTTGACGAGATTTTCCGAGAAGAAGCGACGGCGCTTGGAGAAGATGTCAAGACGGATGAACGACCGGGACTCGGCTCGACCGATGCCGGAAATATCAGTCAAGTCCTGCCGACGATCCATCCGTACATCAAAATCGGAGCCGATGATTTAGTGGCACATACCGAAAGTTTCCGGGAGGCGGCAAAATCGGAACAGGGCGATGAAGCCTTGATTACGGGAGCTAAAATTCTGGCGCGGACCGGATTACGTCTGCTGACGGATGATTCGTTGCTCGGCACGGTCAAACAGGAGTTTCACGACCGGAAAAACGGATATTTGACGTAACCGGAACAGATAGAAGTATGGATTTCCCCACCGGATCTTTTCATGATGACCGGTCGGGGAATCCATACTTTTTTTCCGGCCTCGCGAAAAAGAATACAAATTCTTTTTTGTATTTTAAAATAACCTGTGCTAGTCTTGACCTGTACAACTGAATAACCAGTTCTTCGGGGTAGGGTGAAAATCCCAACCGGCGGTGATGCGATGTTAAATCGACGAGCCCGCGACCCATAGTGTACGCACTATGGCTGACTTGGTGTGATTCCAGGGCCGACGGTAAAGTCCGGATGGGAGAAGAACGAAAAAATGTGCTTGAAACCATTTTCTGAAAAAATCTATTCGGAAAAAGGTCTATTTCTGTATGCTTTTTAACAGAAAACAAGACGTTTCTTTCATGACCCTTCAATCATGACGCCCTGCATCTGCAGCGGCGTTTTTTCTTTTGAAAGGAGCGAAATTATGAATAATCGAATGCATCAGGCGATGCAACTGGCACGGATGTTAGACGGACAAACAAGTCCGAACCCGAGTGTCGGTTGTGTCATTACGAAACATGGAAAAGTGCTGGGCTTCGGCGCCCATCGGTTTGCGGGCGGACCGCATGCGGAAGTCGAAGCGTTAAACATGGCAGGAGAGGCAGCGCGTGGTGCCGATCTCTATGTGACGCTCGAGCCGTGTAACCATCATGGAAAGACACCCCCCTGTACGGAAGCGATTTTAGCTGCCGGCATCAAGCGGGTGTTCGTCGCGACCGAAGATCGTCACGCGATCGTCGCCGGACAAGGCATCAAGCGCCTGCGCGACGCGGGACTGACGGTCGAAGTCGGACTGCTCGAAGACGAAGCCGTTCGCTTTTATACACCGTTTTGGCAAAGTCTCAAACGTCACCGTCCAAACGTCACCGTTAAAGTCGCACAAAGTTTAAACGGGATCGTCACGACGGGGCAACAACGCTTTATCACGTCAGTTGCAGCACGAGAAGCCGGACGCGGGCTGCGGGCGACACACGATGCCATTCTCGTCGGAAGTGAGACGGTATTGGTCGATGATCCCGCGTTGACATTACGGACGGAAGCCGGACCGGAACCAATCCGGGTCGTCGTCGACCGGCGCGGACGTTTGCCGGAAACGGCCCAAGTTTTCCGCGACGGCCTGAATGCGACATACTGGCTGACAGAACAACCGCGTGTCTCGAGCCAATCGAACGTCACGGTTCTCGTCGGCACGTATGCGACGCCGGAGCAGATTTTAGAGACGCTGTATGCACAAGGCATCCGCAGTGTATTAATCGAAGGCGGACCGACGATTCAGTCGGCGTTTTTAGAGGCCGACCTTGTCGACCGTCTTGAGATTTATCAAGCGCCGTCCGTTTTAAAGGGAATGCCGGGATTAGCAAGTGCTGTCGAAATCGAAGACCGGTTTGACTTAACGGCTGTCGCACCAATCGGACAGGATGTCCACCTGCGCTACGCGCGGAAAGGAGACGGACCATGTTCACAGGATTGATTGAAGAAGTCGGAACGCTCAAACGAAAAGTTCCGCGCCCGAATGGTCTGGCGCTTGAAATTGAAGCGCGGCATGTACTCGAAGGAACAAAAATCGGTGACAGTATCGCGGTTGACGGGATTTGTTTGACGGTCACGGCGATGACGGCGACAGGCTTTACGGCGGACGCCGTACACGAAACGATTCGGGCGACGTCTCTTCAGACCTTACGGGTCGGCACACCGGTTCAACTCGAACGGGCGATGCCGGCAGACGGACGATTTGGCGGTCATTTCGTCAGTGGACATATCGACGGAACGGCCCGGTTCTTAAGTCGGCGTCCGGACGGTGAAGCGATGGAATACCGGTTTGAGACCGGTGACTGGCGTAAGTATTGTATTCCGAAAGGTTCGATTGCGATCAACGGAACGAGCCTGACGATTCAGCACATCGAGACAAACAGTCTGACAATCTCGTTGATTCCACATTCGCGGCAGGTGACGACGTTCGACCGGTTGCAAAGCGGATCGCTCGTCAATATCGAGTGTGATTTAATGGCAAAACATCTGTATCACTTTACGCAACAGGAACAGAAGACGGATTGGTCGGCATTTTTAGGAGGCGGAGCAGGATGAACGGATTTGATCTTGTAGAAGAAGCGGTGGAAGACTTAAAACACGGACGTCCGATCATCGTATGTGATGATGAAAATCGGGAAAATGAAGGGGATCTGATCCTCCTCGCGGAACATGCGACACCGGAACAGATCAACTTTATGATCACGCACGGGAAAGGACTTGTCTGTGTCCCAGTCAGTCCGCAACTCGCAGCCCGGCTCGAGCTGAACCCGATGACGGATGTCAATACCGATCCGCACGGGACGGCATTTACGATCAGCATTGATCATGAAGACGCGAAGACCGGCATCAGTGCCGCGGAACGTGCCTTGACGATTCAAGGGATGCTGACGGACGGACCTGAACAGTTCAAGCGTCCCGGTCATATCTTCCCTTTGATTGCAAAAGAGGGCGGCGTTCGCGAACGACGCGGTCATACGGAAGCCGGTGTCGATCTGGCACGTCTTGCGGGAAGTGCTGAAGCAGCCGTCATTTGCGAAATTATTCTCGAGGATGGAACGATGGCCCGCGTGGATGATTTGCTGACGTATAAAGAAGTCCACGGATTGAAGATGATTACGATTGATGCGCTTGTTGCCTATCTTGAACGTCCGGTCCGACGGGAAGCGGACGTCCTGCTTCCGGCGGCGCATGGCGCATTCCGGATGCTCGGTTATACGACGCCCGACCAAAAAGAGCATGTGACCGTCCTGTCGGGAGAGCCGGAAGACGGGATGCTCGTCCGGCTGCATTCCGAGTGTCTGACGGGAGATGTGTTCGGTTCAAAACGGTGTGATTGCGGTCCGCAACTCGACGCGGCACTGGAACGGATTGGTCAGGAAGGCGGAGCCGTTCTTTACCTGCGACAGGAAGGACGCGGCATCGGTTTGATGGCAAAACTGAAAGCCTATGAGTTGCAGGAACAGGGGCTCGATACGGTCGAAGCGAATCATGCGCTCGGCTATGCGACGGACTTACGCGATTATTCTGTTGCCGCCGCTATGTTGCACGATTTAGGCGTCACGAAAATCCGTCTGATGACAAATAACCCCGAAAAACAGCAGGCGTTGGAAAACGAAGGGATCACCGTGCTTGAACGGGTTCCGCTTGAAATCGCACCGATTCCGGAGAACAAACAGTATTTGCAGACGAAACAAACGAAACTCGGGCATCTGCTCGACATCCAAGGAGGAAACTAATATGGTATTCGAAGGATTTTTAACAGGTGAAGGACTGCGCGTCGCGATCGTCGCAGCGCGATTTAATGAATTGATTACATCGAAACTCGTTGGCGGAGCAAACGATGCGTTTCGTCGCCACGGCGTCGCGGCGGATGCTGTCGATACAGCTTGGGTACCGGGAGCGTTCGAGATTCCACTCGTCGCGGAAAAGCTTGCGAAAAGCGGGAACTATGACGCTGTCATCACGCTAGGAGCCGTCATCCGCGGAGCCACGTCGCACTATGACTATGTCTGCAACGAAGTCGCAAAAGGAGTCGCCGGTGCCTCACGTGAAACGGGCGTTCCGATTATCTTTGGTGTTCTGACGACGGACTCAATCGAGCAGGCTGTCGAACGGGCGGGAACGAAAGCCGGTAACAAAGGATATGAAGCGGCGGTTTCTGCGATTGAAATGGCCAACTTACTACGCACCATTTAATGAGATAACTGAGTCTTGAGACCTGTTTCTTCACGGAACAGGTCTCTTTTTTCTTGAGCACGCAGGACTTCGATGACATCATCCATAATCAAAAGAAGATGACTATTTCGTGAAGGAGGGGAGAACGATGCACCGTTCTGAAAAAAGGTATTATCTCCCGGCGATTATCTTGTTCACGGTCGCTTATTATATTTGGATTGTCTCCTTTACCGAGCAGTCGGATATTACGACTTGGGGAAGCAATTTATTCGGCATTATAGGAAGTTTCTTTGCGACGTTTATGCTGGTGCGTGCGCAACAGGAACCGCAGAAAGAGGATCGATTTTTTCTATATCTGGCTCTTGGGACCGGTAGTTATCTGATTGCAGAAGCGATTTGGCTGTATTACGAAAATATTTTGCAGGTTGAAGTTCCGTTTCCTGGAGTATCGGATATTTTCTATGTCCTCCAGTCGGTCTTTTTCTTAGTGGCATTCGTCCATTTGATTCATCGGCACGTTACGAAAAATCGGTTGCTCAGCTTTATTTTTGATATTGCCATCGTCATGACGGTAGCGGTCACCTATAGTTGGTATTTCCTGATCCGGCCGTTGTTTGATACACCGTTCGCATCGAACGCCGAGGTGATGTTAGCCTTTGCTTATCCGTTGTGCGACATCGTTTTGTTATTTTGTATGATCAGTATTTATTATCTGTTCGAGAAAAAAGAGTGGTACGAACGGCGGCGCTTGTTTCAGTTTCTATTTGCCGGACTGTTACTTCAGGTTGGAGCGGACACGTTATTTGTCTATATGACGACCGTCAGTGGAGACAATGCGATCCGATTGATTGACCCGTTATTCATCCTTGGATTACTGATGGTCGGTGTCTCGGGGCATATCGTTAGTCCGGTAGATTCAAAAGAAGACAGACAGTCGAAACAACGGATAAAAGTGCAGGTCGGAAAGTTATTTTTACCGTATTTACTGGTCATTCTGCTGTTTTTGACGATGGCTTTCTATGCGCGTCGGGACGAAGCCTTAAACGGGTTGATGATTGGTTGTGCTGTCACGATTCTTCTGATTTTAGTCCGCCAGATTCTGATGATTTTAAGTCACCAGGAACTGATTCAGGAAATTCATGAAAAGGCGGATGAGCTGGAAGTCAGTGAAGAACGCTACAAGTCGTTGTTCACGTACCATCCGGATGCCGTCTATTCCCTTGATCTGAAAGGACGGATTGAGAGCGCGAATCCGTCTTTTGAAAAATTAACGGAGCAGCATGCGGAAGAGTTAGTCGGTAAAACGTATCGTCAGTTCACGACATGGCAACAGACGTCGACAGACAAGGCGACAGCACAGCAATTTGAAACTGTTTTCCAAAAATCCGGCGGTCCGGATGTGTTGCTGAACGTAACCAACATTCCGATTCGCGTCCGGGACCGGTTCGTCGGAATGTACGGGATTGGTCAGGATATCACGACAATTAGGGAAAATGAATTAAAGATTCGCCGGCTTGCCTATTATGATCATTTGACCGGTGCCATCAACCGGACGTACTTTGAAGAAGTGTTACACCATTTAATCGAAACGGAACAAGCCGATGAGACGATCGTCCTCTGTTTCATTGATCTCGACGACTTTAAACTCGTCAATGATTCGTTTGGTCACCATGTCGGGGATCAGTTACTGATTCAAGTGGCAAAACGCCTCCAAGAAGCCGTCGAACCGGACGATCTCGTTGCCCGGCAAGGAGGAGACGAGTTTACTGTCATCCTGCGGAATGTCACGTCGGATGATCAGGCGAGATGCCGTACGGCCCGTCTGCTGGATGATTTAAAACGAACGTATGCGATCGAAGGAATCGAATTGATTTCCAATCCAAGTATTGGAGCGGTCAGTTGCCGGCGGACAGCGGGAAAACATGTCGTAACGTTGTTGAAGCAGGCCGACCTCGCGATGTATCAGGCAAAATCGGGTGGCGGTAAATCAATCATTTTCTTTGAAGATATTGCCGAAAAAGCGTCCTACCGCTTGCGACTCGAGTCGGAGCTGCCGATTGCCATCGAAACCAATCAGTTGATTTTACATTATCAGCCGCAAGTCGATACGGTCACGTACAAGATGGTCGGCGTTGAAGGACTGATCCGCTGGAATCATCCGGAACTGGGAATGATTACACCCAACGATTTTATTCCGATGGCGGAAGAAGCCGGGATGATTATCCGGCTCGGGGAATGGGTCTTGCGCGAAGGATTTTTACAGGCAAAACAGTGGCAGGATGACGGTCTGAACTTAAAAGTCGGACTCAATGTTTCGATGCAACAGTTTCATCATCCGACGTTCGTCCTGACGTTGATTCGGCTGGTCGAAGAAACAAAAGTCGATCCGACCCGGATTGATCTTGAAATCACGGAAGTCTCAGCCGTTGAAGACATCGAAGAGACCGTCTTGACGATGAATCGTCTGAAGGACCTCGGCTTCACGATTTCGATTGATGATTTCGGAACCGGTTACTCGTCCTTATCGCGGTTGGCGGATTTCCCGATCGACACATTAAAGATTCCGCGTGAGTTCGTCGAAAAAATCCAGCCGGCAACGACCGGTTACTCGATGATTTCGTCCATCATTCACTTAGCGAAGTCGCTTCATCTTGAAGTCATCGCGGAAGGGGTCGAGACACTTGAACAGGTCAACGTCCTGAACCGGTTGGAATGCTCGCGGATGCAAGGGTATTACTTTGGCCGGCCGATGCCGGCAGAACAAATCCCGGCTCTTTACTAAAAAAGAAGACGATCCTTTCCGGTAAAACAGGAAGGGATCGTCTTTTGGTCTTTTAGCATTATAAGCGCAATGTAAGGGATGAACCTTTTCTAAGCACATCACGTTTCGCGCTGAGGACATCACTCGTCAACAACTCGACTGATGTGAGCGGTTGTTCGATTATGAAGCCGAAGTTTCCGCGTCGTGTCTCGCCGGGAGCGTATGTCGCAGCAAGCGACTCGAGGTAGACATCGTCCTGCAGTGTCTTCTCGGTTGTCGCATCGAGCTTAAAGTGAGCGACCGGGTTAAACGTAACCGGCTCGTCGCCTCCGTTCGTGATCGTCACACGCGTCTTGACGAGATCAAAGGATTCGTCATGGGTGAAGCCGTGGAAGAAATCAATCATCCCGTAACTCGGCCGGGCATGGAACACTTTCACTTCTTCGACTTTCATCGTGATCGGTCCGATCGTGCGTGTAATGCCTGGGCGGACAAACTGTGTTAACGTCAATTCGCCTTTAGCGTCGGTAACCGATGCATCGACTTTCGTCAGTTTACGGTCATCTGGCAGTTGCGGGTTCGGGACATATGCGGCAGACTTCTCGATCGATACCGGTGTCTCCTGTTTCGGGCTCGACTTTTCTGATGACTTCTCTTGGATGGTGTCTGGCGTAGTGGCGCAACCCGAAAGAATCGTCCCGAGCATCAAGGCAGCAAGTATCTGTTTCATGGAAAGTCTCCTTATTTCTTCGACTTCAGTAAATCGAAGATGATTTTGGCATGATCCGTATTATCGACTTGACCGGCAAACCGTTCCTTCGCGGGACCAAACGCATAGACGGGAACATCTTCACCGGTATGTCCGCCTGTCGTCCAGCCGGTATGCGACCGTTCGTTGAAGATGGCTTCGATCGCATTGTCGACATCAAGCAGTTTCTTCGATTCCGCAGCACGTGTAATGGACTCGATTTCGTCTTCCGTCAAGGCAAGTTTCTTTTGATCGATATAGGTCGTCAACGTTTTTTTGACATCGGCACCTTCGATGATTTTTGCTGCCATGAAGTCCGGTGTCTTCTTCGCCGCCTTGATCGGCTCGGCGAACCAGTTATAGATACCGTCCGCTCCAATCGAGTAACCGCCGGTTGAATGGTCGGCTGTCGCCACGACAAGCGTGTGCTTGTCTTTTTTGGCAAAGGCGATTGCCGCTTTGAAGGCACGTTCGAAGTCTTCCATCTCGCTCATCGCTCCGACGATGTCATTGTCATGACCGGCCCAGTCAATCTGACTGCCTTCGACCATCAGGAAAAAGCCTTTTTTGTTGGAATCGAGGCGTTTGATGGCAGAGTTCGTCATCTGCTCGAGGGACGGTACGGTATTCTCGCGGTCGATGCGTTTCGGCAGTCCGCCGTCCGCGAACAGACCAAGAACCTGCTTGTTTTTATCCGCCTGCATTTGATCGAGATTCGTGACGTAGCTGTAGCCGTCTTTCTTAAACGCTTTCGTCAAATCGGTATCCGGACGGACGAAGTTTGATTTCCCGCCGCCGAGCAGGACGTCGATCTTATGTTTGCCGTTGACCCGCTCCTTGAAGTAGTCGTCCGCAATCGCATTCATGTTTTTCCGGTTCTCATCGTGCGCACCGAATGAAGCCGGTGTCGCGTGCGTGATTTCGGATGTCGCGACAAGTCCCGTCGATTTTCCGCGTTCTTTCGCTGCTTCGAGGACCGTCTTGACTTCTGATTTATCATTGTCGACGGCAATCGCGGCATTATATGTTTTGACACCGGACGACATTGCCGTCGCAGCGGATGCGGAATCCGTAATGTTTTGCTCCGGGTCTTCCGGATAGGTCATCTGTTGTCCGACGAGATATTGATCAAATGCCGTTTTTTCTGCCAGTGGCGTCGAAGGATCGTTCTTTAAGTAACGGTGGGCCGAGGTATAGGAAACACCCATTCCGTCCCCAATCAGGAAGATGA
Organism: Exiguobacterium artemiae; assembly: GCF_033342815.1. Classification (GTDB taxonomy): domain Bacteria; phylum Bacillota; class Bacilli; order Exiguobacteriales; family Exiguobacteriaceae; genus Exiguobacterium_A; species Exiguobacterium_A artemiae_A. The sequence goes on from NZ_JAWPEN010000008.1 coordinate 93,845, forward strand.
CATTACGGATTTCCGGTGATTTTGCATGTTTCGTTTTTGCTTCGGCGTCGTTCATCGAGACCATCGTACTTAAGGAAAGGGTCGACAAGGCAAGAATGGGAATGATTCGTTTTAACTTCATGGATTGTTCCTCCTTCAGGAAAATAAATAAATAGTTTAGTATCGGATCAGATCTACAGGACTAACTTTAGCGGTAGAGTGTAAAACGAACGTTTGAAGGATGTAAAGTTTTGTTAAGAATCAAACAGAAGACTTTACGTCGGCCAGGAAGTTCGATGAGTAAAAAACAGTCAGAACGGTAATAGGATAAGAAATGGTTTTGAAACATTTTCCAGTGATAAGTCGTAAATAAAGATAATCAATTTCAAGGAGGAATGACGATGAAGAAGACAAGGTGGGTGACAGTCGGTCTCCTCACGGCGACAATTGGACTGGCAGGGTGTAATAACGAGACCGTAGAAGATGGGACAGGTGAGAACGGATCGAAACAGCTTTCGAATACGGAGTTGCTGAAGAAAGCAACGGCTGCGCAAGAAGAAATCAAATCGTTTCATATGGAAGGTGACATGACATCGGACGCGGGAGAGATGTCGGTGAATCAAAAGGTGGCGGTCGATATTATTCAAAAACCGCTGACGATGCATCAAATCGTTAATATGAAAAATCCACAGGATGGAAAAGACATTCGGGTGGAGAACTATATCATTGATGATAAATTGTATATGTCGCAAAATAACCAATGGTTCGTCCAGGATATCTCGGAGCTTGGCGATATGATGGAAAGCATGAAGTCAAATGCTTCAACTGAACAAAATCTACAGTTGCTCAAGAAGTATAAAGACAACTGGACGGTTAAAAGAGAAGGGAACGTATATCAGATCGACGTCGATTTAAAAGGAGACAAGTTAAAAGCGTTCATGAAAGATTCTCTTGAACAAACCGGACAACTTGCTCCGATGAAAGATGTCATCGATCAAATCGATTATAAAAAGATGGAATACTCGATGACATATGACGCCAAAACGTATTACCCGAAAACACTGGATATGGAAATGGCGTTCGAAGTGGATGGACAATCGGAATTTACGATGAAAAACGAGTCAACGTTCTCGAAATTCAATGAAATTAAATCGATTGAGTTGCCGGCAGAAGCAAAAGACGCACAGGAATTGCCGAACGGTAATCAATAAAAAAGCTGATTTACCTAAAGAAGCAATCGTCTCCCGGATACTCCGGATAGATGATTGCTTTTTACTAAGCAGTAAAAAATACAATAATGTAATATGGACAATAGTCTGCATAAAAAATTAATCATTGACAATAATCTGTAAATTCTGAAAAGATAGAAAAGTACATATCGAATTGAAGGAGGGGAAACAGAATGGGTACATCGTTCAGTGATTGGATTGGCATGGTATCGGATTTCATATGGGGACCGCCGCTGCTTATCTTTTTGGTCGGTACGGGGATTTACTTGACGATACGACTTGGATTCATTCAGATCACCAAACTTCCGTATGCCTTGAAACTGGCATTCTCGAAGCACTAGGATGATACGTCGGAAGGAGACATCAGTCATTTCCAAGCTTTAATGACGGCATTGGCAGCGACGGTCGGTACGGGGAATATCGTCGGAGTTGCGACAGCCGTCGTCCTCGGGGGACCGGGCGCGATCGTCTGGATGTGGTTGTCCGGGTTGTTCGGAATGGCGACGAAGTATGCCGAGGCGATTCTCGCCGTCAAGTACCGTGTTGTCGATGAGAAGGGACAGATGGCCGGGGGGCCGATGTACTATCTCGAGCGGGGATTAAAACAAAAATGGCTCGGTGTGTTGTTTGCTGCGTTTGCATCGCTCGCCGCTTTCGGAATCGGAAACGGTGTGCAGACGAATTCTGTTGCACTCGCAATGAAATCGACGTTCGACGTGCCGTTGTATGTAACGGGGATTGTCCTGATGGTGGCGACGGGGGTCGTCATTCTCGGTGGGGTCAAATCAATCGGGAGAGTCGTCAGTTACTTTGTACCGTTCATGATTTTCTTTTACGTCGGAAGCGGACTCCTCATCATGGTCATGAACTTTGATCTGATTCCGGGTGCGCTCGCGACGATCTTCAGCAGTACGTTCTCGAACGAAGCAATTACGGGTGGTGCCATTGGTGCCGCGATTCGTTACGGGGTCGCCCGCGGAGTCTTCTCGAATGAAGCAGGTCTCGGTTCTGCACCGATTGCCGCCGCTGCTGCAAAAACGGATTTTCCGGGACGGCAGGCACTCGTCTCGATGACACAGGTTTTCCTTGATACACTTGTCGTCTGTTCGATGACCGGATTGACGCTCGTCATGGGTGGTCAACTTGATAAAAAGCTCGAAGGGGTCGAATTGACGACCGCCAGTTTTGAAGTGTTCCTTGGACCAGCCGGAAAGTATATCGTGACGATTGGTCTTGTCATGTTCGCCTTCTCGACGGTCCTCGGATGGTCCTACTACGGAGAAAAATCGATTTATTACCTGTTTGGTCAAAAGTCGATTTTACCGTACCGGGTTCTGTTTGTTCTCGTCGCGGGACTGGGGGCGATGACGACCAACTTGAACATGGTTTGGGCGATTTCCGACGTCTTCAACGGATTGATGGCGATTCCGAACTTGATTGGCTTGATTGGTCTGTCCGGTGTCGTCATTGCGGAAACAAGGCTGTTCCGGGAACAGCTGAAACGGGAGCAAGCTAACCGACGCGTATCCTAGAGAGGTAAACAAAACCCCGCATTCTCAGTTGGAGAGTGCGGGGTTTTGTATGTTCAAAGCGTCCGGTACAGCATGACGGATTCGTATGGTCGTAAGATAAGCTGTCCGGATTTCTCTGAAACATCCGGATAGTTCTGAATCAATACCTGATGATCGAGCCACTCGTCCGGTAACGTGAACGGACGGTCCGTGCCGTAAAAGTTAGACAGGACGAGAACTTGTTCGTCGTCGGTCGTCCGTTCGTACGCCCAAAGTGAGAGATCGTCAGGTGTCAGAAGCCGGTAACTTCCGTTCGTCAAGACGTCATATTGTTTGCGCAGGTGAATCAGCTGCTTGTAATGATAGAAGACCGAGTCCGGGTCGGCGAGGGCCGCTTCGACATTGATCGAGGTATGGTTTTCAGGAACCGGAATCCACGGTGTCGCCGTCGAGAAACCGGCGTGTGGTGAAGCATCCCACTGCATCGGTGTCCGGGCATTATCGCGGGATTTCTGACGGATGGCTGCCAAAATATCAGCTTCTGTTTCACCGAGTGACGCTTTTTCGGTATACGCGTTCAGTGTCTCGACATCCCGGTAGTCGGTCAGATCCGTGAAGTCCGGATTCGGTGTTCCGATTTCCTCGCCCTGATAGATGTACGGTGTGCCTTGTAAACCATGCAGCGTCGTCGCGAGCATCTTCGCACTTTCGATCCGGTAAACCGTATCGTCACCGAACCGGCTGACGACACGGGGCTGGTCATGGTTACACCAGAAAATCGCATTCCAGGCATTTCCCTGCATCCCGACCTGCCAGTCGGAGAGAATCCGTTTCAGCTCGAGGAAATCGAACGGGGCTGCCGTCCATTTCTCTCCGTTCGGATAATCAACTTTCAAGTGGTGGAAGTTGAACGTCATTTTCAGTTCCTGCTCGTTCAGATTCGAGTAACGGAGGCAATGATCGAGTGTCGTTGACGACATCTCACCGACCGTCATCAAGTCGTGACCGGCAAAGACGCGTTGATTCATCTCCTGCAGATAGTCATGGACACGTGGACCGTCCGTGTAGTGTTTCCGTCCGTCGCCGATCGGGTCATTGGCGAAACTGTCGTCTTTTGAAATCAAGTTGATGACATCGAGCCGGAAACCGCGGACACCTTTATCACGCCAGAAGCACATCATCTGATAGACAGCTTCCCGGAGTGCCGGGTTTTCCCAGTTGAGATCGGCCTGTGTTTCGTCGAACAGATGCAGGTAATACTTGCCGGCCACCTCGTCAAACGACCAGGCCGGTCCGCCGAATTTCGATACCCAATCCGTCGGTTCGTCCCGCCAGATGAAGTAGTCATGGTAGGGGCTGTCCGGATTTCGTCCTTGCCGGAACCACTCGTGATCGGTTGAGCAGTGATTGACGACGATATCCATCATGACGGATAACTGGCGTTTACCGGCTTCCGCAATCAATTGATCAAAGTCTGCCATCGTGCCGTAAGACGGATCAATCGCATAATAGTCACTGACGTCATAGCCGTTGTCGCGCTGTGGTGACGCGTAGACCGGTGTCAGCCAAAGATAATCGACGCCGAGCTCTGCCAAGTAATCGAGTTTTGCGGTCACGCCGCGTAAAGTACCGGTCGCTTTGCCTTCCGGGCTGTAAAAACTTTTCGGATAGATTTGGTAGACGGCGGATTTACGCCAGTCGGTTGTCGTAAGAGTCATATCAGGTCACACCTTTCTAAAACTTAAGCTGCCTCTTTGAGTGCCGCTTTGCGGGCACGTTTGGTCGAGACATAATGGAACAGGAACGTACAGACGATCGGAACGATGATCGCGATAACCATTCCGATGATGAACGACAGAATCGATCCCGGAACAATCGAGATGAACGCCGGAAGACCACCGACACCGATGGCCGGTGCGAGTACACCGCTGACCGCAATGAAGGAAGACGCGATCGCTGATCCGACAAGTGCCGCGTAAAACGGATACTTGAACCGGAGATTGACCCCGAACATGGCAGGTTCGGTGATACCGAAGTAAGCCGAGATGGCCGAAGTCGATGCCATGTTTTTATCATTGACGTTTTTCGCAAGGAACAACATCGCAAGTGTCGCTGATCCTTGGGCGATATTCGAGATGGCAATCATCGGCCAGATGAATGTCGTCCCGCTTTGACCGATCAATTGTAGATCGACCGCGATGAACATATGGTGCATCCCCGTAATGACGAGTGGGGCGTAAAGCGCACCAAACAATAAAGCGCCGAGCAATGGAACAGCTTCAAATGTATTAACGACGCCGATCGTAATCCAGTCCCCGATTTGGCGCGTGACCGGACCGATGACGGCAAGGGCAAGAAACCCTGTTAACGTAATCGTCGTAATCGGAACGACAAGGAGTTGAATCGCATTTGGAACCCGATTTTTCAACCAACGTTCGATTGTACTTAAGACGTAAGCGGCAGCGAGGACCGGTAAAATCTGTCCTTGATAACCGACTTTTTCGATTTCAAATAAGCCGAGGATATTGAATGTCGGAATATCCCCTTTCAGAGCACTCTGCCCATAATTCCAGGCATTGAGAAGATCCGGATGGACGAGCATCAGTCCCATGACAATCCCGAGGATCTCACTGCCGCCAAAGCGTTTCGTAGCGGACCAGCCGACCAGGGCCGGCAGGAAGACGAAGGCTGTGTTCGCCATCATGTTGATGAGATCCCATAAGCCCTGCAGGTTCGGATACCGTTCGATCATCGTCTTGCCGCCAAACTCGATGCCGAACAGATTGTTGATTCCCATTAACAGTCCGGCGACGATGATGGCCGGGATGATTGGCATGAAGACATCGGAAAAGACTTTAATCAATTTTTGGAACGGATTCATCTTGGAGGCGCCGGACGATTTAACGTCGGCGATCGTCGTTGCCTGTAAGCCGGTCAATTGAATGAATTCAGCGTACACACGGTCGACGTCACCTGCGCCGATTACGATTTGATAGACACCCGCATTCAGGAAAGCGCCTTTGACGAGCGGGACTTCAAGCAATGCTTCCTGCTCGACGAGACTTTGATCTTTCAGTGTTAAACGAAGGCGGGTGACACAGTGGGCTGCCTGCTCGACGTTGTCTTTGCCACCGATTCGTTCGATGATTTGTTCTGCAATTTGCCGGTAGTTGGGTTTCATCTCACATTCTCCTTTTGGATTGAACTGAAGACTTCTTTTGAAATGAAAACGTTTTCTTATATGCGCACACTCATCTTAACTTATCTATATAAGTTAAGTCAACAACTTATATAGATAAGTTCGAGGGCGGTTTAATTCCATTAAAAAAGACCGACTCAAAAGCCGGTCCTTTTTAATCATATGATTTTGCAGCTTAACAGTAAGATTGTCGGCAACGGTGTCTTTAGCAAGATTGAAGCGCCTCAAAGACGAAATGGGACTGCTTCACATCCAGGTATTGGCATTCATACTCGATCAGCCCGTTGTCCAGTTCGATCGCCTGAAGCGGTCGAACGGGAATCGACTGCTGATTTAGAATCAACACCAGTTCAATTCCTTCATGAACCGGCAGATGGAGAGACGAATAGAAGGAGACACTATGCATCGTGCCTTTGGAGACTGCAATGTTTGTCCGACCAACGTGGATATCCTGTCCGTTCAACCGTTGAATCGTAATCGAAGCATCGATTGTCCGGGTGCTGATCGGAGAAGTCATCGCTTCCGTCGCTGCAATTTGCCGCCTACGCATCGCCTGTTCGAAATCTGCTTTTGGCAGGGGTTTACTGAACAGGTAGCCTTGAATAGTCGTACATTCGAGTCCCCGTAGGAAGTGAAGTTGTCCCATCGTCTCGACGCCTTCTGCGACGACATCCATTCCGAATTCCTTGGCCATGAAGAGGACACTCCGGACGACGGATTGCGTTTTTTTTATCTTGGACCAACGTCGTCGCGAACTGCCGGTCAATCTTAATCGTGTCGATTGGATACTGTTGCAGATAAGAAATCGACGAGTATCCTTTTCCGAAGTCATCGAGGGCGATCTTGATCCCCATTTGGCTGAGCATCTGAAGCGACTGTTGAATTTTACTGTTATCAAACAGGACATCGGTCTCGAGAATCTCGATTTCAAGCATGCTTGGGGAAACACCGAAGCGTTGGAGTGTCTCCTGGCAGGTCTCGGCAAAGTTTCCGTGAATCAGACGTTTGGGAGAAACATTGATTGAGACCGGAACGATCGGTAAGTCGGCAAGAATCCATTGGTTGATGTTCCGGCATGTTTCTTCGAGCACCCAGTCGGCGATCAGGATATGCATCTCGCTTTCCTCGGACAACGGGATGAAATCGTTTGGCGGAATCCGGCCCCAGTCCGGATGTTGCCAGCGGATCAATGCCTCGGCTCCGACGATCGTTCCGGACCAGGCGTTAACCTTCGGCTGGTACTCGAGGAACAGTTCATTCCGGCGGATAGCTGTCCGGATACTTTTTTGAAGCTGATGACGCCGGTAAGTCTCGATATTGAACGTCGAGGAATAGACGCTGTATTCATTCACACGGGCTCGGCCGAGAGCGATGCTTGCTGCTTTGACAAGGTCTTCCGCCGAATCCGCATCTTCCGGGAACCGGCTGACGCCAATGCCGATGGCCGGATACCATTCGTAGGAATCGATGACGATTTTTTGTTTGGACAGTTCAATCAATTGTTCACAAATTTTGTTGATCGAACATTCCGAGACGACGTTCGGGAACAGGACGATGTATTCGTCTCCGTACAGGTGACCGAAGTAAGAAGCGCCGGGCAGTTGGTGCAACAACTGGGTCGCCGTTTTCGACAGCCATTTATCGCCGATCGCATAACCGAAATCATGATTGATGTCCTGGAGGGTATTGTAGCTGACCGTCAGGACACTGAACGTCGGATATGTCTTGATCCATTGGCCGATTTTCTCGAGGACGAGCGTCCGGTTCGGCAGACCCGTCACGCGGTCATGCATGGCTAGCTGAAAAATTTTCTCTTCCTGCTGCTTTAACTGGGTGATGTCCTGAATGACACTTTGAAAGGCGGAGACGATACCGTGTGTGTTGCAGATCGGCGTCCGGTTTTCTAACACCCAGTACAATGTTCCTTCATATTGGATCCGGTACGAGAGTTCGATTTCATGGTTGGCGAGGATACGCTGATGACTCGCTTCGACTTTCGAACGGTCTTCTTCCAAAATCAAATCCGTTTCCCAGATTCCTTCCGTGCCTTCATAGTGGTGAAGGATGCCGGAAAAAATCTTCTCGAAGCCTCGTGTATGGAAAATGATTGTTTTTTCCGTAAAATCGTAACGGTAGATGGCACTGGTCGAGACTTGTTGGAACGTCAGTAGCTTTTCCTTTTCGTCATGAAGTTGTTTATCAAGCGATTTATGCTCGGACAAATTGTAGATGACGCACGTCAGCTCCGCCTGTTCGTCCGCACCGGTCTGACGGAAGGCGCACCGGCAAAAGACATCCTGAAATCCGTGCTGCGGATGAATGACACGGGTTTCGATATCGAGCGAAGGCAGAAGACGGTTGGCTTTCAGCAAATCAAGAAATTCCCGAAACTCCTGCTGATGAGCGGGATCAATCCGTTGAAACAGTTCCTGTTTGGAAAGCGTCTTAATCTGGTCCGGCGAAACACCAAACAGTTCGGCGAATGAATCGGACGCACGTAACAAACAGCCGTCTTCGTTAAAAGCGGCAATGGCGATACCGGGAAGCGTCTCGACCAATTGTTGATCGAACTGAACCGCATCCATCTGCTGTTTCATGATACGACTTGTCGTCAAATCACGGATGATTCCGTAAGCCCCGACAATCAAGTTGTTTGAAAAAATCGGGATGTTGACAATCTGCATCTCAAGATACTGTCCGTTGACGTGGCGGACGCGGATCGCGTAAGTCTCGCTGCTCCCGGACATGACTTTTTGGAAATGTTGCAGCGTCGTTTCCTGATCCTCCGGATGAACAAAAAAACTGAAATGGTTCATTAAATCCTGTCCTGTATATCCGAGCAGGGAAGAGGTTTTATCGTTCAGACGTGTCACACGTCCGGTCGGGTCAAGGGTGAAGATCGCATCTGGATGGTTTTCCATGAAATGTTCGTCGATGACGGAGACATCCTGCCCGCGTTTTAGTAAAGTATGTAGTCCTTTCTTAAATGGCACAGGCAAAACCCCCAGTTAAAAAATATATGGAAAAACCTAAAAATTGGTTTCTTTTTTTATAATATAACATTCAAATGGAAGAGTGAACGATTCCTTTTGAAAAAAAGGGAGAACGGGATCTAAATCCGTCCTCCCATGCTTCTGTTTAAAAGCGTATGCATTTTTTTGCTTAACGACGTGCGATATCCGTGAATTGAAACTTATCCAGCCGATGACGCGACTGCGTCCGTTCGAAATGCTGTCCCTCATAAAAATACGTGTCATTCGTAATGACGATGACGTGAGAGGTGCCTTCTAAATCGAGATACTGTTGATCTTCTGCCGTCGCCGGTTGCGCCTCGATTTTTCGTTTGGCATAACTGATCTGCCGTCCGAGTGTCTGTTCGATGTATTGGTAGATCGACGCACCGGCAATGTCTTTTGTCAGACCGGGGACGAGGGACGTCACGAACAGGTTGATATCAAAGATGACCCGTTCGCCGTCAATCGTCCGGACCCGTTTGACCTGTGTGAGTGAGGTACCGGGTGCGATATGGAATAAATGGGCAAGTTCTTCGGTTGCTTCGATCAGGTCACAGGAGATGACATCCGTCTTGACGTCGTGTTCCCCCATTTGCCGATGAGCTTCCGAAAAGCTGACGATGCCGTTGAATTGGAAGGCAATCGCGTCCTGGCTCAGCACGAAGACGCCTTTACCCTGGTGTTTGCGGACGAAGCCTTTGTCCTGCAAGGCATCGATCGCTTTTCGGACCGTCCCGCGACTGGCACCGAATTCCTGCATCAGTTCCGTTTCAGAAGGGAGTTTTGTTTCAGCCGGTAACGTCCCGTTCTGAATCCGGTCGACCAATTGTTGATAAATCTGAAGATATTTTGGCATCATTGATTCCGTCCTTTATTCCGAAGTATTGGGGATAGTGTAGCATGGAATCAACGTTTCCACCCAATCATCCGGCGATACGAACTGAAAGCCGGCCAAGCGAGAATCGCGACGGCGAGCCAGTAGAGAAATTGATTTTCAGACGAGATGATACCGATGATGGCAGCGAGTAAAACAGTCGTATAGACAGAAAACACGATGATCAATAACGGATGAATCTTCGGGAAAACCGTGAAACGGCCAAGACGTTCGTTTTCGCTTTTCACATAAAGCAGACTGCCGAAGCTGACCACGACGACAAGCAAGACGAAGTTGAATATGAGGGCACTGGTTAACTGTTCTTCCTGGAACAACAAGGTGAACGGAGAAGCTATCGTCGTCAGGAAATCGAATGACGAATCCTGCTCTTCCGCGAGGCCGAAACCAAGCGTCGTGATGGCAACGACCGCAAAAAAGGTCAGGTAGTTTAAAAACAAGAAGAACAGACCGAGCAGCAACTGCCCGATGATATCACCGGCAATCGCTCCCGCGAGTAAAAAGACGCTGAAGACGACGAGGTCGAACAGGAAATAGGAAACGAAGTCGAGTGCCAGGTCGGACAAGCTGACATAGTCAAAAGGATTGATTCCGCCGAGTCCTTGTAAAATCAGCCAGCTGAAGAAGAAACCGATGATTGGAAGAATCAGCAGGACTGCGACACCGAGACTCCACTTGATCCAGTAGAGCGTTTTTTTATTGACCGGCAGTGCATGGAGCATTAAACTGCGGCCGCTGCCCCTTTCTTTACCGAGGAGCAGGATGGCGAAAACAGCGATTAAAATCGCGCCGAACCCGGCAAAACTCGGACTGACGAGAACGGATTGGATGATTTCGGACTCTGCTCCGCCGTATGTACCGAAGTTATCGATGACCGTGTAACTGCCGAAGCCGTAACTGAAGACAGCGAGCAGGAACAGCGAGGCGAGCGGCCAGATGCCCTGTTTGATGTGATAACGGATCAGTTGTTTATACATGTTGATCGCCTCCGAACGTTCCTAAAAAGTAATCTTCGAGTTGGACAGGTAATGCATCCTTCAGTAACGGATTCGTCTTGTCGACATAAGCGGCACCGGCTTCCGAACGGACAATCAGCGTGACGACCCGTCCGGTTTGGGACAGGACGTGGACGTCGTGGTGCTGGAATTCCGGAACGGTCTCATAGGCGAGTTGCCATTTCTGCATGCTCGATTTCGCATCTTCGAGTGTTTGCGGTTCTTTGACGAGATGTTGTTCGATCGTCATGATCCGGTCGGCCAGTGAATCAAGTTCTTCCAACTGATGTGACGCAATCAGAACGGCGGTTTGACGTTCGGCAAGCAAGGTCACGAGCTGTTTTAAGTAATTCCGTTTATTGATCCGGTCGAGTCCATCCGTCGGTTCATCAAGCAGCAGGACCGGTGCATTCGTCGCGAACGCCAGCTGAAGTAAAAACAGTTGGGCTTGACCTTTTGAGAGCGAAGTGACACGCCGTCCGCGATCGAGGTTCAATGACCGGCAGTAGTTTTCGATGAAGGTCCGTTCAAAATTCGGATAAAAGGCATTGTAAAAGCCGATCAGTTCTCCGAGTGTCATCTGGCGGTAGACCCCAAGCGAATCCGGGACTAAAAACAGATGTTGCCGTGCTGCCGGAACGTGATGGATCGACTGCTGGTTCCATTCGACTTTTCCGCGCGACGGCTCAAGTGCTCCGACGAGTGTCTTCATTAATGTCGTCTTCCCGGCACCGTTTCGTCCGATCAGTGCCGTGATCGTTCCGGCCGGTAACGTGAACGAGGCATTTTCATAAATCATTTTGGAATCAATCTGTTTGGTCAGGTGAGACACGGTCAACATGATGAATCCTCCCTTGTTTGAATAAGTAGTTGATACAGATCTGCATTGGATATCGATAATTCATCGGCTACAGCGCACAGTGTCTGCACATGCGGCTGAATCGCCGCCTGTTTGACCCGTTCGATCGGCAGATCGGAAATGAACGACCCTTTGCCGCGCATCGTGACGATGAAGTTTTGACTTTCGAGTTCCTGATAGGCACGGGAAACGGTATTCGGATTGACGAGTAACGTGCTCGCCAGTTCGCGGACGGACGGCATCTGTTCGCCGGACCGAAGCAATCCACGGGCAATCGCACGGATGATTTGGGCGACCAGCTGCTCATAAATCGGCAACGAACTTTTGGGATCAACCGTAAACATTCGATTACCTCCTTAAGTGTATTAATTCAATTAGTACACTGATTATAGGAAATTCCATCCAGTTCGTCAATAGGCGGGGAACTGCGGGGAACACTTCTAAAAGGAAGAAATGTTTCTTCAACGTAACGCGTCTTTAAATATTTGCTATACTGACGACAGAAGAATCATCAGGAAGGATGACCGAGAATGTTAGAGCGATTAAGTGCGTTAGAGGACCGCTATGAAAAATTAAATGACCTGTTGGCGGATCCCGCCATCATTAAAGATACGAATCAATTGCGTGAGGTGTCGAAGGAGCAATCCCAACTGGCTCCGACTGTCGAAGTGTACCGCGTGTACCGCGACAAGATGGAGGCGTACCAGGAAGCGCGTCAGATGCTGACCGATCCGGAGATGCGCGATCTGGCCAAAGAAGAAGTCGCCGTGCTCGAACCGGAGATCAAGGAACTCGAGACGAAGCTGAAAGCGTTGCTCCTGCCGAAAGACCCGAACGACGATAAAAACGTCATCGTCGAAATACGCGGTGCTGCAGGCGGCGATGAAGCGGCATTGTTTGCCGGTGATCTCTTTAAGATGTACTCGAAGTTTGCCGAAAAACAGAACTGGAAGATTGAGATCATCGATGCCAGTTATACGGAGCTCGGCGGCTACAAGGAAATCATCTTCATCGTCAAAGGAACGGGCGCATACTCGAAGCTGAAGTACGAAAACGGCGCCCACCGGGTCCAGCGTGTTCCGTCAACGGAGTCAGGCGGACGGATTCATACGTCAACGGCGACCGTCGCCGTCTTGCCGGAAGCGGAAGATGTCGAAGTCGAAATTCATGACAAGGATGTCCGCGTCGATACGTTCACGTCGAGCGGTCCGGGCGGCCAGTCGGTCAATACGACCCAGTCGGCAGTTCGCGTGACACACGTCCCGACCGGCATCGTTGCTAGCTGTCAGGATGAGAAGTCACAGATCAAAAATAAAGAAAAAGCGATGAAGGTCTTGCGGGCCCGTGTTTACGATAAGATTCAACGCGAGCAACAGGCCGAGTACGATGAAAAACGGAAATCGGCGGTCGGAACGGGTGACCGCTCAGAACGGATCCGGACGTATAACTTCGCTCAAAACCGTGTCACCGATCACCGGATCGGTCTGACGATTCAAAAACTCGACCGGATTCTCCAGGGCGAGATGGATGAAGTCATCGATACCCTTGTGATGGAGTATCAGGCTCGGGCATCGGAGGCGGCGAACTGATGCGGATCGCAAAACGTCTCAATCAAGCACAAACGATGCTCGTGACGGCAGGACGCGAGGCCTCGAGTGCCGAATGGTTACTTATGCACGTTTTACAGGTCGACCGGACCGGATTATTAATCCGTTTGTCGGACGAACTCGAGCCAGAACAGGACCTGTTGTTCAGTGAATATTTATTGGCGCATTTAAATGGTATCCCGGTCCAGCATTTGATCGGATACCAACCGTTTTATGGACGGGATTTCCGTGTATCACCGGCTGTTCTCATTCCGCGACCGGAGACGGAGGAATTGATTGAATTCGTGACGGGACGCCTGCAGGGTGAAACGTTCCAGCCGGGGGAAATCGTCGATATCGGAACCGGCAGCGGCGCGATTTGTCTGACGCTTGCGCTTGAACTCGGACAACCGGTCACGACGGTCGATATTTCACCGGAAGCCATTGCGGTGGCAAAGGAAAATCAACAGACGCTTGGAGGAGAGGTCACCTTTTTGGAAGGTGATTTACTGGCACCGCTTGCTGACCATTCGGTCCGGGTGCTGGTCTCGAATCCCCCTTATATTGAAGAAGATGAATTGCTCAGTGATGTCGTGTTTGATCATGAACCGCACCTTGCTTTATTTGGCGGAAAAGACGGACTTGTGTTCTACCGCCGCCTGATTGAAGACAGCAGTCGGGTGCTGCGCGATGATTTTCGTTTGATTGCGTTCGAAATCGGACACAATCAGGGACAAGAAGTGCAAATGATGTTAAAAAAACGTTATCCAACTGTAGAAACGGGTATTTTAAAAGATATAAACGGTAAAGACCGTATCGTGTATGCGGAACGAAAGGATTGTCCAGAGTGAAGACGGAAATGATTCAGCAGGAGACATTAAATGAAGCGGTACGACTATTACAGGAAGGTGAGGTCGTCGCGATTCCGACGGAGACCGTCTATGGTCTTGCGGGAGATGCGACGAGCGAAACGGCCGTTCGGCGAATTTTCGCCGCGAAGGGTCGACCTTCCGACAATCCGTTGATTGTCCATGTCGCATCCGTCGAACAGGCAAAGCAGTTCGTCACTCATATTCCGGATGTCGCGGCGCAATTGATGGATACGTTTTGGCCGGGTGCCTTGACGATCATTTTAGAATCAAACGGGCGTGCATCCTCACTCGTCACCGCAGGACTGGATACGATCGGATTACGGATGCCGGACCATCCGCTGGCGCTTCAGTTGATTGAAGCGACCGGACTGGGTCTGGCAGCACCAAGTGCCAACCGTTCCGGAAAACCCTCACCGACGTCATCTGCGCACGTCGCACATGACCTCTCGGGCCGCATCGCCGCAATCGTCGATGGCGGGGAGACCGGAATCGGTGTGGAATCGACGGTCATCGACTGCACCACGAATCCACCGGTGATTTTACGGCCGGGTGGCGTGACGCGGGAACAGATCGAATCGGTCATCGGGGACACGGCACTTGATCCTGCCTTATCGATGAAGGATCAGACACCGAAGGCACCAGGGATGAAGTACACGCACTATGCACCGGAAGCCACTTTATCCGTTGTCGCGGGTGACCTCTCATTCCTGCAGCAACTCATCGATGAAGCACGCCAAAATGGACAAAAGACAGGCGTCATTCTCTTTGACGGAGAAGACATCGAAGCCGATGTCCGTTGTTTCCTCGGAACAACGATGGAAACAGCTGCGCAACGTCTTTACGATTGTTTACGGCGATTTGATCAGACGACAGTAGATCAGATTTTTGTACGGGACCTATCAGAAGAAGGGGTTGGGCTAGCAGTCCGGAATCGGCTCCACAAGGCAGCAGGTGGTCGGATCATTCGCCCGTAAAGAAGGAGGATACTGAGATGAGCACACGTCGTGTATTGTTTATCTGTACAGGAAACACATGCCGCAGCCCGATGGCGATGGCATTATTACGCTCAAAAGTGGCCGATCAAGAATTCGATGTCCGCTCTGCCGGTCTGCGTTCGATGCAAGGGTTTGATGCTTCCGAAAACGCCTTACAGGTCTTACGGGAGCGCGGAATCGAACTCGAGCACTATACGCAAGTCTTTGACGACGTCCTCGGGCGTTGGTCGGATATCATCTTGACGATGACACGCAGTCATAAACAGGAAGTCGGCGAACGGTACCCGGAACTGAAAGACCGGACGTTTACGCTGTACGAGTATGTGACCGGCCTTGAACGGGATATCAACGATCCATACGGCGGATCGATGAACGTATATCGCCAGGTCCGAAATGAACTCGAACCCCTCGTCAACCGTCTTGTGTTAAAATTGACGCAGAACGGAAACGGAAGAAAAGCACCGGACAACCGGAAACTTCCGAAAAAACAACCTAAACAAACGGGGGAATAGTAACGATGAAAGTAGCAATTGGAGCAGACCATGGTGGTTTTAAGTTAAAAGCAGAACTGAATGAACTCTTACAGGAGCTCGGAATTGATTATACGGACTTCGGCACGTATTCATCCGAATCAATCGATTATCCGGACGTTGCGATTCCGGTCGCGGAAGCAGTCGCGAACGGTGAATTCGACCGCGGGATTTTAATTTGCGGAACCGGAATCGGAATCGGCATCGCTGCGAACAAAGTCAAAGGTATCCGCGCAGCACTCGTCCATGATACGTTCAGCGCAAAAGCGACACGTCAGCATAACAACTCGAATATCCTGACGATGGGCGAACGTGTCATCGGACCGGGACTTGCGCGTGACATCGCGAAAATCTGGCTTGAGACGGAATTCGAAGGCGGACGTCACGAAAACCGTGTCTGCAAAATCTCAGATTATGAGGTGAAGTAAATGGATTTGGAACAAATCAAACAGGATCTCGAAGCCTCATTGACGGAACTGAATGAACGTTTTCCGTTGAAAGGAAAGTTGCTTGTCATCGGCTGTTCGACAAGTGAAGTCATCGGGAAACAAATCGGCAAAGCGGGTTCACCCGAAGTCGCAGAAGCGTTATTCGATGTCTTTGATACGTTCCGTCGTTCGCATCAGGTCGATCTGGCGTTTCAAGGCTGTGAGCACATCAACCGTGCTTTGACGTTGGAACGGCAAATCGTTGAACGGCTCGGTCTTGAAGCCGTGACGGTCGTTCCGGTTCCAGAAGCCGGCGGTTCGATGGCGAGCGTCGCGTATCAGCGGTTTTCGGCACCAGTCGTCGTCGAAGCGATCCAGGCCGACGCCGGCATCGATATCGGCGATACGTTCATCGGGATGCACTTGAAACATGTTGCGATTCCCGTCCGTCTGCCGCACCGCGAAATCGGTGAGGCACATGTGACGGCTGCCGTGACGCGACCGAAACTGATCGGTGGCGCTCGCGCTAAATACGAATGATTTGCGCAAGGGGTTGCACTCCCCTTGCTTTTTTAATGGATTTTTAGAGGGTGCCCGCAAGAGATTATTCGTGTTAAGATAGGTTTATCGAAATGAATGGGGGAATTCAGATGGAACAAACACCACTAACGTATCTGAAACAGCAAGATGAGGAACTCTTTTCGGCTATGCGCAAGGAACTAGGACGTCAACGCGATAATATCGAGTTGATTGCGTCAGAAAACTTTGTCTCACAAGCGGTCATGGAAGCTCAAGGCAGCGTGCTGACGAACAAATACGCAGAAGGTTACCCGGGTCGTCGTTATTACGGCGGTTGTGAGTTCGTCGATTTAGCGGAAAACTTGGCACGTGACCGTGCGAAGGCCATCTTTGGAGCAGAACACGTTAATGTTCAGCCGCACTCAGGTGCCCAAGCCAACATGGCAGTCTACTTCACGATTCTCAATCAAGGCGACACGGTCCTCGGGATGAACCTTTCCCATGGTGGTCACTTGACACACGGCAGTCCTGTGAATTTCTCCGGTGTTCAATACAACTTCGTCGAGTACGGCGTCGATCCAGAAACAGAGATGATCGATTACGATGTCGTCGCGAAGCTTGCGGAAGAACACAAACCAAAACTGATCGTTGCGGGAGCATCGGCTTATCCGCGCGTGATTGACTTTAAACGATTCCGTGAAATCGCGGACAGTGTCGGTGCCTACCTGATGGTCGATATGGCGCACATCGCGGGACTCGTCGCAGCAGGTCTGCATCCGAACCCGGTTGAACATGCACACTTCGTCACGACGACGACGCACAAGACGCTTCGCGGACCGCGCGGTGGAATGATTCTTTGTAAGGAAGAGCATGCCAAAGCAATCGATAAATCGATTTTCCCGGGTATTCAAGGCGGACCGCTCATGCACGTCATCGCAGCGAAAGCCGTTGCCTTTGCGGAAGCATTGGCACCTGAATTCAAGGATTACATCGAGCAAGTCGTAGCCAATGCGAAAGTCCTCGGTGAAGAATTGACGGCACGCGGACTGCGGATCGTCTCTGGCGGTACCGATAACCACTTGTTGCTCGTCGACCTGCAACCGCTCGGCATCACAGGGAAGCTGGCAGAGCATGCACTGGACGAAGCCGGTATCACGGTCAACAAAAACACGATTCCATTTGACCCGGCAAGCCCGTTCGTCACGAGTGGAATCCGGATCGGAACAGCGGCGATGACATCACGCGGTTTCAAAGAAGCAGAAATGAAACAAATCGCGGAACTGATCGAACTTGTTCTGAAAAATCCGGAAGATCAAGAAACACTGACAAGTGCCCACAAGCAAGTGTTGGCTTTGACAGGCCGTTTCCCGCTTTACCCGGAACGCGGTTAAGAGTTACCCGTACGAGCACCACCTCGACCTTTTCGATTGATGAGAAGCGCGGGGTGGTTTTTTGATGACCTGTAGGCAGAACAAAAAGGATGTGAGAGGAAATGAAGATTTTAGTCGTCGAAGATGATTTGCATATCCAGCGGTTGATTCGCGAGACACTCGAAGCGGACGGGCACCGGGTTACAGCGACGGCTGACGGGAACGAAGCGGCCGCTTGGATAGACGGGCAACTGTTTGAGGCGGCCGTGCTTGATGTGATGGTGCCGGGACGAACCGGTTTTGAGTTATGTACCTTGTTGCGGGCGAATCAGGAAATTCCGATTCTGATGCTGACGGCACTCGGGGAACTGACCGATAAGCGTGATGGTTTTTCAGCAGGAGCCGACGATTACATCACAAAACCGTTTGATCCGGAAGAATTGGTTTTCCGGCTGCACGCAATCGCCCGGCGCTATCAAAAAGCCGCTGTACCGGCGATACAGTTCGGTGACGTCACGATCGATAAACGGAGCCAACAGCTGACGATTGGAACGACACGGTTGACGATTCCCCGCCGTGAGTTTGAATTGTTACATCAACTGGCGAGCTTCCCGGGACGGGTCTTCAGCCGCGAAGAACTGATTGAACACGTCTGGGGACGCGACTTCATGGGTGACGATCGTACGGTCGACGTCCATATCAAACGGTTGCGAACCCGGTTACACCAGACGGAGGCGATCACGATCGAGACCGTCCGTGGTCTCGGATACCGGTTGGAGGTAAAATCATGAAGTCGTTATATGTCAAAATCGTCGGTCTTGTCTGCCTGGTCCTGCTCGTGTCCGCGTTGATCGCCCTGTTGATCAGTAACGTCCTGTATTACACGGTTTGGCAAGCGTCCTACAGTCAAAAGGTCGAAGAGGCGGTCGAGACATCTGTTGCCTATTACGAGCGGCACGGGGACCGGCGGGTCGATTCATTTTACGAGATGCTCAGTGCGACCGGTTTTCAGCTTTATGTCGTTTCGGAATCCGGACAGGTCAAACGGTTCGGGAATACCTTTCGGGATGAAACCATCGCACCCGAAGTCCTTCAAGCCGTGCAGGACGGGAAGGTCTATCAGGGTATGCGGGACTATCCGTTTCATCTGTTCCTGCTCGGATTGTTCGATAACGAAGTCATCAATACGTACGGAACGTCTCTGCAAACGGCCACCGGAACCGACGCTGTCTTCATTCGTCCGGACTTAAGCCGGCAGATTCGTGAGCTGCATCTGTTCGTCGGAGCATTCTTGGCTTTACTTGTCCTGCTGAGTTTTCTGCTGCTTGTTTTTTCGATCCGTTATCTCGTCCGTCCGATTAAACGTTTGACGACGGCGACGGAACGGATGACGGCAGGCGATTATTCCATCTCGGTCGCGACAACCGGACAGGACGAAATCGGGGAACTGTCACGCCGGTTCGACGAGATGGCGCAAGCCGTCGCGAAATCGGACGCGGAACGAAAAGCATTTGTTGCCAATGTCTCACATGAATTCCAGTCACCGCTGACAACGATCCGGGGATACGCGGAGCAGCTCGAACGGGCTGCTGAAACGGAAGAGCGTCTGAAGTTACGGACGATCGGACAGGAAGCGAAGCGGATGGCCGAGTTGACGCGTCAATTGTTGACCTTGGCCCGTCTTGACGAAGGACGGCCGCTTCGACGCCAGCCGATTCCGCTCGTCCAGTCGATTCAGACGACTCTTGAGACACTGAGTTATCAGTTGGATGAACGCGGAGTCGCCGTCGCACTGGAAGCCTCGGACGATCCGGTGATTCTGGCGGACGAGTTGGCACTGGAACAGATTTTTCAAAACCTGATTCGAAATGCCTTACATGTCTCGGCAGAAGGTGATTTGATTACGATTCAAGTCGATACCGCAGCTGATTCCGTCACCGTTCGGATCAAGGATCAGGGTCCTGGTATGACGGAGCAAGTCATCGCTCATGCCTTCGAACGTTTTTATCAAGGGGATGCCTCGCGCGGGACAAGCGGGACCGGTCTTGGACTCGCGATCGTCAAGGAGACGATGGATCAGTTGGAAGGACAGATTCGGATCGAGTCGATTCCCGGTACGGGCACGACGATGGTCCTGACTTTTTTAAAGTAAGACGGAGTCGTTCATATTCCGTTCATCTTCGCCCGCTACAATCAAACCTGTAACGTACAAACAGGAGGGATGAAAGATGAAGATGGGATGGCGTGAATTGATTCGGATGCGACAACGCTTCTTCTTGATGGCAGTCGTGACGACATTGATCGTCTTGTTGATTTTGATGATTTCCGGACTCGCAGACGGACTGGCATATGACAATGGAGCAGTCGTCCGTAACTTGCCGATTGAGCAGGTTGCCTTAAGCAAAGATGCAGAAGGTCAGCTGACACGATCGTTTTTAGACCGGACGGATCAACCGGCGGCGACGGAAGCATTAGGTGTACAAAACATGGTGCTCGAAAAGCAGAATGGAACCAAAGAGGATGTGACGGTGTTCGCTTCGCCGGGTGATACGCGTTACGGACCGCGTCAATTGGCGGAGCTAAAAGACGGACAAGTCCTGGTCGACACACAGTATGCGAAACAGAACGGGACGAAAGTCGGGGATTCGTTTACGGACTTCCGGACGAAACAGACGTTTGAAATTGTCGGAACGGTCAAGGATGGACGCTACAGTCATGCACCGGTCGTCTGGATGACACTTTCGACATGGGACGACTGGCAAAAAAAGATGGACTCACGTTATGTCTCGGCATTTATCAGCGGGGAACCGATTGAAACAACGCTTGCGACGTATACGAAACAACAAATCGTCGAACAAGTACCGGGTTACGCGGCGGAACAAAATTCATTCCAGATGATGCGTCTCGCTCTGATCGTCATCGGGTCGTTGATTCTGACTGCCTTTTTCTACATCCTGACGATGCAAAAAATGAAACAACTCGGCATCTTAAAAGCGATTGGCATTCGAACACGGACGATTGGACAAGGACTTGTCCTGCAAGTATTTTTGCTGACAGTCGTCTCGTTTTCAGTCAGTCTGCTGGCAACATGGACGATTGGACAATTTTTACCGGACGATCTGCCGTTCCGCTTTGAATGGACGACCAGTCTGCTGTACGGCGGGTTGATCATCGTGACGGCGTTACTCGGTGGATTGATTCCGTTACGGGCGTTGAAAAAACTGGAACCGGCGGATGTGATGGGAGGAATGACGGGATGATTAAGCTGACAGATGTCGAGCAAACGTATGGCGCCATGAAAGTGCTGGAACACATTTCGTTCGAAGCAAAAGAAGGAGAGTTGATCGCTCTCGTCGGACCAAGCGGCAGTGGGAAAAGTACGTTACTCCAGTTGCTTGGCCTGTTGCAGACACCGTCCGGGGGGCTGATTCAGTTCGATGACCGGCTTCTGCAGGACACGTCGGACAAACAAAGACGACGGATGCGGTTACTTGAGATTGGATTTATCTTTCAGGAATCGCATCTCGTGCCTTTCTTAACGGCGGCGGAACAGTTGGAGCTCGTCGCGGAAGAAGCCGGTCATGACATCGATGCGGCGACGCATCTCGAAACGTTCGGCTTACGTGACCGGGCCGACCATCTCCCGCAAGCCTTATCCGGCGGGGAGCGGCAACGGGTCGCGATTGCCCGGGCCCTCGTCAATGATCCGCGTCTCGTCTTAGCGGACGAACCGACGGCGAGCCTCGATTACACGAATGCCCGGCAAGTGATGGACCTGTTGCGACAACAGGCCCATCAACACGGGAAGACCGTCATCGTCATCACGCATGATGAGCGGATGTTATCTTACTGTGATCGTGTCTTGCGGATGGAAGACGGTATCTTAACAGAACAGTCGTGAACAAGATGCAGTCGTCTTTCTGTAAAGAGAGACGGCTGCTTTTTCTGCTTTTCATTTAATTAATCTGACAATATAAGTTTCTTGTTGAATATTTTGTATTCATTTTTACTTTTTTTGTTATACTGAACTAAATTATTAAATGAAGGTGGAACGATTTCATGAAACTCGAAGAATTTGCTCAAGAAGAAATTGAGCGGGTAGATATTAATCAACTGACCACGTGGTTGGAAAAACAAAGTCTGTCCAAACGAAATTACAAAAAACTACTCGAAGACTTTCAGGCGATTGTCGTCATGCAACAGGCAGGATTTTACGAACAGGCTGATGAACGATTTGCCCAGTGGAAAAATAATCCTGTCCCAATCGAGATGTACCGGTACCGGATGGCGATTGCTGCGCGTGCCGGCGGGAAGATGCTCGCGAAAAAACGATTCATGATGTTGCCGGATATGGCAAAAAATCATAACTATATGAAGCCGTGGAAAAAGCAACTCCAGTTTAGTCCATGGATGATGGCGGGAGCAGCCGCTGTCGTTGCGTTGGTCATCGGGCTGACGCAGATTGATTTTTCGGGCGATACGCAGGCAGAAGCAGTGAATCAAAAAAAGAATGAGCTAAAAATCACGGCGCTCTCAAAAGAAGTTAAAGCGTTGAAGCAGGATAACGAGCAGTTGACGGGGGAAGTGAAGAAACAAAAAGGTCAAGTCGCTAAAGCGAAACAAGATGCGCTCTTGACGCTTGAATTGAAGGAAGCGAAGGCGGCCCTCGATGCCAAGCGCTACAGCGACGTGGACCAATTGTTGTCGAAGGAAGTCTTACGGAATCCCAAGACGGCATCGACCGCTGCCTTTTATCAACTCAAGGCGAAACACCGGAGCTACAAGTCGATTCCGAAAAATTATGCCGCCTATATTGAAGCCTATCCGAAGTCCTCGCATGTTCCAGCGGTTCTCTGGATGAAAGCATTCCGTGAACAGGCACTCGGTCAGGTGGCGTACAAAGAGACGCTGAAAAAACTGGCGAGTTTGAAAAAAGGTCCGGCAGCGACTGCGGCACAAGATGTCTTGTCCGGAAAACGAACGTTAAACGAGCAGGACTTCTGAGAAAACAGTTCCCAAGCAGTCACTTTTTAGAGTACAATGCGAAAAGAGAATGGAGAGGAGATGCAAAACAATGAGTAAAGTACATGTATTTGATCACCCATTGATTCAGCACAAGATGACGATCATGCGTAAAGTCGAAACAGGAACGAAACAATTCCGGGAGCTTGTCGACGAAGTGGCTTCATTGATGGCATATGAACTCACGCGCGACCTTCCGCTTACTGACGTTGAAATCGAGACACCGGTCACGAAAACGACGCAAAAGATGATCGAGGGCAAGAAACTGGGAATCGTTCCGATTCTTCGTGCAGGTCTTGGGATGGTGGACGGTATGCTTCGTATGATGCCGAACGTCAAAGTAGGACACATCGGTCTTTACCGTGATCCTGAAACGCTTGAGCCGACAGAATACTATCTCAAATTACCGACAGACGTCTCAGAACGTGATTTCGTCGTCGTTGATCCAATGCTTGCGACAGGCGGTTCAGCTGCTGACGCAATCTCCTCTTTGAAAAAACAGGGTGCGCAAAGTATTAAGCTGGCTTGCCTCTGTGCGGCACCTGAAGGCGTCAAACGTATTCAGGAAGAACATCCGGATGTCGATATCTATCTTGCGGCACTTGATGAGAAATTAAACGACCATGGTTATATCGTTCCCGGCCTCGGGGATGCGGGTGACCGTCTGTTTGGTACAAAGTAACCGGTAGAATGAAAGGCGCTTCCTGCGAAGAGAGCGTCTTTTTTTGTAGACTCGTCACGAACGTGCACTGCGCACGTGACATGGAATATGTTTTAATGAAAACAGAAGCAAGAAGGAGGAAGTCCGTATGCCCATCAAAGTCATGCCGATTTTCGGCACACGACCGGAAGCCATCAAAATGGCACCGCTCGTTAACGTCTTAAAGAACAATCCTGCGTTTGAGGTCCATGTCACGATCACTGCCCAGCACCGGGAGATGCTTGATCAAGTCTTGGAGCTGTTCGAGATTACGCCCGATCACGACTTGAACATCATGAAAGCACGACAGACGCTGGTCGATATCACGACACGCGGTCTCGAGGGACTCGATGCCGTCATGAAGGAAGTCAAACCGGATCTCGTCCTAGTCCACGGTGACACGACGACGACATTTGTCGGCAGTCTCGCTGCCTACTACAATCAAATCGCCGTCGGTCATGTCGAAGCAGGACTCCGGACATATAATAAGTATTCACCGTTTCCGGAAGAAGTGAACCGGCAACTGACTTCGACGCTGGCTGATCTTCATTTTGCACCGACTGATCAGGCTGCTGCGAATCTGGCATCAGAAAATCGGCAGACAGGCGTTTTCGTGACCGGAAATACGGCAATCGATGCCCTGCAAACGACGGTCCAACCGGATTACGTCCATCCTGTTCTCGAACAGATTGGATCGAAACGACTCGTCCTGATGACGGCGCACCGGCGGGAAAACTTAGGTGCGAAGATGCATCAGATGTTCCGGGCAATCCGCCGTCTCGTCGACGATCATCCGGACATTCACGTCGTATATCCCGTCCACTTGAATCCCGTCGTTCAGGAAGCCGCGAACGAGGTCTTTGGAGGACACGACCGGATAACCTTGATTCCCCCGCTTGATGTCTTTGACTTCCATAACTTTGCGAGCCGGGCTCATCTTATTTTGACGGATTCCGGCGGCGTTCAGGAAGAAGCTCCGTCACTCGGTGTACCGGTTCTCGTCTTACGCGATACGACGGAACGTCCGGAAGGCGTCAAAGCGGGAACGTTGAAGCTGGCCGGAACGGATGAAGAAACAATTTACCGTCTCGCGAGCGAATTACTCGAAGATGAAGCAGCGTATAAGGTGATGGCGCAGGCTTCGAATCCATACGGAGACGGTCATGCTTCCGAACGGATTGCGGCGGCAATTCTGGAACACTTTAATCAGGATGCGGCGTTTGAGCCATTTAAAGTAGAGAACTGACGAAAGTTTAGACATACAGCAAAAGGACCGGTGCTACCGTCATAAACGGTGATACAGGT
Organism: Exiguobacterium artemiae; assembly: GCF_033342815.1. Taxonomy (GTDB): domain Bacteria; phylum Bacillota; class Bacilli; order Exiguobacteriales; family Exiguobacteriaceae; genus Exiguobacterium_A; species Exiguobacterium_A artemiae_A. The sequence goes on from NZ_JAWPEN010000008.1 coordinate 118,850, forward strand.
CCTTTTTATTGAATACAACAGAATCATCTGTTCCAAATATCGTGAATGTCCTCGTTTCATGCGACTCCTGCAGGAAAAAGCGCGTTTTTTTTGCGCTGTCAGAGACAAACGAGACCCGGTTTCCTGACCACGAGGGCAGGAAAGCTGGCTCGTGTCTCGCCTGCGGAAAGCGCATGAGGGAGAGGATGGAACCGACTGTCACGATAGAATGACACATTATTTGCGATGAAGAAGGCACTTCTATTAGACGATGATGAATACAACGTTATGCCCAGTGCGACGGTCGAAGCAACCGTTCCGGCAGACGTGTCTTGACGTCGCCTTGTGCCGCATTGACCTGCGCCTGCGTCAAAAACAATGCATCGGTCAAATCAGCTCCCGCTAATTGACAGTCCCGCATATCGGCACCGAGGAAGTTGACGCTGCGCAATCGGCTGTTCGATAAGTTCGTCGCAAGCAAAAACTGGCCGCGGACGCTTAATCCGGAGAAATCCTGTCCGGCAAGATTTTTTCCGATCCAGTCGCGGGGAAGCGGACGTCTGCTTGTCCCTGAGACCGGCGTTTGAACCAGTTCTTCGATTTGAGCAAGAAGCGGTAGAACGGTTGCCCGGACTTGATCGAGATTGAGTGCCGCCAGTTCGTCCGGAGAAGAGCGGGTCAGGGCATCGAGTTCAGCCAGCTTGTCCTCGAGCAACGGATGAATCGTGCGGGTGACCGGTCGGATACCGTCTGTCAGATACCACATCATTTCCTGCAGATGGACCATCTTCGGATAGAGGGTGTACATGACAGGTTTCGTTGTTTCATCGTAGACCCCTTGGAATGTCACCTGCGAAATCTGTTGACCGGCACCGAAGCAGTCATAGACGGTGCATCCTTTATAGCCGCTCGGGCGCAACCGGTCGTGAATCCGGCAGCGGTACTCATTGTCTAAATTCCGACAAGGCGTCGCTTCCGGTTTGTCGTGACCAAAATCGCTTGAGGCAGAAAATGCGAGAGCCGTACAACAAAGTCCGAAGCAATCCCCGCACTGAACACGAAAGCGTTCGGTTTCCATAGGGTTCACATCCTTTTGATTTGTTCATGTCACTTCTTTTTACCATATGTAGGCAATGGTTTTCAAATCACGGTAGACGAGTAAAAAAACAGTAGGCCATGACTGAAGTGGAAGGACTAAATGTATGATTTTCATTAAAAAAAGAGCTACATCATGAACTTGAAAATAGAAAGTCATCCGTGAATTTTTAAGCTGTGACAAGGGACACACGAGACGAATTGGAAACCATGCATCCGCTTTGTTACAAACAGATGTCAGAGGGGATGAACCGTCCCATAAAGGAAGCGTTTACAAATGTGAACAAAAAATGTTTTTTCACAAAATCGACACAAATCAGATTTAGGTGACTTGTTTCTCATTTCAGAACACGATATAACGTTACTGTTCAAGGGTTTTGTTCACCTAGTGAACCATCTCGATAAACGTTGATAATACTACATATTTTCTTCACATCTTCGTGAAAAGAGTGGCACGGGACACCTCTGTGAAAACCTTATCAATTGTTGATATACAATGGTTTTACGGCTCCATTTTAATTGTGAATTCATTTGACTATGAAATGGTTCTCATTGTATTCTTGACTAGTATGAAAATCCGCAAATTGTGGGAAAGAAAAAGAACTCACAACTGGGAAAAGGGGGTCGTCTCTAGTGCGCCAAAAAGGGCTCGCGACGAGTATGGTCATGGCCTCGCAAATTTCGACGGCACTAGCCGCACCGATCGTCATCGGCTTTCTTGTTGGGAACTATGGGGAACAGCAGGATTGGTGGCAAAAGATGGGGGCGACGTTTGCAGTGTTCATCGGGATTTTCATCGGAATTCTTTGCATGATCGCAATGATCAGGCACTTGTTAGGAGACAAGACATGAATATCATCCTTCAAGATGCGTTGTATCGTGCGTACTTACGATGGTTCGGACTCTATTATGGAATCCTTGCTGTCCTGTTACTTGTCGGTTATCCGAGTGATCCGGTGATTTATGGACTGGCACTGGGTGGGGCAGGTAGCTTCATGATCTTGACGCTGCAACGATTAAGCGTCGATCGAATGTATCGTGTAATCGAGCGTGGGCGCAAGCCGATGTCTCGAGGGACCGTATCACGCATGGCGGTCGCGGTACTCTGTGTGATGATCGGCTTGAAGTATGAAGCCGAATTGTCATTAACTGCGGTGGTAATAGGCCTTCTCGCCGGCCACGTCATACAATTTTGTGAGTATTTTACTCACGAACTTAAGCGGGAAAAGAGGTGAATAATCAAATGAACCACGAAATGCCACTTTACGAAATCCCACTCTGGGGCGACTTCGTTCTGTACGGTAGCTGGACAAACTTGATCACAGTGCTGATTGCAGCTGCTCTCGTTTTCCTGATTGCCGTGGCCGGTACGCGACGTCTTGTGATGAAGCCGACCGGTGCTCAAAACGTGATGGAGATGTTCCTCGAGTTCGTTCGCGGAATCATCAGCAGCACGATGGACTGGAAAACAGGGGGTCGCTTCCTAACTTTCGGAATGACACTGTTCCTGTTCATCATCGTGTCCAACTTAATGGGTCTTCCCTTTAACGTTGTGACGGGTCACTACATTTGGTTCAACTCACCAACTGCAGATCCGTATGTGACACTTGCACTTTCATCTATGGTAGTGGTCATGAGCCATTATTACGGTGTGAAAATGCGCGGCTTCGGCTCGTATGCGAAAACGTTTATGACGCCGATGTTTATTATTACCATCATCGAGGAGTTCGCAAACACGTTGACTCTCGGTCTTCGTCTTTACGGTAACATCTTCGCGGGTGAAATCATGATTGGTATCATTCTCTCGATCGGTATCATCTCTGGAACGAACGATTTCCAATTCCTCGGACCAGTCGGTGTCATCCTGTCAGCGATCCCAATGTTGATTTGGCAAGGATTCTCACTCTTCATCGGAGCGATCCAAGCGTATATCTTCCTTATCTTAACGATGGTTTACATCGGGCATAAGGCAGCGCACGACCATTAATTCGAAGGTAAAGCATCTGCTTTTCCGATAATCGCACGACCAAATTTCGAACACAATCTAGGGAGGCAATTCATAATGGAACTTATTGCAACAGCGATCATCATCGGACTCGGCGCACTCGGCGCAGGTATCGGTAACGGTCTTATCGTAAACGGTACAGTATTAGGACAAGCACGTCAGCCAGAACTCAAAAACGAACTTCGTCAAACAATGTTCATCGGTATCGGTCTCGTTGAGGCACTTCCAATCATCGGTGTAGCGGTCGGTTTCCTTCTTCTCAACTCTTAATCCGTATTTAATTTTACGCACGAAGAACTGAGCTACATAGGGCGTTATTCGTTCCATTAGAGTGAACCGTCATGGGGGCTGCGGCTCCCTTATGTAGATACTAGAAGTAGGACCAACCACGAGGGGAGTGTAATCGAATGAATCTCACGTATCTTGCGGCTGAGACAGAGACTGCTGAAGCAGGTCACCTCTTACTCGCCAACATGATCGTCACGATCGTCGTTTTCCTCTTGCTCCTCATCCTCTTGAAGAAATTCGCATGGGGCCCGCTCGTCAACATGATGAAAGCGCGGGAAGAGCATGTGGCTAGCGAGATCAATTCGGCTGAGAAAAGCCGGAAAGACGCTGAAGTCTACGTAGAACAACAACAAGCAGAACTCAACAAGGCACGTACGGAAGCACGTGACCTGTTAGAAGCATCACGCCGTCAAGCTGAGGCAGAACAAGCACGTGCGATGGAGCAGGCACGTGTCGAAACAGAATTGAGCAAGGAAGAAGCTCGCCGTGCAATCGAACGTGAACGCGCTGAAGCACAAGCTGCTTTGAAGAACGATGTTGCTCTTCAAGCAATCGCTGCAGCACGCCACGTCATGAAAACACAGCTTGCGACAGACGAAGCGGCACAACGTGCACTCGTCGATCAATTCCTCGCTGATACTAAGGGCACGAACTAATGCGTGACCACGTAGCGGGACGCTACGCAAAAGCGCTCTTCGATCTTGCACTTGAGCATCATGTGCTCGACCAAGCAGAAGCTGATGTGCGAACGCTCGGCGAAGTGCTCCACGCAACACCAGAGCTCGCATCGGTGTTAGAAAACCCATCGATTTCTGCAGAAGAGCTGAAGCAAGTCCTTCAGACGAGCTTCACAGGCTTCAATACGATTGTCTTGAATACGATCCTCGTCATGGTCGAAAACGACCGGGCATCGGAAGTATTGTCATTACCAGAGCATTTCATCGCGTTGTTGAATGAGCACCGTAACGTTGCGACAGCAATCGTGACAAGTGCATACAAACTGTCAGACGAAGAACTCACGAACGTGAAGGAAACGTTTGGCCAAAAATCAGGTAAAACGCTTGAAGTAGAAAATGTTGTTGATACGAACGTAATCGGCGGACTTCGTGTTCAAATCGGTTACACGACATATGATGGCACGATCGAAACGAAACTAACGCGACTTGAGCGTGAGCTGTTAAAAGCGTAAGAAAATAGGGGTGAAACGCATGAGCATTAGAGCTGAAGAAATCAGCGCCCTGCTTAAAGCGCGTATCGCGCAGTACGGTTCTACGATGGAAGTGAACGAGACAGGTACAGTCATCCAAATCGGTGATGGTATCGCTCGTGCACACGGACTCGACAACGTCATGTCGGGAGAGCTCGTAGAATTCGCTAACGGCACAATGGGCTTGGCGCAAAACTTAGAAGAAGGCAACGTCGGTATCATCATTCTTGGTGACTACCTTGAAATCAAAGAAGGCGACTCTGTTCGCCGTACGGGCCGCATCATGGAAGTACCAACTGGAGACGCACTCCTCGGACGTGTCGTTAACCCGCTCGGTATGCCAATCGATGGTCTTGGTCCAATCGAAACAGAACACTATAACCCGATCGAGCGTAAAGCTTCTGGTGTTATGGCACGTAAATCGGTTCACGAACCGCTTCAGACTGGAATCAAGGCAATCGATGCCCTCGTTCCAATCGGCCGCGGACAACGTGAGTTGATCATCGGTGACCGTCAGACGGGTAAAACGTCGATCGCCATCGATACGATCATCAACCAAAAAGAAGAAAACATGATTTGTATCTACGTCGCAATCGGACAAAAAGAATCAACAGTCCGTGGTGTTGTTGAAACACTCCGTAAAAACGGTGCACTTGATTACACAATCGTCGTTTCGGCAGCTGCTTCACAGCCGGCGCCACTTCTTTACCTCGCACCATTCGCTGGTGTAGCGATGGGTGAACACTTCATGGATCTCGGCAAGCACGTTCTTGTCATCTATGATGATCTTTCAAAACAAGCAGCGGCATACCGTGAGCTTTCGCTTCTTCTGAAGCGTCCACCAGGCCGCGAAGCCTACCCGGGTGATGTCTTCTACCTTCACTCACGTCTCCTTGAGCGTGCAGCGAAATTGAACGACGGACTTGGTGCAGGTAGCTTAACAGCTCTTCCATTCATCGAGACACAAGCGTCGGATATCTCGGCTTACATCCCGACAAACGTTATCTCGATCACGGATGGTCAAATCTTCCTTCAATCGGATCTCTTCTTCTCAGGTGTCCGTCCAGCGATCAACCCGGGTCTCTCGGTATCGCGTGTAGGTGGTTCGGCTCAAGTGAAAGCGATGAAGAAGGTTGCGGGTACGCTCCGTCTTGACCTCGCTTCTTACCGTGAGCTCGAAGCCTTTTCACAGTTCGGATCTGACCTTGATAAAGCGACACAATCGAAGCTTAACCGTGGTGAGCGGACAGTAGAGGTTCTGAAACAGGACCTTAACCAACCGTTGACTGTCGATAAGCAAGTCATCATCATCTATGCCTTGACTCGTGGTCACCTTGATGATGTTGCTGTTTCAGATATTCGTCGTTTTGAAAAGGAACTCAACCTCTGGCTCGATCAAAACCGCAAACAACTTTGCGACGAGATCCGTAAAACAGGTAACCTTCCAGCTGACGAAGAAATCGTTACTGCAATCTCAGAATTTAAGAAAACGTTCCAACCGACAGTCTAAGAGCTTGCTCTTAGGCTCGGCGGAACACTCTTGATACTAACAAGGTGGTGAATCGAAATGGCATCGTTGCGCGAGATACAAATGCGGATCAACTCGACGAAAAGTACGAAACAGATCACGAAAGCGATGAACATGGTTTCGGCGTCGAAACTGAACCGCGCTCAAGCACATAGCGCGAAGTTCCAGCCTTACATGCTGAAAATGCAGGAAGTGCTCGGAACCATTGCGAATGGCACGACAGGTGCTAGCCATCCGATGCTCGAAAAACGTCCTGTCAAAAAGACAGGCTATATCGTCATCACATCGGATCGCGGCTTAGCTGGTGCATATAACGCCAACGTGCTGCGTGAAGTCTACCGGGAAATCAATGAAAAGCATACTACGGACAGTTACGTCTTGTTCGTGGTCGGTAAAGTCGGTGTCCAGTTCTTCCGTTCACGCGGAATTACGGTCACGGATGCGATCACAGGACTAAACGATTCTCCTTCGTATGTCGATGTCGCAGAAATCGTGAAGCGTACAGTGAGTGCGTTCACGCTCGGCGAAATCGACGAACTCAAGCTGTGCTACAACCACTTCATGTCTGTCATCAGCCAGGAAGTGAAAGTCGAAACCCTTCTCCCGCTCGGAGAAATCGAAGCTTCATCTTCGACGACTTATGAGTACGAGCCAAGCGAGGAACAAATCCTGGCTGAACTCCTTCCGCGTTATGCGGAGAGCTTGATTTTCGGTGCGCTTCTTGACGCGAAAGTAGCAGAACATGCGTCACGTATGACAGCAATGCAAAGTGCGACAGATAACGCAGATGACTTGATCGGTCGATTGACTCTCGTCTACAACCGGGCTCGACAAGCTGCAATCACGCAAGAAATCACAGAGATCGTCAGTGGAGCCGCTGCCCAGCAGTAATCCACTCGGCGTAATGATAGCTAGGAGGAAACACGATGAACGAACTCGGTTTAAAAGGCCGCGTCGTCGCGGTCATGGGACCTGTCATCGACGTTAAGTTCGACGGACACTTGCCGAAGATCTACAACGCGCTTCGTATTCAATATACGCCGCAAACAGTAGAAGAAGTGGCTATCGACTTGACGCTTGAGGTCGCCTTGCACCTTGGTGACGACGTCGTCCGTACCATTGCGATGGATTCTACGGATGGTGTACGCCGCGGAGTGGAAGTACTGGACACTGGTGCTCCAATCTCGGTACCTGTCGGAGAAGCAACACTTGGTCGCGTCTTCAACGTACTCGGTAACCCAATTGATGAAAAAGAACTCGATGCAGGCGTGGAACGTCTTCCGATCCACAAAAAAGCACCGACGTTTGATAACCTTTCAACAAAAGTTGAAATCCTCGAAACAGGAATTAAAGTCGTTGACTTACTCGCTCCTTACATCAAGGGTGGTAAGATCGGTCTCTTCGGTGGTGCCGGTGTAGGTAAGACCGTCCTCATCCAGGAATTGATCAACAACATCGCGCAAGAGCACAGCGGTATCTCGGTATTCGCAGGTGTTGGTGAGCGGACGCGTGAAGGTAATGACTTGTACCACGAGATGACGGATTCAGGCGTTATCAAACAAACAGCGATGGTCTTCGGTCAGATGAACGAGCCGCCGGGCGCACGTCTTCGTGTTGCCTTGACTGGTTTGACAATGGCAGAATACTTCCGTGATGAGCAGGGACAAGACGTTCTTCTCTTCGTTGATAACATCTTCCGTTACACACAAGCAGGTTCAGAGGTATCGGCCCTTCTCGGTCGTATGCCATCTGCCGTTGGTTACCAGCCGACACTTGCTACAGAGATGGGTATGCTTCAAGAGCGTATCACGTCAACAAACAAAGGTTCGGTTACATCAATCCAAGCGGTTTATGTACCGGCCGATGACTATACTGACCCGGCTCCTGCAACGACGTTTGCTCACTTAGATGCAACGACGAACCTTGAGCGCCGTCTCTCTGAGATGGGTATCTATCCTGCCGTGGATCCACTTGCTTCTACATCACGTGCCCTTTCACCGGAAATCGTCGGCGAAGAGCATTACGGCGTAGCGCGTCAAGTTCAGGAAACACTTCAGCGTTACAAAGAACTTCAAGATATCATCGCGATCCTCGGTATGGACGAGTTGTCTGAAGAAGACAAATTGACTGTACACCGTGCGCGTCGTATCCAGTTCTTCTTGTCGCAGAACTTCCACGTAGCTGAGCAGTTCACAGGACAAAAAGGATCGTACGTCCCAGTTAAGGACACGATCCGCGGCTTCAAAGAAATCCTCGGTGGGAAACACGATGATTTGACGGAAGAAGCATTCCGTCTCGTCGGTCCGATCGAAGATGCGATTGAAAAAGCGAAGACGCTTGTCTAAGTGACAAAGCATAAGGGGGACTTGAGATGAACACACTTCATGTCAATATCGTCACCCCGGATGGCGAAGTGTATGATGGCGATGTCCGTATGGTCGTTGCGAAAACGATATCTGGTGAGATTGGGGTTCTCCCGCACCACGTACCGCTCGTAACACCACTCGACATCAGCATCTTGAAGTTGCGCCACGAAGATGGCGGACGCACGTTGATCGCTATCAGCGGTGGCTTTATGGAAGTGCGCCAGGATACAGTGACAGTTCTTGCTGAAACGGCTGAAGCAGCGGATAAGGTCGATTATGACCGTGCCTCGGCTGCGAAAGTCCGGGCAGAACGTCGCCTCCAGGACACGAAATTATCAGATCTTGAGTTCAAACGCGCTGAGCTTTCATTGAAACGCGCAATCAACCGTCTCAACCTAAAAGAATACGGTCGCGATTGATTCAAGTTAAAGACCCGGTTTCCGTCATGGAAGCCGGGTCTTTTTTTGAGGACAGGTCAATGATTTTCTGTAGGGCAACCGTTTTCCCAAATCCATCCGGTGATTCAGGTTTAACAATCCTAAAAAAAGTAAAAGTACATATATGTGTCCTCTTCACACATTTTTCAATCTTATTATGTGGAATTTTCCATAATCATCTTTTCATAATATATTTTATACGATAAAATAAATTATCTTGTGCCTTTTTGTTTGCGCAATCATTCATTGTATGAAATCATGGTAAGGTTGGAAAAACCTTAACAGAAGAGGTGCAGTAGCAGTGACGTCAATCGGTTTAAGTGCACTAATCAGTATGCTTGTTTATTTAACGGCGATTGTCTTCGCCTGGTGGGCACTCCTTCCGGTCAAATGGGAGAAGTTCCTGCAGCATCCAAAAGGACCGCAGGCTGTTGTCTTGCGTGTGTTACTTGCCGTGGCGCTCGGTTCGCTGATCGCCCGCTTTTTGCTTGATTATTCGGGATTCGCACAGCGTCTCCAGTTCTTAGTCGGGTGAACTTGTAACTTCGTTGTAAACCCTAAATCATCAATCTGATTTAGTATGGAACAGGATAGTATTCTTATAATGAAGAAACGTAACCATTGTGAAGCTGAAAAGTCGTGTTGGATTTGGAATGAGAGATCAACTACAGGGTGTTTCTCTTCTATCATGCGTTGGTTTTCAACTATGATGCACACCAATCGCGAATTGAACATAATAGAACAGAAACGAAAGCAGAGGAGTATGAGTAATGGAAAAAATCGTTGTCCGTGGCGGACGTAAATTAGCTGGAACGGTAAAAGTAGAAGGTGCAAAAAATGCAGTCTTAAAAACATTGGTCGCAACATTGCTTGCTTCAGAAGGTACATCAGTCCTTCAGAACGTTCCCCGTTTGGCAGACGTCTATACAATCAATAACGTCTTACGGAACCTGAATGCAGAAGTGACATTTGATGCAGAAGCAAACACAGTCTCGGTCAATGCCGAAGCAGAATTGAAAGATGAAGCACCACTTGAATACGTTCGGAAGATGCGTGCGTCGATTCTTGTCATGGGACCACTCCTTGCACGTCTCGGTCGTGCCCGTGTCGCAATGCCGGGTGGTTGTGCAATCGGTTCACGTCCGATCGATCTTCACTTAAAAGGATTCGAAGCGATGGGCGCAAAAACAATCATCGGAAACGGATTCGTTGAAGCACACGTCGACGGTCGTCTGCAAGGTGCGAAAATCTACCTCGACTTCCCGTCAGTCGGTGCAACAGAAAACATCATGATGGCAGCCACGCTTGCTGAAGGTACGACAGTCATCGAAAACGTCGCGAAAGAACCTGAAATCGTCGATCTCGCTAACTTCCTCAACGCAATGGGCGCTAAAGTCCGCGGTGCCGGAACAGAGACGATTCGTGTTGAAGGTGTTGAAAAACTTCACGGCGGCAATCACTATGTTATTCCAGACCGCATTGAAGCCGGTACATTCATGATTGCAGCGGCAATCACGGAAGGTGACGTTGAAGTCATCGGTGCTGAGCGTGAACACCTCCGTCCATTGATTTCAAAAATGGAAGAGATGGGTGTTAAAATCTCGGATACAGAAGAAGGCCTCCGTGTCGTCGGACCGAAGAAACTCGTTGCGATCGACGTCAAGACAATGCCACACCCAGGTTTCCCGACAGACGTTCAAGCACAAATGATGGCGTTGGTCTTAAAAGCAGAAGGCACATCAGTCATCACGGAAACGGTCTTCGAAAACCGCTTCATGCATGTCGAAGAATTCCGTCGCATGAACGCTGACATCAAGATTGAAGGACGTTCATCGATCATCACGGGTGGTGTTCAACTTCAAGGAGCAGAAGTTCTTTCAACAGACCTTCGTTCTGGAGCAGCACTTGTCACGGCTGGATTGATTGCAGAAGGCGAAACACGTGTCGGTGCACTGCATCACATCGATCGCGGATACGTTGATTTCCACCTTAAATTACAAGCACTCGGCGCAGATGTCGAGCGTGTCACGGAAGAAACAGTTGCCATCGAAGAGACGGCAGCTGCGAAGCTTTAAGCTATCATTTGATTCCAGTATATTCTTGACGACTTTCTTTAAAAGAAAGTCGTCTCTTTTTGTTTCCCTGTGCTAGAATTGAAAGGTATGTATACATAAATGGGTTAGACGTCCAAACGACGTGCTATATTTTGGAAGAATAGCCAGTGGATAAAGGAGATCACGCGAGATGTTTTTGACAAAGGATATCGGAATTGACCTGGGGACGGCGAATGTCGTCATTCACGTAAAAGGTAAGGGAATTGTACTCGACGAGCCATCGGTCGTCGCGATTGATAAAGCAACAGGAAAAATCCATGCAGTCGGAACGGAAGCCCACCAGATGGTCGGCCGGACACCCGGAAACATCGTCGCGATCCGTCCGTTACGCGATGGTGTCATCGCTGATTTTGAAATGACGGAAGCGATGTTACGTCACTTCATCGATAAAATCGAAGTAAGAAGTATGTTCGGCGGTGTCCGAATGTTGATTTGTACACCGGCCAGCATCACGACGGTCGAAGCGAAAGCGATTCGTCAAGCCGGTGAAAAATCAGGGGCAAAAACCGTTTTCCTGGAAGTCGAACCAAAAGTCGCAGCCGTCGGAGCAGGGATGGACATCTGGATGCCGGCCGGTCACATGGTCATTGATATCGGTGGCGGAACAACGGATGTTGCGGTACTGTCGATGGGCGACATCGTCTGCGGCGAAACAATCAAAGTTGCCGGCGACCGGTTTGATCAGGATATCATCCGCGCCATTAAAGACAACCATAAACTCATCATCGGGGAACGGACAGCCCAAAACGTCAAGATGACGGTCGCGACCGTGTCCGATGAGGGACGTCAGGAAGAGATGGACATTCGGGGTCGTAATCTCGTGACCGGTCTCCCGGATAACATTACGATCTCTTCGCAGGAGATGCATGAAGCATTGGCGGAAGCCGCGATGGAAATCGTTGAAGCGACAAAACGTGTGCTCGAGAAAACACCGCCGGAACTGGCGGCGGACATCATCGACCGCGGGATCATTTTGACGGGCGGCGGAGCATTACTGGACGGCATCGATCAGTTGCTGGCGAAAGAACTGGGACTTCCGGTCTTGATCGCTGAAGATCCGATGTTATGTGTCGCCCGCGGAACGGGAATCATGCTTGATCATTTAGGAAAATAATCCGAATGAATGCTTGTGTCGGACGTCTCCGCCATCCTCGCTTTCCATGGGCGGAAGGTAAGCCGCGGCATCCCGCACTCCATGCGGTCATGCCGGGTCTTACCTCTTCCTGGCGGAAGCGTTAATCACGCTTCCTTTTCCCATAGGAGTCGAGGATGAACGTCTCCGTCCTCCATCAATCAAAAATGGCCGATCATCCTATCTGTTAACAGGATGATCGGCCATTTCTATGCAAATTTTGGTGATTCAAAACCGCTTCGTATCTTTTGATGCACGATAGAAGTGGATCACTGCGTACTGCGCATGAAGGTCTGATATGCGTCAAAATCATGATAGACGATGGCGCTTGGCGGCAGGGAACTGTTCATCGTCTGATTGACGAGTTGATTAAGCACCGTCCGCGTCTGTCCGTAAAACGTGATACTTGGTGTGTCCGGCAGTTCCGTGAATTCCAGGGCGTACGACAGACGGTGTTGATGACTCGCAGCGTAAAGGGCATCGGTCATCGTAATCGCGGCGAGACCGTTACCGCCACCGTAGACGGTCCGATAACTCATCAAGGTGACTTCATCAGCCAGTTCCATCGCCCATTCGCTGAGCGCTTGTCCGGAAGCATCCGGAATGGTATGGAACCAAAACGGCAGAAACAGTTGCAACGGGAGATTTTGCGCTGTGCTGACATCATGAAAAGCTGTCAGCAGGCGTTGGTAAGAGGCGATGACAGACGCTTGATCTGTTTCCCAGGCCGGTAAGGCGTAAGGTTCGAGATCGACGCTGATGCCATCCGGACGTTCCATCGTTTCTTGCAGATACACATTGATCCAGGCTAACGGATCTTCGACATTCGGCCGGTTCGTCGTGCCTTCGTTCGTAATCCAGCTTGGCTGTCCGAACAAAAAGTAGACTTCGATTCCGGCAAGGTGGGCTTTTTCAACGAATGTGCGGTAGAGGGTTCGGTCACCCTCGACAGCGACATGCAGATAGACACGTTTCATCTGTCTGTTTGCCAGCTGTGTGACTTTCGTTGAAATTTGTTTCGCTTCAGGGATTGACCACATCACGGTATGACGCGTGACGGTGACGGCCGCTTCGGTTCTGACAGGCAGGAGCGTCGCAGCCATCGTAAGACAAATCAAACTGAGGATGAAGCGTTTCATATCGTTCACTCCCTATATTAAGTTATCTTATTATCGGTCGTCCGGCGTGACTTGGATATAAGCCAATGGTCCGGGAGTCCTTAGAATCAGTTCAAATCCTAGACATTTTACTTTGTGAAGTGTATATTAGAAGTTGTTGAATTAAATAGGAATTACCAATAAAAAGGAAGTGATGCCACAATGCCATTGTGGAAACGAAATTTAGTCGTTGTTTGGATCGGTAGTTTTTTAACTGCTGCTGCTTTAAGTTTAGTCTTACCGTTTTTGCCCTTATTCATTGAAGAACTTGGTGTCAACGGACGCCAGGAAATCACGACCTGGTCCGGCGTAGCCTTTGGTGCAACCTTCCTCGTCGCAGCCATTGTGTCACCGATTTGGGGACGTTTGGCCGATAAAAAAGGACGGAAATTGATGTTACTGCGCGCAAGCCTCGGGATGTCGATCGTCATGTTCCTGATCAGCTTCGTACAGGATGTTTATCAACTCGTCTTCTTACGACTTGTCATGGGTGCCGTCTCCGGATTCATCTCTGCCGGCATCACCTTAATTGCCTCACAGACACCAAAAGAGAAAAGTGGCTGGGCGCTCGGTACATTATCAACCGGTGGGATTGCCGGTGGATTACTTGGACCTCTGATTGGAGGATTCCTTGCCGATATGATTGGGCTTCGACCCGTTTTTCTCTTTACGAGCATTCCGCTCTTCCTGACGTTCCTCGTCACGTATTTCTTCGTCAAAGAAGAATTCGTGCCGCTGCAGACCAAGCAGATGGCGTCAGCTAAAGAAATCATCCAATCGTTACGTCATCCGGAACTGATTTTAAGTCTCTTCCTGACGACGTTCCTGATTCAATTCGCGGCACAATCGATCAGTCCGATTTTATCCCTGTACGTCCGGGAACTCAGTCCCGGTACGGAACGATTGGCCTTGTTATCCGGAATCGTCGCATCGGCGCCCGGGATTGCGGCCTTGATTGCCGCTCAGCGGCTCGGCCGGTTATCAGATAAAATCGGAGCGGAACGTGTCTTGTTCTTCGCTTTGCTGATTTTCGCCGCGTTCCTGATTCCGCAGGCTTTCGTAACGGATACAAGCCAATTGATCATCTTACGGATGGGAATCGGTTTTGCGACTGCCGCACTGATGCCGTCGGTTCAGGCGCTTCTCCGGAAACACACACCGGCGAATGCATCGGGCCGGATCTTCGGTTACAACCAGTCGGCGCAGTTCATGGGGAATTTCCTCGGACCACTCGCGGGTGGTCAGATTGCCGGTCACTTTGGTTTTGAGGCCTTGTTCCTGTTCACCGGGTTGATTGTCATCACAAACGCGGTGCTCGAACGGACGCAAACAGCGGTCCTCAGTAAAAAACACTCCTAACGCATACGTAAAAGGCGATTCCGATTTTGCATCGGGTGGGCTAACCTAAAATTTTGAGACAATATAAAACACCTTCGGAGTGGTACACTTTTAAAAAGTACTAGCATCGGAGGTGTTTTTGCATGGGCAAAAACGTATATTCAAGCGAAGTGAAATG
>NZ_JAWPEN010000009.1:0-127634 GCF_033342815.1 Exiguobacterium artemiae
AAATGGATGAAGAAAGCTACCGGATGCGCTATCGGTCTACTATTTTTACAGAACATACAGAATGATCGAAAAGTGTTGTGCTTAAATCATCGTAAAATGACTTTTCTTCTTGACGGTCACACTTGCGTCAAATCGACGTGCTTTAATTTACGTAAACTGAATTATGACGTGACGGTGATCACAGACGGCATTACAAGTTATGATAAGAAGAAACTGCCGGAAATGATTGAATACTACACGAAAAAGGGCAGTCACATTGTTCAATTGAATGATTTAATTCGGAATTGACTAATGCAATGCTTTCGGGCAGATGAAGTTATTAAACATCATTAAAGAAAGTTATATAGAATTTTAAGTCAGTATTGATGTGAAATAATAAAGTAAGAAGGGATAATGGACTATTGATCAAACGTATATTTACTTTAATATTAATTTGGCTTGGGTTTTCCATACTTGTAATAACAATATTTAAATTTAATGTGACTATCTACATGATTGGGTACTTTGTAATTTTCTCAATCATTAGAATAAATTTACCCCTGAAATTGAATAGATTATTTTATATAAATTTACTGATTTTCAATATAGTTTTTTTTCTGATATACATAGTGGAAAGATTCTATATTGAAAATAACATAATAACCTTTGCTACTTTTTTAGGATTATTTTTTATCTTTTTAGATATATATATAACGTCTATAATCCTTTATATAGAAAAACATAATAATATTAATCTTATAGAAGAACCTAAACTAGAATTGCTACCTCAAAGAGAAAAAGAATTAATTCTATTAGAAGAACATTTAAATAAATTTAATGTTATAGGTTTGAACGGGGAATGGGGATCAGGAAAGAGTTTTTTAATGCAAAAATTAAAAGAAAAATTAGAGGATAAATATGAATATATAGAAATTGATTTATTAACAAGTAATTTAAATGAAGTTTCTGTATTTTTAATAGAAACAATTGAAAAAAAGTTGTTGGAAAACGGGATATTGCCTAGATATACAAATAATTTAAAAAGAAATTTATCATCTGTTAAACTTTTTGGTAAGTTTCAAGATTTAATAAGTATTACTTTAAATTCGAGTGACTTGAAATCTGGTGTATTTAAAAATTTTGTTAAAGAAACAAAAAAAATACAAAACAAAAAGCTCTTGATAATTTTCGAAGATATTGATCGAATTGAGAATAAAGAAGTGATGAAAGAAATTTTTTCTATATCAGAAAAATTTTCTGGCGATAATATTAAAATTATCTATCAGTATGATGAAAATATTTTATTAGAGAAAGAATTTACATTTCAATATTTAGAAAAATACATTCCATTTAAAATGTATCTAACGCCAATAGATATGAGAGAGATAGTAGATTTCCTAATAGACAATAGATATCAAAAATTTAACAGAACTATAGTTAAAAGTGACTTTGATTTTCTTCATATTTTATATCAATCTCGATTTAATATTCTAACAAAATTTTTAGGGAGCAAAATAGAAATTGACTTTCGTTTTAAGAATTTATCCTTTAGAAAAATAGAAAACATGATTTCTGAAACTACGTATAGAATTGAAAAACACAAAGATATATTAAAGTATAAAGAAACTATAATAACTTTTTTTGTAGTGAAACATTTTCTTCCAGAACAATTTCGAATGATTTGGAATAGTCATGAAGTAAATTTATTTGACATCTTTATTTTTAGAGACAAGGCGTATAATGAATACACTATATTAGATCTAATTAATTCTAATGAAGATAAGTACCAAGAATTATTTTTTGATAATAATAATTCGTTTAAAGATGATAACTCTATAAATTATTTTATTCTAAAACTATTCAATTATAAATTAATAAATGTTGCTGAAGTTAGTGATGAGCAACGTTTTAAACATTTAAAAAAAATTGAATCTAATAACCATAAAAAACAAAATAGAATAATAAAAAAGCTTATTTATGAAGGCAAATCTCAACTAACAGATGAAGAATTTTTAAAAGAAAAATTTGTTGAGATAGTCTTAAATAGTGATAAAGATAAATCTGTAGAGTATAAAAGATTTTTAGAGTATATGTATAATTTAAAAACATATCAAACAGATAACAGAACTGTATTTTTATTAGGTGAAGATAATATAGAATCTTTGTTTAAAGCATATAATGCATCTTATTCATCAAGCGAAGAATATTTTGATTTACTTGAATTTTATTTTGAACATATTAATAAAGAAAAAATTTTAGATATTAATTTGATCAAATCATTAAATAAGGTTAGCATTGACTCTGTAGATTCATTGATAAAGTTTATGGATATATTTAGTAACTTAGATAACAAATCAAATTTTAATAATCAGAGTGAATTTTATTCTCTTATAGAAAAAGTCATTGTAGAAATTTTCGGTATGGGCGTTGTAGAATCAAGTTATAATGTAAATTATTACGAACTTACTAATTTAAATAGTGAAAATTTAGAATTGTTTAAATCTAGTCTAGAAGAACTTAAAAATGATTTAGAAGAATCAATTATAAAGATGAATCAATTAGCATTGAGTAGCTTAATCGAAACACTAAATATTACCCTAAGATTTGTTGAGAAAGTACTTATTATAATAAACACTAAAACTAACTTTAAAGAAGATGAAAAAAAGTTTGTTACAACAACATTTAAAACTGAATTTTTAAACCAAAAAACTATAAATGAAATAGTGGATATGAAAGATCAAATTTCGAATCAAGAAATTCTTTTAAGAATAAATGATAACTTCAGAAATAATTGTTTAACCATTACGGAAGCAAGTATGCTAGTTGATATGCTGAAGTTAAACGAATAGATTGTTCATTATTTTGGTCTTGTAAAATCAGAGCGTCCGATCAGTTAGCAATTTTAATAAGCCAAAAAATACGCGCCTATTTAATTAGATACGTAGTTTTAGATCGCAAACAAACCCTCACTTCAATTTTGAAATGAGGGTTTGTTTGCGATCTGTGCTCTTTTTAAACTTTTAAAAGTTCTGTTCAAAAACTTTTTAGAATGAATAAATGAGTTTTAAAAATCAGCGGATCGTTTTTAAAGCGCCAGTCCAAGGGATGACTTGATCGAGCATTTGGTTGACAGAATCTGCTTGAACCGGTGCTGCTTTTAACACGGCTCCATTCTCAAAGTCAGTGAACAGCGAGAGGGCAGGGTGGACGCGGACGTCGGCGATCAACAATTCGCCCAAAATCCCGCGTAAATGTTCTGCTGCCCGGGCACCGCCGACCGAACCGTACGAGACGATTCCTGCTGCTTTGTTGTTCCACTCTACACGGAGATAATCGAGGGCATTTTTTAAGGACGCGGCAATCGAGTGGTTGTATTCCTGCACGATGAACACAAAACCGTCTTGAGCAGCAATGGCTTCAGACCAGGCGGCTGCACCGGAAGCATCCCCGTCTTTTTCACCGAGCAACGGTAATTTGTAGTCGGCAATGTCAATGATTGTATAGTTGGCATCTCCGCGTTTGTCCGCGAGCTCTTTGACCCAATTTCCGACTTGTGGGCTTAAGCGACCTTCACGTGTTGATCCCAAAATGATTCCAATGTTTAACTTTGTCATGTTCGTTTCCTCCTCTTGTTGTGGTGTTTCCTTTGAACCAAATAGTTTACTGAATAGAGTCAAGATAATTCCTCCGTTTTACAAATATTCTTTTTCGATCTTGCGTGTGCTGCGGACGGTATCAATCGGACGGACCATTTGTTCAATCTGCTCACGCTTCGCTTCCAGGAATGGGGGTAACGATAATTTTTCTCCGACTGTTTCATACGGCTCGTCTCCCATGAAACCAGGACCGTCTGTTGCCCATTCGAACAGAATGCCGCGTGCGACACGTGCATACAAGGATTCGAAGAAGAAACGATCGACGTAGCCCGATGTGTTGAATTGTAAGTTGTGCATCCGTTCGATCCATTCATTTAAAGCGGCTGTATCTTCGACCCGGAACGCCACGTGATGGACGGTTCCGAATCCTTGGCGTCCGCTCGGAAGGAGAAGGTTATGTTCGACGATGACTTGCGCACCGTTGCCGCCTTCGCCCATTTCAAACAGATGCAGGGATCCGGATTTGTCGATTTCCCGCATCAGCATCGCTTTTTCCAGGACGTCTTTTAACCGGTCAAATTCGGCAATCCGGATGTGGATCGGACCTAAGCCGGTGATGGCGAATTCCAGTGGAACGGGACCGTTTTGCCATGGCGTTCCGGAAGAGATGCCTGCGTTATGCTCATCTGAAATCAGCATGTACTGCTGGTCATCGAAATCGACGAACGAGAGGGTCTTCTTCCCAAACTGTTCTTTGATGCCGCGATGTTTGACGTCATATTTGTCAAACCGTTTGATCCAGTAGTCAAGTGCATCGTCCGTCGGTACGCGGAAAGCAGTTTTGTAGATTTCGTTTGTGCCGTGTGTTCCTTTCGGGATGCCTGGAAAATCAAAGAATGTCATATCGGTGCCGGCTGATCCTTTGTCGTCGGCGAAAAACAGATGGTAGGTCTGAATGTCATCCTGGTTCACCGTCTTTTTGACCAAACGCATGCCTAAGACGTTGGTGAAGAACGCATAATTTTTCTCGGCACTGCTCGTGATGGCCGTGACGTGGTGGATTCCTTTTAATTCATTCATGTAAATCGCTCCCTTAGTCGTTATTATCTCGAATTCGAGATATATCGTTAAAAAATTTTAATGATTTTGGGCTTGATAGCCTATTTTTTTAGCGGTCTTAATAAAAGATTCGATTTCTGCTTGATCAATCCCTTGGAAAACCTGATTAATGGTGTGTTCATGTTCCGGGAAAATCGTGTCCATCAAGTTTTGACCGTCTGGGGAGAGTTCCGCAAATGTCACACGCCGATCCTCCGGACAGGCTTTACGGGCGACATAGTTCTTTTTTTCAAGCTTATCAATCACGTAGGTGATGCTGCCACTCGTAATCAATACTTTTTTCCCGATCAGCTGAATCGGCTGCCTTCCTTTGTGATACAGCAACTCGAGTACCGAAAAATCTGTCGGATTTAAACCGGACTTCGCGACATCCTGTTTGATGACCTCATGAAGTGCATCGACGGCACGGACCATGACCGTCAGTGCTTTTAAGTTCGGATTCGGCTGTTCCATTTCGTTCACCTCTTTTATCTTCAATTCATATATCTTTAATTCGAGATAAATATACCATCTGTTTTTGAGTGCGTCAATTGTTTTGATTGGTTTCTGATTACAGATCTAGACAGTAGGACAAAAAGAGACAGCCCGCTGAGTGCGGACTGCCTTTAAAAGGGATGAATAGATCACCAGTTCAGTTTATTTAAAAACGCAAGAATGTCTTGATTGACTGCGTTCATGTCTTTCCCTAACGTCATTAAATGTTTCGAATGCGCAAATCCTTTAATCGCTTTTTGATCCGAAGTTACGCTTTGGAAAATCTTCTCGGCACTCGTCTTGTACGAGGGGTCATCCATTTCCCCATACATGACGCAAACAGGCGAGACGACCCGTGTCAACTGGTCTCTCGTCCGGTTAATGAGTTGTTCAAAGTCGGCTAGCGAATCAAAGGGAAGGTGATGAAGTTCTGCCATTTCAGATTCGATCTGCTGCTCCTCTTTTCCTTCAAGTTGTTTATACCGCCGGCCATAATAAACGATTCGTTCTTTTAGAACAGTTGCTTCCTTATACATCGGTACGGACATGGTTACTACGCCGTTTACTTTGGAATCCTGTCCCATTTTTAGAGCAAGTACACCGCCAAGGGAAAGACCAACGACTGCTATACTTTCAAACCCTTTGTCTTTTAACAGTTGATAACCGTCGAGTGCATCCTGCCACCAGTCGGATGGTCCATACGACAAAAGGTCTTCTGCTGTCAGACCGTGTCCACTCAATGTCGGAGCGTAGCAAGAGTACTGATTTTGTTGCAAGTAGCGGCCGAGCTTTTTCATGTCGTTTGGATTGCTGGTGAAGGAATGTAAAAGTAGAACAGCTCGTTCGCCGCCTTCGTAATAAAAGGGCTTTGGGGGTAATAATTTCATGGAAGAGTAATTCCTCATTTCATAGTAGTTCTCATTTTCATGGACGTACGTTAGTTTGGCTTCACTTCGTAATCAGATAAGATTGTATTTCCGTTAGCGATAAGCATCTCTGAGTTAACAAAAGAGTTTACTAGAAAAAGCAAATTATCTTTGCTGAAAACGGGATTAATCAGTAGTGCTTTTTGTTCAAAAGCAAAACGGTTTTGATCATAATTAATTATTAGGTCTTTTAACTTTCGTAAATCATTTTTTGAGAGATCGAACAGAATGACCGCTTCATGTATCGTCGTATCTTCCATTGCATCTGGATGTAAATTTCCGAGTAAAGTCAATAACGTACGATTGTGAAATTTTAGCTTTTCGATTTCCTCTATCAAATAAGTATAATTTTCATCTGACATATCTGAGCTCATTCTCCTTTGAGTACATATGATAATATTGTATCAATTTACCAATGGTTATCGTAAGAGATGTTGAAATTTCCTGAACAGAAATGAGTTGGAGGTGTCGATTAAATGCAGTTGCCTACACGACTTGGCACCGATGAGGCCAGCTATATTCTTGTTCTATAAAAAAAGACATAAAAAAAGGATATTTTGTATGAAAACTGGCTCATCACCATAAGGTGTGGTTGACACATAAAATCCATCGGATTTTAAATCGAACATAGAAAAAAAGCGAAAACCCCGGTATCGTAATTGTTGTCTAGACAAACCACGATTGGAGTTTTCTCCTTGTCCCAACAGTTTATCAAATTAATTCTTCCGCTTCCAGCCCTTTTTCAAATCCAGATGTCGTCCGATGAAGAACCGCACGTATTTCCTGTCATTCCTGATACACATGAAATCCCTTGTCCGCTATGCGAAAAAAAGACCATCTTGCATTCGAAAAAGCGTCGTCGTTTTCGACACGGTCATGCGTGGGGAGTCGGTGCCTTGTGGATCGAACTGGATGTCCCACGTCAAAGATGCCTCTCTTGTGATTTGACGTTCGTATATGACTACGGTCTCGGACTCGTCCGTACTTCTACCGAAGTGTTCCGAAAAGGCATCACAGAACGGTGCCATGGCCGGACAATTTCAGATGTTGCGCATGAATATGAACTTCCTTATACGACTGTGGAACGGTGGTTTTATCAGTACGCTTCAGTGGATACAGTGGGACAGGCGACACACATCCTCGTCGATGAGTTCGCCACGAGAAAAGGACACCACTATGCGACGATTGTTCTTGATGCTAAGACGGGACGTCTTCTGTCTATCGTCCCGGGCCGGGACGTATCGGCGATTACGGCTGCGCTTCAAGGTGTACTGGGAGATGTTCGTTCTGTCGTCAGTGATTTTGCACCTGCGATGGCGAAGGCAACTACTCGTGTCTTCCCGAATGCAGCACATGTACTGGACCGTTTTCATCTCATCCAGTTCTTCACGGACGCTCTTCGCCGTCGGCGTCGATTTTTGAACGAGACGAAACGCCATCATCATATTCGTGTCATTGACCGTGCACTGGCTTGTCGCCCAGAAATGTTGGCTCCAGAAGACCGAGAGGTCGCCCGTTCTTGTATTCTAGAAGACGCCTTTACTCAGGATCTATATAGAGGACTCCAACATATCCGGTATGTGCTGAAGGCAACGTGTAACAGGCAGGCTCACCGAAGACTGACGGACTGGCTGGACCGTTACCAGTTCCATCCGTGCGGACCTCTCGCAAAAATCGCGAAAGCGATCCGGGGTCGTGAGGAAGCGATGCGTCAGACCATTGTATCAAGGCTATCGAACGAGAAAATGGAAGGAACGAATAACAAGATTAAGCTCATCAAGCGTCGTGGTTATGGCTACCGAAACCTCGAACGATTCTTTTTGAGATTGTGCCTCGAGCTTGGTCATTAAAATAGCAACCACGTGTTATGGTGATGAGCCAAACGATTGATAAATAGGTAAAAAATGTTAAAAGTAAGTGATACTTTGTCAGCCATCAATCGGACTAAAAGCTAAAGTACTAAAGATACTGCATGGTGATGATGTTAACTGGAGAATTTGATAGACATCTCTCTTCGGTCTTCCTCACAAAAAAAGAGGAGATAAAAAAGTAATCCACTAGTTTGGTCACTGCTTGGTATTGCAACAACCTCAATCCTTGGATTCTTCGCACTCCATCGTCGCCTTTGGTAATGAAGTTAAAAAAGAAAAGATGATGCCCGAGGACATCATCTTTTCTTTTTTAGGTTACAAATAGTTCATTGGGTTGACACTATTAGCTGCAGAATAATTGCTGTATTTATAACTGTTTTTATGAATCTCGAAGTGTAAATGATTTCCGAACGAGTTTCCTGTATTCCCAACTGTTCCAATCTTCATACCTTTAGAGACTGTCTGACCACTTTTTACGGAAAGACTATTCATATGAGCATAAACGGTTACGTATTTTTGATTCTTTAGACTATGTGAAATCATAACGTGTTTACCATATGCACCACTGTTTTTAGATGTAGTGACTTTTCCACTAGCAGAAGCATATACGGGTGTGCCTTTTGCTGCAGCTAAATCAACGCCATTATGGAATGTATAGCCGTAAGTGCCATTAGATTTTCCGTATCCTTGGGTCAATCTTCCTTTAGTAGGAGAAGCAAAAAGAGAGTCATTATAAGACGCTTTTTTGGCAACATGGCTCTTATACTTCTTCAAATAAGAACTATAAATATACCGTGTGTTCCCTTTGTAAAGTACTTTTGTCCAAGCTCCTTTTTTTCCTAAATAAGAAAAGGTCTGGCCAGTGTTAGCGACGCCTACTATTTTGTAATTGAGAGAAGGACCAGTCCGAACACGAAGATCGTCTGTCTTCACTTTTACTTTATATGCACTACTTGCTTCTACTTTTGGACTATGCATTGAAAAAGTTGTTGTGAGTAAGACACTAGAAGCGATAAGTATTATCTTGTTTTTCATTAGTTGTACTCCTTTAAAGGTAAAGATACAGTGACAGACAATTTGTTAAAAGGAGTATAGCATCACTATATTACAAAAAAGTATATCAAATTCATTTCAAAAATTTGCACGAGATTTAATCAAAAAATACATAGATTTTTCACAAACGGATTTTATGATAAAAATTAAACACATTTCTTTTTATATATCTTCTAAAAATAAATCTATTATCAGAGTGCAGGAGGAATTCGATGGAGTTATCTTTTTTGTTAGCTTTTGGAGCAGGTTTTTTATCTTTCATTTCGCCATGTTGTCTGGCTTTGTATCCCGTTTTTTTATCTTACATTACAGGGGTTTCAGTTAGAGAGTTGAAAGAAAATGAAAAGTGGAACTGGAATGGAGTTCCTCATACATTAGTTTTCCTACTTGGATTTTCGAGCGTATTTTTAGTGATGGGTTTTTCAACGTCCTACTTGGCTGATTTTTTTATAGTGTATAAAGATGTTCTACGGATGAGCGGTGCACTTATTTTATTCATATTTGGTGTTATTCTGACGGGTCTATGGACCCCAACATTTTTACTGAAAGAACGAAGATTGAACTTAGGAAAAAGAAAGCGTGGCTACATCGGAACGTTTTTGGTCGGAGTCGGATCAGCTGCTGGATGGACTCCTTGTACAGGACCAATTCTCGCTGGAGTTATTGCTTTGATCGCCACGAATCCTAGTAATGGATTTTTATATATGCTCTTTTATGTTCTAGGTTTCTCCATTCCATTTTTCTTAATGTCATTTTTGGTGGGGAAGTCAAGATACTTAATAAAATATTCTTCAAAGGTTACGAAAATAGGTGGAGGGTTTATGATTGTATTAGGTATCATATTGTATTTCGATGGTCTAACGAAACTAACGACAATATTGATCGATTTTACAGGATTTAGAGGGTTCTGACGCTCTATTTTTTATCTCGAGAGGAGATGAATCATAAATGTTTGGTAAAAACGTCCTGATAACGGGTGTAGAGGAAAACTGGAAGGTAATGGAGAACATAAAACAACTTAAACCCGCAGGTATAGATATTCATATTTCTTCAAAAGAAGGATGGGTTCGAAAGCTACTTCCGGATTTTAAATATTTTGATTCATTTTCCAATAAAGAATCAGAAGAAGGGTATATTAGTAATCTGATTGCATATTGTACTTCTCAAAAAATCGGTTGGATTATTCCTTTGAGCGAACAAGAAGCATCTACGCTATCAAAAAACAAGTTAAAAATGAGAGAAAATAACGTAACATCTATAACATCCTTTGACTTGGATAAAGCAATACTTCATGATTCATTTTCGGTTCAAGGTAATACCTTCACCTTTTCTTTTGACCAAATAAAGAATGAGTATGAATGTGTAAAGCTGGGGAAAATTGATGCATATGTCGATTATCGATCTGATGAAGTGATTTGCTGTTTTATGAGAGAAGAGCATCAACGATACCAAGATACTGTACTTTCTTATGAGGTGTTTTCTAACTCGGTTTTGAAGCAGTGTGTAGAAATAATTGCTCAAAGGCTTAACATAAAGGGTTCTTTTTCTTTAGATTATCAACGTGATTCGGGAGATATGTATACGATTACAAGAATAGAATGCTTTATGACGCATTCTACTCGCGAGGCTATTTTAAGTGATTATGATTTCGCTAACTATTTGTGGAGCAATATTCAAGGAATTGTCCTTTTGAAAGAATCAAATGATAAAAGCCCTTTTGTGTATCGCTTAAATGAAGAATACTTTCTTTTCTAAATATCTATTTTGTTTTACTTCTGAATTTAATCATCTTAAATGAGAAAGGTACTTTATGAATAAACTTTCTTTTAAAATAACACTATTTTATTTTTTCGGGATTCTTATGATTTTCATCCTCTCATCTGCTATCGTATACAATATTCTCGAACATCAACAAGTAGAAAGTGAACTGGAGAGCCTTCAAGACAGAGGCAACAGTCATCGTGATGTTCTTTCCACAAACTTTGATAAGCAAACAGTTGAACATGTTGTTTTAATGGAGGAGAAGGCGATGACTGATGTGATTATTTTAGACAAAAATAATCAAGTCGTCGATTCCTCTAACGACGCCGAACGATTTTTGAATCCGGATTGGATTCAAAAAAAG
The DNA here is from genome assembly GCF_033342815.1 of Exiguobacterium artemiae. Taxonomy (GTDB): domain Bacteria; phylum Bacillota; class Bacilli; order Exiguobacteriales; family Exiguobacteriaceae; genus Exiguobacterium_A; species Exiguobacterium_A artemiae_A. The sequence goes on from NZ_JAWPEN010000009.1 coordinate 11,144, forward strand.
GAAGGAATCGTAGAAGGAAATTGGAGACAGGGTAAATTTTTAGTGACAGTGAGTCCTATTGAAGATGGTGGTCAAATAATCATGTTGGAGTCAACAAAGTATATACAGCATTTGATGGGGGAATTGAAACAACAAGTAGTGTTCTCTCTATTCTTGTTAGTCCTTTTTCTATTAGTGAGTGTTTATTTTTTGAGTTATATCATTATAAAACCTCTTCTATCAATGAAAGAGGCGACGGTTAAGTTAAGTCAAGGCGAGGTACTGAAAATCAGAGAAGCTGAGAGAAGCGATGAAGTAGGAGATTTAGCACGAGCAATCACTAAGTTATCTGTTGATTTACGTCATATTCAAAATACAAGAAAGCAATTTCTGACTTCGATCACACATGAATTACGTACGCCGATTACCTATATCAAAGGATATGCAGGACTTCTCAAAAAAGACGAATCGAGATTTGGCGACATTATCTACGAGGAGTCCGAAAGACTTCAAGAATTGATTGAAGACTTGTTTGAACTTGCTAGATTGGAAGAACCACATTTTCAGATAGATCCTCAGATCACAGAAATGAATGATTTCTTAAAACAGATTAGTGAAAGAATAATTTTTAAATTTGAGGAGAAACAAGTGAAATTGATTCTTCAAATTAATAAAACCCCGATCTATAAAGAGATAGATCAAGCTAGATTCGATCAGGTTCTCTTGAATTTACTCGACAATGCGCTGAAATATACAGATACGAACAAACGCGTATTTTTAAAACTAGATGAAAACGTTATTGAAGTTATAGATGAAGGTGGCGGCGTGGATGAAAAATCACTCCCGTATCTTTTTGATCGTTTTTATCGAGTAGATTCTTCACGAAATCGTGAAACAGGAGGTACTGGACTCGGTTTAGCCATCACGAAAGAAATTGTTGAAGCGCACAAAGGGACCATTGTAGCTAGTAATGTAGAAAACGGGCTGAAGGTTGTCATTGACTTGAGGGGGATTCCAGGATGAGAACCATTGCTTTGGTAGATGATGAGAATCGAATGTTAGAACTGATTGAACTTTATCTGCAAGACAGTTATACCTGTATTAAGCTGAACAGTGGAAGACAAATATTGAACATGATTGATGTAGAGGAGCCAGACTTAGTCATATTAGATGTGATGATGCCTTTAATGGATGGTTTTGAGACCTGTCAAAGGATAAGGGAAGTTTCGAATGTACCAATCATTTTATTGACAGCACTCGACGGAAAAGAAGAAATCGTAAAAGGATTGCAACTGGGAGCAGATGATTACATTGTGAAACCGTTCGACGAGGCGGAATTGAAGGCAAGGATTCAATCGATTTTCAGACGAACTACAGTTTTTTCAGGATCAAAAATCGAATCGTCGGGTCTAATCTTAAATGAAGACGCCCATGAGCTGTATTACGATAATCATTTAGTCAAAGTCACGCCAAAAGAATTTTCATTACTTGCTAAATTATTAAAAAATCCAGAACGTGTCTATTCAAGAGAGGAACTGCTCTCAAGTTTATGGTTAGCAAATGAGTGGACAGATGAACGAACGGTCGATTCTCATGTAAGAAACTTAAGAGAAAAGCTTAGGAAACTCGAGTTTCCTATTGAAGACCACTTTCGGACAGTATGGGGAATTGGTTATAAGTGGGTTCCTTGAATAAGTGAAAAAGAAGACAAGAGAGGAACGGTTAAAAAACCGTTCCTCTCTTGTCTATCGTTCATTCTGCAGACAGTTCGTCTTCAGTCACCCACTTATGATTTGTCACTTTTTCACCTGTAGTCGATTCGAAATCAATCATATACACTGTTGTTTGCTTAGCTGAATCGATGGTGGCCGTAGCATCTTTCATTCCTTTCATATGATCCGCATCTACTTTTACTTCATCGCCTACTTCATAAGGAGATGACTTGGCATCTGCAATCTCTTCTTGAATAATCCATTTATGATCTGTGACACGTTTCCCACCATTTGTAGGGTCATAAGAAATGCTATAAGCAGTAGTATCATAAGCGCCTACAACTTTTGCTTCGGCCCCTTTCATACCTTCCATGTGTGCTTCTTTGATCATCGCCATGTCGCCAACCTTAAATTTCGGGTTTTTAGCCTCTTGGAGCCCTTTTGGGACCTCTTTTGATCCAGACATGTCCATCGTCGAATGATCCATACCATCCATATTTTTATCCATACTCCCCGTTGATTTAGAATCATCACCATTGCTTCCGCACGCAGCAAGTGCTAAAGAAAGCGAAGCAGCCATAGTTGTCATAAAAATCTTTTTCTTTAATTTCATAAAAATTACCTCCTGTTTTTTTATACTTTCCATAGACTCTATCACATAAATTTGCAGAAAGTTTGCAGAGCGTAGAAAAGTAGCACATTGGAAAAAATATAAAATTCATTGGTGGAAAGACATATTTCTTTCACAATCATTCTTTAAGTTAAAAATAATAATTAGTTGAAAGGAATGATCAATGTGAAGAAAACATGGTTAATCGCAACTATCGGTATCTTTACTCTCGTGATTATAGTGGGCGGTTCGTATTTACTTCTTACCCGAGGTACTATGTCAAATAACAAACAGCACATGGGATCTATGATGAATGGAGGAAACACTAGTACAAATCAGACTATGATGGAAGGTATGGGACATGGTGCGAGTGTCGATTTAAAATCGACTGAAGAAAAAGAGCGACGATTAAACATCCCTAAGATGCTAAAAGCCGATCGTGAAACCAAGAATTCCATTCAATACACGATTGTCGCTAAAGAAGGGGAAACACAGTTCTTTCGGGATGGTGAAAAGACTAAAACTCTAGGGTATAACGGAAATTATTTAGGTCCTGTAGTGGAGTTGAAAAAAGGAAAGACGGTAACAATCCGTACGGTGAATCGCTTATCAGAAGCTACTACATTCCACTGGCACGGTCTTGTTGTACCATCATCCGTAGATGGCGGACCACATCAGGTCGTGAAAGCTGGTGAGACGAAGGTAGTAAAGTTTAAAGTGAAGCAAAATGAATCGACATTGTGGTTTCATCCACATCCAATGGGTAAGACTGCTGAGCAAGTATACAAGGGGTTAGCAGGATTATTGTACGTAAAAGATGAAAAAAATAGTGAGTCAATATTCCCTCAAAAATATGGTGAAAATGATATTCCGTTAATTCTTCAAGATCGAAAAGTTAAAAATAAAAATATTCTTGACTATGCTGATGTAGAAAAAGCAGACGGGGCTTTAGGTGATACCCTTCTCGTAAACGGGACGATTAATCCATATTTTAACGTAAAGTATTCGCAACTTAGAGTTAGATTGATAAATGGATCTAATGCACGTAACTATACAGTAAAGTTGTCTGATGGTTCATCCTTCAAAAAAATTGCTGATGATGGTGGTTACATCTCAAAAACGAAAAACGTAAAGAAAATTGATTTAAGTCCAGGCGAACGTATAGAGGTATTGGTAGATTTTTCAAAAAGAAAAATTGGTGAGACGGTTGCATTGGAGACAAATGGAGTGAAAGTCGTTAACTTCAAGCTGAAGGAGAAACAAGGAACGAGCCTAAGTGCATTGGCACCGAAAAGTGTAAATGAAAAGCTGCTCAAGACCTCATCTAAAGTGAATCAGAAGTTAACTCTCTTCGGAATGGGCAAAAATGTTGAAATCAATGGAAAGAAGTTTGATGAGACAAGAATCGATATTAAAGCAAAAAAAGGAGAGACGGAAGTCTGGGAAATCTATAATAAAAAAGACATGATGGGCGGAATGACTCATCCTTTCCACATTCATGGAGTCCAATTCAAGGTATTAGAGCGAAACGGACAGAAAATGAATGAGCAAGAAACAGGTCTAAAAGACACTATCGCCATAAAACCTGGAGAACGAGTTAAGATTCAGATGACTTTCAAGGAAAAAGGGGTATTTATGTACCATTGCCATATCCTTGAACATGAAGAGAACGGAATGATGGGGCAGTTGAAAGTAGATTAAAAAATAGGTAGCTGTTTTCATCTTTTCTTCACAAATTAAGGAAATAGGCTTTGTGTAACTCAAATAAAAAAGATGAAAAATGGAGGTTTTTTAAATGAATACTGGGCAAAAAGAAGTCTTAGATGTTCTACACAACTGTATAGTGACTTGTAATGAATGTTTTGATGCGTGTTTGAGTGAACATCATGTTTCTTCGATGGTAGAGTGCATACGTTTAGATAGAGATTGTTCTGAAATTTGTAGTCTTTTAGTACAAGCTATTTCTCGAAACAGCAGCAATATCAGTGTTCTTGCTAGAAGCTGTGTTGAAATCTGTGAAAAATGTGCCGACGAATGTTCGAAACATGATCACGATCATTGTAAAAAGTGTGCTGAAGCCTGTAATGAATGTGCAAAAGTCTGTCGTAAATTGATTGCTTAAAGATTAGCGTAAAAAATGAAGGAGCATCTATGCCTCTATACTGACAAAAAGGTATGAGCTAAAAAGGTGATGCTCCTTTATTTATAAGAATTACGATACTTGGTTATGAAAAATCTCATAACCTTTATAGACCAGTAATATGGTTAGAAAAAAGAAGGATACATAGAGGACAACGATTAAACTCTTCATAAACGCTCTCATGAAAATCAACTCCATCTCATAGTTTGAGTTGATTATATAGAAAGTTCGTGAAATTTATGAGGAAATAGCTTAACAATCATTCAGAATTAAATTTTTATGTAAAAGGTGGTGACTAGGATGGATAAAATATTAATTGTTGATGATGAAATAAGAATGAGGCAATTATTAAGACTCTATCTAGAACCAATAGGATATGAATGTAGTATGGCGAATGACGGGATTGAAGCTTTAGAGAAAGTGAAAAAAGAAACCTTCGATTTGATTTTACTGGATGTCATGATGCCAATGTATGATGGGTTCGAAGTATGTAAGAAGATAACGGATTCTCATCCCGAAGTCCCTATCATCATGATAACGGCTCTAAATGACGCTGAATCCATCGTCAAAGGACTAGATGCTGGAGCTACAGACTATGTTACAAAGCCATTTAACGGGGACGTACTTCTAGCAAGAGTTCGATCTGTCATGAGAAGAAAAGCAAAGGAACCCGTTGTATACCAAGGACTTACGTTCGATGAGAGCAACGATTTAATTGTGTTAGATGGTAAGTCGATTGATTTCACACCCAAAGCACATGCGTTACTGAGGTTATTTCTTCAACATCCAGGAAGACTATTCAACAGATTGGAGCTTTACGAATTCGTTTGGTCTTATACATCAGAATCGGATCCAAGGACAGTGGACTCTCACATTAAAATGATCAGAGAGAAGTTAAGAGAGTTAGATTATCCAATTGATAGCCATCTGAAAACAATTTGGGGAAGAGGATATCGTTGGAGTGAGGATGAAACATAATGACACTCTTGCTAGATAAGCAAAAGTGTCATTATAAAAATCATAAAGGAGTGGGTGTCGGTTTCGAGTAGCCATCTTTATAGGAAGAATCGATTTCAGAACGAATATCTTTAATCGATTCTCCATCCCGTTGCTTCAAAATAGACTTTACAGCAATCTCAAGACATGTGCTGCATGTTGTCCCGTGGCTTGTCCATTTCACCGACCCATCCGTCGTATTTTCTTCTATGAAGCAATCATAATTATTTTTGTGATTGACTGTTTCACCACATCCACAATAACAAGGCATTTTCTCTAGTAGTTTACGATTTTTCGCTACAGCTTGATAAACATTTCGTACATCTTCAGGTTGAGTTTTTAAAAACGTAGGGAGTATCGACGATGAGGATGTTTCTTCAATCTTGTCACCGCTCATATGTTTCGCATGATTGACTTCCTTTGAAGGATTGTCAGTAGAAGACTTCGTCGGGTCTTGAGCACAACCGACCGCGATCAAGGATAGGCTAATAAGGCTTACGCTTTTTAAGAGTATGTTAAGTTTCACGATGCTATTCTCCCTCGAGATAATTTTGTAGGTGCATAAAACAAAGCCTTTGAATAAGCATTTTTCGTATTTTCTAGTAGCTCATTTTTCTGTGCATGATAATATCTATTCATCCATTCGAGCATAGTTTTCATTGGTTCAGTTAATTCACGAATCGTCATCAATCGTTTGATGTATACCTCGAACTTGTCCTTCAATACCTTTTAAAGTTCCAGCACTTGTTTTTTTACGCTAAATAGTCTTCTTCAAAAAAGGGTCTTATTTTAAAAGATATACCCTACCTGTATGATAGTTTTTAATTTTTAATGTGTCAAAATACATTTTATATATAAAAATAATTTAAAGAAAAACGATAGGTCACTCTATATGAGTAGGATATCTATATATATACCATACGGGTATACAGTACGTAAAAGGGGGCTTTCTTATGGATCACCATATCGATCACGAACATACTCAGCATGAAGATCAACAAATGGGTCCTTCACATCATGAACATGAAGGAATGATTGGAGACTTCAAGAAAAGATTTCTCGTATCGTTAATATTGACTATTCCAATCCTGCTACTTTCCAAAATGATTCAAGAGTGGTCGGGTATCAACATTAGCTTTCCGTATGACGACGTTGTTTTGCTCTCTTTATCCACAATTGTCTACTTCTATGGTGGATGGCCGTTCTTAAAAGGTAGCTTAGACGAAATGAAACAAAAAAATCCGGGAATGATGATGTTGATCGCTTTAGCGATTAGCGTTGCATACTTTTATAGTGTTGGCATCATCTTAGGTCTAGGAGAGGGGCATGACTTTTTCTGGGAGTTAGCAACGCTCATAGATATTATGCTTTTAGGACATTGGATTGAAATGAAGTCAATCATGGGCGCGTCTAACGCGCTACAAGAATTAGTGAAATTGTTACCCAGTATTGCGCATCGAATTGATGATGAAAAAATAGAAGATATTGCGGTGTCGGAATTACAGACTGGTGACGTGATTCTGATCAAACCTGGGGAGCAAATTCCAGTTGACGGTAAGATAATAAAAGGAGCAACGACAGTTGATGAATCGATGCTGACAGGTGAATCTCTTCCCATCGAAAAGAAAGTGGACGATAACGTAATTGCTGGCTCCATTAACCAAGAAGGAAGCTTGACCGTTGAAACGAAAAATACGGGTGAAGGCACATATCTATCAAAAGTAATCGAATTAGTCAGCGAAGCGCAGGCATCTAAATCTAAAACACAAAATTTAGCGAATCGTGCAGCAAAAATCCTCTTCTACGTCGCTGTTTTGGCCGGTGTACTGACATTCATCATTTGGCTTGCACTAGGATATCCGCTCAGTATTGCGATCGAGCGTATGGTGACTGTCATGGTCATTTCGTGTCCCCATGCACTAGGACTTGCAGCGCCATTGGTCGTCTCTGTCTCGACGGCCCTGGCTGCTAAGAAAGGGTTATTGATTCGAAATCGGACACAGTTTGAAGAGGCGCGGAAATTAGACGCCATTATTTTTGATAAGACAGGTACTTTAACGCAAGGTAATTTTGGAGTGACTGATATAGTGCCAGCTGATAAAATTTCCTCAACCGAACTACTTCGTCTAGCAGCTGGAGTCGAACGTTCATCCCAACATCCTCTTGCTAAAGGTGTAGTGAAAAGAGCAGAAGAGCTACAACTATCACTTCCATCGGTTGAAGATTTTATGTCGATGACAGGAATCGGATTGGAAGGAAAAGTAGAGGGTACATTAATTCGTGTAGTGAGTCCTCGATATATTCGTCAAGAAAAAATAACGATTGATGAGCTCGCTTTTGAAAAATTATCTGAAGAAGGAAAGACTGTCATATTTGTATTGAAAAACAAGCAACTACTAGGAATGATTGCACTTGCTGATTTAGTAAGAGAAGAAGCAAAAGAGACTGTGACTGCTCTTAAAAACAGAGACATAAATTCAATCATGCTCACCGGTGACAATAAAAAGGTCGCACATTGGGTTGCCAAACAGTTAGGTATTGACGAAGTTCATGCAGAAGTTTTACCTGATGATAAATCAAGACAAGTAAAAAACATCCAATCGGAAGGTAGGAAAGTAGCCATGGTCGGTGATGGCATTAATGATGCACCCGCACTGGCGCAAGCTGACGTAGGGATTGCGATTGGTAGTGGAACCGACGTGGCAGTTGAGACCGCTGATATCGTACTGGTCAGAAGTAATCCGAAGGATGTTCTCGCTATTCTTGAACTTTCCCGAAGCACTTATAACAAAATGATTCAAAACCTATGGTGGGCAGCTGGTTATAACATTATAACAATACCACTAGCAGCAGGCGTTCTAGCTCCCTATGGTGTGATCTTATCTCCAGCGATTGGGGCAGTGCTAATGAGTCTTAGCACCGTCATTGTTGCTGTAAATGCTAGGATGTTAAAAATATAAAAATATTATGTGACCTAATTCACCCTATCAAGTTAATTGTGATAATTACCTATTATTACAATTAACACGAATAAGTATATACAACTATCGACATCAAAAACGCCCCCGAAACAACGGGGGCGAAGCAACAATATTTTTTTAATTAAACCGTCTCATCCGTAAACGTTTCACCGGTCCGGCGCACGGTCGCTCCGAGTTCAGCGGCAATCGCGTTGATCGCTTCCGAATCCTCGTTGACCTCACTGATGATGATGACGCCGTAGTGGTCAGGATTAATTTGGTTGAGTGTCCGGTTAAACAAATCAAACGAATCGCGTTCGTTTTTTTCGTCACGGTTCGCGCCGATCAGGTAACCGGCGACGGAACCGATGAGCATGCCGAACGGTCCGCCGACAACGCCGACTGCCATTCCGATCATGGAGCCTTTAAACGATTGATCCTGTTGCGTGAAGTCGATCGCATCGATGAACGAGAAGCCGTCCGTCTCATTGCGTTCAGCAAGCACCATCTGTTCCATTTCAATCTCTTTGATTGCTTCGAGGTCCTTGATCGTCTCAAAACCGGTTTTGGCTTTTTCCAGATCGTTGAAAATAATCGTTGTGACGACGTGCGTTGCTTCATTGTTTTTATATTGTGCCATAATTTCCGCCTCCAGAAAATTCTGATGTCGTTCTACAATTTACTTGTACCCGTAACAGAACCATTAAAAACTAGAAACGGTGTGCCGTCATGAGCATATGATTGATATAGCTTCTCAATTAGGTGATAAGTAAAACTTATTGAAGGTCTTTTGTTCTTTCAAATTGTAACGGGGCTCATATTATACTATGATAGAGCTGTACAAGTAAGCGGTATCAGGGGCTTGATGTCGTCAACACTTAAAGGGGGAATCAGCATGAAGCAAACGCAACCATCGCAAGACGTCTTTGGTGCACGCCGTTCGTTTGAAGCAAACGGTAAAAATTACAACTATTACAGCATTGAAAAATTGGAAGAACTCGGTCTGACGGAAGTCAAACGTCTTCCGTATTCAATCCGTGTGCTGCTTGAATCTGTTCTTCGTCAACAAGACGGTCGTTCGATTACACAAGAGCATGTCGAAAACTTGGCGAAATGGGGAACTGCCCAAGTATCGAATGATATCGATGTGCCGTTCAAGCCGTCACGCGTCATCTTACAGGATTTCACAGGCGTTCCGACTGTCGTCGACCTCGCGTCACTCCGTAAAGCGATGCAGGACCTCGGTGGAGATCCATCAGTCATCAACCCGGAAGTTCCGGTTGATCTCGTCGTTGACCACTCGGTTCAAGTCGATTCTTACGGATTTGCCGGTGCACTCGCTGAAAACATGGATCTTGAGTTCGAACGTAACGAAGAACGTTACAAATTGTTACGCTGGGCGACAACAGCATTCGATAACTACCGTGCTGTACCGCCTGCAACAGGAATCGTCCACCAAGTTAACCTTGAGTACTTGGCATCTGTCGTTCTTGAAAAAGAAACAGCAGACGGTTCGGTTGATGTTTACCCGGATACACTCGTTGGAACGGATTCTCACACAACAATGATCAATGGACTTGGTGTCCTTGGTTGGGGTGTCGGTGGAATCGAAGCAGAAGCAGGGATGCTCGGACAACCGTCATTCTTCCCGGTTCCTGAAGTCATCGGTGTCCGCATCACAGGTGAAATGCACCCTGGAACAACAGCGACGGACGTTGCCCTTCGCGTAACAGAAATGTTGCGTCAGCAAAACGTTGTCGGTAAATTCGTTGAGTTCTTCGGACCGTCACTTCACTTGATGTCACTGTCTGACCGCGCGACAATCGCCAACATGGCACCTGAGTACGGCGCAACTTGCGGATTCTTCCCGGTTGATACGGAAACGTTGACGTACCTTCGCTTGACAGGCCGCGATGAAGCATTGATCGAAAAAGTGGAGAACTACTCAAAAGCAAACGGCTTGTTCTACACGCCGCAAAACGAAGATCCAACATTCACGAAGACGGTTGAACTGGATCTTTCAACAATCGTTCCTGCTCTTGCCGGACCAAAACGTCCACAAGACCGGATTGATTTGACGGACGTCCACACGTCGTTCCAAAAAGCATTGACGGCACCACAAGGTAACGCGGGCTTTGGTCTTGCGGAAGACGAAGCAAGCAAAGTCGCGGTCGTTCAATACGAAGACGAAGCGGTAGAGATGCGTACGGGAGACCTTGCGATCGCAGCGATCACGAGCTGTACGAATACATCGAACCCATACGTCATGATCGGTGCCGGACTCGTCGCGAAAAAAGCAATCGAACTTGGATTGACGGTTCCGAAATACGTCAAGACATCCCTTGCACCGGGATCAAAAGTCGTAACGGATTACCTTGAGAAATCAGGACTTCAACCGTACCTCGATCAACTCGGCTTCAACACAGTCGGTTACGGATGTACGACATGTATCGGAAACTCGGGTCCACTTGACCTTGCCGTCGAAAACGCGATCCTCGGATCAGACCTGCTCGTCTCGTCTGTCCTCTCAGGAAACCGGAACTTCGAAGGACGGGTTCACCCGCTCGTCAAAGCGAACTACTTGGCATCACCACCACTCGTCGTCGCCTACGCGATTGCCGGAACAGTCGACGTCGACATCATGAACGCGTCACTCGGAACAGGCAAAGATGGACAAGAAGTCTTCTTCGCGGACATCTGGCCGTCACGTGACGAAATCCAAACGATCATCAACACGGTCGTCACACCGGAAAGCTTCCGTGCCGAGTACGATTCAGTCTTCACAGGAAACGAACGCTGGAACAATCTTGACGTGCCGACAGGCGATCAGTATGACTTCGACGAAGAGTCGACATACATCCAAAACCCGCCGTTCTTCGAGAACTTGGCGAAAGAAGCCGGTCATGTCGAAGCATTAAACGATCTCCGTGTCTTCGGTAAGTTTGCGGATTCTGTCACGACAGACCACATCTCACCAGCCGGTTCATTCTCGAAAACGACACCAGCCGGACAATACCTTGTCAGCAAAGGTGTCGCACCAAAAGACTTCAACTCATACGGTTCACGTCGTGGTAACCACGAAATCATGATGCGCGGAACATTCGCGAACATCCGGATCCGTAACCAAGTTGCTCCAGGTACAGAAGGCGGCTTCACGACGTACTGGCCAACAGGCGAAACAATGGCGATGTACGACGCTGCGATGAAGTACAAAGAAGATGGCACAGGTCTTGTCATCCTCGCTGGTAAAGATTACGGAATGGGTTCATCACGTGACTGGGCAGCAAAAGGAACAAACCTTCTTGGTGTCAAAGCCGTCATCGCCGAGAGCTTCGAGCGGATTCACCGTTCGAACCTCGTCATGATGGGTGTCTTGCCGCTCCAATACGTAGCTGGCACATCGGCTGAATCACTTGGCTTAACAGGTGAAGAAGCAATCAGTATCGCAATCGACGAGTCAGTTCGTCCGCGTGACATCGTCGAAGTCACAGCGACAGCTGCAGACGGAAAAGTCACGAAGTTCGAAGCGATTGCTCGTTTTGATTCAGAAGTCGATATCGATTACTACCGTCACGGCGGAATCTTACCGATGGTTCTCCGCGAACGCTTGCAAAACTAAACCGTTTACATTAACGTTTGAGGTGGGGGCAACCCCACCTTTTTTGATGCAGAAAGGGGCGAGACCGTGAACCGATTCAAGAAATGGTTTCAAGCAAAAGAAGAACCCGAGCTGCCGGTTCGCGACGTCACGCTCGATGAAGTCAAACGGGCGACACATGCGTTTGAATCGGCGTTGCCGAAAGGAACGAACCGGACGATTCTGCTCGATGAAGAACAACGGATTGATTTAACGCAACTTGCGCCATATCTTGGTGCCCGCTCGACGCAAGTCTTCTATATGTCACGCGAGACGTTTACGATCATGGAAGCGAAAGACCATTTGACGGTCTATGAGATGGATCATGTCCAGATTGCAGTCGACCGGTACTTCGAGAAAGAACGGAAGTTGCCGCTCAAACCGCACTCGAAGACATTCCAGGTCGATGGTGCAAAGCTGTTTGAGCAGGGATATTTACGGGAGTTGCCGAAGCATCTCTATTACCTGGTTGATGAATCAATGATTGTCTCGCTCGAACCAAAAACCGATTAACACAGCCGGATTGCTCTGAACGGGCAGTCCGGTTTTTTGATGAACCGGCTACTTTTCTAAAAAACAGAATCAATTGTTCAAAAGTCTGACGTATTTCTTCAGAAATGCAGGAATCTTGGACAAACCCTTTGTATTCTAAGCCTAAAACCGATACCATTAACATGAAACGAGACAAATATAGGATGGTGTACATGGCATGACGAAACGAACGAGCACATGGATTGCAGTCGCAATCGTGGCAATGGCGATACTCCTTGCCTATAATTTTTACCTATTGAATAAGACACAGACCGCTAATGAAGATAAAGCTGATCCGGTCAAACCGTTTTATACGATGTCGCGCATCCAATACGTCGAAAAGAAATTGTCGACGACAGAAGATGCACTCGAGACACGGACATATGAAGTCGTTTTTGATGATAAAGGACATTTCCGGACAGAAGTCATCGACGGTCCGTCAAAAGGAACGATGGCGATTTGGGACGGGAAGATGTTCCGTGAGTATGATGCGGACGGTAAACTGTTGAATGAGACGAAAGCATCGAAAAGTGTCAGTGCGCCGCGTCCATTCTTGTCACGCGGCTTTAACGAACAAATCATCAAGTTCATTGAAGACGGTGACTTTGGTCAAGTCGAAGGTGAAGCCGATATCGCCGGAAATGCGGCTGACGTCTATGTCAAAAAAGAGCCTTCGAGCACAGTCCCGAAAGAATGGATCAAACAGTATCCATCGTTCTTCGACAAGGATGACAATGCGGAAGAAGCGACCTATTATGTCGCGTCCGATCGGTCGAAAGTACTCGGCGCCGAATCCCGCAATAACGGAAAGCTGTTTTACTCCGTCAAGATGAAAAAGATCGAGACACTGGATACATTCGATCCAAACTGGTTAAAAGCTAAATGAGGACAGACCGACTTGAGCGTCACAACGTGGCGACCAAAGTCGGTTTTTTCGAGAAGCAGGAGGAATCAAGACAATATGGAGACGTTCTCAAAAGAGGAGATGTTCAAACAGATTACGGCTTGGGAAAATGGGGCGAAGGTCGAAGAAGTCCTGGCCTTACGTTATGCCCAGAGCAGCCGTCTATTACAGGAAACGGAAGCGTTAGTCCGGATTTTAGCCTTACTCGTCGAACATCGTTACATCATGACGGGACGGATTGATGCCTTGGCCGAAAGTTGGATGCAGGAAATCCGTCAACACGACCGTCTGCCGGAGCGGCTCGAACAGTTGTTGATCGAACAACAACTCCAGAGCAGTTATCAACTACTGGTCGCGAATACGTTTCCGACAATCCGCGAGACGGACAATGCCAATGCGAAACGGTCCGCGACAAAGGAATTGATTCAACAGGCGGCTCAAATTCTGCACGAGACGGAGCGGGTCGTCGAACTGACGGAACGTTTACGCCGGATGGATACGGCGCGTTGGTCGGAACTGTTTGAAGCCGGTAAAGCATTGCTGTTGTCGAGCGCGTCGCTCGAACAGATTGCGACGGAATTTCTCGACAGTCTGCAGGAACGGTTTTATTCGCGCGATGCCTTCCGGGAGATGACAGAGCTGAAGGCGACGGCACTGCAGGATTTACGACGGGTCGTGTCCTTGCTGCCGGCAGAAATCAAACAGGTCGAACGGTCGGCGCTTGAAGAACTTGACGCGATGATTGGTCTCGATGACATCAAACTGCGTGTGCATCAGATGTACCGCTTCTTGAAATATCAGCAAAAACGGACGTCAGACGGCTATCGCTCGAGTGATCAACCGTCACTCCACATGATTTTCATGGGAAACCCCGGAACCGGTAAGACGACACTTGCGCGGCTGATGGCAAAAATCTATCACGAACTCGGTCTGCTCGAACGGCCGGAAGTCGTCGAGACGGATCGTTCGTCGCTCGTCGGTGCGTTCGTCGGTCAGACGGAAGAACAGGTCATGAGTAAAGTCCGGGAAGCGGTCGGCGGTGTTCTCTTCATTGACGAGGCCTACGCCTTAAAACGCGCCGGACAAAGCGGAAATGATTACGGACAGGCGGCCATTGATACGCTGGTTGCCGCGATGACGAGCGGGGAATACGCCGGTCGGTTTGCCGTCGTTCTGGCCGGGTATCCGGAAGAAATGCGCGATTTCCTGAAAGCGAACCCCGGTCTGCGGAGCCGTTTCCCGGAATCGAATCATTATCTGCTCGCAGATTATACCGATACGGAACTGCTTGAAATCGGTCGTTCGATTGCGACGGTCAACGATTATGTCTTGACGGAACAAGCCGAGCGGGCCTTATTGTCCCGGCTCGAACGCGAACGGGTCGACGCCAGTTTCGGTAACGGACGCGCCGTCCGTAATATCGTCCTCGATGCCATCTTCAAAAAAGGGGCGAGTCTCGGGGAAAGCGCCAGTCACGAAGATTTTGCACTGCTCGAACAAGCTGATTTTGAACTTGTCGCTTCAGATGATAATACCGTTGAGGAACGACTCGAACAATTGGTCGGATTACAGCCGCTGAAAGCAGAAATCAAACAGATCCAAGCGTTGTTATCGATGCAGAAGCGCCGACAGGAAGCCGGATTTAAAGTGTTGCCGGTCGAACTGCATGCGGTCTTCAGCGGCAACAGCGGAACCGGGAAAACGACCGTCGCGGCTTTGTATGCCGATGTCCTCCGCCAGTGTGGTTACTTGAAGCGGGGCCACTTGAAAGTCGTCAGCCGGGCCGATCTTGTCTCGGGCTACGTCGGTCAGACCGCGCAACAAACACGTGACGTCATCCGTGATGCTCTCGGCGGTGTCCTGTTCATCGATGAAGCGTACGCGTTAAACGGCGGTGCCAACGATTTCGGCAAGGAAGCGATTGATACGCTCGTCGACGAGATGACGAAACATGCCGATAATCTGGTGGTCGTCCTCGCGGGTTACGAGCAGCCGATGCAGGCGTTGCTCGCAAGCAATCCCGGTCTGAAATCCCGTTTTAAACGCGAATTCCATTTCCCGAACTACGCCAAAGACGAGTTGATTGAAATCATCATCAATTACGCCGCCCAGTACGGATATCAGTTGACGGAGGAAGCGAAAGAGACACTCGAGGGAATGATCGAGACGGTTCCGAACGGAAATGCCCGTGCCGCGATTACGATCGTCGAACGGGCAATTGCGAAACAATCCGTCCGATTAATTGACAAACTTAGCTTAACCGGTTCAGAATGGTCCTATCTTGAAAAAGAGGATTTTTAAGGGGGAAGTTGCATGCACACGATTGAAATACCGGTCCGTTACGCGGAAACCGATATGATGGGCATCGTCTATCATTCGAATTATCTCGTCTATCTTGAAATCGCACGGACGGAACTGATCAAGTCGCTCGGACTTGATTATAAGGAAATGGAAGAAGCCGGATATGTCTCGCCGGTCACAAACGTCAATCTCGATTACAAACGGTCGTTGACGTACGGAGATGTGGCACATGTCTCTGTCTGGATTGATCATTATGACGGTCTGCGGACGATTTACGGTTACGAAGTGAAGAATGCGGATGGTCAACTGGCTGTGTCAGCAAAAACGACACATGTCGTCGTTAAAAAAGAAAACTTCCGACCGATCCGCTTACCAAAAGTCTTTCCGAACTGGCACGCAATTTACGAACAAATGCGTACCGACGATGCCGCACTCGTCTCCAATTAAGCCTCCGCCCTCAGCAGGATTTCTTGCGTGAGGGCTTTTCTAATCAGTCGATTAGAGGTAACATAGAATAGCACCAAGGAAGCGGGGAATTAAAAATGAAAAAAATCGTAGCAGTCAGTACATTGGCGCTCCTCCTTGCAGGATGTAACCCTGGGGATCAGGAAGCGCAAGACAACTCAAAAACCGAACAGGCGAATAAAAGCGCAGACGAAAAGGCCACTTCAGATTCTGAAAAAAGTGATGCCGAAGTAGCAAAAGAAAAAGAAGCAAAAGAAGCAGCGGAAACCAAAAAAGAAGCCGAAGCGAAAGCGGAAGCTGAGAAAAAAGCAGAAGAACAGGCAGCGGCCGATAAAAAAGCGGCGGAAGAAAAAGCGGCCGAAGAGAAAGCAGCGGAAGAAAAAACGACGGAAGAGAAGTCATCGGACGCATCTTCGACAGAAGACAAAGCGACCGATAAAAAAGACGACGGGAAAACCGATTCTGCTCAGGATCCGGAACCGGCCAAACCGTCGAAACCGGAGTCCGAAACACCGGACGTCGATAAATCAGATACAAAAGCCGATTTGTCACTGGGTGAGTTAGTCGTCGTCAACAAAAAGTACAGCTTGCCGATTGATTACAAACCGTCGGATTTAGTCGTACCGAACGTCAGCTTCTCGTATTCCGGCGTCCTCGAACAAAGTTACATGCGGGCACCCGCAGCGAAGCAAATGGAAAAAATGTTTGCCGATGCGAAAGCAGACGGCGTGACACTGAACGCCGTCAGCGGATTCCGTTCCGGTTCACGTCAGACCGTCCTTTACAACAACTATGTTGCGCGTGACGGAAAAGCGGCTGCCGATCAGTATTCTGCGCGTCCCGGTCACAGTGAACACCAGACCGGACTTGTGTTTGATATCTCGGCTCCAAGTGTCGGGAACGGATTGACAGCAGAGCTCGGCGATACAAAAGAAGGAAAATGGATTGCGAACAACGCAGCGAAGTATGGCTTCATCGTCCGGTATGACCGTGGGTTCCAGTCGCGGACTGGGTACACGTATGAACCATGGCACATCCGGTATGTTGGTGTCGGTCCAGCCACACAAATTAAAAATAATGGGCAGACTCTCGAAGAATATATGAAGGTCGGTCACTAATACGTTGGAGGTTGACCATGATTGAAATCATCGGGATTTTAATTTTAGGCTATTTACTCGGATCGATTCCATTTGCCCTGCTTGTCGGAAAATGGGGACACGGCATTGATATTCGGCAGCACGGCAGCGGGAATCTCGGGACGACGAATACGTTCCGGGTCTTAGGGAAAAAAGCGGGAATCATCGTTTTGATTGGTGATCTCGGTAAAGGGGCAGTCGCGAGTCTCGTGCCGATTTTGCTCGCTTCCGAATTACACCCGCTGTTTGCCGGACTTGCGGCCGTCATCGGACATATTTATCCGGTCTTTGCCAAGTTCAAAGGCGGAAAGGCGGTCGCGACGTCCGGCGGGATGTTGCTCGTGACGAGTCCGATTTTGTTCCTTGTGTTGTTGATTTCCTTCTTGACGACGTTACGACTGAGCCGGATGGTTTCACTCAGCTCGATTGTCTCGGCAAGTATCGGTATCGTGGCTGCCATCACGATTGGTATCGTCGAGCAGGACTGGATCGTCCCGACGTTCTTTACGATTCTCGCCCTGTTCGTCATCTTTAAACACCGTGAAAACATCAGCCGGATCCGTCAAGGGACGGAATCAAAAATTGGTATGTTTGCGAAAGATAAAAAAGAAATCGACTGATTTCGACCGAATGCTGTTGTTCTTCTGTGATCGAAGGGCAATAGGATTCGGTTTTTTTGTATGAATATCTCGTTAATCTGAAAAATAAACGAATTCAACAACAATTCATAGGAATTACACGTTTTTTTACACCGGATTTACAAGACCTTTACAGACGTTCGCTACACTAGAAGTAGTACTTGTCTGTAAAGGGGGAAGGTCATGTGTCGTTATTAGGAGAGGAACGAAAATCACAAATCATGCAATGGCTCGAAGAAGAAGGGAAAGTCATGACAAAAGATTTGATCGATCGGTTGGATGTCTCCGGTGAGACGGTCCGACGGTATCTCGAAGAACTCGAACGGGAACGGCAACTGAAGCGGGTCTATGGTGGGGCCATCTATCAGGGCGGCAAACAGGAGTCACCGATTTCGCGGCGGACAGACCAACTGTCACGGCGACTGGCGCGTTATGCCAAAGGCTGGCTCAGTGACTACTCCTGCATCTTTTTAGGAAAGGGCGAACCGGTCGAGCATCTGTTACCGTACCTCAGTGGGGGAGCGACCATCGTGACGAACTCCTTATCGATTGCCAGTCATCTGGAACAGTGCCGGGAAACCGGACCATTCCACGGTGAAATTCGATTGCTCGGCGGAACCGTCGATTCATTTGGACAGACGGTCGGGGTCGAAGTTCTTCAGGCACTGGATGCCTATGCCTTTGATGCCTCGTTTTTAACATTTGACGGGGCCGAGATCGAGCGCGGGTTCGTCAGTGATGACATCGAATCATCCCTGATTCAAAAGGCGATCATCGGACGGACGAAGGATGTCTATGCCTTTTTGGCGTGTGACGAGTTCGAAGGAAACCGGAAGTACAAAGTCGCGGAATTCCGTCGTGCTAAAATCGTCCTCAGCCCCTCTACCTATCCACCTTCCTGGGAAATGAAACTGTTCAACGAACGGGTGAATTGGACCGTCGTCTCGTGATACACTAGGGCGGGAGGGATGTATCATGTTAGAAATCATTGCAGCAACAGTCGAAGAAGCAACAGCAGCCGAGCGGGCGGGAGCTGACCGGTTGGAACTTGTCTCCGCCTTATCGGAAGGCGGTTTGACGCCAAGTTACGGGTTGATCCGGCAAGTTCTGTCGTCGGTCGAGATTCCGGTCCATGTGCTTGTGCGTCCGCACAGCAAGTCATTCGTTTATTCGAAAGCCGATCAGGAAACAATCATCACGGACATCGATTTGATCCGGGAACTCGGAGCAGCAGGAATCGTCGTCGGTTCGTTGACACCGGACGGTCGTGTGGACGAAGGATTCCTTGGACGGATCATCAAACATAAAGGCGACTTGTCGTTGACGTTCCACCGGGCAATCGACAGCAGCCGTGACATCATGGAAGCGGCGGAAGTGTTGGCTGATTTTCCAGAAGTCGACCGGATTTTGACGTCCGGGGCACAACCGACAGCACTTGAGGGTCAGGTTGTCATCGCCGAACTGATCGAACAGTATCCCGACTTGATTGTTTTACCGGGCTCCGGTATCACAGTCGAACGGGCGGAAGAATTACTTAAAACAACCAACGCCACCGAGTTACACGTCGGATCCGCTGTCCTCGTGGACGGTCAAGTCGATCCGGAGAAAGTTAAAGCGTTAAAACAATTGCTGGCACGTTAATCAAAGTTATTCGTTGACGCGACAGTCAACCTTATGAAAAATGAGGACAGATTTGAATCTGTTCCTCTTTTTTTATTTCGAAGAAACCACTTCATTCACGAGACTCCTACAGGAAAAAGCGCAATTTCGATTGCGCTGTCAGAGACAAACAAGACCCGCTTCCCTAACCATAAGGGCAGGGAAACTGGCTTGTGTCTCGCCTGAGGAATGCGAGTGAAGAAAAAGTGGTTTCGGTTGCGTCGTTTTTTAAAGAAGAGAATGAAATCCAATTATTACAGCTGTCCAAAAATCGTCACATCTTCAGTCTTGTGAGGGGATGATTGCTATTTTTTCAAAGCAGACTACGGTACACTGAAACAAGAATGTTGATAGATAAAGGAGTTCATTATGACAAATTTACAGTACAAACAGGCGGCACTTGCGACATTAAAAGGCAAGTGGCTGACGGCACTCAGTATTTCGATCATCTACTTCCTGATTTTTGCGCTGGCAGCCAGCCGGATGTCGTTTGACCAGGACAATATCGACAGCATGCTGCGTTTCGTCGCCTTGAATATCGTCGTGACGATTGTGCTCGCACCGGTCACGCTTGGTCGGACGATTGCCTACTTACGTTTTGTCCGCGGTGAGTCGGCCGGGATCGGGACGTTATTTGAAGGATTTGCGTCGATCCGTTTCTACCTGAAGACGATGGCGGCCTACACACTGGTCACGCTGCTCGTTTACATCGGCTCTTTTTTAATCCTTCCCGCAATCTACTTTTATCTGATGTACCGTTTGGTGCCATTTTTATTAGTCGATCGACCGGATTTGTCGTTTTTCCAAGTACTCGGGGAAAGCCGTCGGATGATGCATGGTCATAAATGGCGCCTTGCGAAACTGTATCTCAGTTTCATCCTCTGGGGGATTCTTGCGCTGCTCAGTACTGTCGGCGTCGTCCTGCTGACACCGTATTTTGATACGACGATGGCCCATTTCTATGAACAATTGAAACAAGAACAACAGACAGCAACACGTACAGCATAAAAAACGAGTCTGACTTCCCCCGGCTGGGAGTGTCAGACTCGTTTTTGTCGTCCATTTAATCCGACGGTGTTTTTTCTTTTAACAGCAGGTAGAGTGCCTGTGTTCCGGATTCGGCATGACCGGAAGCCGCCAGTTCGTCATACAGATCCTTGACGAGTGCAAGTCCCGGTGTCGCAATCCCCATTTCCTCGGCCCGTTCGAGTGCCAGGTTCATGTCTTTGATGAAGTGTTTGACGAAGAAGCCCGGTGAATAGTTTTCCGCAATGACACGCGGGATCAGGTTTTCGAGTGACCAGCTGCCGGCAGAACCGCTTTTGATCGTCTCGACGAACTGTGTCGGATCAATCCCGGATTTCGTGACGAACAGCAACATTTCGGCTGTTCCGATCATCGATCCGGCAATTGCGATCTGATTGGCCAGTTTAGCCGATTGACCTTGTCCCGGACCACCGAAGCGGGCGATTGATTTTCCCATTGCTTCGAATAACGGTCGGACGGTGTTGAACGCGTCTTCGTCGCCGCCGGCAAGAATCGCGAGCGTCCCGTTTTTTGCACCGAGATCTCCGCCTGTGACAGGGGCGTCGAGCGCTCGCAGACCTTTCGCGTCCGCCTGTTCCGCAATCCGGATCGCAAGCGCCGGACTTGATGTCGTCATATCGATGACGATTGTTCCTGGTTTCGCGGATGCTAAAATCCCGTCCTCCGCCAAATAAATCTGTTCGACGTCCTGCGGATAACCGACGATGGAGATGACGACATCGACATCTTGGACGGCTTCCTGAATCGTATCGACGATGACAGCACCGTCCTGTTCGAGCGGTAAGCCCTTTTCTTTTGTCCGGTTATAGCCTTTGACGGAAAAACCGGCTTTTAATAAGTTGCGGACCATGCCTTGACCCATGACGCCGAGTCCGATGAAACCAATAGTTTTTGTCATGTATTACTCCCCCTGGACGTTTCGGTTTGACCGATGAATTGTTGCGTTACGAGTTTATTATACAAAACATTTGTCTCAACGAGGGTGTCATGTGTTCCGATACCGGACACACGCCCTTGTTCGAGAACGACGATCTGATCCGCATGCCGGACGGTGGCGAGACGATGGGCGATGACGAATGTCGTCCGTCCTTCCATCAGCCGTTCGAGTGCTTCCTGGACGACCCGTTCCGATTCGGAATCGAGACTTGAGGTCGCTTCGTCGAGTAGTAATAATTCCGGATCGCGTAAGAGGGCCCGGGCAATCGCAATCCGTTGTCGTTGACCACCGGACAGCTTGACTCCGCGTTCACCGATTTCCGTATCGTATCCGAGTGCGAACGAAGAAATGAATTCATCGGCATTCGCCATTTCAGCAGCATCGCGGATTTGTTGCTCCGTGACCTGTTGCGTCAAGCCGTACAGCAGATTGTCGCGTATCGTTCCGGACAGGACCGGTGAATCCTGGGCGACATAGCCAATCGCATTCCGCCAACTCGCAAGCTCGAACTGATCAATCGCATGACGGCCGAGTTCGATTTGACCGTTCGTCGGCAGATAAAACCGTTCGAGCAAGGCGAATAACGTCGATTTCCCGGAGCCGCTCGGACCGACGATTGCGGTTGTTTGACCACG
Organism: Exiguobacterium artemiae; assembly: GCF_033342815.1. Classification (GTDB taxonomy): domain Bacteria; phylum Bacillota; class Bacilli; order Exiguobacteriales; family Exiguobacteriaceae; genus Exiguobacterium_A; species Exiguobacterium_A artemiae_A. Next base: position 33,431 of record NZ_JAWPEN010000009.1, read on the forward strand.
CGGTAACGAGAACGTGACATCGTGCAACAGTGTCGCCTCGTCGTAGCCGAACGATAAATGATTAAAATGAACGGCTGCAAACGGACGCTCGACTTGTCGTGTCCCGTCCTGTTCCGGTTGTTCTTCGAGCAGTTCGGAAATTCGTTCTGTTGCGCCGCGTGCTTTTTGTAATTTCGAGACGAATTCAGTCATCGTCACGAGCGGCGTCATGATTTGAAACAGATACAACGAGAAAGCGACGAGTTCACCGGCTGTAATCTGGTTCGTCGAGACACGGTAGGCACCGAAGCTGATGATGACGATCAGCATCGATGTCAAGGCGACATTGAAGACAGGCAGTAAGATGGCCTGAATTTTTCCTTCCTTCACACCAAATCCAAACAGATGTTCAATCCGCGTTTTCCCGCGGTCCATTTCGTAGGTTTCGGTCGCCTGTGATTTGACGAGCCGGACTTCACCAAGCATTTCCGCAAAAAATCCGGATAAGCCGGCGAGCTCCTTTTGTGTCTCCCGTGAAATCTGATGCAGCTTCCGGACGAGCGGAATGATGATCAAGAGTGTCAACGGGACGGCGATGACCATGACGAGCGTCATTTGCCAGTCGAGGAAAAATAAAATCGTGATGGCGCCGACAATCGAGACGATGGAGGTCAACAGACGGACGAGTTGCTCCGATAATAACTGTTGTAACGTCGTCGCATCATTGTTGAGGCGTGAGACGAGTTCGCCCGACTTCGTTTCGTCATAGAACGGAATGGGTAAAGCTAGCAAGTGTTTCCATAACATTGTCCGTAAGTTGGCGACGATCCGTTGTCCGGCAACTTGCAACCAGTAAATCGAAAAAGCATTGCTGATCATCTGGACGATGAAGACGGTGACAAAAAGGGCAATCAGACCCGGTGTCACCTGATCGATGGAGAAGTTGTCAATCAGGGACTTCAAGAACCAGGGAATCATCAGTGCAGCGAGTGCCTGGATGATCGAGACTATCACGGCGGCTGACAGCAGTCCGACCGGTGGCTCGCTTTTCTTCAGTAAGGATAAAAATGAGCTAAATGTAGCAGGTTTCAAGTCGGCACATCCTTTCCTTTCTATTGTCGGTTCTACGGCAGTTACGGTCAACTGAGAGGGATTGACTTGACAGTAATTCCGGTCGTCACAGACACTAAATGAAAGGGAATTGAAAAAGGAGTGGCAGGACATGAAAATATGGATTGATGCGGACGGGTGTCCGGTCGTCGATTTGACGATTCGATTAAGTAAGGGGTACGAAGTGTTTTTAGTGTGTGATACGGCACATCAGTTCAACCGGGAAGGGGCGACGACCATCACGATTGGTCAGGGTGCTGACGCGGTCGACTTTGCCATCGTCAACCGGATGGCACCGGGAGATATCGTCGTGACCCAGGATTACGGGTTGGCAGCACTTGCTCTTGCCCGCAACGGACGAGCCGTCGATCAAAATGGCCGGATTTTTACGAATGAAAATATAGATTTCCTTCTACATACACGACATGTCGGTCAAGAAATCCGACGGGCTGGTGGACGGACGAAGGGACCGAAAAAGAGAACACGACAAGAAGATGTTGCCTTTGAACAATCGTTTCAGCGCTTATTGGCAGAAACGACTCCTCATTCTTGAGTTAAATGCGCAACGAAAAATTAAAATCTCATGTTATAATTTGAAACATGAATGCATGTATTGGAAGGAGGAAGCCCATTGAAAAAAATCGTACGATATCGTCCGGAAAAAAAGACGAGACCGTATCGTCTGAAAACGAGTCCATTTCCGGTCAAGGAATTGCAGACGACTGATCGTCAACGAATCGGTCAACTGACACAAGATTTGGCGGAAGTTGAACATAAACTGAAACACCGGAACGAAATCATGGAAGCATTGGCGACCCAAAACGTGGAGTCTGCCTGTGAGACGTTACTCGTCAAACTGCTGAAACTGATTAATCTTGAATCGGGAGCCATTCTGTTATATCGCCGGGAACAATTGAGCCATCTTGTGACACAAGGGGTGGAAGACATTGAATTGATTGAAAAGGATTTAGATCAGTATTCTGTGTTGCGCCGTGCTTTTGTCATGCGCAAGTCGGTTCAGCTCCCGTTGGCAGAGCAGATGTATGAATCCGCGATTCCTGTCCAGTCGCCAAGCAATGGCGGTGTCGTCGGTGTCATCTATCTTAAACATCCATTTGAACAGTTTAACTTGGAGCAGGTCGGGGATATTTTGGATTTGTCACGTAAACTCGGCATGACATTGGAACGTCACCTGTTGTTTTATCAAATGGAACACGAAAAAATCAAAACCTACCAATTACTCGACTCGATTCGGGAAGCGGTATTGTATATCGAAAGTAGCGGCGAACAGATTTATGCTAACCAGGCATTGTTGAACATGTTTCCGCCGAAGCTCGTCAGTCAATCTCAAGGTTTTCGCCACGCCTATGAACGGGCGACTTCTTTATTCGAACATGTCGATCAGCCGGATGCGCTGCATGACTACATTGGTCAATTGATGAACGGTGAGATTCCGGGCGAGACGATTGAACTGTCGGCGTTTCGCGGGAATTTGTTGCTGAGTGCCTATGCGGAACGAATCGCCATCGCCAATGTCGAGTGGGGGATGATGCTTGTCCTGCGTGATGTCACGAAAGAAAAAGAACTCGATCTGAAGCAGTCAGAATTCGTCTCGATCGTTTCGCATGAACTCCGAACACCGCTTTCGTCCATCATGGGCTTTACGGAACTATTGATGCGCCGTTCACTTGATGGTCCGCGTCAAAAAAAATACCTTGAGACGATTCATTCGGAGACGGTCCGACTAGCAGAATTGATCGATGATATTTTAGAAATCCAAAAAGGGGAGGATGTCTCCCAAGGCATCGTCAAAAAACAGCTTGATCTAAAAAAACTGGTTTATGAAATGCGACCGATGTTTGAACTGGCGAGCAGTAAACACCGCATCCGGGTAAGCTTTGACGCGGGTGATTATCAGATGACGGCCAGCGAAGAAAAGATGAAGCAACTTTTCACGAATCTGATCATGAATGCCATCAAATATTCGCCGGATGGCGGCACGATTCAAGTCCGGGGTCATATGAAGGGATCCCAGATGGTTTTGACGATTGAAGATGAAGGAATCGGAATTCCGGAAAAAGCATTGCCGTATGTATTTGATAAATTTTACCGGGCCGATAACTCGGATACGCGAAAAATTGGCGGAACGGGTCTTGGTCTCGCGATTTGCCGGATGATTGTCATGGATCACGGCGGGTCGATTGCCGTCCAGTCGGAAGAAGGGCGAGGCAGTACGTTTACGCTTCAATTTTCGGTCGAACTGACAGAAGACTAAGAACGAAAGGAGGGACGGAACGTGGATAACTCGCAAATGCGATATGAAGCCTTACACCCGCTTGTCGAAGATATCTTAAATCAGTTAAGTGAGAAAATCGGCGTCAACACACTGTTTTTTGCATTAAATGATTTAAACAGCAATTTTATCGTCAAGGCGATTAATCATGGGAAAGAACTGATTGAAGAGGGGACGACACATGTCTTTCAACATGTCCTCTGTAAACTGGTCATCGATGAAACGGACGGTAAAATTCAAATCAATGAATTATTAGCGAACCCCATGACAAGCGATCACCCGGTCACACAAACGCTTGGCAACGGAAGTTTTCTCGGTGTGGCGATTAAAAATGCCAACAACGAGAAGATCGGAACGTTGTGTGCTTTTGATGATCAACCTTACGAGTTTAGTGAAACAGAGTTAGAGATGATTGAAAGTTACGCCGACATCATCAGTAAATCAATCAGTGTTGAGACGTATGTCATTAAGGATGCATTGACGAACGTCTACAACGAACGCTATATGGATCGTTTGATTTCAAGTGTCTCGAGCCAACCGACTTTTTTGATGGTTCTCAATCTCGATAACTTTCATGCCGTCAATGCGAAGTATGGATACCGGATCGGAAATCAGGTCCTTCAGGAAATCGCATCTCGGCTGAAATATGTAGCGATTCCGGAACACGTCGTTGGACGAATGGAAGGCAATGAGTTCATCATTTTGGCGCCGTTCGAACAAGCTGATTTTTCAGACCAGGGTCGAGCATTTGCCGAATTAATCATCGAAGCGATTGAGCAACCGATCATGAACCTTGCCGATGAACCGATTCGTCTGACAGCTTCATCCGGTGTCAGCCTGTTGACGGGTGACCATATGAACCGCGAGACACAAGTTTATGCAGCAGAAGCGTTGATGCAACAAGTTAAACTGGATGGCAAAGCAGGCATCTTATTCGTCGATCAACAGCGCGAGGTCGAACAACATCCGTTTAACCATGTGTTGGAACAGGAATTGGACCAGGCACTGGAACGCGGTCAGTTTGAATTGTATTACCAGCGGATATTTAATGCGAAACTGGGACAAACAATTGCCGTTGAAGCTCTACTGCGTTGGAATCATCCGGTCCTCGGATTCGTCAGTCCGACAGACTTCATCCCGATCGCAGAACGGACAGGCAAGTTCGGTCAAATCGGTCACTTTACAGTTGCGCAGGCACTTTTGGATAGTGACCGGCTAGAGAAGGAACTCGGGCGTCCGGTGACGATTTCTGTCAATCTCTCAGCCAGTCAGTTTAAGTCGGATGAGATGCTCGGTGATTTGCTGCAATTTGCGAACTGTGCATCGTTTAAGAAAGACCGGATTGTGCTTGAAATCCGGGAAGAAGTCTTGCAAATCGGGAAACGAAAAGTCATCGAGCGTCTTGAGAGGTTACGACGGGCAGGGTACCGCCTGACTGTTGACCATTTTGGCAGTCATTATGCGTCTCTCAATTCACTGCTCCGATTACCGGTGCAATCCGTCAAGCTGGATCCGATTTTCACACGACGTCTCGTTCAAAATCAGCTGGAACAGTCGATGGTCCAGTCCGTCTACTCGTTGACACAGGTGCTTGGTATCTCTCTTGTCATCCAAGAAGTCGAAACAAGCGCTCAATTCCAGCACATCCTTGCAGTGGGAGATCCGCTTTATGTCCAGGGACATTACATGCATCATCCGCAACCGATCGCGAACTTGATTGCCGATTTTTCAAAGACCACGCATACTCAGGATGTTTAACCGTCTCTTGTAAGGGAATACTCTAATCATTATGATTTGAGGGGGATGTTACCATGTCAGAGCAACACGAAAAAGAAACGGATCCGATTACATCGGGGAATCGCATGACAGATGACGAGATTGCGGGTCGTGACCAGTCGGATACGGCAAAACAAAAAGATTCCGATTCAAAATCGGAGCATCAAAAGGACGTTCAAGATAAAAAGTCGTCGGATTCAGACACTTCGGAACAACCGGATTCTGAACCATCGTCGGAAGAAGCACCTGATTTATCTCACGAAGCTGATGAAGACGGCGATGTTACACCGTCTGATGCAGACGATCAACAAAAATAATCGGAAGCATCTGCCGGTTTTTATACGAACAAGGGAGACGGATTTTTGCAATCCGTCTCCCTTGTTCTGTTTTTTCGAGAAAACCTATACGGAAACAGGTGCTGGATAGACGAGTTTAATCGCCACCACCACCACCATCGCCGCCGTCAAGTCCGCCGTCCGCCATTCCACCGTCTGTTGCGTGGGACGTATCCGTCAAGTCGACCGGGAACAAGAAAACAGGAATGAAATCAGTCGAATTCGTCCAGTCAGCCGGGCTGTACGGGGCAAACAATTGGTGCAACGTCGGATGATCCGCCAGATACAGCCGGACCGCCGTCAGGAAAACTAAATCCTTCCGGTATTTAAAGTGTGGGTTTTGGCGCAAGCGTTCCGATAACTGGTCAAGCGCGTCTTGATGGGTTTCCGGTTGACCGAGTAATGCGAGTAATGCATGAAACGATAACGGAATCCCCTGTTTACGGTAAAGATTTCGGGATCGGACGAGCTGATCCAGATAAAGCGGATGATCCGCGTCTGGCAATAACGCAAACAGCAGGGCCGTGACATATGATTGCTGGGACCGGCCGAACCGCTTTTTCAACATATTGTACAACGATTCAATCTGCTCATGGATATTTGCGATTTCGCCCCGGCGGAGACTGTTCAAAAACAGGAACGAGATGAGCAGGGGAGTGACGATGAAGCGATGAGAGGTTTTGCAAAGGCGGTACAACGAAACGGTCCGTTCGAGCTGAATATCCGTTGCTTCCAGTCGGCTGATCAATAGAGCAGTGGAATAGGCATTCAGCGGATGGACGAGCCGGTGTGTTGCAAAGAAACTGTAGATTGACATCATCGGGGCAATCCGTTCCGACGGTTCCGCATCGTACGCGTGAATTTTTGAAGCGAGCAGCAAGGCTTGTGTCTGATGCGAGCGGAGATGATCCTCCAAAAATTGAGCCGTTTTCTCCAATGCGGGAAAAGGTGAGGAATGGCGTCCGACGGCAGCATCAAAAGCAAGCTCGATGATAACGCCGTCCTGGTAACTGACGAAATAATGTCCTGTTTCATCTAATCGTTCCAAAAAACGTTGTCCGATATCCATCCCGCACACCTCATCCTTTTTTCCCTATTTTACCATGAACGTAAATGAAAGAGGCTTACTTTTCTAGACCGTCGATTAAACGTTCCGCCGCGCGACGGTATAAGTTACTCATATGGGCGAGTGACAGAATCAGTTGCAACTGTTCGAGATGATCCAAGTCATCTGTTGGTGGCTGCTGCTCCTCGAAGACGGTTAAGTTGGCTGCCGTCGTGTCCAAATAAGACTGATAAAAATCTTCTAAATCAATCGTCTGTTCGGTCACACCGGTGTTCAAGTCCGTCAAAATCGTTTTGATGTCATTGATCGAAAATGTGCCTTTCAATTGATAAATCAGACTGATCAGGATCAGATGATTTTTTGTATACTTTTTGTTTGTGACCGGGAAAAATAGTTTTTTCTTCGCGTAATTATTGATCATCGTCTTTGTTAAAATCGTTTCGCCTTCTGTCCGCGTCGTCTCTTCAAATGTCCGTTCGAACAATTGGATGACCTGATCCATGTAGAGGTCGATGTTCGGGATATCCGCTAAATCCAATTGCCGGTCGAGTGATGGTTTCGGTTGATCTGACTGTGTCATGAAAATACCTCCAAAAAAATAATGCGGAATGGCTTCCTATTTCTCTAGTGTATGATAGAATGTTCATATAACGCCATGTAGTATTGAAAACTACATAGTAATGGAGGGAAATTATGAAAACGTATATGAGAGAACCCATCAATGGTCTGACCCATCTTGGCGGAGCCGTCTTCGCCTTTATCGGATTGCTGGCTCTAGTCATCAAAGCAGCACTGGAACGGGGAGCCGGACTCCCGATCGTCGCGACGATCATCTTTGGTGTCAGCATGATTGCCTTATACGCGGTCTCGGCGACGTATCATATGGTACTGGCCAGTGACCGGGCGATTGCGACGTGGAGACGTCTTGATCATTCGATGATTTATCTGCTGATTGCCGGGTCCTACGCCCCGTTTTGCCTGATCAGTCTGAACGGACCGACCGGTTGGGTCCTGTTCAGCATCGTCATGCTGATTGCTGTCTTCGGTATCACCTTTAAACTGGTCTGGTTCAACAGTCCGCGCTGGTTGTCGACGACGCTGTACATCGGAATGGGCTGGATCATGGTCTTTGCCATCACGCCACTCGCAGCCGTCCTGTCGCCGGTCGGAATCGGTCTCTTGTTCCTTGGTGGAATTTTCTACACGATTGGTGGTATCATCTACGGATTAAAACCGCGTGTTCTTTCGTTCAAACACCTCGGCTTTCACGAGATTTTCCACGTGTTCGTCCTGCTCGGCAGCTTGGCGCATTTCCTGTGTGTCTATTTCTTTGTCATTTAATGAGTGTAACCAAACATCCTTCCTTTAGCGGAAGGATGTTTTTATTTGGGAAAAAAAGGTTTTTCGGAACGGGACACGAAAACTAGAATATAGAACGTATAGATAGAGGAGGAAAACCTATGCCTACGACCGATTCCCGCTGGCAACTGGAACAGCTGTATTCGATTGAGGAAACAGAAAGAATGATTACCACGTTACAGGAACAACTTGACGGGTTTGGTACCGGTCAAACATCGGTATCATCAGAATTATCGACATTAGAGCGAATCAGATGCCACGTTGAAGAACTGAGTGATTTTGTTTATTGTTTGTATGCGGAAGATGTTTCGCGTCAAGAAGTGAACCGGCTGCTCGAGCAGACCGAGACGCTGCAAGCAAGTCTCCGGACAAGTGAAACGGTCTTCGAGGAACGGTTATCGAAGCTGTCAGAAGCAGAGTGGACAATTCTTCAATCTGAAACGTCGTCTTATTATCTGACCGAACGACGCGCCATTATGGAACGACGTCTGCCGGCAGAACAGGAAAAATTAATTCAAGCACTGGCGGTTGACGGATTTTCAGCATGGGAACAATTATATGAACAGCGTTTGACCGGATTACGGGTTCCGCTTGCTGAAACAAACGTCACAATTGGACATGCCCTGCATCAAGCGTTCTATGGAGCGACACGAAGTGAGCGGCAAACAGCGGCGGCAGCTGTTGTTGAAACATGTGCTGCTGAACGCGATGACTTTGCGATGATTCTAAACCGGATTGCCGGATTTCGGTTGCAAGTCTATGCGAAACGGGGATGGAATGATCCGTTAACCGAACTGTGTGAACAAAACCGGATGAAACAATCAACGATTGAGGCAATGCTCGCGGCAATTGATCAAAATCGTCCGCTGTTCCGCTCTTATTACGAACGCAAGTTGTACCTTGCACATGTTGCGGATCCGGAATGGCACGATTTAGAGGCGAATATCTTTACTTCACATGATCATATTTCCTATGGGAAAGCACAATCGATCATCCTGCATCAATTTAATCGACTTCATCCGCGGCTGGCAGCTTTTACAAAAGACGTTTTTGACAAGGGATGGATTGATGCGGAAAACCGGTCGCATAAAGCGGAAGGCGGTTTCTGTGCCTCTTTCCCGGTCGCTAAAGAAAGCCGGATTTTCATGACGTACCGCGATGCCTATCAGGATATGGTTACACTTGCCCATGAACTGGGTCATGCCTATCATAATTCACTGTTGCATGAATTACCGTTTCTCGACCAGATCAAAGGAACGAGTATTGCTGAGACGGCCTCGACGTTCATGGAAAACCTGGTCCTTGATGCTGTCATAGAAGAATCGGCGCGTGAAGAAAAACTGGCGATGCTTGAAATCAAAATTCAGGAAGGCTTAAAATATGTCGGAACCATCCCGACCATGTTCCGATTCGAACAACGTTTTTACGCCGAACGACAGCGGGGAGCGGTCTCGAGCGAACGGATTGCCGAACTGATGCGGGAGGAAGACACACGTTTATATGGCAATCTATTGGCAGAACCAGCTCCTTATACCTGGATCTATGTCGGTCATTTTTATGATACAGGGAAACCGTTCTATAACATTCCTTATACAGTCGGTTATTTATTGAGTAACCAATTGTATGCGTCCATCAAACAATCCAAAGTGGCATTCACCAGTCAGTTTGAACCGTTGTTGCGCGCATCGGGACAGGCGACAATTGAAGAACTGATTGAACAGTATATGAACGGCAAACCGGATTCTGTTGATTTTTGGCATCAAGCACTGGAACCACTGCTTTCTACGATTGAGATGTACTTACAAGAGACGTCGAGACTCGTCGATTGAACTCCTGAGCAATCGGGAATAGGGTAGTAACGAAGGAGTGGTGCGGATGTATGAACAGGAGAAGACGATGCTGGCAGAAGCTGCCATCAAGCATGTCAAAAACGGGATGGTTCTCGGTCTCGGGACAGGTTCGACGACCCGGATATTCATCGATGTCCTCGGCAAGTGGATCGAAGCAGGCGGACAGGTCCAAGGGGTGGCGACGTCAGACGAGACGGCGGCACAAGCCGAACGGTTGAACATTCCGCTGCTGTCGCTCGAACAAGTGACGCAGATTGATCTGACCGTCGACGGGATTGATCAAATCGATCCGCAGTTCCAGGTGCTCAAGGGCGGCGGTGGTGCGCTGTTCCGTGAAAAGGTTGTCGCACTGATGAGTCGCGAAGTGCTCTACTTAGCAGACGCTTCGAAATTCGTCCATCATCTGACCGGACCGTTACCGGTCGAAATCGATGCGTTTGCGAGACCGTATGTCGAACGTTTTTTACAGGACAAGCATGTCGACGCGACGCTACGGGAACACGATGGGAAACCGTTTATCACGGATGGTGGACATCTGATTTTGGATGTGGATCTCAAACGGATCCAGGACGTGCATCATTTTGCGAAGGAACTGAAAAGTTTGACCGGTGTCCTCGAAACCGGTTATTTCGAACGGCAGCCGGATCATGTCCTGACAATCGAACAGGGACAGGTCAGACGGCTCGCGCATCCTGAGTTACGGGACGGAGGCGGACTTGTCTGAGTCGTGTTTTTAGAGAAAGAAGGGAAACCGATGCGGTTACGAAAACGATATGTATTCGGAGCAAGTGTCTTGGCGGGGGCCGGACTTCTATTATTGAAGAACAAGGATAAACGAAGTGCGGATCCGCTAAAAGAATATTTAACGCATCTCGATCAGGACTCCAGTCCGGATGCCGATAAGGATCCGGATGAAGTCGGATTGACGAAACTCGACTCGATTTACCGGGCGGAGTGGCAGGCAAACGGCTATCCCCGTTCGCAAAAAGAACTGGAAGATCTGGAAAAATAAAAAGCGCCGACAATCCATTAGCGGATTGTTGGCGCTCTTTTTAGTATGTAAGGGAACCTGCGATGATCAGACCGATTGAAATCGACAGGAACAGCAATAACAAACCGACGGCTTCATTATTGGCATCAATTTCTTTTGTCATGCTGATCCGCGGAATGATCAAGTCTGCCAAATAGAACAGGACGATTTGGAAGACGATGGCGAGGGCACCCCATAACACCATATCGAGAATACTGACCGAGTTTGTGATACTTGAGTAAAGGACGATCGCAAGACCGAGAATCCGTCCGCCGAACGCGTAGACGGCCGCTTTTTTCCCCTGACGGATCAGTTCCATCTCTTTTGATTTCGTCGTTACTTCAAACAAGACGACTCCGATTGCAAGCAAAAGTGTGGCGACACCGATGTACGCAAGGGTCGAGACAAACAGTTCACTGAAGCCCATCGTATTTCCTCCTTAAGAATGATTGGATTTGTTTCGTTCTTTTCGTTGTTGCCAGGCGACATACCCTTCGAGCATCGCGCCGACTAAAATCCCGGCAGAGACATACAGGTAAAAGTTATCGCCGATGTAACCGAAGAGCAGACCAAGCAATAGACCGATGATAATGTAAGGTCCTTTTGTTAATTTCATGATGAATCACCTTCCTCATCATCAAACGTAGCCGATTTTTCCGGATTCGTCCATCCCTAATCGACAGGATGGGTAATCGCCACTTCAAGTTCCTTTACAAAAAGCGTTACTTGATTCCGTCCGTTTTGTTTGGAATGGTACAATGCGACGTCCGCATCTGTGACCAGCTGCTGAATCTCGGGTGTGGATTTCGGAAAATGAGCGACGCCGAATGAGGCGCTCAACGGTAACAGCGTACCGTTTGGCAGTTGAAACGGCGAAGTGGCAATCCGTTCCCGTAATTGTTCTGCGAGCGCCAGGACTTTCGGGACCGTCAACTGTTCGACGAGAACAGAAAATTCTTCGCCGCCGTTGCGGGAGATGAATCCGGCATCCGTCACACCGTCCCGCAAACGGGAAGCGAATTGTCGCAGGACCGCGTCGCCGGCTTCGTGACCGAACGTGTCATTGACATGCTTGAAGTGATCGATGTCAATCGTAATCAAAGCCACTTCATGCTGCTGTAAGATCGTTTGTTGCTTTAAATCATCAAAATGATCCGTAAAAGCACGGAAATTATGCAGCCCGGTCAAGAAGTCGCGTTGTGCCGTTTGCTGCCAGGTCCGCATCGACTGTTTTGTCAACCGGATATCGCGGATGACGACAAGCGCGAGCCAACTGCTGATGAACGAGGCCGGCAACACCACACTGAGAATATCGAAGATCAGTCCCGTGTCAGCTAAGACGTACGTCAAGACGAGCCCGTGCAGAACCGTCCCATAAATCGTCACGATTGTAAAAGTCCGCTTGGAGTAGATTGGTAACCATTTGACGAGAAGCGACGTTCCGGCAGCTATCAAGAGAATGAACAGTGCCGCGGCATACGCCGAACTGTTCAAACTGACGCTGAAACGGTACAGGATGATGACGGCAGTCACAATCATCGTCGGCAACGGACCGGCGAAATAGGCGGCGACGATGACGGGAATGTGCCGCAAATCGATCAGGATACCGGGAGCCGGTTCAAAAGTCATCTGCATCAGCAACCAAGATAAGATACTCAGGCTGATTCCGTACAGAATGCGGACCGAACGTTTGGAATCGACGGTAATCGGATGAGGTGACAGCTTTCCAAGGAGATAAAAGCCGCTCATCAATAGGGTCAGGTTATGGAGAAGGTCATACAGAATCGTTTTCAAATTTACGCACCTTGCTTTCGTCTTATAAATCCTTCTACCGTTAGAATACGCTATTAACGTTAAATAGTCCTTCATCCGGCTATAAGATTTCCAAAAAAGACTTCAAAAATGAAATGTGTCTATAATGTGAAGTTATAGGACCTATAAGTTGTACTTATAGTTTTGCGGTTTTTGATTGACCATTTGTGGATTCAATTGTTAAATGATGAAGAAGCAATTGAAAGCGCTTACTAAAAATTAAAAGGAGATTCATCATGGAACTGATTATTATTCTTCTTGCCTTATCTTTATTAATGTTCGTGGCGTACCGTGGCTTTTCAGTCATCCTGTTTGCTCCGATCTGTGCATTGTTCGCCGTCCTATTGACGAACCCGGATTGGGTCTTACCGTTCTTCTCGAATATCTTCATGGAAAAAATGGTCGGATTCATTAAGGCCTACTTCCCGGTCTTCCTTCTCGGAGCCATTTTCGGGAAAGTCGTCGAGATGTCAGGAATCGCCGAATCGATTGCGAAGTCAATCATTCGGATGATCGGAGCGAAACGGGCGATTCTCGCCATCGTGCTGCTCGGAGCCATCTTGACATACAGCGGCGTCAGCCTGTTCGTCGTCGTCTTCGCCGTCTATCCGTTCGCAGCCAATCTGTTCCGGGAAGCGAATATCCCGAAACGTCTGATTCCGGGAACGATTGCTCTCGGTGCGTTTACATTTACGATGGACGCTCTGCCGGGGACACCGCAAATCCAGAACGTCATTCCAACGACGTTCTTTAAAACAGATATTTACGCAGCACCGATCATGGGATCGGTCGGCGGTTTGATTATTTTGACGGTCGGGATGTTCTATCTCGAATCGCGTAAACGCAAAGCTCATCAAGCAGGGGAAGGGTATGCCGGCTTTGAAGCGACAGCCGCCAGCACGGCTCCGCAAATGGAGTTGAAAAATGAACCGGAAATGACGCTTGAGACAGCGCAGCAGCCGGTCTATCGCCAAGTCCTGGCATTTGTTCCGTTAATTTTAGTCGCCGTCATGAACAAATACTTTACGCTGGCGATTCCGAACTGGTATCCGGAAGGCTTTGATTTCGCTGCGATTGGTCTCGAAGCGTTCGGTAAAATCGAGACACCGGCTGTTTTGGCCATCTGGTCCGTTCAAATGGCCTTGATTATCGGTATCATCTCCGCCATGCTGTATGACTTCAAAAAAATCCGGACGAACTTCCAGGCCGGTCTGAACCTTAGTATCGGTGGTGCGTTACTGGCCGTCATGAATACAGGTGCCGAGTATGGCTTCGGTGGTGTCATCGCCGCGTTACCGGGCTTCAAGACGGTTTCGAACGGTATTTCGTCAACGTTCACCGATCCGCTCGTCAACGGGGCGGTCACGACGACGGCACTTGCCGGTGTGACCGGTTCCGCGTCCGGCGGTATGGGAATCGCCCTCAGTGCGATGTCGGATAAATATACACAGGCAATCACTTCCGGCGGCGTTCCGCCGGAAGTCATGCACCGGGTCATCTCGATGGCGTCCGGCGGTATGGATACGTTACCGCATAACGGAGCGGTCATCACCTTGCTTGCGGTTACCGGCTTGACACACCGTCAATCGTACCGGGACATCTTTATGATTACGATTTTAAAAACAGTGACGGTCTTCCTGATGATCGGACTGTACAATCTGACAGGTCTGTATTAAGCAACGGGGATTAAAAAAGGGGGAAATGAACGATGCAACAGGGAAAAATCTACGATTCATTTACAGAAGCGACAGCCGACATCTTTGACGGCGCGACGCTCGTCGTCGGCGGGTTCGGTTTGTGCGGGATTCCGGAAAAATCGATTGCTGCCTTACAGGAACAAGGCGTCAAGGACTTGACGGTCGTCAGTAACAACTGTGGCGTCGATGACTTCGGACTCGGCATCTTATTACAATCCCGCCAGATCAAAAAGATGGTCTCATCGTACGTCGGGGAAAATAAGACGTTTGAGCAACAGTACTTAAGCGGTGAGATTGAAGTCGATCTCGTGCCGCAGGGCACACTGGCGGAGCGGATCCGGGCCGGCGGAGCAGGCATTCCCGGCTTTTATACACCAACCGGCGTCGGGACACCGATTGCGGAAGGGAAGGAACAAAAAGAGTTTGACGGCAAGACCTATCTGCTCGAGGAAGGCATTGTCGGCGACTTTGCCCTTGTCAAAGCCTGGAAAGCGGACAAGCTCGGGAATCTCGTCTTCCGGAAAACATCGCGGAACTTTAATCCGCTTGTCGCAACAGCTGGAAAAGTGACGATCGTTGAAGTCGAAGAACTGGTCGAAGTCGGTGAACTCGATCCAAATGAAATTCATACACCGGCTGTCTACGTCCAACGGATCATCGTCGGGACGGACTACGAAAAACGGATCGAACGCCGGACAGTCCGGGAAGCATAAGGGGGAGATATTATGGCAACGTCAAGAGAAATCATTATTAACCGTGCCCTGCAGGAAATCGAGGACGGCATGTACGTTAATCTCGGCATCGGAATTCCGACACTGATCGCCAATGCGATTCCGGATGATGTCCACGTCATGCTGCAATCGGAAAATGGATTGCTCGGCATCGGACCATATCCGCTTGAGCATGAAATCGATGCTGACGAAATCAATGCCGGCAAAGAGACGGTCACGGCACAAAAAGGCGCGTCGTACTTCGACAGTGCCGAATCGTTTGCCATGATCCGCGGCGGTCATATTGATCTCGCGATTCTCGGCGGGATGGAAGTCGCCGAAAACGGGGATCTCGCGAACTGGATGATTCCCGGCAAGATGGTCAAAGGAATGGGTGGAGCAATGGATCTCGTCAACGGCGCCAAGCGGGTCGTCATCATCATGGAACACGTCAATAAGTACGGCGAGTCAAAGGTTAAAACACGTTGTACGTTACCGTTGACGGGCAGCCAGGTCGTCAACCGGTTGATCACGGATAAAGCTGTCTTTGATTTCACGGAAGCCGGAATGGTCTTAATCGAGACGTTAAACGGATTGACGGTCGAAGACATCCGCAACGTCACGGAAGCGGACTTTACCGTCAGTCCGGAACTTGAACGCATCAGCATAGGGGAGTGAGTCAGATGGTCAACGGAGATATCGTCCTCGTGACGGGAGCAGGAAGCGGAATCGGGCTTGAAATTTCAAAAGCCTTCGCCGAAGCAGGAGCAAAGGTCGTCATTACGGACGTCAACACGGAAGCAGCTGAAACAGCGGCAAAGTCATTGCAGGAAGCGGGACACGATGTCATCGGACTGACGCTGAACGTGACGGATGAAACCGAAGTCCAGTCTGTGTTTGCCGAAACGATAAAACAGTACGGTCGGATTGATGTATTAATCAACAACGCCGGTCTGCAACATGTCTCACCGATTGAAGATTTTCCGACGGAGAAGTTTGAGTTGATGATCAAAATCATGTTGACGGCACCGTTTATGGCGATCAAGCATGTTTTCCCGATCATGAAGGACCAAAGATACGGTCGGATCATCAACATGGCATCAATCAACGGGCTGATCGGCTTTGCCGGAAAAGCGGCCTATAATTCTGCGAAACACGGTCTCCTCGGTCTGACGAAAGTGGCAGCACTCGAAGGGGCGGAACACGGGATCACGGTCAATGCCTTATGCCCGGGTTATGTCGATACACCGCTCGTCCGTAATCAGATGGCGGATCTTGCGAAGACACGACAAGTCGAACTGGAAAAAGTCCTCGAAGACGTCATCTATCCGCTTGTCCCGCAAAAACGGTTGCTTGCGGTCGAGGAAATCGCGGATTATGCGTTATTCCTCGCGAGCCGTAAAGCAAAAGGCATTACCGGTCAGGCAAACGTCCTGGACGGCGGTTACACGATTCAATAAGGGGGACATCAGGATGAGTGAGCAAGTTGTCATCGTCAGTGCGACACGAACAGCAATCGGCAGTTTTAACGGCAGTTTAAAGGACGTCCCGGCAACGAAACTCGGGGCAACGGTCATTCAGGCGGCACTCGAACAAGCGAATGTCGCGCCGCATCTCGTTGAAGAAGTCATCATGGGCAACGTTTTGCAGGCGGGACTCGGACAAAATCCGGCCCGTCAGGCAAGTCTCTTCGCCGGTCTTCCGGAAACGGTTCCGGCCATGACGATCAACAAAGTCTGTGGTTCCGGTCTGAAGGCAATCCACCTTGCCTTTCAAGCCATCAAATCCGGGGAAGCCGACATCATCGTCGCCGGCGGAATGGAAAACATGAGTCAGGCACCGTATCTCTTGGGCGGAGCCCGGACCGGCTTACGCATGGGCGACCAGCCGTTAGTCGATACGATCATCAAAGACGGTCTCGAATGTGCCTTTAATGATTATCATATGGGGATTACAGCGGAAAACCTGGCCGATCAATATGCGATTTCCCGCGAAGCCCAGGACCAGTTCGCAGCAGCCAGTCAACAAAAAGCGGGACAGGCGATCGAAGCGGACCGTTTCCAGGCGGAAATCACACCGGTTGAGATTCCGCAGCGTAAAGGTGATCCGGTTGTCTTTAAGGAAGATGAGTTCCCGCGTGCCGGAACAACTGCAGAGTCACTGACCCGCTTGCGTCCGGCCTTCAAAAAAGGCGGTACAGTTACAGCCGGCAACGCCTCCGGCATCAATGACGGAGCGGCAGCAGTCGTCGTCATGTCGGCCCGCAAAGCGAAAGAACTCGGTCTGACACCACTCGTTGAAATCGTTGCGAACGGAACGTCCGGCGTCGATCCGAGCATCATGGGGATTGGTCCCGTCAAGGCGGTCGGACAGGCGTTGCAAAAAGCCGGTCTGAGCCTGGACGCAATCGACGTCATCGAAGCGAACGAAGCGTTTGCCGCCCAGTCACTGGCAGTCGACGCAGAACTCCGGTTTGATCCGGCGAAGCTAAACCGTAACGGCGGCGCGATTGCGCTCGGTCATCCGATTGGCGCGAGCGGAACACGCATCATGGTTACCCTGATTCATGAGATGTTACGGACCGGCGAAAGCCATGGTCTCGCAACTCTATGCATCGGCGGCGGTCAAGGAATCGCGACGATCGTCAAGAAATTTGAAGGATGATCCTGGTTGTTAAACAGTAAAAATTGAAGAGGCTGACTCTAAAAGGAAGCACTCATTTTTCACGCCATTTCCTCAGGCGAGACACAAGCCAGTTTTCCTGCCCAAAGGCAGGAAAGCGGGTCTTGTTTGTCTCTGACAGCGCAAAAATGCGCTTTTTCCTGCAGGAGTTGCGTGAAAAGAGTGTTTCTTTTTTGAAATCACGGTGGCGGAATAACAATCTGCCACCTTTCTTTTAGCGTTGGTTTGAATGGTTTACCTAATTAGCGAAATGACGCGGGAAAGAAAAAGAGCACAGGGCATGACAAAAAGAGCCGGTTTACGGTAGAATGGAACACGTTGTAAGGGAGGGTGTCAGATGATTTCATTACAGAATGTCAGTAAAGCTTTTTCCGGACAGCCGGTCATCCAGTCTGTCGCCCTCTCGATTGAACAGGGCGAAGTGCATGGAATCATCGGAGCGAGCGGAGCCGGGAAATCAACGTTGCTCCGGCTGATGAATCTGCTGGAACGACCGGATACCGGTCGGATCGAATTTGATGGAATGGATTTAACGAACCTGTCGAACCGACAGCTTCGGCAGACCCGGCAAAATATCGGCATGATTTTTCAGGACTTTAATCTGGTCGGGAACAAGACGGTCGAACAAAACATTGCCGTTTCGCTTGAACTGGCCGGTGTCAAAAAGCGGGAGCGGACGGAACGGATTCAGGAGTGTCTCCGGTTTGTTGGACTGGAATCCTTTGCCCGGAAGTATCCGTCTGAACTGAGCGGGGGACAGAAACAGCGTGTCGCGATTGGCCGGGCGCTCGCCAATCGGCCGCGTGTCCTGTTATGTGACGAACCGACGTCGTCGCTTGACCCGAGTACGACGTCAGAAATCCTGCGTGTGTTGCAGAATATCAATCAGACGCTTGGCGTGACGATTGTCCTCGTCAGCCATGAGATGAACGTGATTCAGAGCATCTGCAACCGGGTCACGGTCATGGCGGACGGCCGGATTGAAGCGACCGTAGCGACCGAGCCGGCGGGGATCACGGAAATTACAAGTGATGCCGGTTGGTTCCTGACCCAATTGACAGATCGGAGGGATCCACATGCCTGACATCGTGCTTGAATATGCTTCGGAAATCAGACTGGCGATCGGACAAACGTTCGTGATGGTCGGTATCTCGATTCTCGCGGCAGTTCTCGTCGGTTTACCGCTCGGAACCTGGCTCTATCTGTCACGTAAAGGACAGTTGTTATCGAACCGGTTCGTCTTCTCGAGTCTTAATTTATTCGTTAATACAATCCGCTCATTTCCGTTTTTATTGCTCGTCGTTTTCCTGATTCCGTTTACGCGGCTCATCATCGGGACGGCGATTGGAACAGCAGCGGCGACCGTCCCACTGGCGGTCATTGCCATTGCCCATTACTCACGGCTCGTCGAACAATCGTTGCTTGAAGTGCCGAAAGGTGTCATCGAGGCGGCCGTCTCGATGGGCGCCTCGACGCGAGAAGTCGTCCTGAAGTTTTTATTTGTTGAAGCCCGGTCCGGCCTTGTCCTCGGTCTGACGACATCAATCGTCAGCTTCATTTCCTACTCGACGATCATGGGGGTTGTCGGGGGCGGAGGTATCGGCGACTTTGCTGTCCGGTACGGCTACCAGCAATTTCAGACGGAATTAATGCTCTATATGATTTTAATCATGGTCGTCCTGGTCCAACTGATTCAATTTGCCGGGACGACCGCAGCACGCTTGCTCGATAAACGTTAACCGAAAGTAGGAATTCAAGATGAAAAAAATCATGGCAGTACTCAGTGTTGTTGTATTGGCGTTAGCTGGATGCGGCAACGCCGATAAAAAAGACGAACAGGAATCGGCGTCAAAAACCGAGACATTAAAAGTCGCGTCACTGATCAAACCGATGACGGAAATTCTCGATCTCGTTAAACCGGAACTCAAAAAAGAGGGCGTTAATCTGGAAGTCGTTGTCCTCAGTGACAACGTGCAGCCGAACAGTGCCCTCGCAGCAAAAGAAGTAGATGCGAACTTCTTCCAGCACGTTCCGTACATGGAAGAATTCAACCGCAATAACAAAGCCAATCTTGTACCGATCAAACCGATTTACTTTGCGAACTACGGTCTGTACTCAAAAGAGTATAAAAAGATGAACCAATTGCCGAAAGGCGCTGTCATTGCCGTCGCAAATGACGTCTCGAACATCGACCGCTCGCTCGCTTTACTTGCCCAACATGATGCGATTCAGTTGAAAAAGAAAAGCGGTCCGTATTACACGATGAAAGACATCACGGAAAACAAACGCGACTTTAAATTCAAGGAAGTGGATTTACTGATGCTGGCCCGTCTTTATGACGATGCAGATGCGGTCATCATGACGCCGGCCTATGCCTCACCGCTCGGTCTGACGCCGAAACAGGATGCGCTCGTCACGGAAGGCGTCGAGAATGACTTTGCGATCACGCTCGTTGCCCGTGAGGACAATCAGGATTCAGAAGCGATTCAAAAACTTGCGAAAGCAATGACAAGTCCGAAAGTCAAAAAATTCCTCGAAGATAATTATGACGAAACGGCGATTCCGGCTTTTAAATGAGTGAACAACTAAAAATATCAAAACCACGAGTTATGTACCTTTTAACAGATACACAACTCGTGGTTTTTGTTATCCTCATTCTGTCCGGATGCTGCTTACCGGATCGTTAATTTTTTCGCATAATCGGTTTTTTCTAAAATATCAGCCGGCGGCATCTGGGTCCATTTGGCGACGGGAACATCTGAATTTTTTTGAATGAAATCCGTCATGATCATAAAGCCGAGCGTATACTGGGCAAGTGGCGGAATGTCTTTGTCATAGTTGCCATATCGTAAATCGTACGCATCGACGTTATGGTTGTTGATCTGTGTCAACAGATTTTCGAGCGTATGATCGAGTAACGGTTCGGTCGCTTCCGATTTCCCTTTTGGATAGACCTGTGCAGCAAACATGTCCGCTTCACCTTCTAACATGATACTGTTGAAGATCGAGTCGTGCGTGTTGCTTTCAAAAGCAACGGTATGGTGGTATTCATGAGCAACGGCATTTGCGAGTGTATCTTTTGAGAAGTCTTTCGCTAAGTAGAGCGTGAACATATCGGTTCCGGAGGCGAAACCGTTGACTCCGCCATGGCGCTTGATCTCGGCCGCATCATGGACATCATAGGGCGCGACGAAGACCGTCAGCTTATCGGTTCGCGGCAATTTTTGAATTGAAGTCTGCAGACTTTTCTTAATCTGTTGCTGAATGGCATCTTGATGTTTTTTTAAGTAGGCGATCGTTTTGTTCAGTTCTTCTGCATTATCGGTCGGAATTTCTAAAATCCGCCGGTCTGTATAGGTATCTGTCAGTTTTTCTTTTTCAATCCATTTGTTTTTCGCAGCCATCACATGTTTTTCAAACAGGGCCCCATTCTCGGTCGGCTCTTTTAATGTAGCATCGACATACGACTGATAGGCATCATACAGTGGAATGATTTGAATCGTCTGATGATCTTGTTTGAAGGTCAATTTCTGCGGTTCGGCCTTTTCGGCTTCCGGCGCATCGGAACAGCCGGCAAGCAAACCAGTCAAGGTGGCGGCAAGTAAAAATCGTTTCATATAGATTCCTCCTTTGTCTAAAAAAACCATAATTATCCATACGTGAAGTAGTTGGTGAAAGTTTCATGATTTCCTCCTAGTCAGATGAACTTATGTTACCGATTTCAAAAGAGCAGCCCAAAATGGTAATATTTCGCTATTAAAGGATACGAGAACGTTTTCAGCTAAATTTTCAGAATATTCACCAGATAAACTCCTAGCACGAGGTCATAGACCTATGTTATTCTTTCGAACGAAGTACCTGATTTTGCTGGAGTCAACGAATCAGGTCGTAATTTAATAGTGGAGGTTTCTTATGTCTAAAACAGTTCCAACATCCTTTATCGTCGTCATCGGTATGATGCTGTTTGCCTTGTTTTTCGGGGCCGGAAATTTGATTTTCCCACCGATGCTCGGACAAATGGCAGGGGACAACGTCTGGATTGCCAACGCCGGATTCCTGGTCACAGGTGTCGGTTTGCCGTTACTTGCCATCTTGGCATTTGCTTATTCCGGTGAACCGGACTTACGGGCGATGGCGTCCCGGGTCCATCCGATCTTTGGTCTTGTCTTTGCCATCATCCTGTACTTGGCAATCGGGCCGTTTTTTGCGATTCCGCGTGCCGGAACCGTTTCGTACGAGATTGGCATCAAACCATTCTTCGGAGAAGGGGCATCGTCGACACCCTTGCTGATCTTTTCGATTCTGTTTTATACGGTCGCTTGTCTGTTGTCACTGAATCCGACAAAAATTGTTGATGTCGTCGGCAAAATCCTGACACCGATTAAGATCACATTCATCGGCTTATTGATTCTCGTCGCCGTGATTAAACCCATCGGAAGTTTTCAGAATCCTTTGACGACATATCAGCACAATGCCTTTTTTAACGGGTTCCAGGAAGGCTATTTGACGCTCGATGCACTCGGAGCGTTTGTGTTCGGAATCATCATCATTTCGGCGATTAAAGAAAAAGGCGTTACGTCGAAAAAACAGTTGCTCGTCATTTGTTCGAAAGCTGCTTTGATCGCGGCAAGTTTACTGGCCGTAACGTATTCAGCCCTTGCTTTCATGGGCGCATCGAGCATCTCGAAAATCGGTCCATTGACGAACGGAGCGGAAATTCTGTCGGCGGTGTCCGATTATTACTTCGGCTCATACGGTTCGATTTTACTCGGGTTGATGATCACGGTCGCGTGTCTGACGACGAGTGTCGGTCTGATTACTGCCTGTGCGTCGTTCTTCTCGCTATTGTTGCCGCGGATTTCGTACGTCAAATGGACGATTGGTCTGTCGATTTTCAGTGCACTTGTCGCCAATATCGGACTGACACAGTTGATTGCGATCTCAAAACCGGTTCTGTTGACACTGTATCCGTTAGCGATCTGTCTGATCTTCCTGACGTTCTTACATAACGTCTTTAAAGGAAAACCGGCCGTCTATCAAGGCGCGATGTGGATGACGTTTGCCGTCAGTCTGTTTGACGGATTGAAGGTGGCGAAAGCACCGGTCGAACCGGTCTTGCGTGTCTTTGAAAACGTGTTGCCGTTCTTTTCCGTTGGACTCGGTTGGGTCGTTCCGGCCATCATCGGGGCTGTCCTCGGCGGATTGTTCGGTCGGAAAAAAGCGTACCGGACGGAACAGTCGCGGGTTGCTTAAATTCAATTGGTCTAGAAAGAAGCCGTTTCGATTTCGAGTCGAAACGGTTTTTGGCGTTTAACGAACAGACTGAAAAGGAATGGTTTAAAATGTAAGCCATTGTTGATACTGTCGTTGAAGAAAGAAAGGATGTTGAACATGTCAGAACGTGTTTTCATTAGTCCGGCGAAGTATGTCCAAGGAAAAAACGTCATTGATCGGCTCGGTACATATGTGAGTCCGATTGGCGACGTGGCTCTTGTGATCGCCGATGATGTCGTTTGGAAAATCGTCGAGGAACGTGTCCATGCTTCGTTTTCAGCAGAAGGAATCAAAATTGAAAAAGCAGACTTCAGCGGTGAAGCCTCAAAACATGAGGTCGAACGGATTGCCGCACAAGCAAAGGACGCCGGTGTGAAATTTGTCATGGGAGTCGGGGGCGGGAAGACGCTTGATACGGCAAAAGCCGTGTCGGACGAGTTCCATCTGCCGGTCGTCATCGTACCGACGATTGCTTCGACCGATGCGCCGACAAGTGCACTGTCCGTCATCTATTCGGATGAAGGAATTTTTGAGAGTTACCGTTTTTATAACAAAAATCCGGATCTTGTACTGGTCGATACAAAATTGATTTCCGAAGCACCGGCCCGTTTCTTTGCCTCGGGGATTGCCGATGCACTGGCGACATGGGTCGAAGTCCGGAGTGTCATTGCCTTCGGCGGCACGACAATGGCCGGAGGACGGCCGACGATTGCGGCCGAAGCGATTGCAAAACGCTGTGAAGAAGTGTTGTTTGAGCACGGGCGACTTGCCTATGAGTCGGTTCAGGCAAAGGTTGTCACACCGGCGCTTGAAGCTGTCGTTGAAGCCAATACGTTGCTGAGTGGTCTTGGATTCGAAAGTGGCGGACTGGCAGCAGCACATGCTATCCATAACGGATTCACGGCACTTGACGGAGACATCCACCATTTGACACACGGGGAAAAGGTCGCGTTCGGGACGCTTGTCCAATTGGCGCTCGAAGAACACCCGCAGGAAGAAATCGAACGGTACATTGCGTTCTATATGGATCTTGGACTGCCGGTCACACTGGAAGACGTCAAACTGAAAGATGCGTCACGCGAAGACATCTTAAAAGTCGGACACGCAGCGACGGCAGAAGGTGAGACGATTCACAGCGGCTTTGATGTGACGGCGGATGAAGTGGCGGATGCCATCATTGCCGCTGACCGTTATTCAAAAGCCTATCAGGCGAAATTAAAGATCTGACGAAACGTTGTATGGATGGTAAGCAAAAAGGCGATTCCCGATTGAAGGGAAATCGCCTTTTTGGTTTAAGAATGGTTCTTGTTAATGGACATGCTTCTGTTCCCCATGACAGTACAGCTGATTCTCATGGTCATGCTGAGCGGTCTCAACCTGTATCGTGGCATGAGTGATGCCGACATGTTTTAAGTCATGGTCCAGTTGCTCCCGGATCGACTCCGATTCACGTACTGTCATGTCGTCTTTGACGACGACGTGGCAGGATAACGCATTGTAACCGCTCGTGATTGACCAAATATGAAGATCGTGCAGGCCAAGAATCGCTTCGTTTGTTTGAATGGTCGAGACAACCTGTTCGATATCAACGTCGCTCGGTGTGCCTTCCATCAAGACGTGGACTGCAGCCTTCGTCACGTAATAGCCGCTGCGCAGAACGAGGATCGCGACGATAATGCTGGCGAGCGGATCCGCGATTCCCCAGCCGAAGAACAGAATCAACAGGGCGGCAATGATGGCTCCGATGGATCCGAGCATGTCACTTAAGACATGCAGGTACGCACCGCGCATGTTCAGATTGTCTTCATGCCCGCCGCCGCGGGTCATGATCCAGGCAACGAGCAGGTTCACCAAAAGTCCGAGTGTACTGATGATTAACATCCCGGTCGTTGCGACAGCCGGAGGATTTACGAATCGCTGTACGGCTTCGACAAAGATATAAAGCGAAATGCCGATCAGGGCGACACCGTTAAAGATCGCTGCGAGAATTTCAAACCGTTTCGAACCAAACGTCTTGTTTGCATCCGGCTTCTGGTTTGAGAAGTGAAAGGCCGCGAGTGCGATTGCAAGTGAAATCGAGTCGCTCAGCATATGTCCCGCGTCTGATAACAAAGCCAGACTGTTCGTCCAAAATCCGCCGATTACCTCGACGATCATAAACAGCGTGATGATGGTGAACGAGAGAAGTAATACTTTTTTATTGTTGGTGTGATGATGGTGATCATGATTATGCGCCATAAAAGTCCCTCCTCATAAATTCAAACGTCTATTTGAATTATAAAATATCACATGCCTTAGGTCAATTGATGTATGGTTCATTTCCCACGGATGAAAGAAGATGAAACGCAATCATTGGGCGGTATATATGGTTGTATGAGACATATGAAAAAAACAAAACGCCTCCTTACTTCATGAGAAATAAGGAGGCGTTCGAGTTGTTTGAGTTGTTATAGGTAGTTCAACGGATTGACACTGCTTGCCGCCGATGTTGCACTGTAAACATACGTTCCGCGGTGCAGTTCGAAATGAAGGTGCGTTCCGAACGCATTTCCTGTTTGACCGACAGTGCCGAGTAGTTGACCTTTAGAGACCGATTGTCCGACCGAGACCGATCGGCTGTTCAAATGGGCATAGAGGCTTGTGAATGAAGCACCATCAATCGAATGCTTGACCATAGCCTTGCGTAATCGGACCACTCGTCGGAGTGACGAAATCGTTTGATGCTTTTGTTGCACCACCCGAACTTGTTAAGCTTGTGACGGTATATTTTTTTACATAATCCGCATGAACGAATCGTTTGTTACCGTTATATAAGAATTTGATCCAGTCACCCGTCCGGCCAAGGTAACGGAACGTTTGACCGCTGTTGACGGTTCCGACCTGGGAACTGCTTGTTGAGGAACTGCTTCTGACGCGAAGACTGTCGACCATGATCTTAATTTTATACGATGTCGTAACAGAATATTTTTTGACATATGTAGAAGAGACATAGACTTTGCGTGATCCGTACAGGATTTTCGTCCAGTTCCCGGTTCGGCCTAAGTATTTGTATGTATCGCCTTTATCAAGACCGGTAATGATGCCGTATGTCGTAGCAGGACCGGTTCGTGCCCGTAATCCGTCGTTCATGACTTTGACCTTATAAAACGTTGCCGCATCTGCTTTTGGTACAGCATATGTCGAGAAACCGGCGACGGCGATAGCGGATACCGTCAGCGTAGTAAGTAATTTTTTCAAATCAGTAAATCCTCCTTTGAATCTGTCGGACTGAATCCGTATGTGGGTGGTGCAATATGTAAGGGTGTTCTATGAATTTCTTAGATGAGTGTACCATTAGTAAATTTGTTTAAATATTACAATATTATTTCTATAATGTTTCGGTATTTTATATTTTAGAGATTAGAAAATCTATTTTACCTTAATTTAGGTCAAAAATCTGTTGGTTATTTTTTGAATAATGTTGATTCATAGTTAGTAAATAAAGCTTTTTTCAAAAAAACAGTAAATCAGTACAAGCAGTATGTTATGATGATTTTTTCCAATAATTAGAATGAATTTATTTCAAAGGATCTATTTTCAAAAAGGTTTAAAAAAACGGATACCCGAAAACGGGCATCCGAAAAAATTATAAAACGCTTAGCGGGTTGATGGTGTTGGCTGCTGACGATCCGCTGTAGATGTAACCGCCGCGGTGAAGTTCGAAGTGAAGGTGTGAACCGGTTGAGTTCCCGGTACTGCCGACGTTCCCGATTTTTGTTCCTTTGGCGATTGACTGACCTGCATAGACCGAACGGCTGCTCAAGTGGGCATAGACACTTGTGTAGGTCAAACCATTCACTTTATGTGTCATCATGACATAGTTGCCGTATGCACCTTGGTAGCCGGATTTGATGACTTTACCGGAAGCAGTCGCACGGACCGTTGTCCCTGTTGCTGCTGCGATGTCGATGCCGTTATGGAACGTGTATCCGTAGCGGCCGCTTGCACTTCCGTATCCTTGCGAGACGCGTCCGCTTGTCGGACGGAGGAAGCCTGTTGAGAAAGAAGCTTTTTTAGCTGTAGCCTGTTTGCCTGTGCTGTATCGTTTTACATAACTGGAATAGACATAGCGTTTTTTACCACCGTATGAAATTTTCGTCCAGTTGCCTTTTTTACCATAATATTTAAAGGTTTGTCCGGCATTTACGCCAGCGACGATTTTATATTTCGTGGAAGGACCGGTCCGGACACGTAATCCATCGGCCGTGACTTTGACTTTATAAGAAGAAGAGCTTGCAGCTTCAACTTTTCCTGTACCCGTGCTAGCGAATCCTGAAACGACGAGTGCGCTCATCGTGACGGTTGTTAAAATACGTTTCATGTAGTAGTTCCTCCTGATGTGAAAACAATTGACGGTCGATGATTGGTGACAGATCGTTTCTGTCTTGCTTAAAGTATAAGGCTGTATATGAATACTGCGTCGAAGTAGTAAATTTGATAAACCGAGTATAGCATCGGTCGTTTTGAAAATAATATTTCAGTTTGATTGCTTAAATATAGCCAATTAATATGTATTGTAATATATCGTTTTGAATGATTCTGAAATGCCGTCAAACCAGGGGAAATTTTATTACAGGTTATCGGATTTCTGACATACTACTGAATATGTGAAAGTATGAAAAAGTATGGGTCGATAACAAAATGGAGGAGGAGTATAAGATGGATATCAAGTTTACAGTAGGGCAACAACGCTTTAACCACCGGGCAGCGGCAGTGATTATCAAAGACGGACATCTGTTGATTCATCGGAATGTCCGGGATGATTTTTGGGCATTGCCGGGCGGACGGATTCAATTGATGGAAAACGGAGAGACGGCAATCGTTCGGGAAATCAACGAAGAGTTGGGCCTGAAAGCTGAGGTCACTCGTTTTTTATCCGTCCATGAGAACTTTTTTACATATGACGAAGTGTCGTTCCATGAAGTCGGTTTTTATTACGAAGTAACTATTTTAGACGATATAAAAATAACGAATAAAGACTTTTTCGGAACAGAAGGCGAAGAATTGATTTATCGATATGTTCCAATCGAGCAATTAGAGACAGTGAAGTTGTATCCAGAAAAATTGATGGAAATGATTCAGTCTGGTGAATGGTCGCCATTATTTTCAAATGAATAATGACTGTGTTATTTTTCTTCTCCTCATAATAGAAGAAACGAAAAAAAAACGATAAAAATTATCGTTTTTTTTTTCGTTAGACGTTTATTGATATATGGCAAGGGAATGTTAATGAAGGTAGTCATCTATTGGAAAAGGGGTTGGGTCATATGCGTGAAGAAGAGTTGGAGCAGATGCATCAACAGGCACGGGGACAAACTCAGGATCAGCAACCGGGAATCGAAGCCAAGATGAATCCGGAGCCGGTCTATGACGATCCGGATTATGTCGGATCCGGTAAACTAAAGGGGAAAGTCGCATTGATCACCGGCGGGGACAGCGGGATCGGTCGCGCAGTCGCGATTGCGTATGCGAAAGAAGGCGCGGATGTCGCGATTGTTTACTTAAATGAAGGACAGGATGCGGAGAAAACGAAACAGCTGATTGAAGGTTACGGGGTCAAAGCGTTAGCGTTTGCTCAAGACATCAGTCAACCGGAGAATGCCCAGCCGATCATCGATACCGTCTTAAAGGAATTCGGACAATTGAACATCCTCGTCAACAATGCCGGTAAACAGTTCCCGCAGGATGATTTTTTGGCCATCACACCGGAACAGCTCAAGGAGACGTTTGAGACGAATCTCTTCTCGATGTTCTATTTGACGCAGGCTGCCTTGCCGCATTTGAAGAAGGAAGACGCGATCATTAATACGTCGTCCGTCACGGCCTATCGCGGTGCACCGTCATTGATTGACTACTCGGCAACCAAGGGAGCAATCACGACGCTGACCCGATCGCTGGCCTCGAATCTAATTGAAAAAGGCATCCGCGTTAATGCCGTCGCACCGGGTCCGATCTGGACGCCGCTTATTCCGGCGACGTTCTCAAAAGAAAAAGTCGAAGCACACGGGGAAGATACACTGATGAAACGCCGTGGACAACCGTCGGAAAATGCTCCGGCCTATGTGTATCTGGCGTCGCGCGACTCAAGTTACGTCACCGGACAGACGATTCATATCAACGGCGGCGATTACATTACATCTTAAGGGGGAAATCATCATGAAGAAAAATCCAAATGAAGTGCCGGAACACGAACCGAATCAACAACCGGATGAGATTCCGAAGACACCTCCGTCAGAAGTACCGGAGACACCACAGGAAGATCCAATCCGTCAACCGGAACCGGATACCTTCCCGGAACCAACGGAAATTCCAGATACACCGCAAGAAGATCCGAATCCCTACTAAGGTGATAAACTGATTCCGAAGCGATTCGGGATCAGTTTTTTTTGTAAAAAAGTAAAAAAATGCATTTTAATGGGAACCCTTACATAAATTGATGCGTATAAAAAAGTATACAAAAAGGGGGAGTCACATATGCAAATTCTGTTAGCATTTGTCGCACTAGGGGCGGGATTTTGGTTTTTCTTCAGTTACTTACTCGGATTCCGAAATAAAAACATCACGATGACATTTGACGACCGGTTCTATGCACTCGAGGACCATGTCAAAGCAATCGAAGAAAAGTTGAAGCAGGACGGGAAGCTTGTGGAATATTTAGGGAACCGTCGCTTTTTAGTCAACGGAAAACGTTACTTGTTCGTCGAACGCACAGTACCGATGTCTGGGATTCCGGTCCAACAGACGATTCTGGAATATCAAAAGTAATGGAATTCAAGGTGCTATCTCTATTTTAGAGACAGCACCTTTTTTTTGGAAAGTAATTGACAGTCAACTGTATTACCCGTATGATACAGAAAGAAAGTGTATTACTGTTTTAATACAGTGAATGGGAAAGGGAGGTCAAGACCACGATGCAATTTGACCAAAGAAGCCCGGTGTATCTTCAGGTCGTCCGATGGTTCAAGGAACAAATCGCGACGGAAGAACTCAAATGCGGGCAGGAAATTCCATCGCGCCGGGAAATCGCCGCGCAACTCGGAATTAATCCGAATACGGCACAAAAAGCGTACAAAGAAATGGAGGATCAGCAATTGATTACGACAGAACGAAACGTCCCAAGTAAAATCACGATGGATCAAGAAATTGTCAAAAAAGTCCGGACAGAGATGCTGGATGAAGCGGTTGCGCAGTTTATCGAAGCCGTCCAGGCGATTCAAATTCCGCTTGGTGAGGTCGTCACGAAAGTCGAAACCGTCTATCAATCAACGGAACGGAGGAAGGTCGATGCTTGAAGTCCATGGCTTGAAAAAACGATACGGTCGGAAAAAACCGATTCTTGAAGGGGTCTCCTTTTCGGTGCGTCCGGACAGCATCACCTGTCTGATCGGCTTAAACGGTGAAGGGAAATCAACGATCTTAAAAGCCATCATGGGTCTCGTCCCGGTCGATGCCGGAACCGTCCTCGTCGACGGCGAAGTCTCACGTGATAAAATCGCCTTCGTTCCGGACCTGCAGACGATGCCCGGCTATATGACGATCGGGGATGCGCTTCTTTACATGAGCGACTATTATCCGGACTGGAATCCGAAAGTCGCCGAAGAACTGATGGGGTTGTTCAAGTTACTGACGACTGACAAGATTTTGGAACTGTCAAAAGGGAATCAGGCGAAGTTCAGTCTGGTGCTTGGTTTTGCACTGGACCGTCCGTACCTGTTGCTCGACGAACCATTTGCCGGAATTGATTTATTTACGAAAGAACAGATTGCCTGGATCTTTTCGAGTCATTATATGGAAGGACGCGGCATTCTGATGACGACACATGAAATCGTGGAAATCGAACACCTGATTGACCGGGTTGTCTTTTTACAGGACGGTCGGATCATTGATGAACACGATACGGAAGAGATGCGCGAAGTATACGGAAAATCGGTCCAGGACCGGATGCGGGAGGTCTATCAACGATGAAACAGTATCTGATGTTAACAAACGAAGAGTTAAAACGAAGCTGGAAAATGATTGTCTCGGTCATCCTCGCGATGGCGGGTATTGAAATCCTGACCGTCGTCGGGCGGGTCATTTATCACGAACGGCAGGTACGGGAGTATATGAGCTACGCGAAAGTAAGCGAATCGGAAGCGATTCGCACGATTGGAAAATTATCGTTTGAACAGGCCAGCTCGTATTTCAGCTATATCATTCTGATTGGAATCGTTCTCGTCATTTTGTATGCTGTTCAAATTTGGTATCGGGATTGGTTCGGTGAATCCAAGTACATATACCGCATATTATTATTACCAGGCAGCCGGGCAAAAATCTTTTTTGCCAAGTTTACATCACTGGCTCTCGTGATTATCAGTTTTATCGGATTACAATGGGTGGTCATCCAGCTCAGTTATGTCATTTTCAATTGGTTGATCAAAGAGGATTATCGTGCATCATCTTTTGATATCTCGATGGCATTAAAACAATTGTATACGATGAACGTAATAGATTTATTTTTCATTTTACTTCTATCACTATTTATCGTTAGTGTCTTGTTTATGCTCGTTCTAGTGGAACGGTCTTATCGTAAAGCGAAAGGATTGATTTTTGTCATTCTTGAAATCGCTTTTTTACTCCTGATTACAGTAGGGAGTGTGTATGTGATTGAAAAGTTGGATATCTTTTTATCCCAAGAAATATCAGCAATCATGTTGGCGATTTTCGTGTTGTACTTTGCTTATACGATTTGGAAAAGTTTGCGTCTATTAAAATGGAAAATTTCGGTCTAAGGAGGACGTCATGCGAAAATTTAAATTTGTACTTATACTGGCTGCCGTCAGTTTCCTGACAATAGGAGTCTACACCATATTTATTCAATCAATCGATGAATCGGACTTTATTGTTGAGACGATCAAAGGAGATCCGAAACAACCGGAAGTCCGGTCTGTTCAAGCGGAACTGTATGATCAAGGTTTAAAAAATGTTGATTATAACGTTGGACTGGATGGGCATGTCGAAAAAACGAAAGATAATCTGATTAGTGGCTTGTTTGAAAGTCCATATAATGAAAATGGCGCACCGGCCGACTTCCGGCGCTTCATCCGTTCCGATTACGTTCTTACGCTGGAACAGGAGGGTATCTCATATGCGATGGGGACACCAGACAACGATAAGTGGGAATTGCAGTACTGGGAGGAAAGTAAACAGCGTGTCGTCAAAAAAATCTTTCCGGCACCTGATGAAGTTCGGAAGTTAATAGAGACCGAGCTTAGTCCCTATCGACGAATTGGGGATGATTTATATGTGAGTGTGCAAGACTATCAAACTAATTCAGGGACGTTGTTGTATAAACTTAATTTAAAAAACGATACGATTCAAAAAATTAATTTACCATATACCTCTAAAAAAGAAGTTGTGATTTTAGGTATCCATGACGAGATGATTGTTTATCGTACGTTGGAATACTTAAATGAGTCAGATGAATCAACAGAAAAGACGTATTGGAGTGATGGGAAAACAGTTCAGCCTTTAAAAGCATTGAATTCGATCAGTGCCAATCAAACCGAACTAAGTAAGGATGGGACAAAACTGATTGTGCTTGAAGGTGATTCGGATCAATCAAGCTGGATTATCTATGATTGGGCATCAAAGAAATCAGAAAAACACTCGATGGATATCCCGTTAGTAACAGACAAGTTTGGATTAGGCTCTTACACTGAACTTAAAGATGATTTGATTTACACGGCGAATCGAATCGATGATGGTGTCATCAATATACGTATCGTTGATGCGGTATCAGAACGTGTCTTGTATGAAGGAAATATTAAAGACAAACTGAAACGAAAAGAAACGTCGTTGAATTCACTTATTCTGAATTGATTACCTCTTACGTTCTATAACAAAAACGCAATCCGAAGCTCTCAAGGAGTTCTGGATTGCGTTTTTTAATCTTATTGATACGATTTGATAATGATATCCTGTTTCGCGTAGTAACTCCACGTCAGGTCTTGCGATTCAACCTTTTTCGTCGTCACAGCGACGAATTTATTCTTACCGGTGTAGATTCCGACGAAGTTCGGCGCTTTCGCCTTTTTCGCCTGGACGAACAACAGGTCACCCGGGACGGCTTTTTTGAGTGTGACGGTTTTGAGCGGCATCGCGGCTTGTTTCGCAATCGTCCGTTCGAGTGTCAGACCGCTTTTTTGATAAACATATTGCGTGAAGCCGGATGCGTCAAATCCTTTTGTTGTCGTTCCGCCTTCTTTATACGGTGTTCCGATCAAAGACGTCGCGAGTTTCGTAATCGCAGCTTTCTTTTTCGCGAGTGCTTTTTCCGATAATGGTTTTGGTGTCTCGGCTTTAGTCGGTGTTGCAGCAAAGGTCGTGACTGGACTGACGGTTGCTGTCAATAAGAGGGTTGCTAATGGAAGGGCATGATACGATTTCATAATAAAATCTCCTTTTACATAAGTGGGATGAAAAACTATCCTTACCGTACCATGCCGATTGGAAAATAAAGCAACAAATTAGATACGTTCACCTAACAGTCTTGTAAGGTTCGGTCTGAGTCTCTGGTACGAAAAGACGCCTGTTCCAAGTTCCTCACGAGAGGACACTCTGGAAACAGGCGTTTTTTTACGAACGTTGATCGAGCCGGTGACTGACTGCTGTCAACGCGGCGGCGAGTAAAGCGACGGCACCGCCGACAAGGGCGATGTTCATGATTGGACCATTCGCGTACACCAGTCCGCCGAGCGCAGAACCGAAGGCAATCCCGACGTTACTTGCGACCGGCATCAGGGAGGCGGCAAGTCCTTTCGCTTCCGGATTAAACTTCTCTGCCAGATCAATTAAATAAATTTGAGTCGAGGTCGTCAATAAAATCGACATCAGGGACATTAAGGCAATGTTGATCAGACCAAGCGACACGGACGCTGTCGTCACATAGAGCGCAGCGAGTACAAGCGCCTGAACGATGAAGACGAACCGGAGACGGCCGATCGGATTCCGGCTGGCGATTTTGCCGGCCAAAATGTTACTGAAAATCGAGACGACACCGTAAGCGAGTAAAATCGGACTGATCCAGGCCGACGGCAGTTTCAGTTCCAGTTCAAGCACCGGGACAAGATACGTATAGACGACGTATGTCGCACCGAATCCGAACGACGGAATGAAAAAGGCGATCATGATCCGTGGATTGGCGAGTAAACTGAGCTGCTCGCGGATCGAGCCGGACGATTCCGATTGCTGGACCGGAACGACTTTCAAGACGGCAAGCAGGGCGACGACACCAAGACTGCTCGTCAGCCAAAACGTGGCGGCGTAACCGGCATGTTGTCCGATGAATGTACCGATTGGCACGCCGAGGACGTTTGCCATCGTAAATCCACCGAAGATGAAGGAAACAGCGACGCCACGTTTCGCGATCGGCACACTGTCACTTGCGACGACCATCGCCAGTGAAATCAGGACGCCTGTCAGAACAGCCGTCACGATTCGTGACAACAGCAACAGTTCATAATTCGGTGCGATCCCGCTGCAGATATTCAGGATGATCCAGACGAAAATCAGACTGAGCATCAACTTCCGCCGTTCAAGGTGTCCGGTCAAGGACATCGTAATCGGTGTTCCGATGGCGAAGGCGATCGCGAAGGCGGAGACGAGCGTGCCGGCTTTCGCAATTGTGATGTTCAGCCCGTCCGCGATTTCAGATAAAATACCGACGATGACGAATTCGCTTGTTCCAAGGACAAAAGTCAACATGGATAACGTCGCGATTAACAGCCAGTCGGCTTGACTCAAACGAGTCGATGATGATGACATATATAATTCCCCACTTCTGGCGCCTGTGCGCAAAAAAACTATCGTGTATCAGAATAGCATGATTTAACATGGGCGGAAACCGGATTTACCTGCCAAAGGAAAAGAAGCATTATTGCGAATTGACAGTCAATTTCACTTATCGATCATTCGGGTATACTAACAGAGTAGGAAACATCATTTAAATCAGAAAAGGACGTGATCTTGATGCAAGCAACAGTCACTTGGAATCACAAGATGGGTTTTAGCGGGGAAACCGAATCCGGACATCACTTAGCGATGGATGCCGCGCCGGAAAACGGCGGGGACAATCAGGCCCCCCGGCCGACAGAACTCCTGCTTCACGCGGTCGCCGGTTGTACCGGCATTGATATCGTCTCGATTTTAGAAAAGATGCGTTTGACGCTGACGTCATTTGAAATGGATATCGAAGGCGAACGGGCGGATGATCATCCCCGGCGTTTCACGACGATTTCGATTCATTACCGGCTCGAAGGTGATTTACCGGAAGATAAAGTCCGCCGGGCGATTGCCTTATCAAAAGACAAATACTGCTCGGTCTCACAATCACTGAATGCAGAAATTGAAGTCTATTATTCGATCAACGGCGTCCGGAACGAGGAACCGATTTGAAGCGGATTGTTCCTGTTCTATTGGCAAGTGTCCTCCTCGCCGGTTGTGCTGACGAGCCGGCACAACCGGTCGAGCCGCAACCGAAGCCGGCGAAGAAAACAAAGCCGCCGCAACCGGATCGACCGACGGCCCGGGAACGGGCGGACAAACAACTGCAAGAAATGATTTCGAAGATGTCGACGGAGGAAAAAGTCGATCAGTTACTGTATATCGGTGTGACGGGAACAGCTCTGACCCAAGCCGACCGAACGCTGTTGCAGGATCATGCGCTCGGTGGGGTGTTGTTACTCGGCGGCAACATCACGTCGACCGATCAACTGAAGACTTTTACGACGGCGATTACTGAAGCACAATCCGCTGATTCGAAAGCGTTCCTCGGCTTTGACGAAGAAGGCGGACGTGTCAGCCGGGTGCCGGATGCACAGCTCAAGTTATCTCCGAGTCTGTCGTTCGGTCAGAAAAATGATCCGGAATTGATGGAGGAAGTCGGACGGACACTTGGTTCGATTTCCCGTTTTTACGGCTTTAATATGGACTTTGCTCCGGTCCTTGACGTCAACAGTAATCCGGCAAATCCGATCATCGGCGACCGGGCGCTCAGTGCGGATCCGCAACAGGTCGCAAGGCTGGGTGTCCCGCTGATGCAGGGGATGAAGACGGAAGACGTCGTTCCGGTCGTCAAACATTTTCCGGGACACGGTGACACGACCGTCGATTCCCATGTCGGTCTG
This sequence comes from Exiguobacterium artemiae, assembly GCF_033342815.1. Classification (GTDB taxonomy): domain Bacteria; phylum Bacillota; class Bacilli; order Exiguobacteriales; family Exiguobacteriaceae; genus Exiguobacterium_A; species Exiguobacterium_A artemiae_A. Next base: position 69,609 of record NZ_JAWPEN010000009.1, read on the forward strand.
CCGCGGGTCGATGCGACAAAAGCAGAACTCGAACAGACGGAACTGGTCCCGTTCAAGCGGGCGATTCAGGAAGGGGCCGAAATGGTGATGGTCGCGCATATTCTGTTCCCGGCTCTCGACAAAAACCGTCCGTCTTCGTTATCAAAATCGGTCATGACCGGCGTCTTGCGGGATGAACTGAAGTTTGACGGAGTCATCATCACGGATGATCTCGTGATGGGAGCGATTACGGAACAGTATGGTCTTGCCCAGGCCGCAAGTCTTGCGCTCGAAAACGGAGCCGACATGGCGATGTTCTCGGCTCCGGGTGCGTATACGTCGGTCCACAAGGAAATCATGGCACGAATCAAACAAGGAAAACTGTCGGTATCGGACCTTGATCAGAAAGTCGAGCGGGTCCTGCGCTTGAAACAGACGTATGACTTGTCACAAACGAAACGTGTCGACGCGTATGAACGCTTGATCGAGCAGGTCAAAGCGGTCGAATCCGACATGCGACGCTGATAGGGGTAGAATCAACGTCATCGCTCATGGTAAACTACATCCGTACCACATAAATTAATATCTACACTAGGGGAGTCTCGCAGCAGACTGAGACGGAAGTATCCGGACCCTTTGAACCTGATCTAGTTCGTACTAGCGGAGGGAAGTGGATTCCGATCAATCATCCGAGGATGCGACGACTGTCGCCCTTTTTTGTAGGACCACTCCATCAGTTCATGGGGTGGTCCTTTTTCGTGTGGAAAGGGGGAAATAATGACACAGTTACATCTGTTAACAACCGGCAATCAGCGTGCGGACGTGCTCGAACACCTGTTGCCGGAACTCGCGCTGTCCGCCGACCGGATTCATCTGCGGGAGCCGTTATGGTCAGCGAAGGAACTGGTCGTGTGCATCGAAACACTCGTGCGACGAGGCGTAAAGACAGAGCAATTAATTGTCCATGATCGGCTGGACGTGGCAGTCGTCACCGGCACCGGAGTTCAGCTGACAACACGCAGTATTCCGGTCGACCGTGTCCGGCGCCGTTTCCCGGAGCTTGTGATTGGTCAATCAGTCCATTCGTTGACGGAAGCACTGGCGGCGGAACGGGCCGGCGCGGATTACGTCCTGTACGGGCATATCTTTGAAACGGAATCAAAACCAGGTGTACCGCCCCGGGGACTCGACGCCTTGAAACAAGTTGTCGACTGGACGTCGATTCCCGTCATTGCAATCGGCGGCATTACACCGGACAATCTAACGGATATCCTGGCGACTGGCTGCGCAGGTGGGGCCGTCTTGTCGGGTATTCTCAGTCAGGTGTCTCCGATCGAGGCAGCCAACCAGTTCCGGGCGGTGATGCAGGGATGACACAACCGGATGTCTTAATCATCGGAACCGGCATCATCGGTTTGACACTCGGCTATGAGCTGCTCAAGCGCGGACAAGGCGTCCATTTGCTTGAACAGTCAACAGTCGGACAAGGGGCAACACGGGCAGCGGCCGGAATGCTTGCGACGGATGAAGAATTGCCGGAAGCGTTACACGAACTGGCGGCGCTCAGCCGGATGTTGTATCCGGGACTGGTCCAACAATTGTTTGACGAGACCGGTCTCGGAAGCGGGTATCTGGAACAACCGTTTTGCCTGCAACACGCGAATCAACAGATGACGTTTAATCCGGTCGGTCAAGTTGATCCCCGGTTACTCACGCAAGCCTTACGCAGTGCGATTGAACGACGCGGTGGTGTAATCGAAGAAGAAACAACCGTCTCGCGTATCGAACGGGATGAACGGGCGATGATTGGTGTTATGACGAGTCGGGGACTACGGACAGGACGACAGGTCATTGTTGCCGCCGGCCGTGGATCTGAAACCTTGCTAGGAACGATTGGTACAACGATTGACACATTTCCGGTCAAAGGCGAATGTTTGTCTGTCCGGCTCGCGACCGGGCGACTTGACCGGACGCTGTTTGGTGACACCGTGTATCTGGTCCCGAAAGCAGACGGCCGGATCATCATCGGCGCGACGGAACATGTCGGCGATGAATCGACGACCGTCAGCCTCGAGGGTATTCGCTCCTTATTGGCGGCAGCAATCAATCTTTATCCGCCGCTTGCAGAAGCGGTATTCGTCGAAGCATGGGCCGGTGTCCGACCACAAACCGGTGACGGTCTGCCGTATCTCGGAACGGTGGACGGAATCGACGGGTTATTTGTCGCGACTGGCCATCACCGGCACGGCATCTTACTGGCACCGGCGACGGCCAACGTCTTGGCCGATTGTCTCATGGGGCAAACGCCAAGAGTGACACTGGATGGTTTTAACAGCCGACGACAGGAGGAAAGCAGATGACTATCCGATTGAATGGGAAAAACTATGCTTTGACAGGGGAAATCAAGACGTTACACGATTTGTTGGAGGAACTAAAGATTCAGGGACAAGTCGTCATCATCGAGCAGAATCAGCAGATCATCGACCGGTCCCGGTATCCGGACACGACCGTTGCGTCCGGTGATGTCATTGAAATCGTTCATTTTGTAGGAGGAGGATAAATCATGTTAAAAATCGGTGGGAAAACATTTACTTCACGCTTGTTACTGGGGACGGGAAAATATCCGGATGCAATGACACAACAACAAGCGGTCGTAGCATCGGGAACAAACATTTTGACGTTTTCCGTGCGGCGTCTCGACGTCTTTGCAGAGGAACAGACCGATCCGCTCGCAGCGCTTGACTTAAGCCGCTATGATCTCTTGCCAAATACGGCGGGGGCGAAGACAGCGGAAGAAGCGGTCCGTCTTGCCCGCCTTGCCCGGGCATCGGGGATGTGCGATATGGTCAAGGTCGAGGTCATCGGATGCGACAAGACGTTATTGCCGGACCCGATTGAAACATTACGGGCGGCAGAAGAACTGATCAAGGATGGATTTATCGTCTTACCGTACACGTCAGACGATTTACTGCTGGCAAGACGGCTCGAAGAACTCGGCTGCCATGCCATTATGCCGGCCGCTTCGCCAATCGGTTCCGGGCAGGGCATCTTAAATCCGCTTGCCTTAAGTTTTATCATCGAACAAATGACGGTACCGGTCATCGTCGATGCGGGTATTGGTTCACCAGCGGACGCCGCTTATGCGATGGAGCTTGGTGCCGATGGTGTCCTGTTGAATTCAGCGGTCGCCCATGCCGAAAATCCGGTCAAGATGGCACAGGCAATGAAACTTGCGGTTGAAGCGGGACGACTCGGCTTTGAAGCCGGACGGATTGAGAAAAAACGGTATGCGACGGCGAGCAGTCCGACGACCGGGATCAGCCGCCTATGATGGACCGTTATAGCCGACAAATCCGCTTTCGTCCAATTGGACAGGAGGGGCAGGGTCAACTGGGACAGCGGCACGTCGTCATCATCGGTCTCGGTGCGCTCGGGACAGCGAGTGCGGAACAGCTCGTCCGGGCAGGAATCGGACGCGTGACGCTGATCGACCGGGATTACATTGAATGGAGCAACCTGCAACGGCAGCAACTTTATACGGAACAGGACGTGCGGGATCATTTGCCAAAAGCGGTGGCAGCAAAACGCCGGCTCAGCCAAGTTAATTCGACCGTCATTATTGAGTCGATGGTTGAGGATGTCACGGCAGCCAACATCGAACGTCTGGTCCGCGGCAGTGATTTGATGATTGATGCGACCGATAACTTCGGTGTCCGGATGCTGATCAATGATGTGGCTTCAAAATTAAGCATTCCATGGATTTATGGGGCATGTGTCGGCAGTTACGGCATGACCTATACGATCCGTCCGGGACAGACACCTTGTCTGTACTGCCTGCTTGAACATTTACCGAAACAGCAGGAGACATGCGAGACGTCGGGCGTCATCAGTCCGGTCGTTCAGCTGGTTGCAGCGCATCAAATGACGGAAGCCTTGAAGTATTTGACGGGAGCGGAGACAGCGTTACGGCAGACATTACTGTCATTTGATGTTTGGAACAATCAACAGAGTCAAATCGATGTTGCGTCTTTGAAACAATCTTCGTGTCCGTCCTGCGGCGATAATCCGGTTTATCCGTATCTCAATGCGCCGCCACTTCACTTCGTGACATTATGCGGCCGGGATACCGTTCAAATCCGCGGGGAAGGGGCCCGTGATTTAATCCGGCTTGAACAGGAGATGAGTGGCCGCGGGATCAGCTGTCTACGCAATCCGTATCTGCTGATGTTCGAGGCAGAACATTACCGGATTACGGCTTTTACCGACGGACGGATTTTACTGCACGGCGAGCCGGATCCTAGACAGGCGAAACACATATACGAGACTTACTTTGTGGAAACGTTCACAAATTAGTAAAAGAATTTTTTTAATACATGTTTTAGATGTTTAAAAAAGAGGTAAATAAGACTTCAGACGTAAGTCGGAGCTTTTTTGGTGGAATTGAATGCGAAGAGGAGTGATTACGATGAAACAAGAATTCGATCAATCGATCCAGCCATTGGATCAGACGAAGCGGACAGACCATGCAGCTGAAGCTGTTCAGCAAGCGAATTGGAATCCAGACCGGTATCGGACGAACCTGAATCCGTTCTATCTGTCACCTTGCAGCGTCGAACGCCGGGAAGACCGTCAACAGGAAGTTGACCGGATTGTCGAAGTCGAGCCTACATCCTCCCCTCTCCAACAGTTATTCGAGCAGAAACAGGAAGAACATATAACAGCAACCGAACCGGGTTCTGCGAAGAATCCCGGAGGAAAATTTACAACGGGAATCGTCGTCGGAGCAATCATCGGAGGATCCGTATCCATCTTCACGTCGGTCAAACGATTTCGGCAAAAGCGCCATACCCACTGAAGATGACTGATCAGTCGTCCGAAAAACCGCCTTCCGGCCAAACAGGAAGGCGATTTTTGTCTAATCTGTCAGGAGGAAACCAGAATGAATTCAGACAAACCGGAGGCAAATCCGTTTGTGATCCTCTCAACACCGGCGCAACGTGCCCTAAGCGAACATGGAGTAACGTCATTAAAGATTTTAGCGACCTACCGGGAAGAAGAACTATTGCAGTGGCACGGAATCGGACCGTCCTCGATACCGAAACTAAAACAGTTGCTTACGGAGCAGGGGCTAACCTTTCACACATAACGTCTACAGCGACCCATGGATGGACCGGGTATAATCCCTGGTCCATCCATGGGTTTTACTTGTTTTAGAATCGTTCACAGCATCGTCAGAACGACGCGAGTCATGCTAAAATAAGGATATTATAGAGAAAAAGTGAGCGTGATGAGATATGAAATGGATTCATACGGCCGACTGGCATTTAGGGAAAATCGTTCACGGGGAATCGATGCTCGACAATCAACGCGCCGCGCTTCAGGAATTTTTGCGGTTGCTGGACCGGGAACAGCCGGACGCAGTCATCATTGCCGGAGATTTGTATGACCGTGCCGTCCCGCCGACGGAAGCGGTTGAACTGCTCGATACGGTCTTAGCCGACATCGTGCTCGAACGGAAAATTCCGGTCGTCGCAATCAGCGGTAATCATGATTCAGCGGAACGGCTGAGTTTCGGAACGACGTTACTCGAACGGGCGGGTCTGCACCTGGCCGGTAAATTGACGGATACGATCGAACCGGTGGAGATCAAAGGCGTCCGATTTTATCCGGTTCCGTTCGCAGATCCGGCGACCGTCCGGTATGTCTATCAGGATGAAACAATCCGGACGCATGATGACGCGATGCGGAAAATCATCAGTACGATGGAGCTTGAGGGACCAAGCGTCCTCGTCGGGCATGCGTTTGTCATCGGTGGACTTGAGACCGATTCCGAACGTCAGTTGTCGGTCGGTACAGCGGGACAAGTCAGCGCCAGTGCATTTGCTCCGTTCACGTATACGGCACTCGGACATTTGCATAATCCACTTGCAATCAAATCGGAGACAATCCGGTACAGCGGTTCGTTGTTGAAATATTCGTTTTCGGAAGCCAGTCATGTCAAAGGCGTCGATATCCTGACGTTGAATGCCAGCGGGACATTTGACCGGCGGTTTGAAGCGTTGCCGGCCAAACGTGATTTACGCGAACTAACCGGCAGTCTCGCTGAACTGACGGATCCGGTATTCGTTGCGACACAAGCGACAGATGATTATATCAAAATCAACCTGACGGATGCCGAGGCGTTGATCGATCCGATGGGGAAACTGAAAAAGCTCTATCCGAACATTCTCCATCTTGAACGGACCGGCTTCACCCGGGAAAGTACACGCGCGGTCCAGGCGTCACGCGATCAGGTCCAGGAGGCGACGATAACCGATCTGTTCCGTGAATTTTATGAAGCGGTCCGGGAAAAACAACCAACGGATGCGATGCAAACCGTCTTAGAGGAGGAAGCTTCATGCGTCCAGAACGATTGACACTACGTGCGTTCGGGCCGTTTGCCGACGAACAGACGATTGATTTCCGGGAACTCGGTGGACGGACGATGTTCGTCATCTCCGGAAATACCGGTGCCGGAAAAACGACGATTTTTGATGCGTTGACGTTTGCTTTATACGGCGAGACGTCAGGCGGAGAACGGGAAATGAGCGATTTGCGCAGTCATTTCGCGAAACCGGAAGACAAAACGGAAGTTGAACTGGAATTTCTGTTAAAAGGCGAACGTTACCGGATCATCCGGCAACCGAGTCAGCCGCATCCGGTCAATAAGACGGACTACGGCCATGAAGCGGAACTCGCCCGGCATGACGGAACGAGCTGGAAACCGCTTGCGCTGAAGATTCCGGAAATCCGCCAACAGGTCCAGGAATTGTTGCAGCTCGACCACAAACAGTTTTCACAAATCCTGTTGCTTCCGCAAAACAAGTTTCGGGAACTGTTGATGGCGGAGTCGAAGGACAAACTGCAGATTCTTAAGCAATTGTTCAAGACGGAACATTACGGTGAGTTTCAACAGCGGCTGCACCGGAAAGCGTTGGATCTTGCGGCAACGATCAAAGAAACGAAAACGAAACAGCTGGCGAAGCTTGAAGAATTGCCGCTTCAGCTCAACTGGTCGGAAGCGACGGAAACAACGATCCGTCATGAGACCGATACATTACTTACGACACTTGACGAAAAAATCGGGCAGGCAAAAACGGTGGAACAGACGGGACGTCAAACGCTTGAACAGTTGACGGAACGGTTGCGTCAGGCGGAACAACTTGAGCAGACATTCATCGAGTACGATCAATTGGTGCAGCTCGAGCAACGGCTGGCTTTGACGTTGCCGGAAACGTCACGTCAGAAAGAACAGTACGATGCGGCTTCCCGGGCCGCCGCAATTCAAAGCGTGTACGAAACGTTTCAGGCGGAGGAGCAGACAGTCGGACAATTGACCAATACGAAACGGACGGTCCAGTCGGAACTTGAGCACTTGCAACAACAACTGGAACAGGTCAACCGGACAATCGAACAAATCACAGTACAGGAACCGGAGATGCGTGAAGCAGCCCGGCGACTGGAGCAGATCACCGACGAACTGCAACGTCTGCAGGATCAGGAACAATTGATCCGGCAACAACAGGATCTACAGCGTACCGTCGCACAGTTGAATCCGGACGCGTTACGCGAACAGCGGATCCGGCAACGAAGTAACCGGACCCGGTTACAGGCGGAAATCGCGACGTTGTCCGATGACGCGACGGCCCGCTTGACCCTCCAGGAACGCCGGTTTGTCCTGCAGTCAATCGAGCAAAAACATGCCGAGTGGCAACGGAATGAAACAGAACGGCTCCGCCTGATTGAGCAGGGGACACGTGTCAAAGCGGAAAAAGAACAGGCGGAAAAAACATATACGACAGGACGGCAACATGAACGCCGGAAACTCGCCGCGGAGCTGGCGGAGCATCTGCATGACGGAGAAGCGTGTCCGGTCTGTGGCAGCGCGACTCATCCGCAACTGGCGGTCAAAACGGAAGCGCTGGATATCGAAACCCTGCATCAAGCCTATTTAACGGCGCAATCGGCGCACCAGGAATTGCAGGCGACGTACCGGACGGTCGCGGAACGAAAACGTCAGCTCGAACAGGAACTTTCGACGCTGGCGGACGGACAGGCCATTCCGACCGATAGTTCCGTGATTCGTGCGGAAATTGCCGACTTGAAAGTCCAAGAAAGCAGATTGCAGCAACAACAGGAACGCCGACAGGAGCTGGAACAACAGCTGCGGACGATTGAGAAGTCGCTGGAGCAGGCAGACCGGAAAATCGAGGAAGAGACGGACCGGCAGTCGAAACTGCTGCTCGAACTCGCACGCCTCGAAGGGATGCTGAACCGAAATCCGGACGCCCCGTCCCGGCGTGATCTGGAAAATGAGCAACAGACACTGACAAAACGGTTGGCGGAGTTTGAAGCAGCACGGACGGCAGGACAGCAGCAAAAACAACGGCTCGATCAGGACATCGCCGCACGCCGCGGACGTCTGCAACACGTCGAAGAAGGATTGACGATGCATACGGCGAAGCATGCGGACGCAGAAGTCGTTTTAGCGCGGAGTCTGCAGGAAGAACGGTTTGAGACAGTCGAACAATTCGAGCAGGCGCGGATGTCACGTCAAGCAATGGAACAGTTGGCGAAACACCTTGAAACCGACCGTCGGACCCGGCAGGATGTCGAAACCGGTCTGACACGTCTCCGGCAACTGATTCAGCAACAGGACCGTCCGGATCTCGCTGACTTACGTCCGGTCGTAAAGCAGGCGGAGACGGAGCTTTCAACAGCCGTCGATTACCGGATTGGTGTCGAAAAAGAGCGGGGACACATTCAACAACTGGTCGATGCCTGGTCGGGTCTTCAGCAACAAATCGAGGCGGAAGATGCGCGGTACGGTATCATCGGCGAACTGGCAAGGGTCGGGGTCGGTGAAAACGCCCAGCGGATGACGTTTGAGACGTATGTCCAAACCGCTTATTTCGATGAGATCCTGCAAGCGGCGAACCGTCACTTGCACGGGATGACATCCGGACGTTTCCTGCTCGAACGGAAGACGGAAGCCGGCAAAGGCTTGAAGAAATATGGTCTCGACTTAAACGTCTTTGACGCCTATACGTCACAGACACGCCACGTCAAGACGTTGTCCGGCGGGGAAAGTTTTAAGGCATCGCTCGCGTTGGCGCTCGGTTTATCGGAAGTCGTACAGGAAGCGAGCGGCGGCGTATCGCTCGAGACGATGTTCATCGATGAAGGATTCGGCACACTCGATCCGGAATCGCTTGAACAGGCGATCGAGACCCTGCTGTCCATCCAGGCGAGCGGCCGGATGGTCGGAATCATCAGCCACGTGCAGGAACTGAAATCGAGGGTCGATGCAAAAATTGAAGTGACGCAAGGCAAAACAGGATCGACGATTCGCCTTGTCGTCGAGTAAGGGGTGCGAGATGGAAACAAGACAAATGGTCACGAAATCAAGATTGATCGTTGATTTAAAACAGCTTGGTGTGACACCGGGCATGAAAGTGTTTGTCCACAGCTCGATGAAGGAAATCGGTTGGATTCCGGGCGGCGCACAATCGATCATTGAAGCATTGCAAGAGGTCGTCACAGCAGACGGTCTGATCATGATGGCAGCACAGAGTACGGATAATTCGGATCCAAAAAACTGGAGCCGTCCTGTTGTTCCGGAAGACTGGTGGGAAACGATCCGTCAGGAAATGCCGGCGTACGATCCAGCGAAGACACCAACCCGGAGTATCGGCAAGGTGCCGGAACTGTTCCGGACGTTCCCGGACGTCAAACGCAGTGCCCACCCGATGTGGTCGGTCACCGCCTGGGGAAAAGACGCGGAAATGTTTATCGCGGGTCATACGATCGAGAACGGATTTGGTCCCGGTTCTCCGCTAGAAAAGTTCATCGAAGCGGATGGACAAATTCTTCATATAGGGTCGCCGTGGGATTCGACGACCGTTTGGCATTATGCCGAATACGGAATCGACCGCCCGCTCGAGGAATCGGGATGTAAAGTGAAACAAGGGGATGAAGAAATTTTCGTTCGTTATCAGCACCGCATCATCGACAGTGATCCGTTTGGACCGATTGGGGAAGGCATCATGCATGAATCGTTCGTCACGACAGGGAAGGTCGGACAGGCAACGTCGCATCTGGTCTCAGCCAAAGCGTCGATTCCGGTCGTGATGCTGCAACTAAATGCGTTAAATAGTTGGTTAAGCTGAAACTTTTCCGGGAAACAACCGTAATAAGAAATAGAAAAATAGAAGGAGTGAACGCAAGATGGCAACACGTTTTAAAGTGAATCCAGCCTTACGCCGTGGTTTTGAGACGGCGCGTGCCGGTGAACGGCCAATGACGAAGGCAGGGACGATGAGTAAGATTTTCCTCTTGCTAGCGCTCGTCACGGCAGCAGCCGGTGGAACCTGGTTCTTTTTAGCCGCTAATCCACAATTTTTAGTACCGGCCTTGATCGGAGGAGTCGTCCTCGGGTTGATTCTTGCGCTGATTATCACATTTAAACCACGGACCGCTCCGGTACTTTCACCGGTCTACGCGATTGTCGAAGGGGTCGCCGTCGGAGCGATTTCACTGATGTTCGAAAGCATGTATCCGGGGTTAGTCGGTAAGGCGGTCCTCGCGACATTCGTCGTGTCGTTTGCGATGTGGTTCGTCTATTCGACGGGCATGATCAAAGTAACACAACGTTTCCGCTCGGCCGTTACGGCAGCGATTCTGTCGATTCTCGTCTTGTACGGAGTCAACTTCTTGCTCGCTTTGTTTGGTGTTGATCTGCCGTTCATGACGGGCAGTTCACCGCTTGCGATCGGGATTCAGTTCGTCATCGTGATTGTCGCTTCACTGTCACTCGTGATGGACTTTGATTTTATCTCGCAACAAGTCCAGGCCCGTGCGCCGAAATCGATGGAGTGGGTTGCGGCGTTCGGTTTAATCGTCACGATCATCTGGTTGTATATCGAAATGCTCGATTTACTGTATCGTTTGGCGGCACGGGACTGACTCTGATTCAGTTGTAAGGAGAAGAAGACATGAAACCACTGATTTTATTTGATGGGGACTGCAATTTATGTGATGCCAGTGTCCAGTTCATCTTAAAACGTGATCCAGGTTATTACGAGTTTGCTTCGTTGCAAGGGACACTTGGTCAACAGCTGATTGAAAAACACCGGCTGTCGATGGATTTAGACAGTGTCGTCGTCATCGAACAGGGCGTGCCATACGTCAAATCAGATGCGGCGCTTCAGATTACGAAGCATTTAAACAGTGCCTGGCCGCTTCTGTCGGCTTTTCGATGGTTGCCGCGACCGTTACGGGATGTCGTCTATGATTTCGTAGCCGAGCATCGGCACGAATGGTTCGGACAAAAACAGCAGTGTCTGTTGCCGGATCCCAAGACGCGGGCCCGGTTTCATGATTAAAGTAAAACAGGTTCGTTAAACGTAAATCGGATCATTCCTTTCTGACAGAGAGGAATGATCCGGTTATTTTTTTTTGAGTATCATGCATTTTAGAGTACATTCAGGTGACTTAATTAAAACAAGTCCGCTGAACACACGAACAGGCAGGTCTTCCGAAATAGGAGGACCTGCCTGTTTGGTTGGTTTAACGGTTGTCAGATGAATTTTCTTTGATCGCATCGACATATTGTTTCGCTTCGAGCAACGGGTAACCAAGCGTTTCCCGGACGAGTTTAACGGCTTCGACCGTCTGGTAATCAGCAAGAAGCTGACGGATTTGTTCATTGAGTAAGGTATGACTGCTCGCCGCATCCGTCATCCCGAGATGTTCCTGAATCCGGGTCAGTTCGCGCAGAAGCTGTTGTTGCATGACCCGTTGCTTCGCCAGTTGTTGAGATACGGATTGCCAGAACACGATCAAGAGGATCAAAGGCAACCAAATTGATAAAAATGAGTCCATATGAAAGAAGCCTCCTTTTGTTTACCGTATCATACTAAAAATGATGTAACAATTAGTGGAAATTGAAAAGAATACCGTTTATTCTAGAATAGTGGAAAATTAAGGGTTTAAAAAAGGAAGGAATGAAAAGTGTGGAAGATTTGTTAGCGGCGTTGATTCCGATGTTACTTCTTTCAGGAGGTATCCTGTTGGTCGGGTTTGCCGTCACGCTCGGAAGTTTATTTTACTTCCGCAGACGTTCGTTTGAGAAAAGTACATATAAGCAGGTCACGCAGGAACAGTTTCTGAAAGCCGTTCGCGACAAAGGGATTTGGGGCGAGTATTTAACGACCCGACAACTTGAAAAAGTCGGCGGATACGGGAAGTTTGTCATGAATACGTACGTGCCGAAAGCACGGGGAAAAGGATTGACGGAAATCGATGTGACGTTTATTCATGAGAGCGGGATTTATGTACTCGAATCGAAAAATTACAGCGGCTGGATTTTCGGAAAAGAAGCGGACCGGCAGTGGACCCAGATGTTTAAAAACCGCTACAAACAAAAGTTCTATAATCCGATCAAACAAAATGAACAACACTTGAAGAGCATGGAACGGTTTTTGGAAGGCACGGTCGGAGAAGAAGTGTTCCAATCGGTCATCGTCTTCAGTGAACGCTGTGAACTCAAAAAAACCACGGTGGATTCGAGCCACGTTCATGTCATTAAACGGAATGACTTACGGCGGACGATCAAGAAGCTGGCGACTGTTAATCGTTTGACTCTAGCGCAGGTCGATGCGGTCTATGAACAACTCAAGCAACAATCCCAAGTTGAGCAACAGGTGAAGGATGAACATGTTGAGTCGATTAAATCCTATACGTCCTAATTTGTAAACATGATAAAGAAAAAGAGAGATTTGACAATCCACCATTTCCGGCATATAGTGAATAAGTTGAAATAATAAGTAGTGCAACTATTATACCGGAAGTGGGGGAGTCTTCATGAAAGAATCGGATTGGTCACTGGGTATGCAATTGTCACGCAGCTATCTGTCTTTTAAACGGGCGGCCACAAAACGGATGGAACAACATGGTCTGACGCCGGAACAATTTTCAGTCTTAAGTGAACTGCATAAACAAGAAGGCATTTCACAAAAACAGCTCGCCTTGACGACTGAGCGGGATCAGACGACAGTTGGGAAAATCCTCGATAAGCTTGTCAAGAAAGGGCTTGTCATTCGTTCGGCAGATCCAAGAGACCGGAGAGCCTTCATTTTACTGACGACAAAAGAGGGTATTCAAACGATTCAGTTGCTTGAACCGGCACTCGATGAACTCCAACAACAGGCGTTTTCCGGTCTGACGAAAAAAGAGATCAAACAATTCATCAAGACACTCGAGACCATTTACAAAAATGTGACGTAAGTGGTTTCTCTTTTTGGATTAATAGTTGCACATGCTATTATAAGTAATGCATATATAAAAGGAGAGCAAATTACATGAAGAGTTTTAAAGACGTATGGTCGATTACACAAACGAAAGTCGGATTAATGTTTGCCTTGATTGTACCGGTCCTATTCCTTGTCGTTTGGATGACCGGTTACCACGGGGCGACGGAGCGGCTGGATCAGTTACGGATTGCTGTCGTCAAAGATACAACGACGGAAGGACTATATAAAAACCTCAAAGCGGATAGTCCGTTTACCGTCAAAGCCGTTTCGTCCGAAGCGGAAGGACTGAAACAACTGGATGCTGGAAAAGTCGAGATGGTGCTTGCTGCGGATTTAACCGATGAGAAGCAGATGACGTTTCACGTCAATCAAGCGAATGCCGAGTTTGCGAACGGTATTCTGAAACAGGCGACGGCTGAAATCACCCAAGGGATAAACGGCCAACCAGCTGTCCGGTCGGATATCATCATCGAACACCAAGTATCCGATTTCTCAGTGTCGATGCTGCCTCTGTTGCTCGGGTTCGTAATCTATATTGCCGTCATGACAATGGGAATCCAGTTTAATCTCGTGACGCAAATTTTACAAAAACGTTTTTCAAAGTGGTCACTCTTTTGGAGTAAACAACTGTTGCACGGGATTGTCCTGCTGATCGTTCCACTCGTCATGGTGTCACTTGCGTTTGCCTTTGCCGAGATTGAGACATCCTTCTTGAAAGTCTGGGCGTTCCAACTGTTGTTGACAGCAGCCTGTATCAGCATCACGCAGATGAACTTTGCGATATTTGGTCCGATTGCGCCGCTTGTGAACGTTGCCTTGATTCCGTTTCAACTCATGACAGCGGGCAATATCGTTCCGTCTTCGATGCTCGCTCCGTTTTATCAGACGATCGGTCATTATCTGCCGGTTCCGAACGCGGTCGGCGGATTAACCCGGTTGCTGTATTTTGATGGAGATATCTCGGTCTACGTGTTGCGACTTGCCGTTATTCTGCTCGTTACGTTGGCGGTCACCCTGATAGTGACGTCCGTCCGGCGGGAACAGGCACATGTTGTTGAGGTCAACCGGGCTTCCTGAAATAAAAAAGAGCTGATCCTGACCGGATCAGCCCTTTTTTTGATTAGGCAAACAGTTCAGCAACTGCCGTGTTACCGGTTAATAAAGGAATTGTTTGATGGTAGGCCGATTTTTGACCGATTGATGCCACGACCACACGTGCGACATCCTCACGAGCAATCGTTGTTTCGTCCGTTGAAGTCGGATCGGTTGTGACCATACCTGTACCCGCCTCATCCGTCAAACCGCCCGGACGCAGAATCGTATAAGCGAGCGAACTTTCACGCAACAGACGATCGGCGTAATGTTTCGCGACGTAATACGGTTTCATGCTGTCGGACCACGTTTCCGGGGAATCAGCGTTCAAGGCGCTGACCATGATGAACTGGCTCGCTTGAATCCCTTCTGCTGCCGCTACTGCTTTTGCCGCTCCGTCAAGATCAATCAAAATGGTTTTATCCGCGCCGGTGTGACCGCCGGATCCGGCTGTAAAGATGACGATATCACTGCCTTGGATGGCATCTTGAATCGATGCGACATCGTGCTCTAAATCGAGAGCGACCGGTGTTGCCCCGAGTGCTTCAAAATCGGCGTACTGCTCTTTTGAGCGTAACCCGACGCGGACATCGTGACTCGATCCGCTTAATTGTTTCGCCACCTGTCGACCGACTTTACCGTTTGCTCCAATAATGAATACGTTACTCATCTTTCATTCCTCCCATTCGTTGATACGTTCTTCGTCAGTATGAAAGAAAGTACGTGTATTCTGCAATCAAGAGGACTTGACGGGAGAACATCGGCGCTTTTTGACGAAATAATCAAAAAATTGTTGGAACGGATAGAACAATATGATACTGTTTTGAGTATTATACAAAAACACAGCGTCAGACAGAGAGAGGAAGCGAGCAGAGTGAATAAACGAGGGTTAGCACTTGGAGGAAGTCTGTTGCTTTCCGGTCTCATGGTAGCGACACGATTAAAAGACGCGGCAGGTTCATTCAGCGTCGGGAAACAAAACGTCTTCATGACAAAAAAGATTGTCGTCGGGACGACCGGGGATTATAAACCGTTTACGTACCTGAACCGTCAGACCAACCAGTACGAAGGATTCGATATTGATGTCATCCGCTCGTTTGCCGCGGTGGCAGGACTCGAAGTCGAATTCGTCGCGACAACATGGGGAACCTTGACCCGTGATTTACGTGCCGGGAAATTTCATATGGTCGTCGGTGGCGTCACGAAAAACATCGAACGCGAAATCGTCGGCGACTTTACGAAAAGCTACCTGTCGTTCCAAAAGACGCCTCTTGTCAGAAGGACGGATCTCGACCTGTTGACGTCCATTGAAGCCATCAATCGTCCGGATGTGACGATCGGCTTAAATCCGGGAGGGACAAATGAACAGTTCGTCCGGCAGACATTTGATCAGTCCCGTATCGTCATGTATGCTGATAACCTGACCATCCCGGCAGCAGTCGCTACCGGGGAGGTCGATGTCATGATTACGGATACGGTTGAAGCGATTTACTATGCGTCGCTCGATCCGCGGCTCGGGGCGCCGAAGATTCATGAAAAGTGGATTCCGGCTGAAAAAAGTTACCTGATCCAGGATCATCAGACGGAAGTCCTCGACGTGATGAATCTATGGATGAATTCATATGAAGGAAAAGAACGGATTCAAGCTTTAAAAGAAAAATGGTGTGTGGCTTCAGTCGTTCAGGATGCCATCTAAATAAAGCAACTGATGGGCAAATCCAGTTTTGGATTTGTCCATTTTTTGTGCAATCGTTTAAAAATCGGGTAAAGATAAGGAAGTAACTGAACGATTGTCTGATAAGCGAAAGGGCGGATAAGCATGATTGAAGTAGACCAGCTGACAAAGGAATACAACGGGAAAAAAGTCGTCGATCAGATTTCCTTTCATGTTGATCAGGGAGAAATTTTTGCCTTTCTCGGTCCGAACGGCGCCGGGAAGTCGACGACCGTTCAAATGCTGACGACGTTGATCGCGGTCTCGTCCGGCAGTGCGACAATCAATGAATACGACATTCAACAAAATCAAAAGGATGTCCGGTTGCAAATCGGTGTTGCTTTGCAGGAAACAGGCATCGACAATGATTTGACAGGTGAGGAGTTACTGGTGCTGCAAGGGAAACTGTTTGGCTTTTCGCACGACAAAGCCGTCGAGCGGGCCGTTGAACTGCTTGAGCTCGTCGGATTATCGGCAGACGGAAAACGCCGCGCCGGAACGTACTCCGGCGGGATGAAGCGCCGGCTTGATCTGGCATTGACCCTTGTCCATCAACCGACCGTTTTGTTTCTCGACGAACCGACGACCGGACTGGATCCGGCAAGCCGTCAGCAAATTTGGACCGAAGTCCGACGATTGAATGAAGAATACGGGACAACGATTTTTTTGACGACACAGTATTTAGAAGAAGCCGATCAGCTGGCGGATCGGATTGCCATCATCAATGACGGAAAGCTGATTGCCGAAGGAACGGCGGCAGAGTTGAAGGCATTAAACGGAACAGAACGAATCGAGGTTGTCCTTGAAGGGGAGCAGTCGAGCGAGGCTTTCCGGCAGGCGTTTGACGGGCGGATTGAAAAAGGTCTGATCATTTTGCCGTCAAACGGGACAGAGACGCTGAAACAGGTCGTCCGCTATCTCGATGAACAGCACTTGACGGCCCGTTCGCTTGTCGTCAAACAGCCGTCGCTCGATGATGTATTCATTCAACTGACGGGTCAGGCCTATAAGAAGGAGAGCTGACATGTGGCGCGAAACTTTGCTCTTAACGAAACGCAGTCTGCTCGTGACGTTACGGAATCCGTTTTCGTTCATTCCAAACTTGATCATCAGCGTCTTTTTCCTGCTTGTCTACACGAGCGGTCTGTCGGGCATTTCCAGTCTGCCGCAGTTCGGAGGAGTGGATTACCTGAACTTCATCCTGCCGGTCTCGCGGACGGCAATCGTCCTCGGCCCGATGCTTGCCGGGATGTTGCAATTATTCGTTCAGACATTATTGATTTTCGGAATGGGCTTTTTGCTCGGTCTGTCGATTCCGGCAGGCATCAGCGGATTTTTCCTGACGATTATCTTGGCACTCAGTTTTGGTCTCGCCTTTGCCGGATATTCCGTCGGCGTTGCTTTGAAGACGCGAAACGCGCAGGCGGCGCAAGCCGGTACGCTCCTGTTCTTCCCATTGATTTTCCTGTCGACGACATTCGTACCGAAAGATCTAATCGAAGCCGAGTGGCTCAAGATTGCCGCGACGATCAATCCGACGACGTATATCATGGAAGGGATGCGGGCAGTCCTGTTACGTCCGACGATTGACTGGAGTGTTTATACGCAGGGTGTCCTCGTCGCTGCCGTGCTGAGTATTGCGATGGTCGTCTTTGCGGAACTCAATGCGCGCGGAGCCTTGAAGAAATGACAAAAACGCTGTTTCCGACTGAACAAGCCGGAAGCAGCGTTTCTGTTTAAGACGATTTAGGTGTGCGTACGACGTAGTAAATGCCGGATAGAATCAGGAAGACGATTCCGATTAAAATCGAGACACGCGTCTCATCGTTAAATAACATCCCGACGAGAACGATCAACAGCATGACAATCGTAATGTAGTTCGTGAATGGTGCGCCCGGCATCTTGAACGGATGATCGGCTATCCGGTCCGCTTCGATTTTCCGGTACTGGATGTGACTGATCAGGATGGCGAACCAGGGTACCATTCCTGGTAAGACCGAGGCACTGTAGACATAGACAAAGATGTTCGTATCTTTCCCGAGGAACAGCGGCAGGACGATGTCGAGGATGATCCCGACGAAGATACCGGCTGATACGGCAAGCACCGTATACAGGGGAATACCGTTTTTATTGACCTTCAGGAACAGTGACGGCATCTGTCCTTTTTCCGCGAGTGTATAAATCATCCGGCTGGAACTGAAGATACCCGAGTTACATCCGGACATCGCAGCCGTGATGACGACGACGTTGATGACAGCTGCTGCTGCCGTAATCCCGACTTTCGCAAACGTCGCGACAAATGGACTCCCGAGATCTGCCAGTTGATCCCATGGATAGACGGTGACGATGATGAAGATGGCACCGACATAAAAAATCAGAATTCGCCAAATGACGCCGTTGATGGCACGGGTGATGTTCGTTTCCGGATCCTTGGTCTCGCCAGCGGTCACACCAATCAGTTCAACGCCGATATAAGACGCGAATACGATCGAAAGGGCGAAAAAGAAGCCGCTAAAGCCGTTCGTGAAAAAGCCGCCGTGCGACCAAAGGTTAGAGAAGCCGATTGGCGTCCCGTCGTTTCCGAAACCGAATAGAATAATCCCGAGACCGGCGACGATCATCAGGAGAATCGTGATGACTTTGACGGAGGCAAACCAAAACTCGAGTTCACCAAACATTTTGACGGAGGCGAGGTTTGCCAGTGTCAGGATGACGATGACGACGATGCCCGGAATCCAGGTCGGTAAATCCGGCCACCAAAAACGCATGTAGGTCCCGACGGCGATGACTTCACTCATGCCGACGATGACCCAGTTGAAGATGTTGCTGCTCGCCGTCATAAATCCGGCTGCGGGATGGATGTAATCATTCGCGAACTTCGCATACGATCCCGTGTGTGGATGGGTGTAGACCATCTCACCTAAGGCACGCATGATCAAAAAGATGAAGGCCCCTGCCAACATATAAGCAAGAATGACGGATGGACCAGTCCAGGCAATCGTACTGGACGATCCAAGAAATAGACCAACGCCGATTGTCCCCCCAAGAGCAATCATTTGTACTTGTCTTGCTGTCAGTTCACGTTTTAAATTCGAATCCATAAGTACCCCCATGTACAAAAAAATTAAGAAATATCGAACTTGTAAGACCAGTTCGAAACACTGTAACCATGAGTATACTATCTTAAAAAAGAGAATTGAAAGCTTTTTCTGAAAACATTATTATTTTTCTGAAGAAAAATGAAAGGAAATGAAAAAGCCGAACCGCTTCGAAATGAAGGGATTCGACAACTGGTCATTCTGGAATGAAATCCATAAACGTACCGGCATAGAGGCGGGTATCCGTGGAGAGGACGATTCGATTTTGACGCATCTTGATCGTTCCTTGAAGCGAAGAGCCTTTTTCCGACTCGAACAGGATCCGGGCTTTTTCGACGTATGCATCGCCTTGCTGCTGTAACAAATACGTATACTCATTATCTGTTGAAATCAAATATTCCCCTTGAACGACAAAATCTGAAAAATGGCGAAGCGGGACCTGATAGCTTTTACTGGTGCCTTGATGAAAGTGGACGATGCGGTAATCCGGATGGTAGAAGAACCAGGCATCGTCAGACGCGCAGACGTTCAGGGCATAACAATCATCAATCGGATAATCCTTATTCTTAAAAACGGCTTGTCCAAACTCATCGAATACTACCAAGCCGAATGAACCAACTGAATTGGTCACAGCATCGGCAAAGACGCCCTCATCAAAGTAACTGACCCAAATTTGGTTTTTTTCATCAATATGGACGTTTTGAATCCCGTCATCAAGACAAAAACTATCGAGGAGGTGACCGGCTTGATCGTAGATAAAAGCATTTGGCAACCAAGAACCGTCAATATCATCGTCGCAACGGGAAGCGACAAGAAGAATCCGTCCGTCAGAAAATGAGTCGACATAACTGAAATCTGTTTCAGCCTGAGCGACGATCGTCGTTGTCCGCCATTGATCATGCAGGCGATGGACATGCAGAACGTTTCTACGGCGTTTCGTGTCATAGATTTCTTCGATCATCATGATTTGTCCTGAAATCGTCAGCCCTGTGGCAACGTGTTTTCCGGTAACTTGAGACGCCGTCACGCGATCAAGATGAATTTTTAATGTGTTGGAAGTATCCAAGATAAGTCGCTCCTTTTTAAAAACAGTCTGTCGCGAAGGACAGACTGCAAAACTTGAATTAAGTGGTACGTTGACGCTTTTTCAGGAAGACATATACAAGAATCATCACGACAGCAGCAATCAGGACACCATTCGTATAAGGTGCAGCCACTTCTTTGATGGAGCGCCAGTTCGTGCCGAGCGTCTCACCGAGGTAGAGGAAAAGAATCGACCAGGGAATGATGGCGAGGATTGTATAAAGTGAAAATTTCGTCTGATCCATTTTTGCGAGACCGGCTGGAATCGAAATCGCATGACGGACGACCGGGATGAAGCGGGCACCGAAAATGACACCTTGTCCGTATTTCAGGAACCAGCGTTCTGCGAGATCAAGATGGTGTTCCGTAATCAGCAGGTACTTTCCATATTTCAAAATCAATGGTCGACCGCCATAACGGGCGAACCAGTATAAAAATAATTGCGAAAACAAACCGCCGATGACAGCAGCAACAACAGCGAGCGGCCAACCGATCGTTCCTTGGGAAATCATGAATCCGCCGTAAGACAAGACGATTTCACTTGGAATGATTTCAATCATCAATCCGAGAGCGATTCCGAAATACCCTAAGTCAGCGAGATATAATAAAACGTTATTCACAACTTGAGATAACACATGTAACACTCCTTCAAATTCACTTCATTCCTTTATATTAGAGAAGAAAGTCGGAAAATGGAAGAAAAAATCTTTAATCTGGTGAAACAAATATCCGTGAAGCATCTTTAGTGGAAGGCACCGCGCGGTTAATGGAACAAAATGTTTTAGAAAAAGAACCAATACCTGTCGAGGCATTGGTTCTTTTATGAATGATTCTTATAACACCATCGCCGCAATCGTTCCAAAGATAATCAACGGCAGGTTGTAGTGCAGGAATGTCGGGATGACCGTTTCCCGCATGTGATCGTGTTGTCCGTCAGCGTTCAGTCCGCTGGTCGGACCGAGTGTCGAATCGGATGCCGGGCTTCCGGCATCACCAAGGGCACCGGCCGTTCCGATGATGGCAATCGTCGCTTCAAGGCTGAATCCGTACTGGACGCAGAGTGGAACGAAAATCGCGGCGATGACAGGAACGGTCGAGAAGCTTGAACCGATTCCCATCGTGACAAGCAGCCCGATCAACAGCATGACAACAGCGGCAACGAATTGTGAATCACCCATCAACGACTTTGAATTTTCGACGAGTGGATCGATGTCGCCTGTCTTACGGAGAACATTCGAAAATCCGTTCGCTGAAATCATGACGAATCCGATGAATGACATCATCCGCATACCGCGGGTGATGACGTCATCCGCTTCACTGAACCGGACGAGACGAAGGACGAGGAACAGGACAAGACCTGTCGTTGCAGCGAAAATCATCGATTCTGTCGTCAACTGCACGGCGAGTGTCGCAAGGACGACGAGAGCACTTAAGAACAGTTTTGTTTTTGTAATGACCGGAATCTCATAGTCGTCCGGAGCGATGTTCCGCATTTCATATTCGCGCGGTTTCCGGTAAATATAGAGACCGATCAACAGACCGACAAGCATTCCGAGTGCCGGAATCGCCATTGCTTGAATGACAGAAGCACCGGCTGTGTCCATCCCGTTTTTCGAGATGTTTGGCAGAAGAATCTGGTTCAAGTAGATATCCCCGAAGCCGACCGGCAGGAACATGTACGGTGTGACGAGACCAAACGTCATGACGATCGCAATCATCCGACGGTCGATTTTCATCTCATTAAACAGACCAAGGAGCGGCGGAATGATGATCGGGATAAAGGCGATGTGAATCGGTAAAACGTTTTGCGAGCTGATCGCGAGCAACAGGATTGCAAACGTGATGAAGCCTTTCAACTTCTTGACCGATGCAGCGTCAGCCGATCCTTTTGACCGTTTGATCAAGGCGTGCGCCAAGGCATCCGGAAGGCCGGTTTTTGACAAGGCGACAGCAAACGCACCAAGGAGCGCGTAACTGAGGGCGATTTCAGCCCCTGCGCCAAGTCCTTCAGCGAACGTCGCGATCGTTTTATTGATGCCGAGACCGCCGATCAATCCGCCGGCGACGGCACTGAGGACCATCGCGAGAACGATGTGGACGCGGAAGATGGCTAAAACAAATAATAGAACAACGGCAATAATGACTGCATTAAACATAAACTAAAACCACGCTTTCTTTTGGTATCACTGTACTATACTAAAGTATCATACAGACCGTTCTTTTAGCTGTCAAGAAAAAAACACAAAAAGGTATGACCGACGGCCGGCCATACCTTTCTTCTTCATTAAAACGTCATTTAGCAATCAACCTGGTCGAGTTTACCTGTCCCGGGATCGATGACGAGTCCGTGAACTTCTGTACCCGGCGGCAACAACGGGTGATTTTTAATCAATCCGACCGAGTGGCTGACGTTTTCTTCGACTGATGTGAAGCCGCGCAACCATTGCTTCAAGTCGACGCCGGAAGCATCAAGCGTGTGCAAGACTTGTTCATTGATTCCGCGGTCCTGCATTTCAGAAATCATCTTTGCCGGATCGATTGTGCTCATGCCGCAGTCATGATGTCCGATGACAATGACTTCTTCTGCTCCAAGGGCGTAGAGGGCGACGAGAATCGACCGCATGACGGATCCGAATGGATGGGACAAGACAGCCCCGGCATTTTTGATGATTTTCGCATCACCGTTTTTGAGACCAAGTGCGTGAGGAAGGAGCTCCGTCAAGCGTGCATCCATACAGGTCAGAATCACAACCTTCTTATCCGGGAACTTATCCGAGATGAATGGTTCGTATTGTTTCTCTTCGACGAACTGTTGATTAAACGCAAGCATTTGATTAACGACTGACATGAAACTTCCTCCTTTAAGACAAATGAATGATGGAACTATTCCTAGCGTACACGATGGACGATTGGTCAGACAAGCAGATTTCTATTTTGCTGTGACAGTTATCACAGTGATCAATCGAAAAGACAGACTGTTACGTCAGAACAAGTCCTTTCATTGAAAACGCTCTCAAAAATGTGAAATAGTTCACAGGATAGTCATGCACAAATGAAACAAAAGGCGGTATGATTGATTTGTGAAGGAAAGCACAAACTATTTAAGATCAGCTTGGCATTCCTAACATCTAATAGGGAATTGCAGACTCAGATTCGTTCCAAAATAGGGAGGAAACCTAACATGGCTGTCAAAGAAAAAATCAAATCAGAAGTCACACCTGTCGAACAAGCAATCAATCAAATCGTCGCGAAAGGTCAAACGGCACTTCAAGAATTATTGACATTTGATCAAACAAAAATTGATACGATTGTCCGCGACATGGCGCTCGCCGGTCTCGAACGGCACGTCGAACTGGCCCGGCTTGCGGTCGAGGAGACAGGACGCGGTGTCTTTGAAGATAAAATGATTAAAAATATGTTTGCGACGGAGTACATCTACAACAGTCTCCGGAATGAAAAAACGGTCGGGATTTTGGAAGAGGATGTCCAAAACGGTCTGACGTATATCGCGGAGCCGGTCGGTGTCGTCTGTGGCGTCACACCGGTGACGAATCCGACATCAACCACGATGTTCAAAGCGTTGATTGCGATTAAAACACGGAACCCGATCATCTTCGCGTTCCACCCGTCGGCTCAAAACTGTTCCCTCGAAGCAGCCAAAACATTACGCGACGCGGCCATCAAAGCCGGTGCACCAAAAGATTGTATCCAGTGGGTCGAACAACCGTCCCTTGAAGCAACAAAAGTCTTGATGAACCATACGGACATTGCAATGGTCCTTGCAACAGGCGGGGCCGGCATGGTCAAATCGGCTTACTCAACCGGAAAACCGGCGCTTGGTGTCGGACCGGGGAACGTCCCGTGTTACATCGAAAAATCAGCAAAAATCAAACGGGCCGTCAGTGATTTGGTCCTCTCGAAAACATTTGATAACGGGATGATTTGTGCATCCGAGCAAGCGGTCATCGTCGATCAGGAAATTTATGCCGAAGTCCGGACCGAAATGGAAGCCCTCGGTTGCTACTTCTGTACACCGGACGAGAAAAAACGTCTCGAAGCACTCGTCATCAAAACCGATACATGTGCCGTCAATGCGGATATCGTCGGGAAGCCTGCCACTTGGATCGCCGCGAAAGCCGGTATCGATGTTCCAAGCAATACAGTGATGCTGGTCGCAGAACTGGAAAAAGTCGGAGCGGAAGAACCGTTATCACACGAAAAATTAAGTCCGGTTCTCGGTGCATACAGCGTTGCCTCAACGAATGATGCCTTCCATGTCGCGGAACGGATGCTTGAAATCGGTGGACTTGGTCATACAGCCGTCATTCATACAACGGATGATGAGTTGATGACAGCGTTTGGTCTTCGAATGAAAGCCTGCCGGATTCTCGTCAACAGCCCATCGGCCCACGGCGGAATCGGTGATCTCTACAATGAATTGACACCGTCGTTGACACTCGGCTGCGGTTCATACGGGAAAAACTCGGTTTCTGAAAACGTAACCGCGAAACATCTACTCAATGTCAAGAAGGTGGCGAGACG
Source organism: Exiguobacterium artemiae (assembly GCF_033342815.1). GTDB lineage: Bacteria > Bacillota > Bacilli > Exiguobacteriales > Exiguobacteriaceae > Exiguobacterium_A > Exiguobacterium_A artemiae_A. The sequence continues at coordinate 94,469 of NZ_JAWPEN010000009.1, forward strand.
ACGCGTGAACATGCAGTGGTTCAAAGTACCGGAAAAGATTTTCTTTGAAAAAAACTCGGTGCAATACTTGAAAGCAATCCAAAATGTTTCCCGGGCATTGATCGTCACCGATCAATCGATGGTCGAGTTCGGCTATGCCGACAAAGTTATCCGTAACTTGCCGGCCGGCGTCAGCTACCGGATCTTTGACCAGGTCGAACCGGATCCATCGGTAACAACCGTCCAAGTCGGTGCCCAGGCGATGCGTGACTTTAAACCAGACCTGATCATCGCTCTTGGTGGCGGATCAGCGATGGATGCTGCGAAAGGCATGTGGTTGTTCTATGAGCAGCCAAACGAAACATTCTCGAACTTACGCCAAAAATTCATGGATATCCGCAAACGGGCCTATAAATTCCCGGAACTCGGTAACAAAGCGAAGTTCGTCGCGATTCCAACGACGTCCGGTACAGGATCGGAAGTCACACCGTTCACCGTCATCACCGATAAAGAGAAAAACGTCAAATACCCGATTGCTGACTACGCATTGACACCAGATGTCGCGATTGTTGATCCGGAGTTTGTCATGACAGTACCTTCTTCCATTACAGCGGATACCGGAATGGACGTCCTGACCCACGCAACGGAAGCGTTTGTCTCAGTCCTGGCGAATGACTACACGGATGGACTGGCATTAAAAGCGATCAAGATGATCTTTGAGTACTTGCCACGTGCTTACGATAATGGTTCAGACGCCGAAGCCCGTGAAAAAGTCCACAATGCCTCTACGATGGCGGGAATGGCATTTGCGAATGCTTTCCTCGGCATCAACCACTCGATTGCCCACAAAATCGGCGGAGAGTTCCACACGCCGCACGGTCGGACAAATGCGATTTTGATGCCGCATGTCATCCGCTACAATGCAACAAAACCGACTAAACTGGCTGCTTTCCCGAAATACGAGTCGTTCATCGCGGATGAACGGTATGCGGAAATCGCGCGTTACCTCGGTCTGCCGGCTGCCACAACAGAACAAGGTGTCGAATCGTTTATCCAAGCGGTCAGCGAACTCGGACAACGCCTCAACATTAAGATGTCGTTCAAAGCCCAGGGCATCAAAAAAGCCGACTTTGAAGCGAAACTCGACAAGATGGCTGTTGATGCATTTGAAGATCAATGTACGACGGCGAATCCGAAAATGCCGCTTGTGACGGAACTTCGTCAAATCATGGAACTTGCTTACGAAGGTATCTAAAGGTATCTATATAGAGAGAAAAATATCATGGCAATAAAAAAGAGCCTTGCTTCCGGTTAACGGAGGCAAGGCTTTCGTGTGTTCATCATCATGAAGTCGTATTCGCTCATTTGTTGATTACAATTGATAACTGATAATTCACATGCTCATTCAATTCCGTTAAAAACGAATCCAGTTCCTTGTTGGATGGAAAGCGGCATTCGAGCAGATAACAACTGTCCCCGCTGATTTTATAATTATTAAGAACATACAACGGATGTTTCTTCAGGAACGAGAGATACGGTTGATGGTGGGTATCCTTCGTGTAAATACTGATCATCGCATGAATCGTATAACCCATTTTAAAAGGATTGAGAAGAATCGTATATCCTTCAATGATGCCTTGTTCCTCTAATTTCAAAACCCGGGCAGATGTTGCCGGTCCACTTAAGTGAATTTTTTGACCCAGCTCTTTCATCGTGATCCGGCTGTTCTGGGAAAGCTCGTCGATGATTTGTAAGTCCGTCTGATCCAACACAATTTCAAATCCCTTCATAAATAAAGTAAAACAGCAAAAAGACCTTCAGCAAGCTCTGTATCGGGATGACGTTCCAATTATATACTAGGCTCCTAACATCGAAAAGGAGTGGTACACATGAAGATTCAACATATCCGTAACGCAACGTTAAAATTGGAGTATGCCGGTAAAACATTTTTGATTGACCCGTTTTTAGCAGACAAAGGGGCGTACCCGGCGTTTCCAAATTCGGCACGACAAGATCAAAAAAATCCGTTGACGGACTTACCGGTTTCACTCGATTCCATTATTGATGCAGATGCCGTCATTGTCACGCATTTACACCTCGATCACTGGGACGATGTGGCGAAAGAGTCGTTATCAAAAGATATCCCGTTGTTCACTCAGAATGAACAGGATGCCCAAGAAATCAGAAACAGTGGATTCCAACACGTCGAAGTTTTACAAGAAGATACCGTATTTGAAGGGATTCAATTGATGAGAACTAAAGGGGAACACGGCAGAGGACCTATTTTAGAAATCGCCGGTTCGGTATGCGGAGTCGTCTTTAAGCATGAAGATGAAAAAACAGTCTACATTGCCGGAGACACGGTCTGGTACGAAGAAGTAGAAAAAGTGATTCAACGCCATCAGCCGGAAGTGATTGTCGTCAATGCGGGAGACAATCAGTTTCTTGAAGGAGGATCACTGGTCATGGGAACGGAAGACGTTTTAGCCGTCCACGAGGCCGCCCCAACAGCAACGATTCTTTCCGTTCATATGGAAGCCGTCAATCACTGGGCACTATCTCGAACGGAGTTAAGACAGTTTGCTGCCGAACATCACTTTTCTGCCCAACTGATTGTGCCGGAAGATGGCGATGATTTTACGTTTTAAGATGTACTTGCTGTGATGTCGGAAGGTCATTCACTTGAAATCATCAAGTGGACAATCTTCATACTGAACCATAAACTTGATGTGGTCGGGAATGATTTTATTCTTCGGCCAGATTGAGTTTTTATTTTTTCAAAAGGGATGGTAAGTATGTTTTTGGAAAACAGAAGAATTGACGAAAGACCATCTCCTCTTTAAACCGCACATTACTAAAATAGATTTGTGAAATATTATAATTTTTTAGATTGTATTAACGAAACCAGTCCCAATACATTGTTCCCTGCGCAACGATCAGATAATCGAGCCATCTTAAGAAGGAAAAGGGGAGCCGCTCGAAATCAGGATCTTCGTACGTCAGAAATTCACCGGTCCAAATCCGGTTGTCGTCTTCACTGATTGATTCGCATACGAGCCATTCGCCGTCCGGACCGGCACCAATCGGAATGAAGCCCGGCGGACATTCCCAAATCGGGATATAGGTCAAGATGTCTCCAATCGTAAATAACTCAAAACCACCGCCGTCGTCCGGCGTGAAATAAAGACGGGCACCGTTATGGACTTTTAAGAAATGAACGATTTCTTTTGGTGTTTCTTTCGGTAGTCGGGCCAACTCTTCCGGTGTGGCGCCGGGATTAAAGGTAAACGACTCTACCTCGATATAGCCTTCTGCACCTTGTACTTCGAGCTGACCGTTCGTTAAACGGCTTTGTAATTGACGTAATGTTTCGAGGCCAGCATGATGCATGTGTTTATTTCATCTCCTTTCGATATTCGTTCGGGACTGATTAATCCTCAGTCCCTTGTTAATTCAATCCACCACTTTTCAATCAACGGACAAAGCGCTTCATAGTCTTTGAGTGCTGTTAACGTCTCGAGCACCTGCTGAACGGCGACTTGTTGCTCCTGCTCGTTTACGGGCTCAAGGCGAAGCGCTTTTGCCAAACTATAGGCGAGCCATCCGAGTTTACCGGCGTAACCGGCAGACAGAGCCGGTTCGAGCGGGAAATGGAGTTTTGCACCTGTTGAAACATATCCCTTTATAAACGCCTCGAAATGCGGATATTGCAGTCGATTGTTCTCGTCGAGCGACCAATAGAGAGCCGTCTCAACAAAATCATGCATCGGATGAATGTAGCCGGCTGATTCCCAGTCGATCAGCACCGGTAGACCGGACTTCCATAAAACGTTTTTTGCATCCAAGTCACGGTGACTGAGGAAAGCAGTTCCTGTCAATTGTTTCATGGCGGCAGAGGAAGCGTCGGCCCAACGTTTAATTTGTCTCAGGTTCCTTGTGACAGGATCTAACGCTGTCAGTCCTTGCAACCGGATGTGTTCTACAAACTCGTCCCACGATACGCCGGATTCCGATGATTCGGGTGGTTGTTGAATCTGCAACGATGACAGGTCGGCGGAGTGAATATACGCCAACTGTTTACCAATCTGTGCGGCGTGGTCCGCTGTAATTTGATGCGTCGTCAACATGACGGCGTCGACCCAGCGAAAGACGAGATAGTAGTGTGTCTCAATATGTTGCAAGGCGGAACCGTGAAATGAAAGGGCAGGGAGAGCAGAGACTTCGTGCTGTAAAGCCGTGGCAATCCGTTCCGAATCGATGAAGTTTTGCCGGGCCTCCGGTCGGGAGAGGATGGATGGATTTAGTAACTTAATCGCATACGTTCCGCTCGTTGTTTGAAGCCGGAACATCTTGTGGAGGAGACCACCGGACAATGCAGTCGGCTCCGTTAAAATTGGACCGAGCTCCAGTTGAATGCTGATTTTTTCGAATAACGTCGTATACTTTTCTGTTAATGACACGTCTTTCCTCCTCGTGGAATTGAAATCCCTCTTCCATCCATAATTGGTTATAATTAAAGTATAACGTACAGAAATGACCAATCGTCACAAAAATAAGGCGACTGGCGTTTCTGAATGAGACAGAACAGGAATAATCAAACAAAGGAAAAGGAGGGATTGGCGATGGAACAACGACAAGAGCGGCGCAACAGGCGTTTCTCGATTTTGGATTTCGTACTCGGGATCGGGTTCGGTCTGATTTTCTTTGCTGTGCTATATGGTCTGATGACACTCGTGACCGGACAGATCGAATCCTCCAGTGATTATCAATCACTCGTTGCGCAGATGCGGGACGCGGATGTTACCTGGGGCAGTAATGATGTGACGGTGACGTTAATGCTGCTGTTTGTCGGCGGACTCGACGTGACGATGCCGGGTGCCGTCCGGGAAGCGATCATCAATCAGGTGCTCGGCGCCAGTTCGGCCGGAGATGTCCTGTCGATCTTCGGGATTGATTTGAATCAAGTCTTGTCACCGCTGACGTTTGATGTGACCTATGGTTCCTTGTTGCTGTCGGTATTCGGCATCTTATTTGTTTTTATCCTCTTTTTACTGATGCGGATCAAAGCAAACCGGCTCGGATGGACAGTCCGGTCCGGCAGTTTTTTAGTGACGGCGTGGATCGGCTGGTTCCTTCTCGTACAGCGCAGTGACTCGATTTCCTTTTTATCGTTCCAGGACGGTGTGTTGGCGCAAGGGTTGCTCGCGCTTGGGATCGTGATTGGATTAAGTTATCTGGCCCTCTATCCGCAAGGGTTATCCGGTTTGTCAGCGGCAGCCCGGGGAAGTTTGCTTGTATTGATGTTTGCGAGCGCTCTTCAATTGTATCTCGTCATTATGGATGAATCACAGTACGACGGCGACTCGGCCCTTCGAACGGCCTTGACGGTTGCCAGTCTTGATGCCGGTAGCGGCGGCATGTACGACTTGTTGCACGGCGGGCAGATTGCCTATAAGGCGAACGTGCTCGGAGCCAATGTGGACGTACCGGTCACGATGCTGAACGGGGAGACATCCACCGGCAAGTTAAATCAATCGATTGAAGATGTCCTGGCGGAAGTCGATACCGACCGGATAACAGAACAGTTCCTGACGATTCTTGGCGGGGAACGGCCCGATTTGTCGGATACCCGGCTGAATCTTGAACCGATTGATTACGGTATCGCAAGGCAGACGATTCAAGCACTTGATGCCGAATCGGCGGGAGTGACGCCGGAGCCGATCAACTCGGAAAGTGCGTACTGGATTTTGATTTTGATACCATTTATTCTGTATCTTGTTGTCAGTATCCGAGCATTTAAGACAATCATCGATCCGATTGTTTTTGCGGTCCTCGTCGGAGTCACCAGTTTCCTGGTTGCGCAAGCGACGACGGCAGACTTTACGGTCGCCTGGCGCAATGAAGCGTTACTGCAGTTTTCCCAGCAACCCTCCGGACTGACGCCGCTTTATGCCGCCGGGATGGCACTGATTGCCGGTTTGATCGGATTTGTCATTAAACGAAAACCAACAGCATGATGAAATACGTCGGTCGACCTGAAAGGGAGACCGGCGTTTTTATTTGGCATGTAAAGTCAAAATAAAGATTGTAAAGCCAGTATTTGGAATTAGTTAAGTAGGTTAAATAAGACGGATGTCCGACCTATTCAAAGATGCTATAAGCTACAATGAAAGCGTGTTAAATTAGTTGAGCAGTCATTTTTATTTAGGGGGAAATCAGATGAAACAAGTCACAAAAATCGTCATTGCCAGCACGTTGATCGCACCGATGCTTGCTCCTGTCATTCAAGTCAAGACACTCGCCGCCGATAACAGCGTCGTCAAACTTCGTTTTTTAGAAACTACTGATTTACATACAAACTCAATGAACTACGATTATTTCAAAGATGCGCAGGATGAGACGATTGGTCTTGTCAAAGCCGCAACGGTCATCAAACAGGAACAAAACGTCGTCGGTGAAGCCAACAGCTTCCTGTTCGATAACGGGGATACGTTACAGGGAACACCGTTTGGCGATTACGTCAAAAATCAGTACGACAAAGGTAATAAAGGCAAACATCCGATGTATGAGCTGATGGAATACATCGGTTATGATGCGGTTACACTCGGGAACCACGAGTTCAACTTTGGACTCGACTTCCTGAAGTCGGCAATGAAAGCATCAAGCGGCGAAATCAAATTCGTCAACTCGAATGTGCTCGATGCCGTTACAAAAAAACCGATCGTGTCGGAGTTCAACACGGACGGGAAAGATTATCAAATCATCGAACGTCAAGTGAAAGACCAAAACGGTCAGATGAAGACGGTTAAAGTCGGTGTCTTCGGAGTCGTCACACCACAAATCATGGCCTGGGACGCCGGCAATCTGACAGGCAAAGTGACAGCAGAAGATATCGTTCCGGTCGCTAAAGCAACGGCGAAAAAATTAAAAGACGCCGGTGCAGACGTCGTCGTCGCGCTCGCGCACACAGGAATCGGGGACACAGCGGATCAAAAAGACGGCGATGAAAACGTCGGCTACGCCTTAACGAAAGTCGCCGACATTGATGTCTTGATGACCGGTCACCAGCACGGGAAGTTCCCGGATGCGACATCAGCCTTCAATAACTTACCGAACGTCGACGCAGCAAACGGTCTCATCAACGGGAAACCGGTCGTCATGGCGAACACGCAAGGGAAAAACGTCGGTGTCATTGATCTGCAATTGAAACAGGACGGTGACAAGTGGGTTGTCGATACATCGGCTGCGAAACTGGCAGACGTCACGAAAGATACGACGGCAGATGCCGGTGCTGTCAATTTAATTGAAAAAGCGCACGAAGGTACACTCGCTTACATCCGCCAACAGGTCGGAACAATCAACGACGACATCCAAAGCTTCTTTGCCCTTGTTCAGGATGATGATTCGGTCCAGTTCGTCACAAACGCCCAGAAATGGTACGTCGAGAAACAGCTTAAAGAAAATGCGGATCTCGCTCAGTACAAAGACTTACCGCTCTTGTCTGCCGGTGCACCGTTTAAAACAGGCGGTCGCAATCAAGTGAATGCGTCTGACTATACGTTGATCAAAAAAGGTCCGATCGCGTTGAAAAACGTCGCCGATCTGTATGTCTACCCGAACACACTCGAAGTCGTCAAAGTGACGGGTGCTGACGTCAAAAACTGGCTTGAGATGTCAGCCGGTCAATTCAATGAAGTGACGGATGCGAAAACAGACTTGCTGAACAAAGAGTTCCGCAGTTATAACTTCGATATTCTTGACGGTCTGACGTACGATATCGACATCACGAAACCGGCGAAGTTTGACTTTAATGGTGTGGTCGTCAATGAAAACGCAAGCCGCGTTCAAAACATCAAATATCAAGGCAAGGAAATCAAGGATGATCAGGAGTTCCTCGTCGCAACAAACAACTACCGTGCCGGCAGTGCGACGTTCCCGGGTCTTGGTCAAGGAAAGAAAATCGTCTACAAATCGGCTTACGAAACACGCAACGTCATCTCAGACTTCATCAAAGCAAAACAGCCGGTTGATTACCAAGCGGACAACAACTGGTCACTTGTCGCAAGCAAACCGATCACGGTGGACTTTGATTCAGCCGAAGCTGCAGCGGACTACACGAAACGGTATGAAGGCATCACGAACACAGGTGTTAAACGCGCCGGTGAGACCGGAACGTTCCTGAAGTTTAAACTCGACGTCCCGATGAAAGACTTTAACGTCAGCGTCAGCGCGATCAAACCGGGAGCGAAACTCGTTACTGGTAAAGCCGTCGCCGGAGCAAAAGTTACGGTCAAACGCGGCACGACGGTTCTTGGTACGACGACAGCAGACGAAACGGGCAAATATGCCGTCACCGTTCGTCCGGTCAAACTGCGCGACAAACTGACGGTCGTCTCGGAGCTCGGCTTCATGAAAAAAGAAGCGACGGTCACGGTCGGGACAGGTGTCGTCGCGACACCGGCCATCGACAAGAAATCAGCGGTCTACGGTTCGACTGTCTTGACAGGAAAAGCGACGGAAGGACTCAATGTCACGCTGTATAAAGGGTCGACGAAAATCGCGAAAGCGAAAACGACGGCAAGCGGCTTCAAGATTCCGGTCAAAAACGGTCTGATGACAGGCACATATACAGTCAAGTCGACGGACATCTCAAACAAAATTACGAAAAAAGCGTCATTTACGATCAAAAATACGTATCCGGTCAAAAAATGGGCGGGTAAAAAGACATTGACGGGCAAAGTCGAAAAACGTCAAATCGTCCGCTTGTTTGAAAAAACAAGCAGCGGCTACCAATTGATTGCCCAGGACGTTGCGGATAACCACGGCAACTACGTCTTGAAAATGCGGACTGGTCTTGCGACAGGTTCATACAAGATGAACATCTACACAGCATCGGACCGCCTCGATCAATCGCGTTACTTCATCACGAAAAAATAAGACAGCAAAACGGCTTCTCATCTGAGAAGTCGTTTTGGTTTTGAGGGAAAAACTGGCATACTAGTTACGAAGGGAGCGGATACCATGCGGCAAGTCATCGTTACACCATATCAGACGTCTTGGGCGGACGCGTTTCAACAGGAAAAAGAGCAGTTGGAGACGATTTTCGGCAATCGTCTGCTTGCGGTTCATCATATCGGCAGTACATCGGTCCCGGGATTATCGGCCAAACCGATTCTCGATATTCTGCCGGTCGTCGATTCACTGGACGGAATCGAAGCGTTTGACGCGGCGATGGAACAGATCGGCTATGAAGCCAAAGGGGAGTTCGGGATGCCCGGACGCCGCTATTACCGAAAAGGCGGGGACAACCGGACGCACCATATTCATCTCTATGCGGATGGTAATCCGGAAATCATGCGTCATGTCGTCTTCCGGGATTACTTACGGCAGCACCCGCAGGAAGTCGAAGCCTACAGTACGATTAAAGAGCGCCTGGCACGCCAGTATCCGGAGGACATCAGCGCCTACATTGCCGGGAAGGACAGCTTCGTCAAAATGATGGAGCAACGGGCACTGGCCTGGTGGTCGCATGACTGACTGGCAACAGGCACTTGACCGGCATGTGGGTGTCGGGGTCCGGACGACGCGTGCGTTGATTCAACTGATTCAGCCGGAGGACTGGGACAAACGTCCGATTCCCGGCAAACGGTCCGTCTATGAAGTGGCGGTTCATCTTGCGGTCCTGCTCGAAGCCGATTTACGGATTGCAACGGGAGCGACGGCGGAGGAGATGGCACAGTTTTATACCGTTTCCGTACCGTCCGGTCAGCTGATCGAACGGTTGGACCAGTCGTGGCGGTATTATCAAGACCGACTGACGACCGGATTTTCGACGGAGACAACCTACTGGGGCGTCTCTGACAGTTCAACCGGCTGGTTACTGGAAGCAGCCGTTCATTTGTATCACCACCGGTCACAGTTATTTGATTACTTGAACCTGCTTGGGTATGACATCGAGCTGGATTTGTTTGAATAGGAGAGGATTTTAATGGAACGGATTGTCGATACGGCACACGGCCGGTTTGACACGCGTTTGACAGGAACGGGCAATGTGACGTTCATTCTCGATCACGGGATGATGTCGAGTCATTACCAATGGGGCTGGCTCCGCGGGGAATTATTGAAACAGGGGCGGGTTTTTGAATACTCCCGACTCGGTTACGGACGCTCGACCCGCGGTAAAACAAAACGGTTGTTTACGCAACAAGCGGATGAACTGGAACGGGTTCTCGCTTTGCTTGATATTAAAGGTCCGTTCGTCTTCATCGGGCACTCACTCGGCGCCTACATTTCGCTTGAACTCGGACGCCGCCGTCCGGACGAGACGGCAGGCATCGTTCTGCTCGATCCGTCGCACCCGGAAGTCGATGCCGAATTACCGAATTGGTATGAGCGGACGCAGGAAGAATGGAACCGCTTTTTATATGTCTTGAGTCATGTCCGGCCACTCGCCTGGCTGATTCCGGATGACCTTGGCGCTCGGATGTTCACGAGTCTGCCTGAAGTCGATCGTATTCCGATGTGGCGGAATATGGCCCGGAAAAACCACTGGCGGGGGACGCTGGACGAGTGGCAGGCGGTCGAAGCGAACAATCAGCATGTCCTGGAAGTCGTTGAGCATATTACGCCGCCGGTCCTCGTATTATCCGCATCGGACTGGGTCGGCGGAATGCCCGAGAACTGGCTGAATCCTGAACTGACGAAGCGGATTAATGCAGCGCACGAACGGTTTGCTGCCAGTCTGCCGGATGCGGCATTCCACGTCATTCCGAATACGAATCATTATACGATTGCCGGATTTTCGGAAGACGCTGCAGGAACAATCGTCCGCTTGATCCGAACTGCCTTTTTTAAATAAGTCTGATTCAGACATCCCGTTTCTAGGACGCGTCGAGGACCGTCACGGAAACGGGATTTTTTTCATATTGGAAAACAGCAGTTGACAGGGTAAATCGGAACGATTACTATTTAAAACGTAATGATTCCGATTTGACTAAAAAGGAGTAATGACTATGAATCCGATTCCCATCACAGTCCTGTCCGGTTATCTGGGTGCCGGTAAGACAACTGTATTAAATCATTTATTAAACAACCGGCACGGACGGAAGCTTGCCATCATCGTCAACGATATGAGTGAAGTGAACATCGATGCCGTATTGATTGAACAAGGCGGCTTTTCGCGGACGGAAGAATCATTTGTGACATTATCAAACGGTTGTATCTGCTGTACGCTGCGGGATGATTTATTACTCGAAGTCCGACGGCTCGTTGATCAGGGCAATATCGACGGCATCGTCATCGAATCGAGCGGCATTTCGGAACCGATTCCGGTCGCCCAGACGTTTACATACCTGGATGAAGACAGTCAGATTGATTTGACGGAGACGACAAAAATTAATGCGATGGTGACGGTCATCGACGGTTATCGTTTTCTGAAAGACTTTGAGTCGGGAGAATCGTTGATTGAGCGGCAACAGGCAGTCGACGAGACGGACGTCCGGGAAGTCGTCGATCTCCTCGTCGATCAGGTCGAGTTCGCCGATATTATTTTGTTGAACAAGATCGACCGGTTGACAGAAGAGGAAAAGCACGACGTCATCGGCTATTTGAAAGCATTGAATCCGATTGCCAAACTGATTGAGACGATACACGGGCAAGTTGATCCGGCTGAGATCCTCGATGTCGATCTGTTTGACTTCGAACAGGCGGCAGCAAGTGCCGGCTGGATCCGCGAGCTGAATGCCGAGGAACACGTCCCGGAAACAGAAGAATACGGGATCAGTTCGTTTGTCTATAAGCGGGATGTCCCGTTTCATCCGGAACGGTTGCTGGCCTTGATTGAGGAGTGGCCGGAAGAAGTTGTCCGCGCCAAAGGCTTTTTGTATCTTGCGACCCGTCCGGAAATCGCGCTGCTGTTCCATCAGGCGGGATATGCATCGAACATGGAATATGCCGGGCGTTTTGAGAGCATTAACAATCGCCGAACCGAACTCGTCTTGATCGGCATCGGCTTTGATCAGCAGACACTCGAAGCGAAGTTTGACGCCTGCCTTGTTCAAGAACATGAAACGGATTGGGGCAGCCTGAAGGATCCAATTCCGGGGCGAGAGATGTACGACATGAATTTTTCAAAATAGGTCAACTTTTCAAGAAATCACATCCGTGGTTTCTTTTTTTGCTATATTTTTAGAGAAGACAGGGAAATAGAAGAATAGAGTACGTTACAGAGGGGGAAATCTAGTGCGCAATCGGATTTTACAGTTCGCGCTCGTGTTTTTAGTCGCAGGCGGAATCATTTGGGGACTATACCAATTGGGCTACCTGTTTTATGTCCTGACGATTTCCGCGACTGTCGTACCACTTGCCGTCATCATGATCATCTTCATCGAAAACCGGACGGCAGAGTCGACGATCGCTTGGTTTTTAGTCTTAATTTTCCTGCCGATTCTCGGTGTCATCATCTGGATGATGTTCGGGCGCAATCCGCGCCGCCGTCGTCGAAACCGACGATCGCACGATGAACGGATGTTGCTGAAACAGGCGATTCGTCCGGTTCGGTCGCTCGCCGTCAGCGAGTTGCCGCCGAACCATCTGAAGCTCGCCAATACGATCCGGAACTTTGGCGGTGGTGGGGTGGATGTCCATACAGCCAGTCAAATCCTGACGAACGGCAATGAGACGTTCCCGGAAATTCTGCGGATGATTCGGTCCGCCAAGCATCATGTCCACATCCAGTATTATATTTACCGAAACGACGAGACCGGGCAGGCGATCCGGGAAGCGTTGATTGAACGGTTAAACGCTGGTGTCGAAGTCCGGTTTATGTTTGACGGGCTCGGCAGTTACATGCTCGGGGAAGGTTTTTTGAAACCGCTCCGCGAAGCCGGTGCCAAGATTGCCGCCTACGATCCGATTTCCAGTCCGTTGTTCATCTTCACGGCGAACTTCCGCAATCACCGGAAAATCGTCGTCGTTGACGGTAAAATCGGTTTTACCGGTGGTTTGAACGTTGGCGATGAATATGACGGAAAAAGTAAGAAATTCGGTTTTTGGCGTGATACGCATCTTCGGCTCGAAGGACGTGCCGTCAAGGAACTGCAGGCGACATTCCTCGATGATTGGCTTTATGCCCATTTAGAAGGCAGTGATACGTGGGAGACGTTTGCGGGTGAGGGCGCAATCGAACATTACTTCCCGAAACACGATGTCGAGACGGACGGTGCGGTCCAAATCGTGACGAGTGGACCGACATCCAAAGATCCGGCCATCCGAAACGCCTTGATTGCCGCGATCATCTCGGCTCAGCGGTCAATCTGGATTTCGACGCCGTATCTGATTCCGGATAACGAGACGATGACACTGTTGCGTCTTGCAGCCCGTGCCGGTCTTGATGTCCGGATTCTGACCCCGGGTAAGGGAGACAGTTTTACTTCTTACTACGGAACACGGTCCTATTTCGGACCACTGTTGAAGGACGGCGTGAAAATTTATACGTACAACCGGCATTTCATCCATGCCAAGCTGTTCCTCGTTGACGGAAAGATTGCCGTCGTCGGAACGGCGAACATGGATATCCGGAGTTTCGTCCTGAACTATGAATTGATGGCGTTTATGTACGATTCCGAGAGTGCGGCCCGGCTGGAACGCGATTTCATCGATGATTTTGATGTTTCGATTCAGCTGTCCTCAGCGGATTATGTCAAACGACCGATGCGGTTCCGAATCTTTGAATCGTTCTCCCGCTTGATTTCGCCATTGTTATGATTAGAAGCGCACCGTCCTTGAATTTCCAAGGAACTGGTGCGTTTTTTGATTAGTTGTCACTTGAAACGGGAACAACAACTCTTATACACTAGTAGTGTAATCGGTTGCACACTTAATTTTTGGAAGGAAGTGACAAGGACGTTCGCGTCCTGATCCCGTATGCGCACAATTGACGAATCCCATTTCTATACCCGAGACATGAAACCATTGGCACGACCGGAAGCAATTGTCCAAGGGGACACATACCGCTTCACCGTTCTCACCAGTCGTCTGATTCGACTCGAGTACGCAGCAGACGGACGATTTGAGGATCGTCCGACTCAAACCGTTTGGAATCGTGATTTTCCCGTTCCTTCATTCCGGATTGTCGAGGATGAGACGGACTTGCAAATCATTACGGAACACGTCCATTTGCATTATACGAAAGGACCGTTTGCGTCGAACACACTTTATATCGACGTCCTTGGAAACTTCAGTACGTATTACAGCCGCTACACGTACGGCGGACCACTCCGGACCTTAAAAGGAACGGCCCGGACGCTTGATCATGCCGACGGGGAGATCCCGCTCGAAGAAGGCATCATCTCCCGTCAAGGCTACGCGGCGATTGATGACTCGGCATCGTTTGTTCTGACGGAAGATCATTTTGTCGAACCCCGTCAAGAAGGGGCGCAGGACATCTATTACTTCGGTTACGGTCACGACTACAAACAGGCACTGAAGGATTTTTACCGTCTGACCGGTCCGACCCCGATGTTGCCGCGGCAAGTCCTCGGAAACTGGTGGAGCCGCTACTGGCGCTACAACGAAAAAGAATACAAGGATTTAATGACCCGCTTCAAGACGGAAGATGTCCCGTTCTCCGTCAGTGTCATCGACATGGACTGGCACGTGACGGATATTCCGGAGAAATATGGTAGCGGCTGGACGGGTTATACGTGGAACCGCGATTTGTTCCCGGATCCGAAAGGTTTCCTGCAATGGTTAAAAGAGGACGACCGGATGGTGACGCTCAACCTGCACCCGGCGGACGGTGTGCGTGGATTTGAGGAAGCGTACGAAGCGATGGCAGTCGCGATGGGTGTTGATCCGGAAACAGAAGACCGGATTCCGTTTGATTTCTCGGACCGTGAATTCATCGAAAACTACTTTACGAAATTGCACCACCCGCATGAAGCGGACGGCGTCGACTTTTGGTGGATCGATTGGCAGCAAGGTGCCAACTCGAAGATGAAAGGGCTTGATCCGCTCTGGATGCTCAATCATTACCACGCGCTTGATATCGCACGCGACGGCAATCGTCCGTTGATCTTCTCCCGCTATGCCGGACCCGGCAGTCACCGTTATCCGGTCGGTTTTTCCGGTGATACGTTGATTTCCTGGGCGTCGCTTAAGTTCCAGCCGTACTTCACGGCAACGGCATCGAACATCGGCTACGGCTGGTGGAGTCATGATATCGGCGGTCACCAGCGCGGGGAGAAGGACGATGAACTGTCGACCCGTTGGTTACAGTACGGGGTGTTCAGCCCGATCATGCGTCTGCACAGTACGATGAGTATCTTCAACGGGAAAGAGCCGTGGCGCTATTCGCTTGAATCGGAACACGTCATGAAAAAATACCTCCGTCTGCGTCATCAGCTTGTGCCGTACATCTATACGATGAACGCGCGTAATCACTTTGACGGATTACCGCTCGTTTCACCGATGTATTATGAACATCCGGAAGAAGAACTGGCGTATGCCGTTCCGAACCAGTATTACTTCGGAACGGAGCTGATGGTCACACCGATTGTCGAGCCGATGAATCCGAAGCTGCACGTCGCAGCGACGACGGCCTGGCTGCCGGAAGGGGACTGGTTTGATTTCTTCACCGGTCACCGGTATTCGGGCGGCAAACAGATGCGTCTGTTCCGTAAGCTGGAAGAACAAGGGGTGCTCGCAAAAGCGGGAGCCATCGTACCGCTCGGTCAACACCTCGAACAGTCGAATGCACTCCACAATCCGGAGCATCTTGAACTGTTGGTCTTTCCGGGGGCATCCAACCAGTTTACCTTGTTTGAGGATGACAATGTCGGCGTCGCACACCGCGACGGGGAAAATGTCGAGACGGCCTTTGAGCTCGACTGGGCAGCCCGGACCTTGACGATCGCAACACCGTTCGGCAAACGCGAGCTGTTGCCGGAAAAACGGGAAGTGACATTGATTCTTCGCGGAGTCAACGAAGGACATGTCTCGCGGGACGGGGAAGTCCTGCCGAGCCGTTATGACCACAAGACCCAATCGTTGTCGGTTGATCTCGGTGAACTCGGAGAGACACAAGTCTTGTCGCTCCAGGTCGACATGTCGACGAATGGTAACCGGATGGAACGGTTGTATACGTTCCTCGATCAGGCGGAAATCGGTTACGACTTAAAAGACCGATTGTACCGCCTACTGTCACAACGACTCGATCCGGTCAATATGATGCATCAGTTACAGGCGCTGGATCTTGAAAAGGATCTGGTCGACTGTCTGCTTGAAATCATGTTGTTCTAAAACGAGTGGACTTGTAAAAGAGAACAAAAGCAGCGATGGATACGTCCATCGTTGCTTTTTTTATATGGTCTTGTTAAATAAAGGTTAATATTAAAAAGAGATAAAACTGTTTATTGTATTAGAAGAGTATTAAAACTCCAAATTTAAAAATAGGTTGGGGGGATTCAGTATGATACTGGAGGCTGATGTACATATTCGAGCGATGACTAATAATGATTTTGGTTTAATGGTTAAATGGTTAACTGATCAGACAGTCTTACAATTCTATGAAGAACCGCCTTCAGATTTAGATCGCGTGATGGATAAATACGGTCCCAGAATTAAAGGGGACCACTATGTTACACCTTGTATTGTAGAGTACAAAAATGAACCGATCGGATATATACAGTACTATCAGATTCAGGAAACAGATTTGAAAAAATACGGACTTCCGAACAATCAAACTATTTATGGGATGGATCAATTCATTGGTGACTCCCGATTATGGGGCAAAGGGATAGGCTCTGTAATGATTCGAATGATGTTAGATGACCTTTGGGTTAACAAAGGTGCTTTAAAGGTAGTGTTGGATGTTAAGAAAACGAATACGAGAGCAATTTCGAGTTATAAAAAATGCGGTTTTACGCAAATCAAAGAATTAAATCATGACTCGATTTTAATGGAATGTGTAAAAGGAACATACTGATGAACTTCATAACGTTCCTCCGTTTTGAAGAGGATGAAAAAAATAAAAAAGGTGTTCTTCCGCGACTGACGGAAAGAACACCTTTAAAGTATAATCATTTGCGTTTTAATTTCTTCGCCTTCAGCTTCATGTCCGGATAGGTGATCATCGGACTGTCGTCGACGGTCAGACGAAGATGGTTCGGTTCCCCTTTTGAGGTGATGCCGGAACAGAACAGGATATCGGCATACTGGTCAAACAGATTTTCATAAGCCGGCAAATGGTGCATCAGACGGCCGGGTGATCCCCAACCGCACAAGACGACACCATTCGTTTCCTTGACCCGGCGTAGCGTCTCCTCGATGAACTCATAATTGAGTTCGTCGAAACTGGCTTGCGCGAACGGCAAGTCTTCGCTGACAAGCAGATCCGGCATCAGGCTGATGATATCGTATTGTTTGATTGGACCTTCGACATGTTTTTTCATCAAATTATACGCACGTTGGGTCGTCGTACCGGATAAAAAAGCATCCGTCGTCCGCGGCGTGTAAATCAGGGCGGCGATGTGTGCGCCGTCCGTGACGTCGTCAAAGATGTAACTGCGTAAATAGCGTTTTGTTTTTGCTTCGTCAAACGTCGTCTGGACGCGGATTGACGATTCCTCAATCGTCAAGGACGAACGATCGGGCTGTGTCATGGTGGTGCCTCCTTTTAGTTGGTCAAACGTAAGCTGATGCGAAGGAGTTGGGCGAGTGTCTGCTTTTTGAAATCGAGGTCGTTCGCATCAATCGGCTCGATTTTTTGTTGATAGGCATCGTATTGGTTGAGGACGTCAATGACATACTGTTCACTGCGATTGTATTCAAACAGGGCAGTTTCAAGCGTTCCTCGGTCCGAACTTTTCGTGACGTCGTGCTGATTGAGGTACTTCGCGGCCGTGTGGGCGCTGTCCGTCAAATCCGTCGGATCGGCTTTGCCGTCTCCGTTTGCATCGACACCCAGTCCGCCGTATTGTTTGATGGCTTCCGGATCGGTTAAATCAATGCCGTCATGCTCGATGTCGCCAAGTGACGTTCCGCCTTCATATCCCCATCCGACCCATGTTTTCGGCATGAACTGGAAAGGGCCGATTGCACCGACGGAAGACTGCATGGCAGACGATTTCGAGAAGATAGTCTCGACGCGGTGAATCGCGGCAAGTAACTTCCAATCGACCTCGTAGCGGTCACCGGCTTGTTCGTAGATGTCGATATTCTCGGCTGGGACACCGTACTGTCCATAATAGGTGCGATACAGCTCATTTTGGACACGTTCCCGGTTTTGCCAGTAGATGATGCTACTACCGATGAGGACGATCAGTACGAACAAGATGCTTAATCGAAAAACTTTTCGCATATTGTTCTCTCCTCTTTCTGTGATTCCACTGAATGGTATCATATTTCGCTAGCGGCTAATAGTTTTTTTGTAAAGTCCGTTCCCCGGCAACGGTGAGAGCGGTCACATGTTTCAAGGAAGCGACGGACAGCCGGTCGAATCCTTCGTCCGGTGCGGGCATTTCCGATTAAATTGGCTTGAAAATGGGAAAGAGGTTGTTAATTACTGACATCGTCAAAACCATCGGAATTTGATAGACTGGATGTCAGATGAAGTCGATGAAGTTATCGTTCATTTTTAATTAAATTTAGTGAGAATTCTCCCGCCTCTAAGCATCTTGGGACGAAGCCCAGCGTAGGTGGGAGATGAATCGTCCGTCTTGGTAAGAATGCAATTATTTGAAATAATCAGTGTGACTAACCAAAAGAACTGATATATCAATGAAAATGGATACAAATAAACATTTAGTCTTTCTTCTGAATTATCACCTTGTCCTAGTAGTGAAATACAGACGTAAAGTAATCGATGACGTCATCTCGGCGTTCGCGAGACAGACGTTCGAACGAATCGGCGCGTCGTATCATATCACGCTGAACGAGTGGAATCATGACGGCGATCATATCCATGTGCTGTTCAAAGCACACCCGAACACGGAGATGTCAAAGTTTCTGAACGCTTACAAGAGCGCAAGCAGCCGACTGATCAAACGAGACTTTCCGCATGTCAAGAAACAACTATGGAAAATGGAAAGAAATGTTTTGGTCTCGAAGTTATTGTCTGGTGACGACCGGAGGTGCGACAAGCGACGTCATCAGACACTATATCGAAAAACAAGGGAAGGAGTGATCACTTTGCTGAAGGCGTATAAGTTTCGACTTTATCCGATGAAATCCCAACAAGAATATTTCATGAAGACGTTCGGGTGTGTCCGTTTCGTCTACAATAAGATGCTCGAAGAGCGGATCCGACTGTATGAAGACTCGAAGCTCAACCCTGGCGCAAAGCAAAAGCTCCCAACCCCAGCGAAGTACAAGCCTGAATTCGCTTTCCTCAAAGACGTCGATAGTCTTTCCCTTGCGAACGCTCAGATGGACTTGAACAGGGCGTACCAAAACTTTTTTCGGGATCAGTCCGTCGGATTTCCGAAATTCAAATCAAAGCATAACGACCGATCCTCTTACACGACCAACAATCTGAAGGGTAGCATCCGCATCGAAGATAATAAGGTGAAACTTCCTAAAATCGGTTTCGTGAAGTTGAAGCAGCACCGTCCGTTCGTTGGCGTCATCAAGTCCGCGACGGTCTCGATGACGAAGACCCGGAAATTCTTCATCTCGATCCTAGTCGATCAGACCGAAGCGCGATGGGTTCCCGCCAAGAACAAAGTAGGAATCGACCTTGGTCTGGAGCACTTCGCCATCCTGACAAACGATGAGTGGGTTTCTGAGAAAGTTGCCAATCCTCGTTTCCTTCGAAAGTCCGAAGAGAAGATCAAGAAGGCACAACGCGCCTTGTCCCGCAAAAAAAAGGGGAGTAAGAACCGAGACAAGGCGAGGAGGATCCTCGCCAAGAAGCATGAAAAGATTGCACATCAACGTCAAGATTTTCTTCATAAGCTGTCGAAACGGATCGTTGACGATAACCAAGTCATCGTCGTCGAGACACTGAAGTCGAAGAACATGATGAAGAACCATAAGATCGCCAAATCGATTGGAGACGTCAGTTGGTATGAGTTCATCCGACAGTTGGAATACAAATGCACATTCTACGGACGAACACTCATCAAAGCGGACCAATGGTACGCCTCAACCCAAATCTGTTCTTCTTGCGGAGTGAAAGGTGAGAAGAAAACCTTAGATGTGCGCGAGTGGGCATGTACTTGCGGTGCGCGTCATGATCGAGATATCAACGCAAGTATCAACTTATTGCTGTTAGCAGACTAAAAACCCTTCAGGGTGGGAACCACCCGATGAGCTTGGTCAATAACCGTAGCTCGTAAAAGTACGGTCTTCCCAAGAAGCTCCCACTTCAATTTACGAAGAAAATAAGTGGTGAGTAGTTCACGATTTTGACGGTTGCAGGAACCGTCGATGGGCTTGTAAAATGAAGAGGTAAACGCTTACACATCAAAGGAGATGGACGAAACCATGCGAACGATCACTTCCACTGGCGAACGAAAGAAAACAAGTTGGACTCTCGATATCGGGAGTCAACCGAAGTTGATGATGGATGGACTGACGGAGAAAGAAACAGATCAAGAACAACGGATCATCTTCGATCACTTTTACATTCCGACAACGGCTACACTGATTTTTCGGTTCAAGGAACGTTTCCCGAACCATCTCTGCGAGAACGGGTATGATGTGTATGGAGCAGCAGCATTTGATGAACAGGTCGTGGAGCTGATCTCGAACTGGTTCATCGAACTGGTCACCGTTTTGACGGCCATTCAACGCACGAAAGGCGTCCAGCACTTTTTGATCGAAGGCGGAGTCGCCAAACGGACGGATTTCCTTCCGACCGTGCGCCGGACCTGCCGGGCATTAGAATCAACAGTTGATATCGCATAATTCGTTAGACCGCCGCCGACGCCGGCGGTCTTTTTTTGTGGACGACAAAACGGTCCCTCACCGCAGCAACCGATGAAGGGACCGTCATTGGAAATGATCTTCAAAACAAACGAGGAAAAGACTTCCTCGTGGTCGAAAGCATTACATAGGAGTTGAAAAGTTTTTTTCAGCCGCCCGGCACGCCCGGAGCAGGGCATCTTTGAAGAACCGGTCTTCCTGCGAGGCCAGCATCCGTGTCGCTTCCTCGTCACCGCGGAGTGATTTTCCGAGCATCTGGATGACTTTGACCCAGCGCCGGACGTGATCGAGCTGCGGACGTCCCATTGCGACGTAGACCGTGAACCAGTCGTTTTGATCGCGGCGGATCATCCGTTGGAAAAGGGATTTCGCGAGATCGACTTCTTCCGTCGATGGTAAAGCCGTCGTTTCGAAGTACTCGCGGAGTGAAGCAATCGCCGTGACGTAGGCTTCTTTGACGTCAGCGGACGGTTGATGTTTTCCGTAATCGGACGTCGACAGGTGAATCAGGGCCGGTTTCTTTTCGATGCCGGTAATCCAGGCCGACATCGTTTTGCTGCTTTTGACGGCTTGACGGTTCGCGACCGGCAGTTTAGCCGTCACTTGACCGACTTTCCCGATGACGTTGACTTTTCCGTTGCGTTCCTGGACTTCCGTTACCGTCATTTCCACCGTATCGCCCATCTCGAACGGGATGGCTTTCGGCTGCAGTTTTTCACCGGCCGTCAACGGCGCCCGTTTGCGGATCATCCGTAAGGCTTCCTGTTCCATCCGGTCGTCAAGCGACCAGAGGTGTTCCGGAGGGACGTTGCGGAAACGGCGGCGGCGCACTTTGATGTATTGATCGAGAGCGTCGGCAGCCTGCTCCCGGGACATCTCGCCGGCAGCGACCGGTCCGATGATGTCTCGTAATGTGATTGATTCAAGTCGTTCCATGATTCCTTCGAATGGAATCAGCTCCATCACATAGAGGCTGCTGACGACGAGTTCACATTCGCGGGGCGTAAGAGGGCGTTTGGCCATAAATTGACTTCCTTTCCAGTTGCTTGATGATTCTAGTATACCAAAAAAAAGTCACCATCACCTCTACGGGTGATGATGACGATGAGTTTTTCTCCGCTTAAATGACGTAGGCGGATTCCGAATTATTTTGCAGCTCGGCCTGGCTCAACTTGACGAGCCCGTCATGAAACGGATCGTGGTCGACCATCAGTTGCCCGAGGGCCTTGATTTCGGCGACCGACGTATCGGGTTTCGCTCCCGCGAGACGCAAGCGGTACGGCTTTTTGAGTAACGTATCGAATGTCAAAACAATCGTGTGTTCCATCTAATTCCTCCTTTTAGTTGAGTCAAACAGATTAAGCGTTAAGTAAAGCGAAGTCACGGCTGATTTCCGTGTGTGTGTACGAGCCAGCCAGCATGTTGCCGATGGCCCGACCGATTGACGCGACGACTTCCGGTTCGAGATCGGTGCGGAGTCCGTTAAAACGGCGACGGGCGAGGACCGCGTCCCCGTTTGGTGTCACCTTGTCGTTTCGTTCGAAGACGACAACTAAACTGGTTTTGATTTCTTCAGCTTGTGTCATGTGTATCACCTCCTTCGCCCTTATTGACAGGGCGAAAACAGGAAATGTTCGGAAAGGGTGAAAAAAAGTATGGTCTGGTTACGGTTTTTACGGCGGATGTCGTTTTTGAAGATGCGGACGCTCGCTTATGCGTCGTTTTTATTTGTGTTCGGTGTCGCCCTGATCATGTATCTGGCAGAACCGGAAACGTTCGGAACGTACTTCCGGGCCGTCTACTGGACGATGACGACGGTCGTGACGGTCGGGTACGGGGACTTTTTCCCGAATACGGATTTTGGACGGTTCATGACGATTTTCGTCTTCATCTTCGGAATCGGGATTGTCGGCGGGTTGATTTCAAAGCTCGTCGACGGGGTCCAGTTGATCCGCAATCAAAAGGAAAGAGGGTTATTACAGGTGAAAGAGACGGGACATACGTTAGTCTTCGGCTACAGCCGACGGTCGAAACACGTCATCGACGAATTGCTGGAAACGATAGATGTCATCTTGATCGATGACCTTGAGCGGGAACCGTTCAGTCATCCGCGGTTCCATTATGTCAGCGGTGATCCGGCACTCGACGCGACATTACAGCGGGCGAACATCAAAAAAGCGACACGGGCGATCATTCTCGCCGATCATTCGATTCCACCGGCCCTTGCCGACGGTCGGACTCTGTTGATCGCGGCGAGCATCGAACGGGCGAATCCGAATATTTATACGATCGTCGAGATGATGCTTGAGGAACACCTCGACAGCTTTGAACAGGTTAAAGTCGATGAAGTGTTGCTCGGCGATGAGACCGTCGCCCGGATGGCGATTCTTGCGGCATATCATCCCGGTGTCTCAAAAGTCGTGACGAACCTGTTGACGAAAGACGGGGACGGCATGTTCTCGATTCCCGCAAAGCCGGAGTGGCAGACGTTTCGGGATGCCTTTCACGTCCTGCTCGAAGACGGGGTGACGATTTTATCGGACGGGAAACGGCTCGATTTGAACCGGCGGCTGAATGAACCGATTCCTCCGAATACAACGCTGATTGTGTTATGCAGTGAAGAGACGGCGAAGCGGATCGGCGCTTTATAGGAAAAGGATTACATTAATTCTTTTTCGGGTATAGTAAATACATTTACTATGCAGAGGAGAAAAGTGTATGACAAACCCACAACCAGAATGGATTCAAGAATTATTCGAGACGGTCGATCAAGGTGAATTAAAAGATGTCCCAAAATTACTCTATATGGCATTGACGCTCGAGCCAAGTTATTTCACAAAAGCAGTCAGCCGGTTAAACCAACGGCTCGAAGTCGAGCAACTCCAGGAAGTATCGGAACTGTTGACGGTCTATCGCCAATTCTTCATTTCCGCTAACCCGTCGGAAGAGTACTGGTCGATCGCCTGGAACGAATTGATCCAGACGATGCACCATTTCATCGACCGCAATGAAGCGCAACAACTGTTTAAAGAACATATTGATTTGATTGATTGGTGGTCAAGTGAATCGTTATTATCGTTGCCGAGTTGGTTGACGGTACTTGATCTCGCAGAACGAATTGATGCCCTCGATCAGTTTTCCAGTTACTTACCAGACATTTTTGAAAGTTATGCGCTCGAGACAGCGAAGGATGAACCGTTTGCCCGCCTCGCCTGGTACGCGCTCGCCAGCGGTCAGCAGGATTTACTGACACCGTTCCGGTCCCGGATTGAGCAGTCGGACGCCCCGGTCATCCGTTCGCTCGGCGACGCCGATTTACTCGATCAAATTGATACGACACGGGTTCGTATGTTAAAGTCTAAGGATAACGAACCGATAGAATTGATGTTTGATCGAAAATGGACATTATAAATTAATCAATAGAAAGTGACATCTAGATACTGCATGAATTTAATTCAAGGGGTGTAGGGATGATACACGTCAATTTGCCGCAAGGTGATTATGTCGTTTTGGTTGAAATCAACCGGGAAGTCTTATTGTGCCACTCACTTGAAGCGGCCGATCAGGCGGAGCGGGATCGATATGAACTGGTGGGTCGGATGAGCGAACGGTTGCCGTCCGAAGTCATCGGTCCGTCGATTGCTGATTTTGTACGGTTTTCGACCGGTTTTATCGGAGAAGCCGTGACGTGGAACGAGGCAGAGGAAGCATTCTTCTGCCAACAGTTCGAGACGTTTGACGGATCACCGCTCGGAGAAGATTTGACCGGGATTGATGCGAAACGTTGGCGTGCCGTTCTCGTCCGCTACTACTCCTATGTCACAATCGGAAAAATCATTCCATTTGAAGTCAGCGAAGAATCCGATGGGACGATGCCATTTTTCTAGTCTGTTTGGATCAGCACATCAATAGAATCGGCGTGTAAAAAGAGAAGGGCAGGGTCCACATTGAAAAAGAAACTTGCACTACTCACATTTGCTGTCGTTGTAGGGTTACCTACTTCTGCGTTCGCTAATTCTCAATATGTGCAGTATGATCCGACATTTAATGAACAACAGAAACAAACATGGCTTGCAGAACAGGGTCTGCAGGAAGTCCGGGAGTTGAAACAGGACGGGTTCTCACTCGTCGAACCGTTGCCGCATGTCGACAAAAAAGATGTCGACGCCGACTTGATTCCGGTCAGTGTCGTCGAAAAGGCGACGGATTCCGCTCAATTGCAACAGACATATCTCGATCAATCGCGTATTCCTACTTACTGGAAGTACAGTCGCGGTAAAACCGACGTTCGTGTGGCGATTATTGATGATGCAATCGATGTCAATCACTCCGAATTCAAAAACGTCATCTATAAGACGACGACGATTTCCGGGATCCGGAAACCGGACGATCACGGGACGCATGTCGCGGGCATCGTTGCGGCAGCGGAAGACGGAAAAGGTATCGTCGGTGTCGCATCCGGCGTCAAACTGATCGGGGCCGACGTCTTTGACGGCGACTTCGCCAGCTCAATTGATATCGGGGACGGCGTTCTGTATGCCATTTCCCAAGGGGCCGACGTGATCAATCTGTCGCTCGGTCAATACGAATATGATCCGTACATGGAAGCCGCGATTAAAAAAGCGGAAGCGAAAAACATCATCGTCGTCAGTGCAGCCGGAAACGACGGCCGCAATAAACTGTTATTCCCGGCCTCGATGAACTCGGTCATTGCCGTCGGTTCGGTCGGGACACTCGGACGCGCTTCGACGTTCTCGAACTATGGCAAAGGGCTGAACATCATGGCACCCGGTGAAGGGGTGTATTCGACGATGGTCGGCAACAAGTACGGCTATCTCGACGGGACATCGATGGCGACACCAATCGTCAGCGGCGTCATTGCGCTTGCGAAATCGAAGAATCCGTTCATTACGAACAGTACGCTCCGTAGTAAGCTGTATGCGGCAGCGGCGAAAAAGACGGGGGATACGTCCCTCCATTACGGGACGGGCCGTCTGAATGCCGGCATGCTCGCAACGATTCCGTCACCGGTCTCAAAAGTGTCTGTGCCGTCCGTCCTGAAGCCGAATCAGCCGTTCGCGCTTTATTTCGACGAGTATTCGAACGCGAAGACGCTGACCCGTCTGTACAAGGACGGTAAAATCGTCAAGACGTTTTCGAATGACTACCTGCGGAACGGTACCCATAAGTATACGTACGCCTTAAAAGAAGCAGGGACGTATAAACTCGTCTTTGCGACATCAAGCGGGCGTCATACACGCGTGACGGAGCGGGTCATCACCGTCAAATAGCAACAAAAAAAGCCGTCTCACCTCAGGAGAGACAGCTCGTTAAGGACTCAAAGTATTTACTTTGGGTCTTTTCCTTTTTTATAGATGGGCGTCGGAACGTCTAGCGCTTCGCCGGTCCACTGAATCGTTGCTTCCATTTTGTAGCCGGTATCGTCTTCATGGATGAACGACAGGCGTCCTGAATCGATCAGCTGATACAAGCCGTATTCGACTTGATTCGCCCACGACCGTAACGTCATCGCTTCATCGTACAGCGGAATCTGTTGCGGGAACCGTTCATTCATCAATAAGATGTCATGCTGGTCAAAATGGTAACTCCGTTTCGAAAATGCATCAGGTTGTTTTACATTAAATGGCTCGAACGCATGGATGAGTTCACCCTTGCGGTAAAAGGCAAAAATGCCGTTCCGGAGATGAAGGGCCTTGATTTCATCAATCTCGATCAAGAACGTCAACTTCCGTACGGTACGCTGGTTCGTACCAGAGCGTCTTTTTTTCATGGTATATGCCCCTTTCTGAACCATTGTACTATACCGTAAAATCAGGAAGAATTGCAACTTTTCCGCCCACTAAACGCGAAATACCTCTTGCTAGAAACGCTCGCGTGCGCTACACTGTTAAGCAGTGACTATGTTGGTTCGGACAATTGCGGGGCACTCCGGTGCTTTGAGGAAAGTCCATGCTCGCACAACCTGCGATGGTTGTAGTGATCGTGCTACACGAAAAGATAAGTGTAGGCAGCGTCGTGCTGACGGCAGAAGGAACGCCTAAGTCTTCGGATATGGCCGAAACTTCTTGAAGGTGCCACAGTGACGGAGCCTTACTGGAAACAGTAAGGGTGGAACGAGGTAAACCCCACGAGCGAGAAACCCAAATTTGGTAGGGGAATTTCCGGAGCGGAACTGAACGCAAAGGAGAGCGTATGTAAATACGGAGATAGATGATTGTCGCCCGCGTGTGAGGGTCAAACCGTTTGCAACACTAGGGAACAGAACATGGCTTACAGGACCACATAGGCTGTTATTTTTACTTTGAACGAGAGTCCAGGTCCAACTGGGCTCTTTTTTTATTGAGTTGAACTTGGAAATTTTAAAAACAGGTAGGAGCGTGAACAATCATGGCAAAACGTTTAGTCATCGCGACAGCGGCAATGGGAATCGAAGCCCTCGTTGCGAAAGAAGTCCGCGATTTAGGATACGAGTGTACGGTCGAGGACGGAAAAGTCTATATCGATTGTGAGCTCGAAGACATTCCCCGTCTCAACCTCTGGTTACGGACAGCGGACCGTGTCAAACTCGTCGTCGCGGAATTCAAAGCGACATCATTCGAAAAGTTATTTGATCAGGTCAAAGACCTCCCGTGGAGCGAACTGTTGCCGTGGGAAGCGAACTACGTCGTCAACGGCCGCTCGGTCAAATCGAAGTTGTTCTCGATCCGTGACTGTCAGAAGATCACCGAAAAAGCGATCGTCTCGCACATGCAGGAAGCGTACAACATGGGTGACGAGTGGTTACCGAAGACCGGTGCCAGCTTCCCGATCGAAGTCGCACTCTTAAAAGACATCGCGACGCTGACGATCGATACGTCAGGCGATGCGCTCCATAAACGCGGCTACCGCGAGTTCCACTCCGCGGCACCACTGAAAGAGACGATGGCAGCAGCGATGCTGATGCTGACGAACTGGAAGCCGGATATGCCGCTTTACGACGTCTTTACGGGATCCGGGACACTGGCGATCGAAGCGGCAATGATCGGTCGTAACATCGCACCCGGGATCAACCGCGAATTCGCATCACAAGAATGGGCGTGTATTCCGAAAAAAGCCTGGTTCGATGCGATCAAGGAAGCAAACGACAAAGCCGAGTGGGACAAGCCGCTCAAAATCTATGCCAACGATACGGATCCCGAGATGGTCAAGCTCGCGAAACAAAACGCCGAGCTCGCAGATGTCCGGGATGCAATCAACGTCATGCAACGTGATGCAGCGGACTTCAAGCCGAAGGAAGACTTCGGTGTCATCATCGGCAACCCGCCGTACGGGGAACGTCTCGAGGACGCACGTGAAGTCCATCAACTGTACCGGAAAATCGGGAATGCCTTCAAAGAATTCCCGTATTACAGTGTCTACATGATCACGTCATACGTTGAGTTCGAAAAAGCATTCGGCCGCCCGGCGACAAAACGTCGTAAGCTCTATAACGGGAATATTGAAGTTCAGTTTTACCAGTACTACGGATTGCGCCGGAAACGTCCGCAAGCGTAAGTTACGTCCAACATTTAATGAAAAACCATTGCACACTTATTGTGCAATGGAAGATTACCTTAAGAATCGCTCAATTGAGCGGTTCTTTTTTAGATATGAGTATAAAAAATTAATGGATTTTTATACGATACAGGTAAAGATAATTTACGATTATTTATCGGATGATACGAACCTGTAACCATGATTTGTAGTGATATGAGACTTAGGACGTCAGTTTGGATAATTTTTTAAGATGTACAAGTCAATTTAAATTATATATTTCATTAGTAATTTTGTGGAGATGCTTGTGTTGTAATGGCGTCAAATTTTTTATTTGAGTTTCAAGACCTAAATGATGGTGGAAAATAATACCGTTATAAGTAATAATTTTAATAATAGGGGAGAAGTAAAGCAGAAAAGAACTAACTATAAAAAATGTTGTAATAAACAACAAAGTAAAAGGATGCTATATATGATAAATAAATTAAAAATAATTAACTATAAGTCTTTTCAGAACTTTGAGTTGGATTTAAATTCTGATTTAAATATAATTATCGGAGATAATGAAGCTGGAAAATCAACACTATTAGAAACAATAAATTTAGCTTTGACGGGTCAGTTGAATAATAGGCTGCTTCAGAATGAATTAAGTCCATATTTGTTTAATATTAATAGTGTAAAAACATACTTAGAACAATTAATAATTAATTCAAAAGCTGAATTACCTAGTATCAAAATTGAACTCTATTTTGATAATCCGAACAACATATATAGCGAATTAAAAGGTACAAATAATTTGTTAAGAACTGATGCTCCAGGTGTATCTATCAGTATTGAATTTGATTCAACATACCAATCTGAATACGAAATTTATATTCAAGATGTAAGAACAATAAAAACGTTACCAATTGAATATTACAAAGTTGTTTGGCGGTCTTTTGCTGGAAATAGCTTAACTTCAAGAGGTATACCTGCCAGATCAACGTTAATAGATACGTCCACTTCAAAATATAAAAATGGTGCAGATATATATCTACACAAGATTCTAAACGACTCCTTAGAACCTTCACAACGCACAGAATTAGCTGTTCATTACAGAAAACTAAAAGAAACATTTTCCGAAAATCAATCCATTGCAACCATAAATGAAAGCTTAAACGAAAAAAAAGGAGATATTACTGATAAAAATTTAAATTTATCAGTCGATATCTCAAGCAAAACAAATTGGGATAAAATTATTACTGCATATTTAGATGATGTTCCATTTGATTACATAGGGAAAGGTGAACAAAATGCTATAAAAATGAAATTAGCATTAGAATCTAATACAGATTTGGAAGCTGTAGTCTTAATAGAAGAACCTGAAAACCATTTGTCGCTTTCAAATTTAAATAAATTATTAAATATAATTAAAACTAGGAACGAAAATAAGCAATTAATAATTACAACGCATAGTAGTTTTATTTTAAATAAATTGGACATTGGAAAGATGATTTTACTCTCTAGTGATAAGGTAACTACATCGTTCAATGATCTTGAAAATGAAACTAGAGAGTTTTTTATGAGGTTGCCTGGTTATGATACACTGCGTCTCGTATTAAGTCGTAAAGTTATTTTAGTGGAGGGGCCATCTGAAGATTTAATTGTACAACGAGCTTATAAAGATTTGTATGACAAATTACCTTTAGAAAATGGTGTGGATATATTTTGTATTGATGGTTTGTCTTTTAAAAGGTTTATAGAGATATCCGCTAATCTTCAAAAAGAAATTACAATAATAACAGATAACGATGGAGACATCGAACAAAACATTAATAACAAGTACGAAGAATATTTATCAAATAATTTAGTTAAACTCTGCTATAGTCTGGATGAAAGTCTTAAAACACTTGAGCCAAATATTATAGACGCTAACAAATCAAATTTATCGGTTCTTAAAGAAATTTTAGGTCACTCTGATTACGAAGATGATCGTTTAATCACGTACATGTTAAATAATAAAACAAAGTGTGCATTGAAAATATTCGAAACTGACAAGACTATCAAAATGCCGAGGTATATATTAAATGCGATTGAAGAATAAAATTATTGTAGCAGCTGCTGGGTCCGGTAAAACAACATATATAGTGAAAGAAGCCCTTAATAATGCTCCGAAAAAAACATTGATTGTTACATATACTAATAAGAATCGTGAAGAAATTGAGAAGAAAATTATAGAGCTACATGGATTTATACCAAATCATCTTATTGTAAGAAGTTGGTATGCATTTTTATTATCTGATTTAATAAGACCTTATCAAAATTTCGTTCATGAAGAACGCATAGAAGGTGTATATTTTCCTACGGGACCAATTAATAGATTTGCAACAAAATCTAATATTAAGGCATACTTTTTAAATGCAAAAAATGAAGTTAACAAGGATAGACTTTCCGAATTAGCAGAGCTAATTGCACGAAACAGTGATTATAAAAGTATTACTCGTTTTAGTGAATTATATGACTATATTTTTATAGATGAAGTACAAGATATGGCTGGGTATGATTTAGAGATATTTAATTTTTTTATGCTTTCTAATACAAAC
Organism: Exiguobacterium artemiae; assembly: GCF_033342815.1. Lineage (GTDB taxonomy): Bacteria > Bacillota > Bacilli > Exiguobacteriales > Exiguobacteriaceae > Exiguobacterium_A > Exiguobacterium_A artemiae_A. The sequence continues at coordinate 125,488 of NZ_JAWPEN010000009.1, forward strand.
GTATTATTTGTAGGTGATATTAGGCAAGCGACTTATACAACAAATAATACAAATAAGAACAAAAAATATAAAGGTATAAATATTATTGATTACTTTAAAGAAAGAACAGATATTTGTGAGGTTGATCAAAGTTTGAATATTAGTCATAGATGCAACAAATTTATATGTGATTTCAGTGATGGTTTATTTGAAGGGATGGCTAGTACATTATCTAAAAATGAAGAACGTACTGGACACGATGGCGTATTTATTGTTCATCCAAATGATGTGGAAGAGTATCTTCAAAAATACAATCCTCAGTGTTTAAGATACGATGCTAGAACGGTTTTACCAAATGCGATTAATTTTGGAGATTCAAAAGGTTTAACATTTGAGAGGGTGCTAATAAAACCTACAGCTAAGATGGAAAAGTATTTGAGAACTGGGGAGTTGGATTTAGATGAAACTACTTTAGCTAAATTTTATGTTGCTTTAACAAGGGCAAAATATAGTGTAGGAATTATTAGTGCAACTAAAAATATTAAGATAATAGGCACTAATAATTTTAAGATGTTGTAAAATCTTATTATGTTCACATGGGAAAGACTCATAATGTAAAAAAACACAATGTTTATAATACTTTTGAAGTATAAATATCATGTCCAAAGTTCGAAAAAATAGAGTTGTTTTAGTAAGTGAATCATCTGTTGCAAGAGCGCATTAAAAAAGAAACCTTCAACTTCGCATGAAGATTATTTGGTTAATCAATCTACTCTACTACCGGTATAGAAAAATATAAAATCTATATAAGTATGTTCATCTTTATGTTATACATTAGTAAAATTGTCTAATATATTTTTAAAAAAACTATTGTAACTTAGCAGAAGGTATTGTAAGATATTAAAATACTTTATAATTTTAGCCTTGTGCCTGATGTTGCTAGTTCGATTCTAGCAATTATCTTCATCGTAAAAATTTCTTTTGAAATAGTAAACTTGGAGGCGATGCCATTGGATAAAAACACTGTAGGCTTAAAAACATTAATTACTGGTGTATCAATTAATGTGGTTTACGATTTATTAAAATTGGTGGTTCCGACATCAGGCTAAAATTATAAAGTTTAATAAAAAGTACAATTTAGAATAACTTACTCGTATGAGTAGATTATTTTAAATTGTGCTTTTTGTTTTCTTTTCTAAAATCCATTCAAAACAAATGTAATCAGTTTTACAGCACATTATAATTAAGATATCATTCATGCTGTGTTATTAAATCTTTATTTATGTGGTATTAAATCTACTTCAATTCAAGGTGACGAACAAAAAAACGAGTAGGACAAGCCGCTCAAAATCTATGCCAACGATACGAATCCGGAGATGGTCAAGCTTTCAAAACAAAACGCCGAGCTTGTAGACGTCCGGGACGCGATCAACGTCATGCAACGCGACGCGGCTGACTTCAAGCCGAAGGAAGACTTTGGTGCGCCATACGGGGAACGTCTTGAGGACGCACGTGAAGTCCACCAGCTGTACGGGAAGATTGATGTAATGCCTTTAAAGAATTCCCGTATTACAGTGTCTATATGAACACGTCATACGTCGAGTTCAAAAAAGCATTCGGCTGTCCGGCGACAAAACGTCGTAAGCTTTATAACGGAAATATTGAAGTACAATTTTATTAATATTATGGTCTCCGTCGGAAAAGACCGCAGTCTTAAGTCATTTTCGATGATGGGATGGACGCCAGTTCCCACTCAGTTCCCACTTTTTAATTTTTTTAGCCAAAATGTCAGGAGCCGCTCGGTTGAACGGTTTTTTTGTCGTCTAATAAAAACGCGAGCGTGGTATATTACGATTAGTTTGCCTCTGGTCCAGCAGTTTTGAAGAATTTTTCAAAGCCTGGTCGTTCAATCTGGGCTGCTGCTTTGATTCGTTCAAGGTGGCCTTTCGCTTGTGTAAGTGTGCCTTGTGGATCTTGCCGGAATTCACTTGAATACACTTCGAGGAGCGCACTCAATTGATCCAATTCTTTTATGATAATACGGTGTTGTGACCGTCAAGAAGAAAAGTCATTTTACGATGATTTAAGCACAACACTTTTCGATCATTCTGTATGTTCTGTAAAAATAGTAGACCGATAGCGCATCCGGTAGCTTTCTTCATCCATTT
>NZ_JAWPEN010000010.1:0-117274 GCF_033342815.1 Exiguobacterium artemiae
GAGGAAGTCCTTATTTGTTTACTTAAAATCGGTTTTTCATCATAGAAGAAGGCCCTCGAAACGAAAAACGTTCCGAGGGCCTTCTCATTTATAAAGCTGAGTTATGTCCCAGCCTCTTTTTATTTCTTCTTTTTCCGGCTATCACCGGTTTCCGGTCAAATCTTCCGTCCGTTGAATCCGGACAAGACCCGGCGGACGATGCGGGAACGTGATCGTCAGTCCCGCAAATCGGCAACTGTCATTACTGTTTTGTGCCCGGATGATCCAATCAATCGTTTCCTGCCGTGCCAAGGCGTTGCGGACCCGGTTTTCGACTTGTTGTCTCGAAATCCCTTCACAGGAGACTTCCGTCAAATAAGTTGTCTCGTCGGACTCGAACTGTTTCCAAATCCCTAACAGCAATTGACCGACGGCACTGACAGGCGTTCCGTCCGGCTCCCCCGCCCCGACCGCTTCGTCGAGTCGTTCGATGGCTTCCGGTGCCGTGTCCCCAAGCGCTAAGATCCGTCGCGATCCTTGCTGCATGATCCGGAACCGTTTTTGTCCGTCGTCAAGCCACAAGCGCTGGGCGAACGGATTGACCGGAATACCGTGGAAAAACGTTACCGTCCCGCGCCAGGCGAAACCGAACGACGGATCGTAAGCCTGCATGACGGCCATCACCTGTGCAAGAAATGATTGCACTTCCGTTCGTTCCGCCTGCAACTGCGTCCGGACATCCTCGAACTCATGGAGCGGGACAGCCAACGGAATCCGCGTGAACAATTCGCTCTCCGGTACACGGTGCGGTGCGAGGACCGTTCCGTCAAGCCGGTAATCACTTGCCGGACGACCCGTCCGCCCGACGAACAGTTGCCAGTGGTCTTCAACTGCTGCGAAGGCATAGGTCTGATGGGCAAAGGACGGCGCGACGAACAGACCGGGGAACGGTTCGAACGTAGCAATCCGAAGCGGTTCACCGCCGTTCCACTCCTCTTCGATGACGCGGACGAGCTGTCCGGTCAACGAGAGTGTATCCGTCAGATAGCGGCCGGTATTGCTGTAAAAACCTAAAATATATTCCCGTTCTTCCTCTTCAAACGTCATCATCGTCATTTGAAACAGGGACTGGACCTGTGCTTCGGCAAACAAATCGTCGACGCTTTCCGGATGATGGGATTCGATGGCCACCATTTGCCATCCCATCCGTTCATATAAGTTGATCGTGATCGGGAAAAATAAGAAAGCACCATGTGTGGCTTCAAGTTTCAGGATATCCTGCATGGCAAGCCGCTCGATCCGTAAATCAAATCCCATCCGTTCCAGATGATCTTGCAAACGTCTTTTCCAGTGCGTGAACTCCATCTTTTTCCCTCCTTCTGCTTTATGCGCGTTTCCGAAGCGGATTTTTAGACCAGTAGAGATAAAGACCGACTAATCCGGCAATTCCGATCAGATACGCCGGGGTGCCACTGACTTGCATCAGGACGACGGGATTCGGAACAAATTGGATCAGGACAGCTTTGTACGTCGCAAACAAGATAAAGCTGACTAAAAATTGAATCCAGACCCGTTTTTTGACGTCGCGGATTTTCGGCGACGTGATTAAGATGGACATCGCATCAATCAGGAACAAAGCGATGATCGAAAATAAAATGTAATCTGCGAGGGCGAACTGGAAGATCCCATCGATTCCTTCGATGAAGATAAACATCAAAATCGTCGAAATGTAATTCCGCGTCCAACGCTTTTGGGTTTCGATCCGCCGTAATTCCGGAATCTCGGCAATCATTTGATTCAACCGTTCTTCCGGTGATTGTCCGTGGACGGTTTCAAACGGTTTTTGCAGGCGCTGGGCTTCATACAGATCCGCTTGGAGACGGCGTTCGATATCCGTCCGTTCCGGTTCTTCGACGTTCAGGTTCAACCGTGGTAACAATGACTCTAAAATACGTGTGTTGGCTTTAGTAAGTTTCAAGCGAGATCCCCCTTTTTCACGTTTAAGTATACCGGTTTCAAGGAAAAAAAGACTACCGGGAAGATGACGATTACTTGACGAATCGTGAATAAATATTCAGAATAGTTAAAAAGGTGACACAATTTTCAGAAAAGGAGGAATCCAGATGTACCAAACATTGACGAATACGGCGCTGATCGCTTTACTGACGAGCGTCGGGATTGCCCTGCCGTTGGCGCATACCGAAAAAGAGGCACAAGAACCAATCCCGTTACAAACGAACCAGACGGATGCGGAGTCGGCAACGACCGAATAAAAGCATGCCCCCTTTCCCTGATGAACGGAAAAGACGGGTCATGCTTTTTTATCTTGAATTTCCGGGCATCGTGACGCTTTCCTCCACCTCGACCGTCCAGGCCAAGATGGTCGTGCTGTCCCGGACACCAAGCTGCTCGATTGTCGTCAGTAACGTCTTAACGCCGGCTGTTGAAGTGTTCAGAATCGTTTCCATCTGTTTTCCGTCCTGAAACGGGGCTCCCGGACATTCAATCAATCCGTCCGTCGTCAACAACAGCTGATTGGTTCCCTGCCGCAATTCACGAATTCCCCGCCCATAACACGGAACCGGTAAATCAAATGTATTGACCCGTCCGATCCATTCAAAAAATTGCCGCTCGTTTAATTTGTATTGCAGATGTTTACTTAAATCAGGATGGAACAGATAAGCGACGACATCGCCGACCGATAACCACCAGACATATTTTCCTTTCCGGACAAGAAACAGACAGGCGGTCTCGCCCTGTACGTCTTGACAAGCGGTCCGGAAGGCTTCGTTTTGCAACAAGGATACGACCTGCTGTTCGAGCACGGAGAACATCATTTCTAGAGGTTCATTCAGGATCCGTTCGATTTTCGCACGATGCGCGGTAAAGTAGTCGGTCAACAAGACGGCACTTTCCGCCGTATCATGTGCGTCGAGGAGCATGGTCCATTCCCAGTCCTCCCCGATCCAGACGACACAACCGTCCTCATTTTTAGTCTGTCCGGAACGGCTGCATCCTCCGAATCGTCCGACCGTGATCGGTCCGACCGATTCAATGGAGATGACATCGACGAACGGTGTTTCATTGCCTATCCAAACTAAATCCGTCATTACTGTTGTGGCCCCTTTCAATCTGCCTGTTCCCTATCTGGTCATCCGCCCTCATGACACAACCGTTAAGGGGTCGTGACAAACGGTTGAACGAACAAACGCAGACGTTTTTCGTAATTCCCGGCATTTTCGGAATAGGTCATGCCGTGACCCGCTCCGCGGACCGGATACAATTGTTTGATCCCGGGTTTTGCCTGATACAGCTCATAGACCATCCGCGGTGGAACAATCTTGTCCTCCGTTCCCTGGATGAACAACGTCGGCACCATGATCCGGCTTGTCTGCCGCGTGACGGAAACATCCCCGTAAAAGAAGTCCTGTTCGACTTTATTCAAGATACTTGCCACGGCAAGCGACGGACCGGCCGGATACGGCAGATTTGCTTTGGCAAGCGACTGGAGCCAATCATCCAGACGGGTATATGCGCCTTCGGCAATGACGACCTTAACTTGTTTTGGAACGGTCGGCTCTCCTGCTGCGAGCAGCGCCGTCGCCCCTCCGACACCCAGTCCGTGATAGATGATGTGACGGGTTCCGGTCTCCTCAATCAATTGATTGGTCCACTCGATCAGATCCAGCCGGTCAAGCCAACCATAATTTAATGGTCCTTTACTGCCTCCCTGACCGCGGCGATCCGGAACAAATACGTTGTATCCGAGCTGTTCCTGATAAAAGCGGATGAGCGGTTCCGTCTCGGAGGAACCGAAGCGGACATCATCAGCGAGAAGCACTACCGTCTTATCGGAAGCGGGAGAAGCCGGCAGGTAACGCCCGACACGTTCTTCCCCGGTCGTTTTTAATTGGAGGGTTTTCACATCCTGCCGCTTCATCCATGCCTGATCCGCTGTGTCCGGATTGGTTTGCTTTTCAGGGAGGAGACGAGAACGGTCGGACGCTTTTGTTAAAGTTTGCTGTAACCGGTAGCCGTCATATCCGATCAGACCTCCGATTCCGAACAGGATCAGCAAGAGTATCAAAATCCATTTGCGCACCATGTTCACTCCTTTTGTCGTCTGTTTCTTTCAGAAGCTATTCGTCATCCGACAGCCGTGTCCCTGCCGGTGGAGCCGGTGGTTTGAGAAAAGTCTGTTGATACCAACGCAGTACGTCTTCAAACTCCGCCTGTGTAAAATAACCGGCATGAAAGACACTTGAACCGCGTAATGTAAGATGAAACTTCAAAATATCTTTGTGCTCCAGAAAACGGGACACGTGGCTCGAGAAGGCTTCAATCTTGAGGCGCGGCGCATAAATCGTTTCCCGGTTGACCAGTTCCTTGCGTAGAACAAACAAATCGTCCTGATGCCCGTAACGGGTGTTTTGATAGCCGGACCGTGCGACCGCGTAATAAACGGGCAACAGCAGAATGAACGGTAATCCGAAATATCGGAAAGGGTCCGGTAACGTATACAGCATCGCCACGTTCAACAGAAGTAATCCCAGACTGTAGCCGAGCAGCGGCCAGCGGACGATGTAAAAAAATCCCCGGTCGACAGCCCGTTTCTGCGGATGTTGCAATTGAAAACGCGGTAAAAACCGGCTCAAAAAATCGTCGATCTCACTCGTGCGGATAAAAGGGTGCAAGAGTAACTTTTCTTCTTCACCGCTTGCGGAGATAATGTGTAACGAGAGATGTGCCCGTTTCAAACGCCGCTTGATCCAGCTTTCCTCGATGACCAGCGCCTGCACCTTATCTTGATGAAAGACGATTTCCGTCCGGTTCAAGAGGCCGTATCCAATCGTCATCCGCTGTTTATCACGTGTCGCCCGGAAGGAACCATACCGAAGGACGAAAACCAAAATCGAGCCAAGGTAAATCAAGAGTAAAAGTATTCCGCCGAGAATCAGCAAAATCATAAGTGATAAATGCAACAATTCGTCAAACGCCCGACTGATGTATTGCTCAATGAACCGGTTGGCGAACTGATAGACGGCTCCGAATCCGACGAGTGCAAGACCGAGTCGGCCAGATAACGCGCCTGCCGTTACCAAATCTTTTAAGCCGACTGTATAGGTGACGGCTGTCTCCGCATTTTCGGCAGGTGGCAAGACCGCTGTGCCGATCGTTGATTTCAATTGTTTGGCAAACTCGAGCCGAACCCCTTTTAATTCGACTTCCGGTTTGCCGCTGTCGGATGAAGTTTCGACCGTCAGTGTCGCCAAACCGAGAATCCGCTCGAGCAGGTTTTGATTGATGCCGATTGACTCGATCCGTTGACGTTGCGTCGTCCGCTCACTTTTGCGAAAAATTCCTTTATTGACCCGAATCGATTGTTCATCAATCGTGAACGTATAAAAGTACCAAGAAATGATGCCGAACACGAGTAAAAAAATACTGACGACGATGACGCCAATCATCGTATACATACCGAATCCATCATTTTTCAAATCATTGAACAAGATGACGGCAATCGGAATGACGAGTGACCGCAGTTGCGTCAAGGTCGTCATTAAGATGAACAATGGGTGAACCCGTCGTGTCATAATGACTCCTCCTCTTGTTCCTCAAGTTTCGCGAAGCGTTCAATGCGTTGTCTTAAGATGCCGGCTTGTGTGACTTCCAGTCCGGGTAACTCAATTTGACCGGACGCCGTATGGACATTCATGTTCATCAAGTTTAACCGGCGAAGCAACGGACCGGACGATGTATCGATGATTTGTACTTTGACCAGTGGCGTCACGACGTGGCGTAACACAAAGATGCCGAATTCAACGACTAAAAATTCATCATCGACCCGATATTTAAAATACCGTTGTCTGATCTTCGGGACATACACGAACTGAAATACAAAGAACACCGTCCACAGACCGGCCAAAATCCACATCCACCAGGGAGACAGATCGAGCCACTTAATTTGAACTACGGTTGCTGTTCCGATGAGCAACAGATAAATGGTATACTTAATACCGACGTATTGACGTTCGGCGGTCACCGAGGCATGTGGCAAACGTTGCCATCCCTCGGTCGGTTGATTTGGTTGCATCCAATCCCCTGCCTTTCCTTTTTCCATACGGGAAGAGACTTGCTCAAGTTTCACTGTCATCAAACAGACGTTGACATTTCGCTGCGAATCATCGCATATATAAGAGAGTAGAAATGTATTTCAAGGAGGAACCATGCTAACATTTGAAGAAAAATTAAACATCATCGAGACTTTCCCACAACTTGTCCGGAAAGAAGTCTCGCTTAACCGTGTCAATTTCCACTTCCCGGAAAGTCAGTTCGAGAAAAAAATCGTCGTCTATCATCTTCACCCGAACGGCAACGGTTTTGTCTACGCTGCAGGATTGCCGGGATATGAGACGGACCGGAAAGGTTTCGTCAACATCCGTGAATTCTCCGAGCCCGCTTTAATCCTCTTGTTACAAGATGCGATCAAAGCACTGGAGACGGTCGAAACGGTCGAAACGCTGGAAGAAACATGGATCAATGACAACCAATTTGAGTTGACGTTGTTAAACGAAGACCTCGATACTTGGTTGGTATACGCGGGCGACTTGCTTGACGGAGCGTTTAATTCGTATAAAGAAGCAGCGAACTACCTTGAAGAAGAAGGATTCCGCCGCAAATAAACATTCAAAATGAACGGGACTGTCAATCAGTTCCGTTCATTTTTATGGTCAGGCGATTTAATGTCTGTTTGACCAGTTCCAGATCTTCGTCCGATACACCCAGTAATTCTTTTAAAGCGAGCGGAATTTGTTCGGCTTCTTTTCGAAGAGCCTGACCGTCTGCCGTCAAGGTGATTTGGATGTGACGTTCGTCCGCCGGATTTTTGACCCGTTCGACTAAGCCGGAAGCTTCTAATTTTTTTAATAAGGGTGTCAATGTTCCCGAATCGAGGTGCAATCGTTCCCCGACCGCTTTTAACGACTGTTGATCCTGCTCCCACAGGACAAGCATGACGAGATATTGCGGATAGGTTAACCCCAGCGGTTCAAGCAAGGGGCGGTATCGTTTCGTGATCTCCCGGGAAATCGCATAAAACGGAAAACAGAGTTGTTCCTCCAGTAATAAAGGATTCGGCATATAAGTTCCTCCTTCAAGCATAATAGTTGCGTTCTTTTATAGATTGTATACAATCTAATTGTAAGCTACTTAAATTAATCAGCCAACCCGAAAGGAAGTTATCATTATGAAACCAATGTTCACATCATCTGCCACAGCTGTCGGAGGCCGTGACGGCCGCGTCGTATCGGAAGACGGTATCTTAGACGTTGCACTCGCCATGCCTGTACCGGGATCTAAAAAGCAAGCAACCAACCCGGAACAATTATTTGCTGCTGGATACTCGGCTTGTTTTGATTCCGCGTTAAACCTTGTCGCTCGTAAACAAGGCATCAAGCATGATGGCAGTGAAGTAACGGCACATGTCACACTTAATGAAGCAACAGACGGATTCACACTTTCAGTAGAACTTGATGTTCTTGTCCGTGGTGTTTCAGAAGAACAAGCTGCGGAGCTTGGTAAACTCGCCCACAGTGTTTGCCCTTACTCACGTGCGACAGCTGGAAACATTCAGGTCGATATCTTCACACGGACGACTGACTCAGAATAAGCATACCACTCCTCCTCCTGCTTGGCGTATTTCGCTGACAGGGAGGAGTTTTTTATTGTTTTTGATGGAATTAAGCTTATACTTTTTGCTTTTTAATTTATTTTTACATAAGAATTACGGTATACGAAATAAATAAGTCTTCTGTTTAAAAATCACACTGTCTTCTTCACAGTGTGATTCCCTGAATTGTTCGGTTGTTTCATTCATTTTAACTGATTGACGGAAAGGATGACCAATTCTCCGGAGACAATCATATAATAGGCATCCTCGAACCGGTGACGCACTGCCTGCTCACCGTCGTACACCGTGACCATCGGTTCAGCATCCGTCCCGATCGATTCATGGAGGTAAAACCGGTCGCGCAGCACCCGCTCAAACGGGTCACGGTCCAGATAACGGGCACCGGTCCGCAGATTCATCACTTCATGGTGCTGATCCGACCGGTCATTGACGATGAAAATCGTCGACTCGACATCATCATAGGTGAAGTCAAGCGGTTCAAAATCACTCCAGCGAATCCGTTCCCGCTCCGTAACGGCCGATTGTTCCTTGATTTCATAAAACACTTCTTCATTCAGGCGTTCCGTATAGGCACTAAACACGAGATGACCATCCTGTTCGCCCAGATACTGGACGGTATCCCCTTCCCCGTCCAGCCGCAACAACGTCCGAAAGGAGAGGTGTTCCACTCCCTGTTCGATTTCCGTGACGATCGTCGTAAGCGGTGCAATCAATAAACTTTCCGAATGGTCGATCGGATCTTCCGGGGAGATGACTCCGCTCTCCAGCGCATCGTAAAAGGAGAACTCATCGAGCCGGGCATTGCAGACGATATAATCGGCATCCGCTAACGTGACGAGGAAAAAGTACAGTTCACGGTAGTTTTCCGTGATTCCGTACAACCGTTCATCTTTAATCGGATGCTGACGCGTCGTCTCGATGTCATACAAAAAGGCTGTTGTCCCCTCATCGACATGTAACAAGACCATATACCGCTCATTCAAGACCCAGTAGAGCGTTAAATCGCCTCCGAGGCGCCACGTGGCAAGGTGCTCACTTTTTCCTGAATGCAGGTCAATCGCGATCAATTGCGTCTCGCCGCCCTCTTCCCGGTCTTTTTCATTCAGACAATACACTTTTCCCTTTTTGACGAATGGCCGGGTCGGTCCGTGGTCCTGCAACACTTCCGGCGTCAGATCGACCTGTTCTTGATCCTCTAAATCAAACCGGCTGATATGAAATTGACTGTCGTTGAGTCGGCGGCGGAAATAAACCGATGATGGTGTGACATGTAAGATATCAGAATGATCAGCTGGCAACGCCCGCGCGTCCAAAATTTCCATTCTAGCACCCCTCCCAGATGTTCTACTCTGTCTTTCCCACGAAGCGTCCTCCTTGAAACAGGGTCCTTCCGTGCGTCCGGTGAAAACGAGTGCTACAATAATGTCAGAAGAAGACATGACAAGGAAGGTGAATTCCGTGCAATCACAGGACTTAAATACGATGATGCTCGAATATGTCAATGACAAGGAAGACTATGATGCCTTTGCCGATAAATTAAAAGTCTTATTATCGGAATTGCTCGATGCAGCCGGCATCAAATACCATTCGATCGTCGCCCGGACAAAAGAGTCCGACAGCCTGTACCAAAAAGTGTTACGGCAACCGAATAAATACCAATCGCTCCGGGATGTGCACGATTTGACGGGAATCCGGATCGTGACGTACTTTCACGATGATGTCCGGGAAGCGGCCCGGATCATCGAAAATGAATTTTCAATCGACCGGGATCAATCCGTCGACAAATCCACATTGCTTGATACGACCGAGTTCGGTTATCTGTCGGTCCATTTCGTCGCCGCCTTAAATGAACAGCGGCTTGCGCTCAGTGAATACGGCCGTTTTAAGGATCATACCGCTGAAATTCAAATCCGGTCGATCTTACAACATGCCTGGGCCGAAATCGAACACGATTTAGGGTATAAAAATCCGAACAGCGTGCCGGCGGAAGTCCGTCGCAGTTTTAGCCGGGTTGCCGGACTCCTCGAAATCGCCGATCAGGAATTCGTGAATATCAAAAAACAACTGAAACAATTCGAAGACGAGACGGTCCAACAAATTTTATCGGATCCTCATAAAGTCCGCATCACATCGGATAATTTAAACTATTTTATCGACCATTCCGCTGTCATCAACGATCTCGACAAACAACTAGTCACGTCCCAGATGATGCTCGATTCCGATCAGCAGTTGATCAATGAACTGATCCGGATGTTCCATTATGTCGATATCCGGAATTACGGAGAATTGATTGAAGCTGTCGCCGTCCACAGCCCCCTTGCCTTGAAGTGTGCCCAGGTCATGCCGAACCCGTTCCTGCCCCGCCAAGGAATCGGCATCGCCTATATCTGTATGGCCGTGACGATTGCCGGGAATGACCCACACCGGATTGACTACTTCTTCCGCCGGTTCTATCCAGAGCTCCGGAACGTCGACGACATCATCAAACAAGTCCAACCGTTAACTAAACAGATGATTCAAGAGAAAAATATTGATTAAACTAAAATTTTTCACTATACTAAATCTCGGAAGAAGAAACTACGGTATGGAAAGAGTGAAACTATGGCAACTACATTAGAAGTAGCAAATCGCGATCAGTTGATCGTGGATACAGAAAAAGGATTACGGATGAACTACCGCGCTATCAAAAAAGATGTCCGGAGTATGTTCACGACTTACTTGACGCGAAACGAATTCTTTATCCTGAAGTCGCTTTGCACAAGCAGTCCCCAAATCGCATCGGCTTTATCCAACGAATTTCAGTTTTCAGCGAGTATGATCACGGCACTGGCCGATGAGTTGACGAAAAAAGGGCTGATTTCACGCGAACGAAGTGAACTCGACCGTCGTGTCGTCGAACTCCGGGCAACGGAAGACGGGATTGAACTGTACGGGAAACTTGAAGCAATGAAGATGGAATACCTGTCGGACGTCTTCGCCGACTTTTCGGATGCCGAACTCGATACGTTCCGAACATTATTAACGAAACTCGAGCAACAAAATTAATCTCGTTCCCTTCAGCCTGACTGGTTGAAGGGTTTTTCTATCGATATCATATGCGAGGAGTGACTTCAGATGACAGCTTTTCTGATGCTTGAGACTACGCAGTTACGGATTCAAGGTGCCGTCGATCCATCCGGACAGGATACGTATACGTTTAAAGTGTTTCGCGCAGACGACGAAACCAGACTCGGAACGGTGAGCGTCACAGCCCTTCTTTGTCAGGACGTCCGGACAGCACATGTCCATTGCCAGATCAACCCGCTGTTTTTACGACAAGGTCATGCCACCGAAGCACTTCCTGTTGTGCTGGCATTCGTCTTCAAAAAACTTGATTTTCAACAGGTTGAAGCTTCAATCGCTCCGGACAACGAACCGGCACTCGCTGCCGCTTCTCGGCTTGGGCTGCAGTTCCGCTACAGCGTATTACCGGATGAACAGCCGCATCGTCCCCTGACCTTCGTTTATCATCATCCAGACAAAGTATCTTCTGAGGTGAATTTCGACCTTGCTGCCGTCTCGCGTCTCCGTCAAGCGAAACAGTATCACGCCGCAAAAGCTGTCGTCGCCTCTTACCTGAAGCAGGCTCCAGACGATCCACAAATTCATTACCAGATGGCATGGTGTCACGACAATCTGGGGGAAGAAGCCGCGGCTGTCCCACATTACGTCGCTGCCATCGAACAGGGTTTGACTGCTCCCGATTTACAGGAGGCGTACGTCGGACTCGGCAGTACGTACCGCGCCCTCGGCCGTTACGATGATGCTTACCGGACGCTGACGGAAGGACTCGTCCACTTTCCGCAGCATGCCGTCTTGCAGACGTTTTTAGCACTGACGTTACATAATCTCGACCGGTCGGCCGAAGCAATCGAACGGTTGATCGGAACGCTTGTCGATACGACAGAAAATCCGGACATTCACGCGTATGCCCGTGCCCTGCGCTTTTATGCCTCTCGAGTCGACGAGACCTGGGACGGGAACTGAACTAAAAAAACCGTGTCCTGACCGAGTCAATCGGTGAAAGGCACGGTTTTTTCTGTCGAACGAAAAGTCCGCTCAGACGATCATGTCCGGTCAAACGTCTCATACCAAATCGGGACGGCACACTCAAACCGCCGGTGATCGGACAACACACGTTCGAGTCGCCGGCGCATCTGGTCCATTTCCTCCGGTGCATGCCGGCTTGTCCAGACGATTGATGAAATACAAGCCATCGCCAGATAGACGCTGTAGACACGCCAAAACAGCTCTGGAACGTCTCCTCTGAAATAACCGTCGACTTGACCGACCGCAAATGCAATACTGTCGTCGACCTGAAACAGTCCCATTTTGACGAAATCATGCCACGGGTCGCCGACATCCTGATTCGAGAAATCGATCAGTCCGACAAGGTGTTCCCCGTCCGTAATCAGATTTCCGAGATGAACATCATCGTGTTGCAGCCGGTTCGGCCGTCCCGCGATCAAATGGAGGTTTCGTTCGATGAAGGACAGAATGATTTGATCGTCGGTCAACGGTCTTTCTTCTTGGTACAGCGCAACATACCGCTTGTGTTTTTCGAGGCAACGGACCGCCCACTCCGTCGCCCGGGGCACTTCATGCTGATGGATCCTGTGTAACAAGTGGCCCGTCTCCTGCCCGAGTCTGTACATCTTGTCCCGACTGAGCGGCAAAGACGCTTGGATTGTCGTACCTTCGAGAAAACGATAGTGGCTGTAACAGACAGCTCCTGCCGGAATCCGCTTCAAATGGAGTGGTTCTGGGACCGGCAACCCATCTTGTCGCAACTGTTGCAAAAGCTCAAACTCCCGCTTTTTCCGCTCAAATAACGCCAGCGGAGCAGTATGAATGATGGAAAGACCACTTTCGTCGCGCGCCGTGTATTTCGGTGAATCAGTATAGCGCGTCGGAAGACGGTTCCAGTCGGTCAAGGACCGGAGCTCCGGTTCCGCTTGCAAGATCTGTAGCCAGACATCCATCCGCGTTCCCCTCCTCTCTTTGACAATACTAAAAACAGCAGGGAACGTTCCCTGCTGTTACGATTCGGACGGTTGTCCGGGAATATACGCGGAAATGATTCCTAAAAGATCCGCATAGGCTTGTTCAAAATCGATGTTTTCAATCATATAATCGTAATGATCACGCTCTTTCCAGGCATCGGCGTAATCGACGAGCCGCGCTTCGAACTCCGGTGTATCGCCCCGCATCAGCAACCGCTCCTTCATCAAATCCGGCGGAACGGAGACGAAAATCGTAATGACGTGATCGGCAAACAACGTTTTGAACGCTGTCGCCCCCTTCGGATCAATATCCTTGATGACAATTCCATCGGTCGCAAGAATTTCTTCATACGCCTGCCGCGGTGTCCCGTACCAGGCCCGGTGGACGTGGGCATATTCAATGAATCCGTTCTCCTGAATCAATTGTTGGAACGTCTTGACGTCAACGAAATGATAACTTTCCCCGTCGTGTTCCGTCGGACGTTTTGGTCGTGTCGTCACGGACGGAATAAAGCGGACCCGTTCATATTCCTGGCGTAATCGTTTGATCAAGGAAGATTTCCCGCTGCCCGATCCACCAATCAACAGAATGATTTTACCTGACATCGTTCTCCTCCTTTTGTTGTTGCACTGCCATGAAATAGCTCGAAAAGCGAAGTGCAAATTGTTCGAGTTCACTGTCTTCGATCACACCGTAAATGGGGCGGATGACGACAAGATACCGGTCATACGTTAAAATCCGGGATACGTCATTTCGAGTCATCTGCACATTTTTTTCAGGGTAACTCGCGACGTAATACCAATCGACGGCAATACGCGTCGGTGTCGGACTGGAATAAATCCAAGTTTGGTTCGAACTGTTATGCTCGATCGTACTCGTTCGGTTAAACCGTTGTACCATCTTCAATTCGGTTTTCGCATCGCGGAGTCCTGCCTGAAAATCATTTGGTCGTGTCACCGATTCCTCCACCTGTTTCGGTTTGGGTGCCGGCAGACTGGCAAAACCAATCTGCAGACCGATGACGAGTGCGACCAATGACGCTAAAATGATAAACAGATGCTCCTTCCGCATGACGCTACCTCCTTATGGGATGGATAGACTTTTCTGAAATGCTTGTGGATCGTTGACGATGACGGCGTCAATCCCGATCTCGATCATCCGTCTGACATCGTCAGCCGTTTTCGGCGTATAGACCCGGACTTCAATCCCGGCTTGATGGGCCAGCATGACATCTTCTTTCGTCACCCGGCGGTAATCCGGATGAATGGCCTTGGCTCCGAGCAGGATCGCTTGTTGTTCCGGATGATACAACGGATACGGATAGAGAATCGCCGTCTCGATCGTTGGATCAAGTTCCCGGACGGTTGCGACCGAATAATGATTAAACGAACTCAGAATCAGACGGTCGTTCGCAATGCCGTGAGCGCGACACCGTTCGAGTGTGTACGCTTCGATGCCAGGATACCGGATCGTGTCCGTCTTCAGCTCGATATTGAGCAGAAGTTTTGTTGGTGCAAGCAGAGTGAGTACTTCGTCAAGCGTCGGAATTGTCGTCTGTATCGGTCCGCCGTTCCCTTTGAACCGTGCTCCCGCATTCAGTCGCTTCAATTCAGCCAGTGTCAAATCAACGACCCGTCCCGTTCCGTCCGTCGTCCGGTTGACCGTCTCGTCATGAATGATGACACCGACTCCGTCGCGCGAAAAATGAACATCAAATTCAATGCCGTCGACATATGGGATCGCTGCTTCAATCGCTTCGAGCGTATTTTCCGGAAACCGATCACTCGCTCCGCGATGGGCGAACCACTTCATCATAATGCTTCGACGACCCGCGTATATTTCGCCGTCAGGTAGTCGATCAATGGTTGGACGGAAATCGATTGTCCAGTCGCCGCTTGAATCAATTCTGCCGGAGTCTTTGCTTTTCCGTGCTGATGAATGTTGACGTTCAGCCATTCCTTGATTGGTGCCAGTGTTCCGTCAGCAATCAGTTGATCGACATTGGCAACATCACGGCGCAACGCTTCGTTCAGCTGAGCGCTGTAGACGAGTCCGAGCGCATAACTCGGGAAGTAGCCGAATGATCCGCCGGACCAGTGGACATCTTGCAGGACACCTTTTGCGTTAGACGGGACATCGACTCCGAGGTATTCCTTGTAGAGACGGTTCCATTCCGCCGGCAGGTCTTTGACTTCGAGTTCACCCGTAATCAGACGTTTTTCGAGCTCATAGCGAATGATGATATGCAGGGCATACGTCAATTCGTCCGCTTCGATCCGGATCAGCGATGGTTTGACTTCGTTGACCGCGGCATAAAACGTCTCAAACGGGACATCCGTCAAAGAAGGAATCGCTCGTTGCAGACCGGCATAGCGGGCTGACAGAAAACCTTGGTTGCGGCCGATGAAGTTCTCAAAAAACAACGATTGCGATTCATGAATCCCCATCGAAGCTCCTTCACCGAGTCCGAGCGTATCGAGCTCCGGAGCGATGCCTTGCTCATACGTTGCGTGTCCGGCTTCATGCATCGTTCCGAAAACGGAATTGCGGTAATCATTTTCATCGTACTTCGTCGTGACACGGGCATCTTTCCGGTTGATCGTCGTCTGGAACGGATGAACGGTCTCATCCAGTCGCCCGGCCGTAAAGTCATAACCGATGTCCTGTAACCATTCGTGATTCAATCGAATCTGTGTTTCGCGGTCGGCTGACCAGTCGAGTGTCGGGAATGTTTTTCCGTCGAGCTGTTTTAACAATGTGATGATCGCTTGACGGAGTTCCGCAAACAACGGATCAAGTTCCGCGACCGTCATGCCTGGCTCGTAATCATGGAGTAACGCATCGTACGGATGGTTGTCATACCCCCAGTACTCAACGAACTTCCGTTCCATCTCGACGATTTTTTCCAAGTATGGTGCAAACAAGTCCCAATCATCCGCATCTTTCGCCTTTTCCCAAACACTTTCCGCTTCTGAAATCAAGGTGATGAACGTCTGGTATTCCGCTTCCGGAATCTTCGAGTCGCGGTCATATGCTTGTTTCGCTTTCGCGTATGAGACCGCTTCGACGCCTGTCAACGTCTCTTGGCCCATCGCTTCGAGTAACGTCTGATACGCTGTCCCCGTCCGGCGGCGGAAACTTTCCGTCGACAGGAATCCGATTGATTTCGAACGGTTGTCGGCCGATTGTTCCGGCATGTATGTCCGCATGTCCCAGTAAAGTAACGCGACGGCTTCGTCGTATGCCCGAAGCGCCTCAAAATGGTCACGCCATTGTTGTAAAGTAGTCATTAAAATGCCCCCTTGAGCTAAGTATTGGCTGTACATTTTCAGCATATCACAAAATGTTCAAAACTTTCACACAGGAGTCGTTTTATGAAACCATCCCCGCTTAAACGTCGTATAATATAAAAGAAGAGAAAGGAAGTGGCATGTGTGAAGACAGATTCCGAACTGGCTTGTGCCATCCGGCTGACGGAGACTCCGGAAGGTTACACGGTAACGTCCCATCCGGACGAACTGGAGTGGATTGGAACAGGCCGCAGCGCCTTTGTATTTCGCATCACCGGAACCGACCGGGTCATCAAAAAGTTTTTCCCGTCGCACCGACATCTTGCAGCAATCGAAGGATCGATTTACGAACAATTGGATTCGTTTGCGACGTACGCCAAACAGTATGAATATGGTCCAGACTACCTCGTCATCGAATACATCGAAGGACAGACGTTGTTCGAATGTTTGATCAGCGGCACGCTCATTACGGACGATGTCATCCAAACCGTCGATCAGGCTTTAGCAGAAGCCCGCTCGGTCGGCTTGAACCCATCCGACATTCATTTACGAAACATCTTGTTGACGCCGACCGGCACGCGAATCATCGATGTCGCACGGTTCCGGCAGACGGATCCGTGTACGCAGTGGGATGACTTAAAACGGGCCTATCAGTATTTTTATGCGAAACCGTACTTCCCGAAACGCTTTTCCGAATCCTTCCTGAACACGATCGCGGACGTCTACAAGGGACGTTTGTTTGAGTCGATGCGAAAGACAGGGTAAACCAAAACGACCGACAATCCAGTGACTGTCGGTCGTTGTTTTACATATAACTTCAATATTTTAACTGAAATGGAGTGATTTTCAAATGAAGCGTTGGCAAAAAATCGGGCTGTGGATTGGTGGATCCGTACTCACCTTGTTCATCGTCTTACCCCTGCTGTCTCCGGTCGTATTTTCGAATGAGACGGAGAGCGGTGCCATCCGGCATTATCTGTATGAAGCGGGTCATCCGTACCAAAGTTACACCGCCATCCTCGATAAACGAATGCTTGATCCGGAATACGGTCGGATGTATGATGTCGTGTGGTACGACTATGACAGTGAAACCGGCATGACCCCGACGATCTGTTACAGTAAAAAAACGACGCAAAATTATACAGTCAGCTGTGGAACGGGTCCTTAACGGATCCGTTTTTTATTTGAAGGAGCGTTTTCTTGATGTTTCCCTGTAATTAGAAGTGATGGATCCAGGATGTGAAAATAGACTTTCGTTACTCTGTGTGGAATTAAATATTAAATACGGCATTTGAAATAAAATTAGCGGACTCGTTTTGGTCGGCAGATGGCTGCGAGGATTGTCAGCAAGATAACAAATCTTTTTTTCTTGAACGTTCTTTTCATCACGTTTTCCTCCTTATAATATCGCGTTGGCAATCAACAGATCGATTTTTCGGACATCGACTTTTTTGTTGAGATTGATTTTGATCATTCCAGCCCGGGTGAAAAGTTGGACTTCCGAGTTGATGTCGAACATGCCACCGGCGTTTTCCGTTGAATACATGTTGATCGACTTGTAGGGAATTGAATAGACTTCGACCTTTTTCCCTGTCAACCCTTGGGCGTCCCGGATGATCAGCCGGTGTGTCGTAAAAATCGCGACGTCCCGGATCGTCTTATAGGCGGACAACGCCTCTTCCCCTTGAATCAATAGTCCTTGCACGTCTTGCGGGATGTCACACTCCGAAACGAAGGTCCATGCGAGTTGGCTCAGTGGATTGCTCATCAAACATCGCCTGCTTTCTGCTTTTAATTTTGCTTACCTGTCTAGGATAGCCGATTTCCCTGTCTGTACCAAGTCATGTAAAATTATCCGGCTTCACTCGCGAAAATGGAGCCGAAACAAAATCATGCCGGCGAGCAGGACCGCCTGTCTCTCAAGATCGGGGACATCAAACGTCAGCAGGTGCCGTTTCCGGTGACTTGTCGCAATCGTTGTCTTGTTGCGCCTCACTTCAATCCGTCGGGATAACCGGGGCGACCGGATGTGATACGTCTCGCCACGGTACGTCATCTTTAGTACTTCAGTAAATTCAACGGCATGCCGGACCGTATTTTCAGTTTGGATGTCACCGACGGTTTCGCCGCCCTCTTCGATCGTCCACTCCGTCTGATTGCTCCACAGTCGTTGACCCGCTTTTTCCTCGAACCGGAGTTCGCGCTGCGAAAAATCAAAATCGAGATTCAGAAAAAAATTTTCCACTTTCGGAAAAGCGACGAACCAGCGGTGCCAGGCTTGTTCAAACGTCCGGCGGTAGGAACCGACAATCGTCTCCGACCGGTAGATCTGTTTGATGCCCGTCGATTGACGGTCACTGAGCAGCGAAGTGTAACCGGTTCCGCCTCCGTTAAACGCGGTATCCCGTTTTTGCTGCCACCGCTCAATCCAAAAGAGCAACAGGGCCGCCGGGAGAAAAGCAACGAGACTCCCCCACTCCGTGATGCGGAAAATGTCAAAATACAGTCCCCGCGCCGTCAGGGCAACGACACCGAGTACAAACATGCCGATACAATAGACCATTTCCCCGCTCCTTTCCTGATAAGAATTGATTTCATTCTTCTGACTTTATGCTAAACGAAGGGGTTAGACAGAGCAACGTTTTTTCCTTTCTTCTTCCATCAAAAGAATTTTAACACCCATTTTTTAGTTAAAAAACAGGATTTACAACCCATTTGTCGAATAAGAAACAGTAGAAGTTTTTTTACCTATATGTTCAATTATCGCAAGGAGGTTGGTCCCGGTTATTCCTATTGCTCGTTAAAGCGTCAAACCGCTCTGAAGCCGGTCTGTTTCCGGATCCACTCCTTCAGGAAGCGATGACCGCCTTTAACCGGGACCTGGTCGAAGCCGGCGTCCGGGTCATGGCAAAAGGACTGCACCCGACGCGGGAAGCCGTTCGCTTTTCGTTTCACCAACCAAATGAAGAACCGGACGTCACATCCGGACCGTTTGAACCGTCGGCGGACCAATTGGCAGGATTTATTTTGATCGATGTGGCGTCAAGAGAGGAAGCGATTATCTGGGCCAGACGTATGCCGGATCCGCAAGGTCACGGTGAAGGACAAATCGAGTTACGCCAAGTATTTGAATGAAAGGAAATGAATTAATGCTCAGTTATAAAAACAGTACGAAGGTTATTAAGGACAGTCAGACTGTCACCGCAATTCTCTCGGTCGGAGCGACGGAACAGTTCGGACCGTATCTGCCGATGCATCTTGATACATTGATTGCCGAGCACCAGGTCACTGTCTTCGGTGAACGGTTAAACGCCTATGTCTTACCGACGCTTCCGTTTAACACCTCCGAAGAACATGCCAATCAAATCGGGACCGTCACCGTCAGCCCGGCGGTGATCTCGATGATGCTCGAAGAAATCATCGTCAATCTGCACCGGCAAGGGTTTACTCAATTCATCCTCTGCAACGGACACGGCGGTGCGTACTGGGAGTCGGCTTTCGTCAAACAGATTAACTTTAAGTATCCGGAGATCGTCATCATCACGACGCACCGCTACCGGGCATTCGAGGAAGCGTTACACGCCGCGGGACTCGACGGTTTAAACGAACGGCACGGTGGTCTGTTGTCCGTCGCGACCGCGATGTGGCTTTGTCCGGAGCTCGTTGACCTGCAACCGATGGGCGGCGACGTTCCGCTGTCCCATTATCCGGTTGCTGATTATGTCTTTTGGGATCAACTGACGACGGACGGTTGCTGGGGAAGCTTTGAACCCGGTGTCTATTCGCCGGACGAACTGGCAACGATCGGTGAGACGTTTTGGACGACCTTTACCGAAAAACGGGCGGAACACTTGAAAGAAACACTCACAACGGCAGTCCGCCTGCGAAACCTGCCGGGAAGAAACGAGGACTGATGATGAACGAAACAATTCGGACGCACGACGATCTGTTACAGATGCTTGACGCTTTACTCCGGGAACCAACCGCCTTTTGGGACGGATTTTATGCCGACCGGACGAAACGGATCCCCTTTTTCGTCGACAAACCGGACGAGAATCTGGTCCGCTACGTCGAACAACTGGAGATTCCGGTGAACCGGGTGCTCGAACTGGGAAGCGGTCCCGGACGAAATGCCTTGTATCTCGCGGAAAATGGCAGTCAGGTCGACGCGGTCGATCTCGCCCAAACTTCGATCGACTGGGCCAATGAACGGGCACGGGAGCGGCAACTCGACGTTTCGTTCCGCCAAGGAAACTTGTTTGAACTGCCGTTCAAATACGGGACCTATGATTTTGTTTATGATTCCGGCTGTTTCCACCATATTGCCCCGCACCGCCGACACGACTATATCCGCGTCGTTTCCGATGCCCTGCGCCCCGGCGGCTGTTTTGCCTTGACCTGCTTTGTCGAAGGCGGACAGTACGGCGGATCCGACATGACGGACTGGGATGTGTACCGGCAACGAAGTCTAAACGGCGGTCTCGGCTTCACGGAAGAGAAACTGCGGTCGATTTTCGAACCGTTTGAGGTTCTTGATATCCGTTTGATGCAGGAAGCGGCTCCGACCGATTCCGTCTTCGGACTGTCCGGACTGTGGACGGCCCTCTTCCGAAAAAAATGACCAGATAAACAAAACCGGTGTCCCCTTCAGCATTTGGAGGAGGTACCGGTTTTGATCTGTTTTGTCACTTCGTTACAGCTTTTAAATCGATTTGAAAGAGCTCCCGTAAATCGTCAATGATCACATCTGCCTGTTCTAGTTCTGCTTCGTTCGAAAAATCGAACCGGCAACCGACGGCGGGTAATCGGTTGACCTTGGCTGCCTGGAAATCGGAAATCCGGTCTCCGACGACGACCACGTCCGTTAACTGATGCTCGGACAGGATGTAGGCGACAAGATCACTTTTTTGCGACGAAGCGACGTCTTCAATGCTGTAGACGCCATCGAGCCAGCGATTCAGCCCATACTGCCGGACGATGGCCGTTAAATAAACTTTCCAGCCATTGCTTGCGATATAGAGCGGATGCCCTGTTTCTTTTAAGGCCTGAAGTGTCGCTTCCGCTCCGGAATACAAGGCACCTTGCCCTTGTTCGATGTGACGGATCAATGCGTCTTGGAATATCCGGTCAACGAGTGCCCGTTCCTCGTCCGAATGCCCCGGCAGTAAGGTTTGCCAAACTTCCGGTAACGACACTCCCATGATCGTCTGATACTCAGCCAGCGGTGTTTCCCCGGTCCAGCGACCATTCATGCGTAAGAAGTCGAATGCATCTTCTAACGCATGACCAAGAATCCGGTTCGTTTGAAATAACGTGCCGTCCATATCAAAGATATACGCCTGTTTCATATTGATGTCCTCCTTGCATATTAAGAGACGACTTCTCATCAGTTGTCTCCATTTAGTAACAGATTTCTTCAGACAACTTACTCATTTTGTTGATTTTCGGGTAAAGATAGTTAACGGGACAGGTCGTGTTGCAGTAGAAAAAAGGAGATGAACCATCATGATGGTGCTCATCGTGGTCGCCTTAGCCGTTATCAGTATCGTTCTGTTTGTCCTCTATAATAACCATAACAAAATCGTTTAGACGTAACTCGCGAGACTGCGATCACTTCAAATCCCCCATCCTGTTGACGATCTATCTAATCAATGGGATGGGGGTTCTTTTAGTCACGCTTCATTCAGTAAATCATGGTGCACACGGGCTAGGGCTAGCGGTTGGAACAACAGCTCTTTCGTCCTGATTTGATGTTGCAACATCTCGACTTCCATCCATGCTGCCGCGTACTGATCCTGATTGACCAATCCTGTTTCCCGCGCCGTCTCCAACTCATCCGCATCCAAAATCAGGCACTCGCCGGACGGCAACAAAACCAGATCCAAAAATAAATCGTCCCAGAAAATCCCGGTCGTATCCCGTCCATTCCGAAGACAAATATCGATGTACGATTGAATAACCTGTCCGTGTGCATTGAACATCGTCGTGACGACGTGCTTCTGACCTGCCGGAAACTGTTGGAGCCAGGAATAACCGTCGCCAACAATCTGAATCTCCTGCTCCGAATAACGAACCAATAACGGATGCGTTACTTCGATAAGATCAAGCCGGGTCACGTATCCTGTAAACGATGTCGTCTCAAGATACCGTTCCCGGTAATGCCGTTTTACGATCCGCTTCCACGATGATCGGGCGGCATATTTACGTTGTGTCATGTTCGACCACCTCATATCCCATCATATCACTTGAAAATCAAGACCACTTGTCTTTTTTGTAAAAAAATCCCTCTTTTCTCTAGACGTTGTTCCTTCGGGAGCGGTAAGATGAACAAGCATATACTTAGTTGAACTGGAGGCGCTGTTATGTCACATACTCCCCGGATCGCCCTCGTCACCGGTGCAAGCCACCCGCGTGATATCGGCACAGCCATTTGCCGGAAGCTCACAGCCGAAGGGATGACGATTTGTTTTACATATTGGAAGGCGGATCTCGAATGGATCAAGACGTTCCAAGCAGAACTGGCGGTAAACGGTTTTCAAAGCGAAGCATTCGAAATCGACCTGTCCGCACCGGATGCGGCAGAACGCGTGCTTGCGCATACGTGCTCGACTCTCGGCACCCCGTCCGTCCTGATCAACAATGCGGCGCATTCGACACAAACGGATCTCACCACGCTTGACGTCTCGTCGCTCGATGCCCATTACGCCGTCAATGTCAGGAGTACCGTCCTGTTGTCGACGTTATTCGCGCGGACGTTTGCTGCGGCCGGTTTGTCGGACGGACGGATTATCAATCTGACATCCGGTCAGGATCTCGGACCGATGCCGGATGAACTCGCTTATGCGACAACAAAAGGGGCCATCTCGGCCTTCACGTCTTCGTTCGCATCAGCCGTCGCACCGCTCGGCATTACCGTCAATGCCCTCAATCCCGGACCAACCGATTCGACCTGGATGACGGACGACATCCGGACGCACCTGATACCGCAGTTTCCGCTCGGACGGATCGGGACACCGGAGGACGCCGCACGGACGATTGCGTTTCTCGTCAGTGAAGACGCGGCATGGATCACTGGTCAAGTCATCCATGCCGAAGGCGGATTCGCACGGTAAACATCCATATTATCAAAACGATGAAAAAAGAAAGGATTGATTTAAATGGGATACATCTCAGAATTACGGCAACTCATCGGCAGTCGTCCGATCATCAGTGTCGGCGCTACCGTCCTTGTGACAAATGACCAGCAGGAAGTTTTGTTCCAACACCGGTCCGATACGCTCGACTGGGGACTGCCTGGCGGATCGATGGAACTCGGCGAAACGCTTGAAGAAGTCGCCATCCGTGAACTGCAGGAAGAGACTGGATTACATACAAATCAACTGGAACTGATCGGTGTCTTTTCCGGTCCACGCTTTTACTACCAGTACCCGAACGGAGATGAAGTGCACGGTGTCATTCATCTCTATCATGCGAAAAATGTCACGGGGACGCTGGCGATGCTTGACGGAGAAAGTCTTGATTTGGCCTACTTTAGTCAAGCGACGTTACCGGAAAGCATCGAAAGCCGAGCCAACGAACTGATGCAGCAACTAGGAGATTCCTTCTGGACACTCGGAAGTTCGTTTTAATTTCCCCACTCCAAACGACAACGAGATCTACGCTCTAGTCCAGATGACGGACTGAAGGTAGATCTCGTTTTTCATTTATTTCTTCAGCACGTCGTATTCCTGTTCCGCAACCGGTTCCAGCCATTCCGGAATCCCTGCCGTGATGGTGAGGTGCGAAAACCAGCTGTCTGACGTCGCCCCGTGCCAATGTTTGACGCCGTCATGTGTGACGACCGTATCGCCGCTTCGCAACAGACGGGCCGGCTTCCCCATCTCTTGATACCACCCTTCTCCGTCTGTCACAAGTAAGATTTGGTATCCTCCCCGATGGATATGCCAATGGTTGCGACAGCCCGGTTCGAATGTCACCTGACCGACTGAAATTTCGAGCGTTGGATCATTGACTAACGGCTGGAGATAACTTTGTCCCGTGAAATAGGCCGCAAACGCCTCATTTTTTTCTCCATGTTGAAAAGGATATTCTACAGGTGTCTTGGATTTTGTCATAATTGTCCTCCCTCTCTTTCATACCACTGCACGGAAACGGACTCGTTACCGAACGACGCCCGGATATCCTGAAAATGATGGATTTTTCCAATCCGCGTATACGGAACAACCGGTTCAGCCGCTTGATAAAAAATCACCAGACAGTTATTTTGATACAGCAGTAGGTCTCCGGCTTCAATCGACTGGATTGCTTGGGGATTCGCCGGAAACGACTTGTCGAAATAATAGTATTTCTCATTCTGATGTAAATCATCCATTTGAATCGTAAACGGAGCTTCCGCCACTAAAGCTTTGGTTGTCGCATTGTCTTCCAGTTGGATCGAAGCGACCTGACCGTTGACGTTGATGTTCATGGTATCGCTCTCCTCAAGCTCTTGTTTGACTTCTGTCGAAATCGGGACCGCCGGACCGCAACCTGCCAGTCCAAGCGAAAGGAGGACAATGACGGTTTCCAAACGTTGCTTCATGTCAGTCCTCCGATTCATCGATATAACGGATGATCCGCGCCGGGGTTCCGGCGACAATCGCCAAGTCCGGCACATCTTTCGTCACGGTCGCGTTTGCTGCAACGATGGCATGTTCGCCGATCGTGACACCTGGCAGGATCGTTGCCCCCGCTCCAATCCAGGCATTTCGTTTCAGGTGAATCGGTTTGACGGACAGTCCCCGTCGCTTGGACGGACTGACGGGATGATTGACGGTCAACAGCTTCGCAAACGGACCGATCAGCACGTGATCATCGATTTGAATTGAACCGAGATCCGTCAACATGACTCCACGATTGATGAAGATGTCTTTCCCGAGTGAGATATGTGGCCCGAAGTCTGTATAAAACGGGGGTAAGACGACCACACTCTCATCAACGGGCTGACCAATCAGTTCACCCAGCGTCTCGCGAAACTCCATTGGTGACAACAACTGCTGATTCAACCGGTGGAGCAGCCGCTCTCCGTCCCGCTGTACGGCATGAATCTGCTCGAGCAGGGGATCGTCCGCCTCAATCAGTCGATTTTGAATCTGTTGAAAAAGTGATGATGATTCCATCAGCATCACACTTGTTGTTGTGTCGGCCGGATGATTAAGTTACTGATCGAGACACGGTCCGGTGTATCAATGGCATATAGCACGGCTTGGGCGACATCTTCGCTCGTTAATCCCCACTCTTGTTGCGCTTGCCGGAGCGACTCGCCTGTTGCTTGATCTCTGATCGTCGTATACAGTTCCGTTTGGACGGCACCCGGTGAAATAATCGTCGATTTGACATTATTTTCGCGTTGCTCCTGACGTAATCCTTCCATAATCGCCCGGACGGCAAACTTCGTTCCGCAATAGACCGCTGATTCCGGATAAACGACATGTCCCGCGACCGAATCTGTCGCAATGATATGCCCGGCATGTTGCTGCTCCATGATCGGCAGTGTCGCGGCAATTCCGTTCAAGACGCCCATCACGTTGATGTCGAGCATGTTTTTCCAGTCCTCCCGGTGTCCAGCCGCAAGTGGAGCAGTCGGCATGATGCCGGCGTTGTTGAAGAGAACATCAATCCGGCCGTAGACTGCTTTTGCTTCCTGTACGACAGCTTCAACTTGATCGAACTCAGTGACGTCCGCCTGTTTGATTTGAATATCCGCCTCGGGATACGCTTTCCGAATGGATTCTAACCGCTCGATCCGCCTGGCGGCGAGCATTAATTTTGCTCCGCGTGATGCGAGCAGACGTGCAGTCGCTTCGCCGATCCCGCTTGACGCGCCCATGATGACAATGACTTTATCTAATGGTGTGTTCATTTGTATTCCTCCTCTTAGTTGTTGCTTGTCTACAAGGTTACGAGTATTCACGCTTCATGTCTAATGCTAATATAAAATCATATACCATAACCAAAACGCATAGGAGGACCCCATGGAAATTCAACAATTAAGATACTTTTTAGCAGTTGTCGAGGAAAAAAACATCACCCGGGCGGCACGGATTCTTCGGATTTCACAGCCCGCTCTGTCCCGTCAGTTGCAACGGTTGGAAGACGAAACCGGTCCGTTGTTCGACCGGACACCGGGAGGGATCGTCCTGACAGAAAGCGGATATTATCTGGCGGAACGGGCGCGTGAACTTGTGACGCTGGCAGATAAAATCGTCACGAACCTCGCGACACAGGAAACATTGCGTGGTGAACTTTACATCGGTGGCGGCGAGACGG
This sequence comes from Exiguobacterium artemiae, assembly GCF_033342815.1. Taxonomy (GTDB): domain Bacteria; phylum Bacillota; class Bacilli; order Exiguobacteriales; family Exiguobacteriaceae; genus Exiguobacterium_A; species Exiguobacterium_A artemiae_A. Next base: position 26,311 of record NZ_JAWPEN010000010.1, read on the forward strand.
AAAGCCTGTTACCGGTCATCCGGTCGTTCAAACAGATGCAGTTGCGGCATCCGGACGTCACGATTCGGATTCACAGCGGGAACGGTCAAGATATCCTTGATAAGCTCGATAAAGGGATTCTTGATTTCGGACTGGTCATTGAGCCGTTTGATGTCAACGCTTATCATCACCTGAAACTTGATCAAACGGATCAATGGGGCATTTTGACACGGCGCGATCATCCGCTTGGTCAACAGGCGACGGTAATGACAGACGACTTGCGGGACCTTCCGTTAATCGTTTCGGAACAACTCCAAGGAAACCGGACGTTTGCCGAACGGACTGGTTTGGATTGGGACACGGTCCACATCGTCGGAACCTACAACCTGCTGTTTAATGCTTCGCTCCTCGTCAAGGAAGGAATCGGTCATGCCGTGTGTCTCGACCGCATCATCAACACAAGTGGAAGTGAACTCATTTTCGTTCCGCTTGCGCCGGCGCTCACTGCCAACACCTACTTGATTTGGAAAAAACAAGCAATCCTGTCGCGTCCGGCTAAAACATTGCTCGAATGGATGAGCCGGACGCAAGAGGACACAACCTTTTAACGGACACATCCAAAAAACGGCTTTTCGGACAGAACATATCTCTGTCTAAAAAGCCGTTTTGTATTGCATTCATGTTTTCTTCCGTTCAACGATCTTGACTTCATACGGTTTAAGCATCAGCTGACCGCTGATTTCCGTTTGTGTTGCAGGCTCAAGCAACGACTCGAACAGTTCAACCGTTTGCTCGACTTCGGAAAAATTCAGGATGAACCCGTAGTCCGCCTCCTGTCCACGTCGCACTTGAATCGATACTTCTGCCGTATGCGTCGTGTCGAAAGGTGCCTTGATGTTTAACCGATCCATTAACATCGCATACATGTCACGTTGAAACGTTGCCTCGAGTCGTCCGCCGATATACCAGGCGACACCTTGTCCATACTGATTTTTGGTCACGGCCGGTGTCTGTTGATAAAAGTCATCCGTATAGGTACCAACGACTTTTGCTGAATCGACCTGGATGACCGTCGCATAATCCTGCAGTTCATACTGTTTCCCGTTAAACATCACGTGATTGCGATCGCTCGGATACAGCGTGTCCGTCTCTGCCGGTATCAGGCCAAAGATCGTCTTCAGTTCATCCGGCCATCCGGCATACGCCAAATCATGTTCATCGACGAGACCGGTCATGTATGTCGTGACCAACGTTCCCCCATGCTCGACAAATCGTTGTAGCCGTTCCAAGGTCGCCGCACTGACCAGATACAGCATCGGCACGATCAACAGTTTGTAAGCATCAAATGGCTGTTCTTTCGTGATGACATCGACCGGGATATCCTGTTCGTAAAAGAAACGGTAGTGCTCCTGCAGCGTTTGCGGATACTGTTTCGTATCGTTTGCGAACCCTTGCGCATCATTTAACGCCCAGTTATTTTCCCAGTCGTAAAGAATCCCGACCTCTGCCGGACGCGTCGTACCGACGACGGCGCCGAGTTGCTCGAGGGTTCGTCCGACTTGGGCGACTTCCTGAAACACCCGGTTCTCTTCCGACCGGTCATGGTCGACGACCGCCCCGTGGAACTTTTCTGACGAGCCGCGGGATTTCCGCCACTGGAAGTACAGCACGCTGTCGGAACCATGGGCAATCATTTGCATCGAGGACAACAGGTGCATGCCCGGGCGTTTCGCTTTGTTGACGGGATGCCAATTGACGGCACTCGGCGTCGATTCCATCAAGAGAAACGGTTGCTGCTTCAAACTCCGGAACAAGTCATTGATGAACCCGACCTTCATCGCTAAATTGGCTGTTGTTTCCCAGTCATTGTGCCAGGTCGGATAGGCATCCCAACTGACGACATCGACATTCTTCGCGAATCGACTGTAGTCAAGGGCCTGGAACGGAATCAGATCTTCGGTATCCGCCATGAAATTGGTCGTGACCGGAAGATCCGGTGTCAATTCGCGCAGGGGGACACTTTCCTGTTCAAAAAACGAAATCGTCTGATCGGTCACAAACCGTTTCCAGTCCAGATTCAGACCATGGACCATACTTTCGCCGATTGGTGACGGCGACTCGATCTGCGACCAATCGTCAAACGTATGACTCCAAAAGGCACTCCACCAGGAGGCATTCAGCGCGTCAAGCGTCTCATATTTTACTTTCAGCCAGTCGCGAAAGGCTGCCTGACAGAGCGGACAATGGCACTCGCCGCCGTACTCGTTCGAAACATGCCACATCAACAGCGCCGGATGATTCCCGTACCGTTCAGCCAACAAGCGATTGATCCGTTGTGTTTTTTCACGGTACACCGGTGACGTCAGACAGTGATTGTGACGCCCGCCGTGAAGCTGTCTGACACGGCGCTCGTCAACACGCAGCACTTCCGGGTATGTTTGCGATAACCAGGCCGGACGTGCCCCGCTTGGTGTCGCCAGGATGACCTGTCCGCCGTTCGCGTAAATATCGTCAATGATCCGGTCGAGCCATTCGAACGTGAACTGATTTTCGGTCGGTTCGAGCGCACTCCAGGCAAAGATGCCGATCGAGTACGTATTCGTATGCGCAAGACGCATCAACCGTAAATCGTCCTGCAAGACGTCCGGTACGTGGAGCCATTGATCCGGGTTATAGTCCCCTCCGTGTAACATATGTCTGGCCTTTGTCGTATAAATCGTTTGCCCCATTTTTTAAGCCTCTCCCTTAATCCTTTATTTCGTTTCTCTTTCTCTCTTACCCTTTTGTTCCCCCGGCCGTTAGCCCGGACACAAAATGTTTTTGCAGCAGGACAAACAGAACCGCGACCGGGATGCTGATCAAAATCGCTCCGGCAGCAAACGTCGTATAACTTGCGCCCATCGCTTCATTTACGAGATTAAACAGACCGATCGGTAACGTATAGGCTTCCTGCGTCCGTAAAATCGTCGAAGCGAGTACGAAATCCCCGAGTGGTCCCGTAAATCCGTTCATCGCGACCACGGCCAGCATCGGGCGACAGAGCGGTAAAATAATTTGGATGAAAATCCGCGTGTGACCCGCTCCGTCAAGTTTGGCACTCTCATCGAGATCAATCGGAATCGAATCCATATACCCTTTCATCAAGTAGGTGTTCATCGGAATCTGACCGCCGATATACAACAGAATCAGCAACCAGTGACTGTTCATCATACCGAGCATCTGAGCCAAAACGAACAAGGCAATCAACGCCGAAAACTGCGGAATCATCTGAAGCAGTAAGAACAACGTCAAAGCTTGCTGACGTCCTTTAAAGCGAAAACGCGAAAAGGCATAGGCTGTAAAGGAGACGCTGACGACCGTCCCGAGCATCGTAAAGAGACTGATTTTTAACGAGTTCATATACCACTGACTGTATTGCAGACTTTCTTTTCCGGCAAATAATTCCCGGTAATGATCCAGTGTCGGATTTTTCGGAATGATCGATGTGCTGACTAAACTGTTTCCCGGATTAAAACTTGCCCCAATCGTCCACAGGAGCGGGTAGATGATACAGGTTGCAACAAACAATAGAATCAAATAGGTCAGCGTCAGGCGAACCGTCCGTGTCATGTTTCTACTCGCCATCTCGATCACGCTCCTCCCTTAAAGGAATTGGTTCGTCTGAACTGCCATAACGCAATTCCGATGACGAAAATCGACAGTAAGATCGTCAAAGCGGCCGCTAATGCATATTGACCGGACTGCATCGTCAGTTTATAAATCCAGGAGACGAGGATATCCGTTCCGCCGGCATTGGAACCCGGTACGGACGGTCCGCCGCCGTTAAAGAGATAGATAATATTAAAGTTATTGAAGTTAAACGTGAACTGGGTGATGATGATCGGCGACATGGCGATCAGTACCATCGGCATCGTAATATGCCGGAACTTCGCCAAAATCGAGGCACCGTCAATCGTGGCCGCTTCATATAAATCTTCCGGAATCGATTGTAAGACACCCGTCGTCACTAAAAAGACGTACGGGAAGCCAAGCCAACCTTGCATGAAGACGAGTGCAACACGCGTCCATTTCTCATCCGTCAACCATGGCAACGGCTCAATACCGAACCAGGCCAGAATGTCCATGTTGATCGCACCAAAACTGTCATTAAAGAGCCCGGCAAAAACGAGGATCGTCACAAAACCCGGAACAGCCCATGGCAAAACAAAAATCGTCCGGATCGTCCGTTTGAACCGGACCTCTTTTTGGTTGACGAGGACCGCTAAAAAAATGCCGAGTGACACTTGTAAGGTGGAGGCGACCAAGGTCCAGATAATGGTCCAGGACAAGACATCAAAGAACGTCGATCGCCAAATATCGACTGTGAAGATTTGAGCAAAGGTAGAAAATCCGACCCAATCCGCCAGCTTCGCAGGCGGGGAATGATATAAATCATAGTTCGTGAACGCCAAAGCAAAACTAAACAAAATCGGAAAAACCACGGCAAAGATTAATAAAAACAAAGACGGACCACTGACTAAATACGGATAACCGTGATCCATCAAATTCCGATAATCCGCCCACAAAGAATTCGGCCGAAATCCTTGATCCCGCTTTTGCCCGTTGCGGTAGGCGTCTCGTAAATTAAACGCATACAGGCCGGCCCCGAACAACAAGACGATGATCGCGATGATCCCTTGCGCCAACAGAAAAATCGAATTGTCGCGCGGGACTTCTGTTCCAAGCGTCACAATTCCCCATAATCCCATGTTGAGTAAATCTGCGAACGCGATCCAAAAGGCAATACTGATGAAAAGCAAGAGTCCGCCTTTCACCCATTGCCGGTGATACAATTGACCAAGTCCTGGAATGATCGATAATAACACTCCAATTTTCCGGTGCTGCACGTCCTTCACCTCTTCACTAGAATCTCTGATTGTCTGGAAATGTTACTTCAAGCACGGTTATTTTGCTCCGTGCTTCGCTTCGATCTGCCCATCAATCGTTTTAACGGCTTGTTTCATCGCTGCTTCCGGTTCTGCTTTTCCGGTCGCAATCGTTTGAAGCGCGGCATCAACGGGCTTCCAGACTTCATTCATTGCAGGGACATTAGGTGTCAGCTCGGAAAATTTCGATTGTTCAGCGACTGCCTGTGCGGCTGGACTTTTCGTCACGGTCGGATCTTGTGCCAACGCGCTGACGGCCGGCACTTCTTTTGTGATTTCAAAACGCTTTTTCGAGTTTTCCGCATTCGTCAGATAAAGCGCCAGCTTGTTCGCCATTTCCGACTGTTTGGAGTAAGCGCTGACATTATAACTTTTGACACCGATGAAGGAACTCATATTTTTTCCGTTTTCAAGCTCCGGCAGTTTCGTAATCCCGAAATCAATGCCTGCTTTCGTAAAAGGCTCGACGTTCCAGGGACCGGAGATGATGGCGGCTGCTTTCCCTTCCGTAAACAAGGACTCAAGAACATTGATGCCCTGCTCACCGATGATACCTGACGGGAATAATTTTTCCTTATAAAACTTTTGGATATAGGTCGCCCCTTCAATGGCACCGGTATTCGAAAGGCCGACTTCTTTTGTCTGGTAATTCCCTTGACCATCCTGCTTGAAAATATAACCGCCATATCCACTTAAAACACTTTGGGCATAATAGATTTGATCAAATAAAGCGAGAAAGCCAAACGATTGTCCGGTTGTTGTTTTTTTCGATAAGGCGTACCACTCTTCCAGGGTTTTTGGTAATTTCTCTTCAGAGACCAGTTTTTTGTTATAGTATAAAACCGTTGTTTCCACCGCTTTCGGGACACCGTAGAGTTTTCCGTTCACTTTTTGTGAATCAAGGGCAACATCGGTATAAATCGACTGGATCCCTTTCGGGACATCCATTTCTTTAATGATTCCTTCCGTTACCGCCGTGCCGATCTGATCCCCCGGCATCGTCAACAAATCAGGACCCGTACCGGCCGGACCATCCAATCGTAAATCCTCGATTTGCTTGGCGTACGGTTTTTCGATGACCTTTACGTCGACATCGTTGTCCCGTTCGAATTTTGAAACGATGTCTTTGATTCCTTCGCCTTTTTCAATGTCTTCCCAGACGATCAGCTTCGCTTCTTTGTTTGATGATTGTTCCTTGTTTCCCTGCGCTTCTTCCCCGGGACCACACGCCGCGAGCGAGGCCGTCAATGCCAGACTACTCAGGACAGTCATATATGTAATGGTTTTCTTCATCTTCTTTTTCCTCCTGTGAGTCATATTCTGAAAAGATTAAAACACTTTTTTGTAAGCGCTTTAATAATCAAAATATAGCACCACAAGAAAACTTTGTAAATAAATTTAGTAAAATATTTTACTAAATTTATTTACAAAGTGCTTTTACGAGTAATCAATTCCGCGCCGATATAAACCGTTTTGACAATGTTTCGTTTCTTTAACACACGTTCCAGTAAAAGTTGAATCGCATTTTGACAAATCTCCTCGAGGTCAATATGGAACGTCGTCAGAGGCGGCGACACATATTTCGAAATACTTGTATCATTGACACTGATCAGACTGACCCGTTTCGGAATCTCGATCTGTTGCTCGTTCAAGACTTGTAAACAACCGACTGCAATCGGATCCGCCGCTACATAAAACGCTGTCGGCAACTCTTCCCCGAGTTGTTCGACCGCCTGATTCATTAAGTAATGTCCATTGTCGACCGAAAATCCCCGCCGGCAAAAGATGAAATCTTCCCGCAACAAGTCACGTTCCTCCATCGTTTGACGAAACGCCCGCTCCCGTCCATCCATCTCTTCCGCGTCCGTATCGAGGTTATGATACGTGCCGCCGATAAACCCGATCTTTTCATGACCTTGCTCCACCAGCACTTCAACTGCCTGACGGGTGATTTGCGCAAGATCCGGACGAACCGAATCGTAATGTGCAGGATCCGGTGTAGAGTCGATAAATACGCCATGCGGTGTCAATTCTCTCAAATATTCGAGCTCGCGGTTCATGAATGAACCGACGGCAATGAATCCGTCGATATCCAGCGGGATTTTTTCAATCCCGTCTTCGAGTTTATAGGTCGTCAATTCGATGTTGTTTTCCCGTGCTTTTTTTTCGATTTCCACCCGCATCGTTTGAAAATAGACGTCTTCGAGCTCTTCGTTATCGGTCAGCCAATATAAAAACGCGATGTTCTTCACGAGTGTTTTCAGTGTTTTTTTCCGGTATCCGATTTCTTCCGCCACTTCAAAAATCCGGGCTCTCGTCTCGTCTCCGACTGATAACGTCGGGTCATTATTCAATACGCGGGATACCGTCGAAATCGAACAACCCACTTCTTTTGCAATATCTTTGATCGTCGCCATCATGCATCCGCCTCTTTTTTTAATTATTTTAAGTAAAAAAATTTAGTAAATTATTAGATTAAAATATTTTGCGAGTGGTAAAGTAAAAGGAAAGAAGTTTACTGATTTGATTATTGTATATGTATTATACCGTTAAAAAGAGTTTAATTTCACACGAAAAGAAGAGGAAAGAAATTGCAGGTCCGGATGAATTCACAAAAAGACCAATCGGCACGATATTGTTTGAACAATGATCGGGGAATGGAAGTCGAGATTGCAAGCAAAGGAGGAAGCATTGAACGTTTGATCGTGCCTGACCGAAATGGTCATCCCGAAAATATTATGTTTGACTGTTCTTCAGTAACGGTTCCTGCGATTCCTCGCGGTTTATCCGGCCGGCTGTACGATACGTCGTCCGGTTCCGTTCACGAAATCGATCTGGCATTACATCAACTTTTATTCACAGCTGAACCTTTCTCGACAATACAAGAATCCGGACTTCGTCTGTCGGCGGAAATATCTGTCAATGGACAGGTGATCGCAATCGACATGCTTTATGTGCTGACTAACAACAATCAACTGATTCTCCGATATGCAGCGACGACCAACCAGCCGCTTCGCCTCTCTTTGTCGCTTCCTGTTTTCTTTAACCTAAGCGGTAATTTAAAAGCCAGTATGACACAACATGATTTGAAGTTTGCCAGTTCTTGTTTCATCCACCCCGTACCGGCGCTGTCGATTAATCCCTGCTTGCAACAGACGAAAGGAACACCCTTTGATTTCCGGTTAGGGCGTCGTCTGAACCGTTTCTTTTTAGACAAGATGTTTTCAAAGTTTCCTGCCGATACTTATTTTTCATTTCATCAACAACCGGTCATCTCTGTTCACGAAGCCATAAGCGGGCGCTGGATGACAATCGAAACTTCCCAACCCGGCTTTGTGTTGTCCGCAACAGCGCATCATACCGACACGTCCTTCTCCGGTATTTGTTTTGATTCAACGGATTTCCTTCTGTCATCTCTCATCCGCGGTTCAATTCCCTACTTTCACGAGACGACTTATTCGTTTAGCACGACGTATTGATTTCAGAGCAAGAGGAGGACAGCAGACTGTGTGTCTGTCATCCTCCTCCGTTTGATTTGTTTTACGGGTCCACCCGCAAACCTAGTTGATTTTCCGGATGACCCGGGTTCCGGCAAATTCATCCTCCGGCAGGATCGATCCGTCTCGCAGATATACTTTCCGATTTTTCCAGGCTTTAACCGGAGCAATCGTTTCCCGGTACACAATCCGCTTCGCAATCTGTTTTACGGCAAGCGGTTGATGATTCTCGCTGACGACTTGAATCTGAAACAGACGTTGTCCGACGGTTTGTCCGCTCCCCGTTGACAATTGGACCGTCTCAATTAAAAAATTAACGACCGGTTCCGTAATTAGTGCATGTACCGCCTTGTTCTTGACACGCTTCAAGACAGTTTCTTCAAGTACACCGGAAACGATTCCTTGAACAAGTACGTCGACGATGCCCGCTCCGATCCTACGTTTTAATAATCCATCCATCTTCAATTCCTCCTTCGTGTTTATTTCAGGTGACAGTATCTCCTTCGTTCCGGAATCAAAAAAACCTTTTTTGAAACGGATAACTCCGATCAAAAAAGGTTCATGCGTCACGTATATAACAGGACGATACTGCCCAAACCGAACAGACAGCCCGTATACAGAACAGCTGCTATTCGTTTACTGGATTCCCGGAATGTCCCGACGGACGAACAGCCGCCCGTACTTCATGGTTAAAACAAGGCCGATGACAAGTGCTGCAATCGCGAGGCTCGGCATGTCAAGCAAAGTCAAATACAGATTCAGCATATCTCTCCATCCTTTCCGGTTAACGTTTTTATATGTAGGTTCCCTGTCAGCCCAGCCACGCGGTACTCCCAGAGGCAACAAACAAGCCCTCTCTTATCCCGTTTAATCGTGGATTTGATCACTCTTTTCTCGTTGATGGTTTAGCTTTCATGGTCTGAGCGTTCACCTTTGTTCGTTGTTCCTTGAGCTGTGAACATTGAACTTTCACTTCCGGTTCTCAGTGGAACCGATGTGAGGTGCCGAAGCACGGATTGTTTTGTTATCGCACAAAACAGGCGTGTTTGGTCGCAGGAATATCAGACTAACAGGAAATCGTCATTACGCAAAAATTTTCGTTACGGTATTGCTTTCGGACAATGTAAAATCGACTTCCGTTTCAAAGGTATCGATCGTCTCATCCAGCTCAGCGATGACCTGACGCAAGTTCGACGGATCAATCAACTTCGGCTCCAGGCGCTCGATGAACAGTCGACGTGATTTTTCCATCTCGTCCGCATTCCCTTTTTCCCGGGAACCGTAAGTGGCCTCGATGTGGCTGTCTGCCCGCCGTACGACGTCTTGCCGTTCTGTCTCGATCGTCTGTTCGACTTGCCGCAGCTGCTCCCGTAACGTCTGCAACAGTTGCCGTTCATAGACAAGCCCGACATCCCGCCGGTCAATGGCCTCCGCAACGGTCATCTCACGACCGTTAATACGGACGACCGTCACAGCATTCGACGCCGTGATGGCGGACTTGATCCGGTTCCGCCGCTCCATCAAATCCCGAATCGACTGCAGGTTCGCTTGCGCTTCTTCCGCAAATGTCACGACCGACGGATAGCCCGCCGGTGCCTGGCTGCCACTCTGCACACCGATGAACGATTTTGATTGTGCTTTTTGAATCCGTTTATCCAAGTTTTTTAACTCCACTAATCCTCGATGAATTGACATTTCGATCCGTTCGATGGGGGTCACGTCCTTTTTTTATTTCTGCCTTTTTTTCAGAATAACATAAACTAGTTCGTGAACTACCCCCGTCCGAACAGTTTCCACCTTACAAAATTGTCATATTTTTATTTAGATAAGGAATTTTTTACCTTATACTATAGAAAGAAGATTTATGTTTTCAGAAAAGAGGGGTTTTCATGAATCAAGAACGCTTACAGGTCACGGCAGCCCGGTCTGTCACCTGGACCAGACATCATCTTCCTCCGGTACAGGCACACGAACTACTTGTCCGGACGATTGCCGGTGCAATCAGCATCGGGGCTGAACTGCCGCAAGTCCGGGGCGACGACCCGACCGATCCGGCTCCCGTCTATCCGAAAGAGACCGGCTACGAAAGCTACGCCACCGTCATTGCCGTCGGAGATCAGGTCACCCGGTTTCAAGTCGGCGACCGCCTGCTTGCCTTTTACGGACATCATGATATCGCACTCGTCGACGAAGCCAAAGCCATTCCTGTTCCGGACGGCATATCCGAAAAACTCGCCTTGCTGAACATCTTATCGTGTGACGCTGCAGAAGGTGTCCGGAAACTGGCCCCCAAACCGACAGACTCGGTTTTAGTGACCGGAATGGGTGTCATCGGACTGCTGACTGTTTTTTATCTGCGGCACTTCTATCATGTCGACCGGATTGTCGTCTTTGACCCTGATCCCATCCGGACATCGCTTGCCCTGTCAATCGGGGCGCATGCTTTGTATTCAGACACTAATCTATCCGGCGAGACGTTTACACATGCACTGGAATGTTCCGCACGACAGGACGCTTTTGCCTTATTACAGGAAAAACTTGTTCCCCATGGACAGCTCTGCATTCTTTCAGACGGGAATCATGAAGCCTTATCGTTGACGCCGGCCTTTTACGAGAAGGAGTTGCGGCTTGTCGGTTCGAGTGACGGATGGGATTACCACGAACATGCCGCATGGTTTTTCAAGACGGCACCACATGTTCCACATCTCGAACAGTTGTTTGAAAAAACGGTCTCAGCCCATGACTTAGTCGGATATTTTGAGCATTTGCTGACAGACGCGACGCCTTTAAAGGTTTTAGTCCTCTATCCGTCCGTTGATTAACTCACCGTTCGGACCGCGAGACCGTTCGGATCTTGCACCGGTAGCGCAGGTGTTCCTGAAAATACAACCTCTCTGGCATGTATCCGTTCCGAGACAGACGTCGTAATTTCCGGAACCGGCCGAGCCAGTAACTGAGACAACAATGGCTCAAGACCCGGTGTCGGTGTCGCGATTCCAAGTTGCAGGAGCTGGTCCCCTGTTTCTGACTCGACGGCATCCGGATGGGTCTGCAATTCAATCCGGAAACCAAACGGCGTTCCGATAAACGTCCGGCGTTCGTTTGCCTGAATCGTCAATCCCAGATCTTCCGCCCGGTCGAGTACCTTCAGTCGGTCAGCTTCCGTTACAAGAAACCCGATATGATCGAACATCACCTTTTTTCCGTAACCAAACGTAATATTGATGGTCCCCCGTTTCATCTCGATGATCCGAAACAAAATCTGTTGCTCGCGGAAATCGTCCCAATCGAGCGGAGGATCAAACGAAGTGAACTCCCCCGCGTATTTCCCGATCCGTTGTGTCACCTGAAAACCAAGCTGCTGATAAAACCGTTCTGTGTCTTCGACGAACGGTGTCCAAAGATGATAATGAAATAACATATGTATCGCTCCCTATATCATGATATCGTCAAACGTCAAAAGATTTACTTCGCCACTCTCCCTTAACAGCTGTTGCAGCAAGTGCACATGTGCCAATCCGTATATGACAACAATCCGTTCCTCAGGCCCTTCGCTTTGTGTCAGGATATTTTTAAAGATCATCAGATTCCGGACATACCAATACCGGGCCATCCACTCCATCCCCGACACCCCGAGACAGGCGAGTGTCAAATAGGTTTGGTGCATCTCCCGCGTCCGTCCGTCTGTATTGATTTTATGCAGAAACGATAGTAACGGCAGTTCAGAAAATTCGTGCTCCATCTGTCGTATCCGTTCTGTCTCTTTTGCGATAATCTCGTCAAATCGCTCCGGTTCTTCGTCTCTCAGCTGACCGAGCGACGGCACTCCGTCAACCATCTGATTCCAATCAATCGCCAGGAGATCGGCAAGATTCATTTGAGCCGCCAGACGAAAACCAAGCTGATGCCGTTCATCGGCAGTCAGCGTCAAGTTTCCGGCGCGATAAGCCGCGTACTCAAGCGTCAGGTCGTGTTGATTCTCCGAACGCGTTTCCAGCATGACTTTTGTCGGACGAAAGTCGGACAGGACATTTAATACGTCCTCAATTTGTTTTTGTCGGTCCGGTGTCAGCATCGATCCGCCTCGTAAATGAAGTAAGTCTCCGTTATCCGGTCGGTCAAAATGTATACTCCCGAGCAGTAATACAGTCCCGCGTCGCCTCATCGTCTTCCTCCTTTTTTGGTGATCCTCTTTCATACTACAGTAATTGTAAAAAAAATCCATCAAAAACACGGATCCTCAACTGGATCCGTGTTCCGTTTACATCAACTGTTTAACCAAAAGCGTCTTGCCGCTGACTTCACGCGGAATGTTATCGACGGCACGTAACGAGACGTTCATCTCGGAACCGAGTAAAGTCTTTAAAAACCGGTACAGCTGTTCTTCATGCTCCGATAAAAAACGGGTCCGGTCCGGAATATATAAAAACGTAATGTCCCGTTCACTGTTTTGGATATATTGAACCCGTTCGACGCTATTCGGCAACACTTTGACCAAACTGGATAACTGACCTTCAAAAACCTTTTGTCCGTTTTGTTTGACGATATACCCCCGTCCCCGACCTTCAATTGAATCGATTACGGGACCCGGATGGCCGCAGGAACAGGTTTTGCCGCTGCTCGTCATGCGGTCCCCAACCCGGTAACGGACGAGCGGAGTCCCGTGGGTATCAAAGCTCGTGACAAGAATTTGCCCGTCCGGTTCAATTTCAATGATGCCCATCTCGTAGTGCAGATGTTTATTTCCGAAACGGCACTCGGAAACGATCGGTGCCCCTTCCGATGAGGCATATTGATCAAACACCGGCGCGTGAAAGACGTCTTCAATTAGTTTCCGTTCCGTCGCGGTCATCATCTCTGCCGTCGGAAAAATAGCGCGCGGCCGGCACTGCAACTCCATGCCGATTCGTTTGGCATGGTAGGCGAGCTCAATCATCGCTGACGGCAACCCGTCAATCGATTCCGGATCAAACCGGTCGATTGCCTCCAAATAAGCAGTCATCGTTTCAGGACTGAGTTTCTTGACGGTGAACAGCAGTTGATTCAGCGAATGGTTCATCCGCCAGTAGACAGGTTTTTGTTGCCGTTCCGAAACGAGCGCCTGCGCTGTAAAACTGATCCGGCGCATCCCCTTTTGGACACCATGGGTCGCTTTAAAAAAATCGAGATGCGCCATCCGTACCTGCATGTCTTCTTTTGTATACCGGACTTGAATCGACTTTCCTGTCGTACCGCCTGTTTTCCCGAGAATCGGTGCATAGAGATCCGTACGAATCGATTCGATTTGTTGCCGTAACGTCTCCTTTTCAAGTGACGGAATCTGCCGGAGCTCCGTTAACGTTCGAAAAGGCAGTTGCAGATTCAAGTCTTTAAACAGCGTGTTGTAATAGGGGCTATGTTGCCGGCAAAACAGCAAAAACGTATTGAGACGCGCCAATTGATCCCGTTCCACATCAATCGATTTTTCTAATTTGTCCGCTAATTCCTGAAATCGTGTTTGGTACACCGGTCCATACCGTTCCCGTTGAAGTCGATAGCCATACAAGGTGGTGAGAAGATTTTGCATGAACACCGGTGAATACAGATAGACTTGCTCTTTGATTCCCATCTGCGCACGTCCTTTCGAACAACGACTCGACGCCTTCACTGAATATATTCTTAATAGGTTCAGCTTACGTTGGCATTCTGACAATCACATGACAAAATCTACCGTACTTCACTTTCACTTCGATTTTTTTCCTTCTTTAGCAAACTCCCTCTTTTTTTGCAAAGACATCAAAAAAGCAGACGACCTTTTTGAAAATAAAGGGAGTCTGCTCGCATCGTATAGTCGGTTTTTCAACTCGTTTCCGGTAACAGTTGTTTGATCAATAATGTTTTCCCGCTGATTTCTTTCGGAATTTCCGGCACTGCCCGTAACAACACTTCCATTTGTCCGCCGAACAAACGTTTTAAGACGAAGTACAGTTCTTTTTCATGTTCTTCTTTGAAACAACGTTCGTCCGGTACATACAGCATGACGATTTCTTCTTTGTCGGATTGGATATACTGGACCCGTTCAATACAGTTCGGGAAGGCCCGGACGATCCCGGCCAGTTCTCCTTCAAAAATCCGATGACCGTTTTTCAGCTGAATAAAACTTCGTCCCCGTCCGTCAATGGATGCGATAACCGGACCGGCGTGTCCGCACTGGCACGTCGTTTCACTTAACGTCATTCGGTCCCCGACACGATACCGGACGAGCGGCGTGCCGTGGGTATCAAAACTCGTCACGAGAATCTGACCATCTTCTTCGACCTCGATGATGCCCATTTCATAGTGAAGGTGTTTTTTTCCGTAACGGCATTCTGCGACAATCGGCGCTCCCTCTGACGATGCGTATTGATCAAAAATCGGCGCATGAAATACTTCTTCAATCAATTGGCGTTCCGCCGCCGTCATCATTTCCGCTGTCGGGAAAATCGCCTTCGGTCGGAACGTACACCGAATATTGTACTTTTTGGCATGGCGGGCCACTTCAATCATACCTGAAGGAAGACCGTCAATCGATTCCGGATTAAATCGGTTCAGTTGTTCGATATACAAGGCTGCCGTTTGCGGATTAATGTTTTTGATCGTAAACAGCATCTGATTGATGGCTTTATTCATCCGCCAGTAAACAGGTGCTTTCTGTGATTCTGCCGCCAGCGTCTGTCCCGTAAAGCTGGCGCGCCGCATGCCGCGTTCAATCCCGTGTGTCCACTTAAAATAATCGAGGTGCGCCATCCGGATCTGCATGTCTTCCTTTGTGTAATGGACTTGAATCGACTTCCCCGTCGTTCCGCCCGTTTTTCCGAGGATCGGCGCCCGGATTTTAGCATGCACGTCTGCATTCCGTGTCCGGAGGATTTCCTTGCTTAAAACCGGAATCTGTTTTAGTTCGTCTAATGTTTCAAGCGGTAAAGTGATCCGGTATTGCTCGAACAGTTCTTGATAGTAAGGGCTGTACGTCTGGCAAAACAATAGAAATTGATTCAGACGTGCCAACTGTTCCGTCTGCGCATTCGTCTGAAAACGTTCTTTTTCCTTCAACTCCTGTAACCGTTTCTGATAAACCGGACCATATCGTTCCTGATACAGCACACGACCATAAATCGTCGTTAAGATATTTTGAAGAAAAATCGGTGAATGAAAGTAAATCGATTGCTTGAGTTGCATACGTCCACTCCTCTCACATCTCAGTCAGAAATTTCAGTTGAGCCGTTATCCATTTCCTGTTACTTACATCTTATTTCCAGTGATTCGGCGGTTCAATCAAATCTTAGTAAACAAGCTTAGCTTTTATTCGGATACCGTTTTATGATAATAAACTTATGTCACAAACATCTTTTAATAAAATTCTCGTTATTATCTTTTCTTTATCGTTTTCAGTAAAAAATAAAAGAAGAGGCTGCTTTCAACCTCTTCTCCTTCGTTCGAATTCCGGTTACGTTTGACGCCGTCCCGCCTCTTCATCTGTTCCAAACATCCTTACCTGAATGGCTCCGAGTGCCAACTTCAATTCCGTCGGACTCAACTGATCGATGATTTCGATCACAGTCACTGTCGTCCGCCCGTTATACAATTGCACAAGAAGTTGACGCTCCACGTCAATCATCCGGTCATCAATCGATTCCGCCAACATTTCCTGATAAAAAAACTCACCCGTTTCCGGGAAAAAGTAATCACTGAATAATTGCATCAATTGTAAATTTCCCGTCGCCAGAAACAAAACGGCTTGAAACGGCGGTTTCACACGATTCCGCGAACTCAAACGTTTTAAAATCATCTGGTACCGCTTCTGGTGTTGCTCATCTAAGAAACAGACTGCGTTCATCTTCGCCCTCTCCTTAAAGTAGAAATGAAGTAATATGTACATGGAAGTTGGTGGATGTCACCACTCCTATTCGGTCTATTTTTCCTTTTCCCTGTTTTTTATGCCTCAAGCCTGTTATTTCCTGAAAATATCCGAAGGGATTACGAACAGATTGATTCGGGTAAATTCAACAAGTAACGTTAATCGAGGGGGAAAACACATGACTCAAACACGCAAACGGCTGGCACTTGCAGGTGCAACCGGATATATCGGACATAATCTCTTAAACGAGCTCAAGAAAAAATATGATGTCATCGCCTTATCCCGAAACGGCGATGACAAGGATGATGAAGACCATGTCGAGTGGCGCTCGTGTGATTTGTTTTCGCTGAATGATACCATTGACGGGTTACAAGGCGCGGATATCGCCATCTATCTGGTCCATTCGATGATGCCGTCGGCTAAACTGACACAGGGCTCATTCGAAGATATGGACTTGATTTTAGCGGACAATTATGCGCGTGCCGCCAAAGAAAACGGCATTCAGCAAATCGTCTACCTGAGCGGTATCATTCCGGAAGAGACGGAGGACTTGTCCCGCCATTTAAAAAGCCGCTTGGAAGTGGAACGTGTGCTTGGTGCTTACGGGACTCCCGTAACGACCATCCGGGCTGCGTTGATCGTCGGTCCAAAAGGTTCTTCCTTCCCGATCTTATCGAAGCTCGTCAAACGGCTTCCCGTCATGTTGTTGCCGGAATGGACACGGAATCAGACGCATCCCGTTGCATTGCCGGATGTCATCCATGCCCTCGGATCAAGCGTCGGACGGGAAGACTTAAAAGACCGTGCCATCGATATCGGCGGTCCGAAATCGATGACGTATAAAGAAATGATTTTGAAAACGGCCGAAGTCATGGGGAAAAACCAACCGACGTTCGATATTCCGTTAATGACAGTCAAACTGTCCCGCCTTTGGGTGACGTTAGTTTCCGGGGAGCCGAAGGAGACGGTCTATCCGCTCGTCGAGAGCATGGTACACGAGATGGTCGCAGATCCGGATAAAATGGTGGACGGCATCAGCGATGGGAAAGTCACATTCGAGGAATCCGTTCGGATGGCGTTAAAAGAAGAGCAGAAGGAAAAGGATCAGAAAAAACAATCGGGTCATTCGTCCAAAAAAGAAAAAGACGAGGTGCTCGATGTCCGGTCCGTTCAGCGTGTCCGTCTGCCGGAAGGACGCGATGCCAACTGGGCAGCAGATAACTATGTGTCTTGGCTCTCCTCTTTCGCCAAGCCGTTCCTCACTTCGACTATTGCGAACGAGACCGTCGTAAAGATTCAAGTGCCGTTTCTCGATGCACCGCTTCTCGAATTGACGAAAGAGCCGTTTCAGGATGCCGAGCAAGCTACGTACCGGATTACCGGCGGACTGTTTGCGCAAGTTCAGGAAGGCAGCAAAGGACGGATTGAATTCCGACAGATTCCCGGATCCCAGGAGTGCCTGATTGCCATTCATGAGTATGTACCGGCTTTACCGTGGATTATTTACAAATCGACGCAAGCCAACATTCATCTGCTCGTCATGTACCTGTTTAAGCTCCACCTTCTCCGTCTGATGCAGACGACGGAACACGCTCCTGACGAGTCGGATATGATTGTCCCGGAAACAAACGCTTGATTGTAAACAAACTCAGATTTTCTACCAGACTGAATTCCCAAGGAAACGGGAATTCAGTCTTTTTTGATGACTTTTCACCACCCGGGTTTTCGACGGATCGTTTGGTGATCAGTCTGTTATTATCATATAGCATTTTACGGAATCCGTAAGTTTTAACGTCTTGCCTGTTGCGTGATTGCGGAACTTACCGATGAACAGATGACGGAACCAAAATAAGCGTGATACACTAAAACTGGATTGTAAGAAAGGGGTTTCACACGCATGCGCTCATTTGAAGAACGGTTAACGAATCACATTGAAGCGACCGCGCTTCTCACGACATTGATTCAACCCTCGTCGGATCAACTCCGGCTCGACAAGTTAAATAAATTTTCCGAGAAATTATTAAAACGCGAATTTACGATTGCTTTTGCCGGTCATTTTTCAGCCGGGAAATCAAGCATGATCAATGCACTGACCGGAGAGTCGATTTTACCGACCAGTCCGATTCCGACCAGTGCCAACATCGTCACATTACGCCGGGAAGAACAGGATGCCGCCATCATCCATTTTCACGACCGCCCTGCCGTAAAGCTGGCAGCGGCCGATTTACCTCATCTCGAGACGTTAGGACGTGACGGTACCGTTGAACGGATTGATATCACCCATGCCGGCTCAAACTTACCGCAAGGACTTGTTTTAATGGATACACCGGGTGTCGATTCCGTCGATGATGCCCACCGGATTTCCACCGAGTCCGCTTTACACCTGGCTGACTTGATTTTTTATGTCATGGACTACAACCATGTCCAGTCCGAGTTGAACTTCACCGTCACTCGTGAATTGTTGACTTCCGTACCTGAACTATATTTAATCGTTAATCAAATCGATAAACACCAGTCCAGTGAATTATCTTTTACCGCCTTTAAGCGTTCCGTCATCCAGTCGTTTGCTGCCCATGGCGTGGAACCAAAAGGGATCTTCTTTACGAGCTTACGGGAAGCAGATCATCCGGAAAATGACTTCCAGACCGTTAAAGAACTCGTCGATCACAGCATCCGGGACGTTCAACCGAAACTGTTGCAATCAGCAGCCACTACACTGGAATCCTTACATGCCGAACACGTGGCGTACCTCGAAACACGAATCGAGGAAGCCGCCGAATCGACAAATGAAGGATTGACACCGGCAGAACGGCAACAATCGGACGCATTGCTTGAACAGCTGCACCAATTGGATTTGCAACTCGAACTGATGGCTCCAGAACAATGGGTCAGCCGGTTTTCACAGCACCGGGAAAGTTTGTTGCGAAATGCCACTTTGATGCCGTTTGAACTTCGCGAGAAAATGCGGACTTTTTTAGAGACACGACAAGCGTCCTTTAAAGTCGGGTTCTTCAGAAGTGCGAAAAAGACACAGTCCACCCAGCAACAGGTAGCAGACGAACTCTTGCGGGCGTATCAATCCGTCACGACATCCGAAATTGCCTTGCATCTTCGGAAATTGATGAAACAATCGTTGGCGGAAGCCGGTATCTTAACTGATCAGCATACGATGCAGATCGACAACTATCCACTTGATCCACCGCTTCGTGTCATCGAGGATGCTGTCCAGGAAGGCATTACGATTACCGGTGAATCCGTCCTCCAGTTTACGAATCGTGTCGTCAGTCTGACGGCTGACTGGTATACGAAAGAGACGAACCGCTGGCGGGACGGAATTCGAGCGGAACTCGAACAAACAGACGGCAGCGTCAAACAAGAGGTGCTGACAGAACAAACCCGTTTACGTCAAAAATGTGACTTATTGAAAGCCGAAGCCGAAGCCCGGAAAGTTTTAAACACGTATCTCGAACAGGCCGACTCACCGACGGATAAGCAATTGCAAACTGCAAAACAACAGGTCATGCTTTGGCAACAGGAACTGATTCAGGCCGAGCAAGCGTTAATCCCGTTCCAACCGCAGGAAACGCTGGAGGAAGTCGCCGTCGCGGCAGAAGCGGTTCGGTCAACCGATGTCGAGGACACACGTGCCTATACGCCGGAAGAAATGCACCAGATTCAAACGATTTTGTCGTCCGTTCCCGGATTTGAAGAAACGGTCGCCTACTTGCAAGACAAACTGAAGCGGGTCGCTTCGAGTACCTTTACGATTGCTTTGTTCGGTGCGTTCAGCGCCGGGAAGTCATCTTTTTGCAACGCGCTGCTCGGACAACCGGTCTTGCCTGTCTCACCTAATCCGACGACGGCTTCGATTAACCGGATTAATCCCGTCAGTGCGGCACATCCGCACGGGACGGCGACCATCTGCTTTAAGACGGAGCAGGAACTCGTTGCTGAATTAAACGCTCTCCTCCAGGCGTTCGACGTCACTGTTCCTTCTTTGAAAGAAGCGGCGGATTGGATTGAATCCCAGCCGGCACACACATTACGGGATGTTTCTTTCTTACGGGCCTTTTTAACCGGTTATCCGACTGTTGCGCCGTTCGTCGGAACAACACAAACAGTCGATCAAACGACGTTCACCGATTACGTCGCAAAAGAGCACCTCAGTTGCTTCGTTGATGTCATCGATTTGTACTTCGACAGCCCGTTGACCCGTCTCGGGATTACATTGGTCGATACGCCGGGTGCCGACTCGATCAATGCCCGTCATACGGATGTCGCGTTTGACTACATCAAAGATGCGGATGCGATCTTATTCGTGACGTATTTTAATCACGCGTTCGCCCGTGCCGACCGGGAGTTTCTGATTCAGCTCGGCCGTGTCAAGGATGCCTTCGAACTGGACAAGATGTTTTTCATCGTCAATGCGATTGACCTCGCACAAAACGAGAGCGAAAAACAAGCGGTCCTGCAGTATGTCGAGACGGAACTACAACGGTTCGGCATTCGGGCCCCTCGTCTGTTCGGCGTCTCCAGCCTTCAGGCATTGGCAGAGAAACAGACGGACCGTGCGCTCGACTCGGGTCTTCCTGTCTTCGAAGACGCCTTCCATCAGTTTTTGGAACGGGATCTGAAAGGACTGGCTGTCCAAGTATTGTCGGAGGAAACGGAGAAAACCGTCCACCGGTTACGTCAAATGATGGAGCAGACCGAGTTCAACATCGCCCGTAAAGAAACACGTCTCGAAGAACTGGATGACCTGAAGCGGACGATTGAAGCACACTTTTCAGATCCAAGGACCGATTTACTTCGTCATGCGTTGTTCGCGGAAATTCACGAGTTGCTGCATCATGTCAACCAACGGATCTATTACCGTTTTCCTGACTTCTTCAAGGAAGCATATCATCCCGTCCGCTTTGCGAATGCCACAAAACAGCAGGCGTTGCAGGAAGCGCTTGTCGAGCTGCTCGGCTTTTTGAAATATGATTTTGAACAAGAATTACGTGTAACCCACTTCCGGATTGACGGCTGGATCAAAGCTGCGCTCGTTCAACGTTTCCAGGAAGAGGAACGGTATGCAGTGAAGTTGAATCCCTCTTTCCAACTGTCCCCATTCGAAGCGCCGGCGATGACGTCCGTCCATTTCGAAGGACCGTTCCAGGATGCGACGCCGTATCAGTCCGTGAAACAGTATTTCCGTAATCCAAAAGCCTTTTTTGAACGCAATGAAAAGGAACAACTGAAAGATGCTTTGATTCAGTTGACAAAACCGGATGCGACCTCTTATCTGGAAACGGAGGAACAGCAGTTGCGCGAACTCGCGCAGCAACATGTCGCCCGTCTGCTCGACGAGATGTATGCCCGGATTTCCGAAACATTGCATAAACAAATCGAGATGGAACGAACTAGCTTGGCGACCACCGACCATCTGGAACAATTCAAACAAGCTCACGCCAGCATCAGCCATCTGAATCAAACTGTTTAATTTTTCTTCACGAGCAGACCCGTTCCTACACAAAGAACCCGAATCAGATCCACTTCTTACAGAAGCGGTGACTGATCCGGGTTCTTTTTAACGCTTGTACCGCGATCGGAGGGATGCGGCCAATAGGATTTAAAATAATGTAAGACATAGTCCTGGACGTGACGCACGAGCGGACGTTGCTCGACTCCTGCTAAATGATTTAACGAGACGTCCCATAACATCGGCGGGTCAAACGGTAAGATCCGGATGTCTTCGGCATGATGAAACCGGAGAATCGGTTCCGGTAAAATCGACACGACGTCAAGTTCCTGAACCATACCAATCAATAAGTCCCATGCACCGGAAGTAAAAAAGATCTGCGGTTCGACTTGCACATGCCGAAACTGCGATAAAATCTGATGATGCAACATGAAGCTATCATTAAGAATGACCAAAGGTTCCGCTGCGAGTTCACGGTAAGAGACACTCTTGGCTTCGCTTAACGGATGGCTCGGTCTGACCGCAACGACGACCTCATCTTCAATCAATCGATACCGTTCGATGCCGTAGGACTCCCCCGGTTCAATCAAAATCGCCAGGTCCAGTTCTTCGAGCAACAGACGGCGCTTCAATTCAAAAGCGCCTTCTTCAATAATTTCCAGCTCAATCCCGGGATGTTCCGCCATCAATTTCGGAATCAGTTGCGAAAAAAGGACGGGCAAAATGACCGGCGGAATCCCGAGCCGGACTTTCCCGCGGATGACACGTGACCGTTCATGAAGATGTTCCATCATTTGTCGATGTCCGTGCAGGACACTGAGGGCATCCTCATAAAATTGTTGTCCAGCGTCCGTCAGACCGGTTAATCGTCCGTGATGACGCAAAAATAACTCTACTTGCTCTAACTCTTCAAATTCCCGCACCAGTTGACTGAGCGCCGGTTGCGAAATATGCAGATGTTTGGATGCCCGCGTTAAATTATAGGAATGATCTACAATCGTCGTAAAAAATGTCAATTGCCGGATATCCATCTTACTTCCCCCTCTACTCATCAAACCAATGATTTTTTCTAAAATACATAATCATCCCCAGCGCAATGACTGCCATACCCCCGAGTGTAAAGAAATAACCAAAACGTGTCGCGAGTTCCGGCATATGTTCAAAGTTCATCCCATAGATGCCGGCAATAAACGTTAACGGCATGAAGATGGTTGTAAAAATCGTTAATGTTTTCATGATATTATTCATCCGGTACGAGTTGAGGGAAATGAAATTATCCCGGAATTCGGAGGTCATCTCCCGGTTATACTCAATCATTTCGTTGAGTTTAAGCAGATGATCATAAATATCCTGGAAAAATGCTTTTTTGTTGGCATGAATCGCAAGTCGCCGGGATTCAACGACCCGGTACAACAAATCCCGCATCGGTAAGAGCGTTCGGGCGACGACTAATAAATCGGACCGAATCTCAAAGATCTCTTCCATGATCCGTTTATCATTCCCGCGTTGCTCGTATCGACCTTCCAGCGCAAAAATTTTGTCTTCTAACGCATGAACGATTGGAAAATAACCATCGACGATTTTATCCATGATTTTATGTACAATCTCGATCGTCCAGTGTTCGGAATTATTATGTACGCGCTGGAAAGCTTGGAACACCACATCAATTTCACTCGATGGCTCCTCATGATATGAAACCACATAGTTCTCATTGACAAACAGGTTGATTTCTTTTCCCTTCAATGACTCCGTATCAAGAGCATGCAACACAAAAAAACTGTATCCGTCGTAATATTCCAGCTTCGGACGCTGTAAGTATTGAAAACAATCTTCGAGAGCCAACGGATGAAAGTCAAAGGCGGATACCAACTGTTGTTTTTCTTGTTCCGTCGGTTGATTAAAATCGACAAAGTACCATTTAATATCGGGTGCATGAAGACGATCTAAGCCATCATCCACTAAAACTTGATGGTCTGTCGTCACCATTAGACAGCGTATCATAAACATTCCCCTTCTTTTCATTACGGTTTATCCACACAGTATCGCAAACATCCCGCTCGATTTCCATAAAAAAAAGACTGTAGACTTAACCAAGCGCTACAGTCTTTCCCTTTATCCCCGTTCAAAGTAAAAGCCATTCCAATAGACATGACGATACGTAAATTCTTTACCACTTTTTGTCGTTACAAGCATTTCATCTTCCGAAACGACAGCAATCTTGACAGGTGTCTCCCCGTGATCGGTCAAAAAATTTAAAATCTCTAAATGACGATTGAGCCATAATCGACGGCGGAACCAACGGAACCGACTAAACGCCGCTGTAAAGTGTAAAATCGATAACAGCATGATGATCATCCCGAACGGTAACGGTACATCAAACAACGCAATTAAATAAAAATCGGCGATGATTAAAAAGACGGATAATCCCATTTCGGTCATTTCCATAAAGGAAGCTTTATACGTGGCAAAATAAGTCATGACACGAAATAAAACGATGACCGTCAAATAAGGTACGAAATAAAGACGAAAAATGTTGTCCGACCCACTATTGACATACATGAGCAAGGGCAGGAAGAAGAGCAACTTCCAAATTAGGATGGCAGAATAAAACAAAGTGTGATCCGTGTAGCGTTTGCGTACGATGGCGCGACTAATGTTCATTGCCTTCCCCTCCTTCAATGGTGACTACATGTTCGAGTCGATGATGTCGGGATCTGATGCCTATAAGGGTATGTTTCCTCATTGGACCGTTTCTAACCGTCTATTTCGTGTGAAATATTAGTTTATATTGAGTATACGAAATATTTTGACAAAAGGTTTTACTTTCCCATCATTCCCCATATTTATAATGTGCTGTCTCATCAAAATTTGTCGATTTTGATTTTTTTCTTTACACTTGATAAAGATCACTTTGGAAATGAGATGAAAAAAACATGTACAGCCACATCATTGTCGGTGCCGGAATCCTCGGAACATCGACCGCCTATCATTTAGCGAAACAAGGGGCAACTGTCCTGCTTGTCGACCGGAAAGAAGCCGGACGCGCCACACATGTCGCAGCCGGTATCATCTGTCCCTGGATGACACAGCGACGAAATAAAGCCTGGTACCGCCTCGCCAATAACGGAGCACATTACTACGATACGTTGATCCCGGAACTGGAGGCGCTTGGCGAAACAACGACAGGCTATCAGAAAGTCGGAACCATCGCCTTGCATGAAACATCAAAAATCGAAAAAATGCAAACGATTGCGGAAAACCGTTTCCCGGAAGCACCGGCCATTCAACGCATCGAACGATTGACGGCCGATCAGGTCCGGTCGATGTTTCCTTTGATTGAGTTCGTCGAAGATGCTCTGTTCGTCTCAGGAGGTGCTCGTGTCGACGGTCGTGCCTTACGGGCTGCCATGGAACGCGGAGCGATTAAACACGCGGCTACCGTCCTTGAAGCAGACGCCTCGTTGGTCGTCGTCGACGGTCACGTTCAAGGGGTTCAAATCGGTCAGGACATCCACTATGCCGACCAGGTCATCTTGACTGCAGGTGTCTGGGTCAACGAATTACTCGAACCGTTGCAGACAAAACTTGATATTCGTGCCGAAAAAGGACAGATTCTTCATCTGGATATCTCGAGTGACCAATCGAAAGAATGGCCTGTCATCATGGGACAGCGTGGTTTATATCTCGTCTCGATCGAAGACGGCAAACTCGCCCTCGGTTCGACACATGAAAAACAACTCGATTATAACCTTCAGCCGACCGTCAAAGGCATGTACGCCTTGTTGACTCGCGCCATTCCCGTTGCACCGGTACTCGAAGAAGCCAACATTAATGAGATGCGTGTTGGTCTCCGCCCGTATACAAGTAATTCCTTACCTGTCATCGGCAGACTGGCGACTCATCCGAATGTTTTAGTCGCTAACGGTCTCGGTGCCTCTGGCCTAACGATTGGTCCGTATCTCGGTCAAGAGTTGGCGAAACTGGCACTCGATCAAGAGCTAGAAATTGATTTGAACGATTATCTTTTACAATAACCTGTTCGCGGTTTGCGTATTATCACCTGTATAGTAGATATACCCTTTACAAAATAAGAACAAACGTTCTTTTAATTTGACGTATGAAGGAGTCCTGGATGTGCATCCGATAAAAGCTATGGTGACCCTTAAACAATTTGAAGCGTTAGACATTCGTGTCGGCACTATCCGTTCCCTCCGCGTTTCAGACACTCAACCAGACTTTTTAGTCCTGTCGGTTGTATTTGAAGATTTTCAGCAATCCGTCTTTCTGGATTGGAAAGAAACACGGTTCGAGTATGAAGAAATCATCGGGAAACAAGCTTTGATCCTGCTCAACGTTCCAGGCATCGTTGCCGGTACGACCGGTCGTGTGTTGGAACTCGGGACACGGGATCGTCTGATGCCGGTACTCGCCTGTCCGGAACATCCGATCCCTGACGGCAGTCGCTTGAGTTAACACTGTCTGAACCGCCGGACTGACTTCAAAAAAAGAAGGAATCGCCATCACAGATGCGCAATTCCTTCTTTTTTCGTTTCCGAACGGACAGATATCAGACCCGTGTTTTTTCCAAGTAGTGCACGCTGAAATGATGGTGCGGATCCGTGAAACATCTGATCGGTGTGAATCCGTTTTGTTTGGCCAACCATTGAAACTCTTCCTGACTGTACTTATAGGAATTTTCCGTATGAATTGTTTCGTCCTTTTTGAAGGTAAACCGCTGATCGGCAATCGTGACGATTTGATCGATTCGACTTTTCAGATGCATTTCAATCCGTCCCTGCCGTTCATTATAAAAAGCGACATGCTCGAACAGGCCGACGTCAAACGTCCCGTTGAGCGATCCGTTGATATGCCGTAAAATGTTTAAGTTAAACTGAGCCGTGATGCCTGCTTGATCGTTGTAAGCCGCATGAAGCACATGGTCTTCTTTTTTTGTATCAATTCCGATCAGGAAGCCGTCTCCCTTCTCCAGCAATTGACTGGACTGTTGTAAAAAGTCGGCTGCTTCCTGCGGATGGAAGTTCCCGATGGTCGAACCGGGAAAGAAAATCACCTTTTTCTGTTTCTCCTCGACGGGTAGAAGTAAAGGCGCGGAATAGTCGCCGCAAACCGCTTTAATCCGGAGCGACGGATAATCTTCCGACAATTGATGCGCGGATTGAATTAAAAAATCTTTGGAAATATCAATCGGCATATATTGTTCCAACTGATGAAGGGAGCTGAGTAAACTTTTGATTTTACGGCTGCTGCCGCTCCCGTACTCAATCAAGGTATGAACGGGACCGATACAATCTGCGATAGCGGACTGGTACTCGGATAAAATATCGATTTCCGTCCGCGTCAAATAATATTCCGGCTGTTGTGTAATCTGCTCGAACAATTCGGAACCCGTCTGATCATAAAAATATTTTGCCTGCAACATCTTTTGAGGTTGCGCCAAGCCGTTCAACACTTCCTGCAGCATGTTCTGCTGATCCGTATACATATCAAAACTTTCAACCTGTTGCCGCATTTATAGATCACCCGCCAATCGGAAGCCGCTGAACTGCCAACGTTTATCCGGCGGGAAGAAGTTCCGGTACGTCGCTCGGATATGGTCACCCGGGGTCACACACGCTCCGCCGCGAAGAACCATTTGGTTACACATGAACTTGGCATTGTATTCTCCAAGCGCGCCTTCGAGCGGGCGGCTCTTCGGATACGGGGCATAGGCACTCGCCGTCCACTCCCAGACGTCACCAAACATACCGTGTATCGCGTGGTCCGCATCCGAAACCGAACGCGGATGAAAGGATTCCTGTTCCATGAAGTTTCCTCGTTGAGCGACTTGCCGTCCGACATATTCCCATTCGACTTCTGTCGGCAGACGTTTACCGCACCAGCGGCTGTATGCATCCGCTTCATAAAAACTGACATGACACACCGGTTCATCCCACTGCAACGGTTCAACACCGTTTAATGTAAAGATCGACCAGTCTCCCTGTTGATCTTTCATCCAGTACAGAGGTGCCTTCCATTGTTGTTGCTTGACGACTTGAAAACCGTCCGACAGCCAATATTCGGACTGCTCATATCCTCCGGCCTCGATGAAGGCCAAAAACTCACGATTGGTGACGGGGCGTGTCGCCAATTCAAAGGATTCGAGCCAGACTTTATGCACCGGACTTTCATTATCAAAAGCAAACCCGTGACTGTCATGACCGATTTCAATGAGTCCACCCTCAAATCGCACAAACTCAAGTGACGGAGAATGATCGGTTGCAGTACGCTCGGCTTGACGCGTCTGATAAGCCGGTAACAACGGATTGGTAAAGAAATTATATTTTACATCCATCAGAATCAACTCTTGATGCTGCTGTTCATGTTGCAGCCCCATTTCAATCAATTGCTCGATCGTCTGTTGCAACGACGCGTCCCGTTCTTCCTGTAAAAATGTCAGGACAGCCTGATCGACGTGTTTACGATAAGCAATGACGTCCTTGACTGTCGGACGGGATAACACACCCCGCTGGTGACGGGGTTGGTAAGGACCAATCGAGTTGTAGTAGGAGTTAAATAAATAGTTATATGCGGGATGAAACACTTGATACGTATCAGCATACTCTTGAAGGATCATTCGTTCAAAGAACCATGTCGTATGGGCAATGTGCCATTTCGGCGGACTGACGTCGGAACTTGCCTGAATCACAAAGTCCTCTTGCTCCAATGGTTCAATCAACGTAAGTGTCTGGTTTCGGACTGTATAAAATTTGTCTGCTAAGTAGGTTGTTGTTTCCTGACTCAACGCTTCCACTCCCTTTATTATGAAATATTCTGAAAATATACACCATTATCTTTACCCATTATCAGTCAAAGTAAGCGTTTTCATAGTTTACTAAAAAAATCGGAATAAGACCTTGGATAGGCCTTACTCCGATCTGTTTAGTAAACTTTATCCCCATTAAAGATTGAATTTTTAACCACCACATAATCAACCGTTCGAATGGCCTGCAATTTATTGCCGCCGGCATAGGAAATCGCCGACTGCAGATCTTGTTCCATCTCAATCAAGGTATCAGACAGACTTCCTTTAAATTCAACGAACATTTTTTTACCTTCAACATTCTTCTTTTCACCTTTTTGAAATTCAGAAGCCGATCCGAAGTATTCTTTCACCTGTAAACCGTCGACTTCCTGCATTTCACCCGGTGACTCTTCGTGTCCGGCAAATAAGGAACCGATCATGACCATCGTCGCTCCAAAACGGACGGATTTAGCAATGTCTCCGTGTGTCCGGATGCCACCATCTGCGATGATTGGTTTGCTAGCAGCCTTCGCACACCATCTTAATGCGGCTAATTGCCAGCCTCCGGTACCGAAACCTGTTTTGATTTTCGTAATACAAACTTTCCCCGGTCCAATCCCGACTTTTGTAGCGTCTGCGCCGGCATGTTCCAGTTCGCGAACAGCTTCCGGAGTCCCGACGTTACCTGCGATAACAAAACTTTCCGGCAGTATTTGTTTGATATGTTGAATCATCCGGATGACTGCTTCTGAGTGTCCGTGTGCAATATCAATTGTGATATATTCCGGTGTCAATCCTTCTTGCGCCAACGTCTCGATGAACGTATATTCTTCCGTTTTCACTCCGACACTGATCGAAGCAATCAATCCCCGCTGTTGCATCTCGCGAACGAAGTTCAGTCGCGTTTCCGGCTCGAACCGGTGCATGATATAAAAATAGCCGTTTTCAGCCAGAAAAGTTGCGATTTTTTCATCGATGATTGTTTGCATATTGGCCGGAACGACAGGTAATTTAAAGCGTCTTCCTCCAAATTCAACCGTCGTATCACACTCTGAACGACTTCCGACGATCGATTTAGCTGGAATCAATTGAATATCTTCATAATCAAATACTACATCCATCACTAACACCCCAAATAACGAATATTTTTTATAAATAAACCTTTAACGTTCGTACTATAACACTATAACGAACGATTAAAAGATTGTCAAAAACATTTCGCTAAAAAACATACTTTTTAACTCTAAATTCATTTAATGTTCGTCTTTTAAACTAAAAAAACTCCTCCGAAAACGATCTCCGAGGAGTTTTTCATAAAAATAGAATCCATCCTCTTTTTCAACAGGTGAAAAAAAGCTTAAACACTATCCTTTCAATCGAATGAAAATTCTTCTTTCAACAATGCAAATAAAATAAAATCTTCCCATGCCCCGTTAATATACAAACTTTTTTTAGCAAGACCTTCTCTTCTGAACCCTACTTTTTCCAATACACGGATGGAACCGATATTTTCCGGCATGACCTCTGCCCGTAACCGGTGAAACTGATACGTCTCAAACAAAATTCTTGCGGCTTGCCGGACCGCTTCTGCCATAATTCCTTTCCCGTTATGTTCCCGGTCCAATTGGTATCCGATCATACACGTCTCTGCCGGAAACCGTTCGACGAATACAGCAGATACATCACCGATCAGTTGATTGTTTTCCGTTAAAAACACTCCAAAGGCGTACGAACGGTCCGCCAAGCTGTTTTCCATCATCTGTTCGATCCGTTCTTGTTGTTTTTTCAATGTGTAAGCATTTGCTTGCGGTTTCACCGGCATCCAGTACTCAAAATGTAATTGATTTTTTACGTTTAACTGGAGCAGCTGTTCTGCATCTGACAGCTGGTACGGGCGAAGAAAAATAGTTCCCATGATTAATTTCCTCCATTAAAAAATAGTATGAATTCATAATTCTTTAACTTTAGACAGTTAAAGCGTTTGATAATTCATTTTTCGGGAAAAATATAAAAACCTGAATAAGTAACAAACTGTTTACAGAGGGGATGTAAACGATGACAAGGAGGAGAGCATGCGTACAGATACAGAATTATTCAAACAAATCGAATTAAAAAATAAGCAAGCTCTCGAAGCGTTATACGACCGTTACGAGAAATCCTTATACTTACTCCTTACACGTATGTTAAATGACGAAAAGAGAGTTCAACTTACTTTAAGACAAATCTTTCAGGATGTCTGGACAAGTCC
Organism: Exiguobacterium artemiae; assembly: GCF_033342815.1. Lineage (GTDB taxonomy): Bacteria > Bacillota > Bacilli > Exiguobacteriales > Exiguobacteriaceae > Exiguobacterium_A > Exiguobacterium_A artemiae_A. The sequence continues at coordinate 57,102 of NZ_JAWPEN010000010.1, forward strand.
TAACCAATACCCATCCATTCACGGTTATTTAATCAAAGCCGTGAAACAAGTTCGCTCGCAACGCGAACCGATTCATTGATTCTTCTTTTACGATGCAACTCTTCTATAGTAGAAGATGATTAATGTTATAGATATTCGAAAAATTCAAATAAATCCCTTTATCTTTTAAAGATCAGTTTGATAATTTTAGGGAGAACTTCTACTTTTTTTGTTTATTACTTCCTTTTCCCATTTAATTATGGTACATTATAATCAATTATTGTTGTTCGGTGGAGATACAAAGTTTACACTTTCGACTCGATGAAATTGATCACAGTAGTAATAATCAGTATGGCTCAGTCATACGCAGGAGGCAACACACATGGAACAAGGTAAAGTAAAATGGTTTAACGCAGAAAAAGGTTTTGGCTTCATCGAACGTGAAAGCGGCGACGACGTTTTCGTTCACTTCTCAGCTATCCAAACAGACGGTTTCAAATCACTTGACGAAGGTCAAGAAGTTTCGTTTGAAGTTGAAGAAGGCCAACGCGGACCGCAAGCAACTAACGTTACTAAACTTTAATTTCCTTAGAGGATTCGCTGATGCGAATCCTCTTTTTTTATTGAAATCAGACGAGAATACTCCCACTTCTCAATGTTCCGGGCAAGCCCTGTGCAAGTGGGAGTATTTTTATATTCGGGCAAAGCATGTCTTACGACACGTCAATTTTCGACCGCTCGGGTGGATAACTCAAGAACCCTCCGCCTCTTAGCGAAGCGTAAAATGAAGTTAATTCAATCTTTTTTGCCTATCCCTATCTTTTTCTATCTCGTCATGGTATATTATGAACAATTATTGTTGTTCGGTGGAGATATGAAGGTTACACTTTTGACTCGATGAAATTGATCACGGTAGTAATAATCAGTATGGCTCAGTCATACGCAGGAGGCAACACACATGGAACAAGGTAAAGTGAAATGGTTTAACGCAGAAAAAGGTTTTGGCTTCATCGAACGTGAAAGCGGCGACGACGTTTTCGTTCACTTCTCAGCTATTCAAACAGACGGTTTCAAATCACTTGACGAAGGTCAAGAAGTTTCGTTTGAAGTTGAAGAAGGCCAACGCGGACCACAAGCAACTAACGTTACTAAACTTTAATTTTCCTGAGAGGAAACGCAGCCGCGTTTCCTCTTTTTTAATTCTTTTCCGCCTACCCCTATCTTTTTCAAACCAGACATGGTATATTATTAAGTAATTATTGTTGTTCGGTGGAGATACAAAGGTTACACTTTTGACTCGATGAAATTGATCACGGTAGTAATAATCAGTATGGCTCAGTCATACGCAGGAGGCAACACACATGGAACAAGGTAAAGTAAAATGGTTTAACGCAGAAAAAGGTTTTGGCTTCATCGAACGTGAAAGCGGCGACGACGTTTTCGTTCACTTCTCAGCTATTCAAACAGACGGTTTCAAATCACTTGACGAAGGTCAAGAAGTTTCGTTTGAAGTTGAAGAAGGCCAACGCGGACCACAAGCAACTAACGTTACTAAACTTTAATTTTCCTGAGAGGAAACGCAGCCGCGTTTCCTCTTTTTTAATTCTTTTCCGCCTACCCCTATCTTTTTCAAACCGGACATGGTATATTATTAAGTAATTATTGTTGTTCGGTGGAGATACAAAGGTTACACTTTTGACTCGATGAAATTGATCACGGTAGTAATAATCAGTATGGCTCAGTCATACGCAGGAGGCAACACACATGGAACAAGGTACAGTAAAATGGTTTAACGCAGAAAAAGGTTTTGGCTTTATCGAACGTGAAAACGGCGACGACGTTTTCGTTCACTTCTCAGCTATTCAAACAGACGGTTTCAAATCACTTGACGAAGGTCAAGAAGTTTCGTTTGAAGTTGAAGAAGGCCAACGCGGACCGCAAGCAACTAACGTTACTAAACTTTAATTTTCCAAGACTCTGCTGTTGCAGGGTCTTTTTTATTTGATTTTTCTTTGAACTGACTGTTCATTCTAAGACAGAAAGGATGATATTCATGGAACCATCAGCTAAACACCTTCAACTGCAAACACTCTTGAGCGAACGCCATGCTTATTTGATGGAAGGAAATCGAGAAGCGATGCACCAGTTGCTCTCAAATGATTTCTCATTCATTGACGGTCAGGGGCGGCAGTTCGATGCTGAGACGTATCTCGATCATTATGTCGATTCAGACCAAATTCAATGGAGTCATCAAGTCAGTGAGTCGATGGTGGTCGAAGTCTTCGAGACGACGGCTCTCGTCCAGGAAATCGTCGAAGATCATTTTTCATACGGTCGCAGCATGTACGTCGGCCGCTTCCGAAGTGTTTCACTTTATCACTGGGCAAACGAAGGATGGAAATGGCATTTTCACCAGCTGACGCCTCTTGACCCTTCTTAAGAACAATATACTATACGGATTTCCCGATCGGACCAGTCACTCTTCAGGAGGGCTGGGCTTTTTTGATGCACGGATTGATTTGTCCTCCCCTTTCAGAAACTTCATCCTATACTCGAAATGAAGTTTGATAAACTGTTTTCATTCCGTTACACTTTAGTTGTGAATATTTTCTGAAAATTATTGGAGGCGGAATGCGATGACTGTATTTAACTTTTCAGCCGGTCCGGCAGTCCTACCGGTACCGGTCTTACTTAAAGCTCAATCCGAGCTTCTGAATTATCAAGGGTCTGGACAATCCGTTTTAGAATTGAGTCACCGTTCCGGCTTATTTGAACATATCATTCAGGAGACAGAGTCTCTGCTTCGAGAGCTTCTCCAAATTCCGGATCATTACCGTGTCTTGTTTTTACAAGGCGGTGCAACCCTTCAATTTTCCATGTTACCGCTTAATTTAGCGACTGCCCGTCAGCGCGTCGACTTCATTGATACTGGAAGTTGGTCACAAAAAGCGATACAGGATGCCCAGGCTTTTGTTCAGACCAATATCGTTGCCTCCTCAAAAGCGGACCGCTATCGTTCGATCCCGACCGATGCAATCCATTCTGACGCCGATTACCTGCATATCACCTGGAATAATACACTCGAAGGAACCACGTTTACTTCGGTGCCGACAGTCGATGTCCCGTTAGTGGCAGACTTCTCCTCCTCCATCTTGTCGGAACCAATCGATGTCAGTCAGTTTGACGTGATATATGCCGGGGCTCAAAAAAATCTTGGATCGGCCGGTATGACGCTTGTCATCATAAATGAGGATCTGTTACAACGAACACCGGACCGCTTAGGATCCTATTTACGGTACGACATGCATGCTACTCATCATTCTTTATACAATACACCACCCACATACAGCATCTATTTGACGAAACTGGTTCTCGAATGGATCAAAGAGCAGGGATTCGACACAATCGTCGAGCGTAACCGCGAGCAGGCCGCTTCCCTATACGCTTATTTGGACCAATCTGCCTTGTTCTCAAATCCTGTTGCTGTACAGGATCGAAGTCGAATGAACATTCCTTTTACAACCGGTGAAACGGAGTTAGATGAAAAATTCCTGCAATTTGCAGAACGTCATCAGCTCGTGAATTTAAAAGGACATCGTTCTGTCGGAGGAATGCGTGCCAGTCTGTATAACGCAATGCCGTCGGCAGGCGTCGATGCCCTGATTGCCATATTAGAACGATTCGAACAGGGGGAACGGTAAATGCATCATGTACAACTATGGAATGACGTGTCTGAAAAAGGTTTAAAACGCTTCACTGACCACTATGTCGTCAAACAAGACATCGAAGCCGCAGACGCTTTTCTCGTCCGCAGTAAAGATTTACACGGCATGAAGTTCCCGCCTTCCTTAAAAGCGGTCGCCCGTGCCGGCGTCGGCGTCAACAACATCCCGCTTGACCAATTAGCGAATCGGGGAATTCCTGTTTTCTCAACCCCCGGCGCAAATGCCAACGCCGTGAAAGAACTGGTCATCGCAAGCTTGTTCCTGACTGCCCGGAAATTAATCCCCAGTATCTTATGGACCAACAACCTGCGTGGACCGGACATCCCGGAACGGATTGAAGCGAACAAAAAACAATTTGCCGGCACGGAGTTACTCGGAAAACGGATTGGCATCGTCGGACTCGGTGCGATCGGGGCCAGTTTAGCGAATACACTGCACGAACTCGGGATGACGGTTTCCGGCTACGATCCACATATGTCCGTCGAATCCGCATGGCGCGTCTCGAATCAGGTTCACCGCGTCACCAATCTTGAAGAATTGCTCGCGACAAGTGATTACATTACACTCCACTTGCCGTTGATTGATTCCACCCAACATCTGCTCGATGAACGGTTACTCGGAAAAGTCAAACAAGGAGCAACATTACTCAATTTTTCCCGTGGTGAATTAATTGACGAACAGGCTTTGGCAACAGTGTTGAAATCAGGTCGGTTATCTAACTACGTTACTGATTTTCCGAATGCCTTTATTCTTTCTCTTCCTCGTGTCATTCCACTGCCGCATATCGGCGCATCAACGGCGGAAGCAGAAGAAAATTGTGCCATCATGGCTGTTGATCAATTGAAGCTGTTCCTTGAAACCGGCAACATCCGGAACTCGGTGAACTTCCCATCTGTCGAATTGCCATATGCCGGTAAACGTCGCCTGACAATCGCCCATCAAAATATTCCGAACATGGTCGGTCAAATCGCCTCTGTCCTTGCGACAGAACAAATCAATATTGCCAATATGATCAACGGCAGTAAGGATGGTATCGCCTACACGATCATCGATATCGATAACCATCTGGATGAAACGATTTCACTGGAACCATTAAACGGCATTCCCGGTGTACTGAAAACAAGATTACTTTAAGGAGCGATGACTATGCCTACATTTGAACCTTTCCATGCCTTGCGACCTGATCCGAAATATGCAGAAGCGTTCTCGTCTCTCCCGTACGATGTCTTCAATCGCGCGGAGGGACGGTTGGAAGTCCGGCGGCGTCCATTGTCTTTTTTACGAATCGATAAGGCCGAAGTGACATTACCGGACTTGATTGATGATCATGATTCGCGTGTTTATCAGCAAGCAGCCCTTCATTTCAAGGAAGCGATTGAACGCGGGATTCTCCTGACCGATGACGTCGAAAGTTATTATCTCTATCGTCTGACCGACGGGACGCATACGCAGACCGGCTTTGTCGGTTGTGTCTCTGTCGCGGACTATGACCAAGGTATCATTCGGAAGCACGAATTCACGCGACCGGATAAAGAACGGGACCGCGTCCGTCACGTTCAGTCGCTCGCTGCCCATACCGGTCCGATTTTACTGGCCCATCATCCGGATGATGAACTGAATCGCGTCGTCTCGGAACAGACGGATCAATCCCCGCTTTATCAATTTACCGCTGAAGACGGGATTGAGCATACTATCTATAAAATTACGGACCGTGATGCCATGATGACGATCGGCAGTCAGTTTGCCCGTCACGATCACCTGTATATTGCTGACGGTCATCACCGGGCGGAAGCGGCCTCGCAAGTCGCCCGGCTGAATCCTCATGAAGATGCCGGTTTGTTTCTCGCCGTCTCCTTTTCAAGTGATCAATTAAACATTCAAGGCTACCATCGTGTCGTCGAAGATTTATACGGTCAGTCGGTTGATGACTTGCTCGAAAGACTCAGCAGCCGGTTCAACGTGACCGAAGGACGTGCGACAGAAACTAAAAAACACCGTTTCGAAATGTATGTCAAACAAAAATGGTATACACTGGATTACGAGAAAAATCGTGGATCCGTCAAGGAAGATCTCGATGTCGCCATTCTGCAGGACGAATTATTGACGCCATTCCTCGGAATTGAAGATCCTCGAACAGATGCACGGATTCAGTTCGTCGGCGGCGTTCGCGGATATGACGGACTCGAGCAACTGGTTGACCAAGGCACGATGGCCGTCGCATTCCATCTTCATCCGACGAGCTTAACCGAACTGATGTCGGTCGCTGACGCCGGTGAAGTCATGCCGCCGAAATCGACCTGGTTTGAACCCAAACTAAGAAGTGGTTTGCTGATTCATCCATTTTTCTAATCATTTTTAGACAACAAAACATCCGTTCAAGAAATTAATTTTTCCTGAACGGATGTTTTTAGTTTGGTTATGTTGTTTCCACCCGGAGAATTTTTCCGGACACCGGACGTACGGTGACAGTCCCCGAATACCGTTGTCCATCCATTAAATCAACCGCTGCTTTGTCCAAGTCGAAGCGGATTTCTTTTGAACCATTGTTAAATCCAATCAAATAGGTCGCTTTCTCAGACTGACGACGAACGAGGAAACTTGCCGTCTCATCATCCATTTGTTCGAATTGATAGCCGCTCGCGTTGGCAAGACCGGGGTGCGATTTCCGTAAATCAACCAACTTTGTGATATATGCCAAGAGATCCCTGTCCTGTTCCGCCTGATCCCAGACCATACACTTCCGGTTATCCGGATCCTGACCGCCTGTCATACCGATTTCATCTCCATAATAGATGACCGGACTTCCCGTGAATGTCAACAGGGACAGCATCAACAGTTTCATTCGGTCACGGTCCCCATTCGCCCGCGTCAAAGCACGAGGTGTATCATGCGAATCCACCAGATTGAACATTACTTCGTTGACGTTCATCGTATTGCTGTTCAGATTCCTGACGATTGCATGACTGAATTCAGACGCCGTACTTTCGTTCGTCGCAAAAAATGTCAAGAAAGCTTCCGTCAATCCGTAGTTCATGACTGCATCAAACTGATCGCCGAGTAACCACGGTTGTGAGTCTGTCCAGCACTCACCGACGATATAGGCTTCCGGATTCGCTGCCCGGACTTCACGCCGGAACTCACGCCAAAAAGCATGGTCCACTTCACTCGCGACATCCAGTCGCCATCCGTCGACGTGGAACTCTTCCACCCAGTAACGCCCGACTTTTAACAAGTACTCTTTTACATCAGGGTGTGCCGTATTGAGTTTCGGCATATTCCCTTCAAAAGCAAATACTTCATAGTTCGGCACCGGTGTCGATTGGACCGGAAACGAGTCCATCATAAACCAATTCGCATACTGCGACTCTTTGCCATGCGCAATGACGTCTTGGAAGGCCGGATGATCCACGCTGACGTGATTAAAGACGGCGTCCAGTAAAATTCGAATCCCATTTTTATGGAGTAGCTGGATCATTTCCCGGAACGTCTCTTCCGTCCCAAAGGCCGGATCGAGACGTAAATAATCTAACGTATCATATTTATGATTCGACGGTGCGACAAAGACCGGACAAAAGTAAATGCCGGTAATCCCCAGGTCTTTTAAGTAATCGATATGATCAATCACCCCTTGGAAATCGCCCCCGAAATGATTGTCAAACGCCGGTGCCTCGGCACCCCAGGCGATGGTACCCGGACGATCATTCGTCAAATCCCCGTTCGCGAACCGATCGGGAAAGATTTGATACCAGACGGTGTCTTTGACCCATGACGGCGTATCAAATACATCGACCGCATTCATATATGGGACGGCAAAATAGTAGCCCGGATGATCGAGCGGTACTTCATCGTACCAGCCGCGTTCCGTATAGACAGCCGATTCACCGTTCGCATGAACGTTAAAGCCGTAGCGGACCCGCTTCTTTTTCGGCCGGATGGCAACAAACCAAAAATCATGTGTCGCATCCGATCCGGCAAACGTCATTGCTGTCGTCTCCGTTTTCCAAAACTTTTCTTTATCCGGATCAAAGTTCCAGTCCCGATCTTCCTCTTTTTCTGCATCCCATTCATAAGGATCCCCGTGGATCAGTTCAACAGATTCCACGTCCCCTTTAGCCGACATCAAGCGGATATGAACCGTTTCTTGATCGTATGTATAGACATACGGAGACAGGGCCCGGTGAAACACAGCTGCTTTATTCATAAGTCCCTCCCCTTTCATCTTCTTCATTTCATCTTCCTTTACTTCCCGATTTCAGGCTGTGTGTAAACGTTTATCTCGAAAAAACAGCGATTTCACTATCTTTTCAGTTTAGCAATCAACAACTTATGCGGTATACTGATGAAGCAGAAGGAACCAAGCAGTTCCTAACTAATTCGAAGTCATGTGAAAGCGAGTGGATTCTGATGGGTCGTAAATGGAATAACATTAAAGAAAAAAAGGCGTCGAAAGACAAAAATACTAGTCGCGTCTATGCGAAGTTCGGCCGGGAAATTTATGTTGCCGCTAAACAAGGTGAGCCGGATCCGGAATCTAACCAGGCTTTAAAGGTAGTACTCGAGCGTGCGAAGACGTATAGCGTCCCTCGCGCCATCGTCGATCGTGCCATCGAAAAGGCAAAAGGCGGCGCGGAAGAAAACTTTGACGTCTTACGTTATGAAGGATTTGGACCAAGCGGTTCCATGGTCATCGTCGAGACATTGACAAACAACGTCAACCGGACAGCGTCTGACGTCCGGGCTGCTTTTGGTAAAAATGGCGGGAACATGGGTGTCAGCGGATCGGTCGCTTACATGTTTGATGCAACAGCGATTTTTGCTTTTGAAGGTAAAACGGCAGACGATATTTTGGAACTGATGATGGAAGCGGATATCGATGTCCGCGACATCTTGGAAGAAGAGGAATCGGTCATCATCTATGCCGAGCCGGAACAGTTCCATGCGGTTCAAGAGACATTAAAAGAGGCAGGAATCACTGATTTCTCAGTCGCTGAACTCGTCATGCTTGCGCAAAACGAAGTGACGTTGTCTGACGAAGACGTGCAACAGTTCGAAAAAATGATTGATGCGCTCGAAGACCTCGAAGACGTCCAGCAAGTCTATCACAACGTCGAACTTTGATCGTCGATTCATCCATCAGCCGGTTCTCATACCGGCTTTTATACACAAAAAGGAATCGGATGTATATCCGATTCCTTTTTGTGTAGCTTCCGTTCGTCTGTATAGATGAACAGTTCCGTTTCCTGGCTCAGCTGACGCCCATCGTCCGGATGGTCACGCGCTGTCAGAATTAATGATAAAGTATGAAACGCGTTTCATATCAACCTTAAAAAAAGATTCTTTTTAAAGGTTTAATTTTTGAATATAATGGGAAAAGACATATTCGATACTGATAGGTGATATATTTTTAGGTCACGTGTTTTTCACATAAGGAGGAAATGGTATGTCTTATTCATTGATTGAAACTTTTAAACGAATCGTAAGTGAAGCTAATCGCTTCAACCGGGTTGATTTCGGCGGTTACGATATCTATATGCAAACGAACGACGGACGAACGATCACGGCTAAAATTCGTTTCGACGGTGGTGGTCAGGATCAAAACGAAGCGTACCTGTTCCTTGAATCGAGTACCGGTCACAGTCGGATGACGACACTGACTTTACATCAATTCGAACACCTCTCTTCCTATGCTGCACACAGTGAGCGGATTCAAGCGCTCGTTTCGACAAGTGCTTAATTCTATATATGACAACACGCTCCCCAATTGGAGAGCGTGTTTTTTTTACTGGTTTTCTTCTTTTTCGAGACGTTCCAGTTCAGCGTGTGTTTGCGGGAAACCATTGGCTTGCCAATCCGCGCGATGAATGGAATCGAGTTGTGTTAATCCGACTTCCGTTTCATCTTTTTTTGCGTCGACACTTTGGTGACGGTCGAGTGCAGTCGGATCACTGAATCCTTGCGACGAATTCCCTGCTTGCTTATAACGTTTAATAGCTAACGCAGATAAGGCTGCGAGCCCCCCAATGACCAAACCTTGTTTAAATGACTTTTTCATGACGACACCTCTGTTCGCTGAATTTTTAGACTTTATTGGTTTTCCCTGAAAAAGACTATTGTAATCAAATTTCCGCTGTCTTCAAAAATTTTTTCGAACTTTTTTTCCTGTTTTTCTGCCGTGTTCCTACATATTTAATAATTTATCCAAAAACCGCTTTCCTGCACTACCTCAAGAAGGTTCGGGTCATGCAGAGAGCCGAAATCTACGTTATACTTTTAACAGATGCTTCATAAGAATCGAATGATTGGATAAAAAAGGACTCGTCACAAGCACGACTGCTCGCTTGCGTACTGCGTCCTTCTTTCATTTTTTCGATGAAATGAACGATATGAAAAGGAGGGAATCATGTGTCATTGCTTCATTTGGCAATCTTGTTGCCGTTACTCGTCAGTCTCTTCATTCCATTGCTGTATAAAAAAATTCGATCGGTGCACACAGGCTGGTTCGTCCTGCTTGTTCCGCTGACGCTCGTCGCTTACTTCAGTCAATTCCTCAGCCAGACGATGGCCGGAAAAACAGTCGTTGCGACGATGAAATGGATTCCTTCGCTCGATATCAATTTCGTGGCTTACGTCGACGGTCTTGGTTTACTGTTCGCGTTATTGATTACCGGAATCGGTTCGCTCGTCGTGCTGTATTCCATCTATTATCTCGATGCAAAAAAAGAAGCTCTTCATAATTTTTATGTGTACCTGCTCCTGTTCATGACGGCAATGCTCGGAATCGTCTTGTCCGACAATATGATCGTCATGTATCTGTTCTGGGAATTGACATCAATTTCGTCTTTCCTGTTAATCGGCTATTGGTACGAACGGGAACGCTCTCGTTACGGTGCCCAAAAATCGATGCTCATCACTGTTTTTGGTGGTCTGTCTATGCTCGGCGGGATTTCCCTGCTGTCGCTCCTGTCCGGCTCATTCAGTATCCGTGAATCGCTTGCGACGGTCGGCACCTATTCTGGTGATCCGCTCTTCACCGTATCGCTTGTCCTGTTTTTACTGGCGGCTTTTACGAAATCCGCTCAGTTCCCGTTTCACATCTGGTTACCGGACGCAATGGAGGCACCGACTCCGGTCAGCGCCTATCTCCACTCGGCTACGATGGTCAAGGCCGGTCTCTATCTCGTAGCCCGGATGAGTCCGATTTTTGCGGAAACACCTCTCTGGTTTTATCTGGTGTCGTCCGTCGGAATGTTCACACTCTTCTGGGGATCATTGAACGCTGTCAAACAGGTTGATTTAAAAGCGATTTTAGCCTATTCAACGATTTCACAACTTGGTTTGATCATGTCATTGCTCGGACTCGGAGCAGCTGCATTGCAGGTCGACATCATACCGGACAGCCTCTATACGGTTGCAACCGTCGCTGCCGTCTTCCACTTGATTAACCATGCGACGTTCAAAGGAAGTCTGTTCATGATGGCAGGAATCGTCGATCATGAGACCGGCACACGGGATATCCGGAAACTCGGCGGTTTATCGCAACTGATGCCGGTGACGTTCACGATTGCGACGATCGGCACGCTGTCGATGGCGGGTGTACCGCCGTTCAACGGTTTCTTAAGTAAGGAAATGTTTTTGACTGGTGTCCTTCAGGTATCAGAGTCCGGCTTATTCCATCTCGATACATTCGGTCTGTTGTTCCCGTTCTTTGCCGTCGTCGGCAGCATCTTTACGTTTGTCTACAGTATATTAATCGTCTACCGGACATTCCTTGGTCCGAAGCAACTCGATAAGTTGCCGAAAAAACCGCATGAAGCACCAATCGGCATGCTGATTCCACCACTTGTCCTCGTGTCCTTGGTCGTTTTGATCGGTCTGTTCCCGAACTTACTCTCAAACACCTTGATTCGTCCGGCAGCTGAAGCGATTTTACCGAAAGTCATCGCAAATGGCGGCACGATTCCGGTCGAAATTAAACTTTGGCATGGTTTTAATCCGGAACTGTTCTTAACTATCCTGATCATCTCAGCCGGAACAATTTTATTCCTGACCTTGCCGAAATGGCGGTCTTTGTATCACCGGATGCCAAAACAGTTCTCACTCAATCATCAATATGATGCCCTGTTGAGTCGCGGTGAGCGGACCTCGACTGCCATCCATGATACGGTCATGACCGGCTATATGCGTTCATACCTCGTGTATATCTTCGGCTTTATCGTCGCCCTGGTATTATCAAGTCTTTATTTCCTGGATGCCTTCCGGTTTGATGTGAATCCGCTCAGTACGGTTCATGCTTATGAAGTCGTCTTGGTCCTTGTCCTTATCGGCAGTGCCTTATCGATTACGTTTGCCCGGTCGCGTTTGACGTCGATCATCTTACTTGGTGTCGTCGGCTATACGGTTGCTCTGTTCTTCGTTTTATTCCGGGCACCTGACTTGGCCTTGACCCAGCTCGTCATCGAAACGGTCTCTGTCGCTTTGTTCCTGCTTGTGTTTTATCACATGCCGGAAATCAGCCGGAAAGAGGAACGGATTAAATTTAAACTTGGAAACGCTGCGATTTCCGCACTTGTCGGCTTAAGTGTCACACTTGTTGCACTCGCTTCGCTCAGCCAACGGTCATTTGCTTCGATTGCCCAGTATTATATCGACAACGTGGCGGATCTCGCTGCCGGTGGGAATATGGTCAACGTCATCCTTGTTGACTTCCGTGGTTTTGATACATTGTTTGAAATCAGTGTGCTTGCGATTGCCGGGCTCGGGATTTACGCGATGATTAATTTCCGTAAGACAGGAGGAATCGACAAATGAAAAATCCAATCAAAAAGCATACGAATGACGTCATTTTGGAATCTTCGACGACATTCATCACCTTTATCATCTTTTTGTTTGCCGTCTACCTGTTTTTTGCCGGTCACTACACACCGGGCGGCGGATTTATCGGCGGGCTTGTAACCGCGTCGGCACTGGTTCTCGTACTGCTGGCTTTTGATATCAAGACACTTCGACAGATTCTGCCGATTGATTACAAACAGATGACGGCAGTCGGTATGTTGATTTCTGTGCTGACAGCGTCCGGTGCCCTGCTGTTCAACAAACCATTTTTCACGCACGCCCACAGTTACTTCAATTTACCGTTGTTCGGCAAAACATCTTTGCATACAGCGATGTTATTCGATTTAGGTGTTTATCTTGTAGTCGTTGGTGTGACAATGACAATTATTCAAACGATTGGGGAGAGTGATTAACGCATGGAAATCATCATGGCGATTGCAGCAGGCATCTTGACGATGTGTGCCGTCTATCTCATTCTTTCAAAAAGTGTCTTACGCATCATCATCGGAACCGGTTTACTCAGTCATGCTGCTCATCTGCTCGTCATGACGATGGGTGGTCTGAAGACCGGTGCCGCTCCTGTCATCAAGGACGGCGTCACCCAATATACGGATCCGCTGCCGCAAGCATTGGTCTTGACGGCGATCGTCATCAGCTTTGGCGTGACTGCATTTTTCCTTGTACTTGCTTATCGGGCTTATCAGGAACTGGGAACAGATAATCTGGAGGAAATGAAAGGAACCGATACGCATGATTAATTTACCGTTACTACCGCTGTTAATTCCACTGATTACCGGAGTTATCTTGATGCTGTTTCCGAACCGGCTCCGTCTACAACGAACATTTTCACTTGTTTCGACCTTCTTGACGATCGTTGCAACAATCTATCTCGTTTACAGTGTCCGAAAAGACGGCATTCTGACCGTGACACTCGGCAGCTGGCCGGCTCCGTTCGGTATTACGCTTGTGTCGGACATGTTGTCCGCCCTGCTTGTCTTAACGACCAGCCTGCTCGTCTTTTTTGTCATATGGTATTCAATGTATTATTTGTCCGACTTGCACCAACGGTTTTATTATTATATTGCCGTCCAATTTTTACTGCTCGGTGTCAACGGTGCCTTTACGACTGGTGATATTTTTAACATGTTCGTCTTTTTCGAAGTGTTTCTGATTTCGTCTTACGTCCTGATTGTTCTCGGTGGAAAGCCGGCTCAACTTCGGGAGTCGCTGAAGTATTTGTTGATTAACGTCATTTCGTCCGCCTTGTTCGTCATGACCGTCGCCTTTTTATACGGTATCATCGGTTCCCTCAGCATGGCTGATATTTCACAAAAGATCACTGAAATCAATCAACCCGGTATCCTCAGTGTCATCGCGGTTCTGTTTTTAATTGTCTTTGGCTTAAAGGGTGCCATCTTCCCGTTGTACTTTTGGCTTCCCGGTTCGTATCAAGTACCGCCGACACCTGTTCTCGCCCTGTTTGGCGCCTTGCTGACAAAAGTCGGTGTCTACGGTATCTTGCGGACATACAGTCTGTTCTTCTCGCACCAGCAGCAGTTCACGCATCAACTGCTCGGTTGGCTGGCGCTCGCAACGATCGTCATCGGTGTCATCGGTGCACTCGCGACACGTGATGTGAAACAGATTCTGATTTACAACATCATCGTTGCGGTGGGTGTCATCTTGTACGGCGTCTCTGTCATGACCCGCCAGTCGCTTGAAGGTGCCGTCTTCTACCTGATTCATGACATGCTGATCAAAGCTGCGTTATTCCTGTTGATTGGTGTGATGATCGGTATTGCCGGATCCAGCCGTTTAAAAGACATGGGCGGTATGATCAAAGACTATCCGTTGCTTGGCTGGACGTATTTCATTGCGGCATTATCACTTGCCGGCATTCCCCCACTCAGCGGATTCATCGGGAAACTGTTGATCGTCCGCGGTGGTTTTGAAGCCGGAGATCTCATCGGTCCGTTCGTCGTCTTGATTTCAAGTCTACTTGTGCTTTATTCCGTGATGCAGATTTTCATCCGCGGCTTCTGGGGGACACCAAAAACCTACAGCGGTCCAAAACGCCATCTGACCAAACAGTTGCTGGCTCCTGCACTTGCTTTAGTCGCAATGACCGTTTTGTACGGAATCGGAACGGAAGCCGTCCGTCCGTTCATCTCGCAAGCTGTCGATCCGCTCGTTGATCCGACACTCTATATCCAAGCTGTACTGAAGGAGGATTAACCCATGCCGTTTCAGTTATTACTCAACATCTTGCTTGCATTCCTCTGGATGTTTCTCGCTAACTCTTTTTCCACCTCATCGTTCATCATCGGCTACTTACTCGGTTTGATTGCGATGTTTGCGATGCGGCGGGGGTTCAGCAGCCGGTTTTATCTGGGACCGTTCATCGCGTTGATTCGACTTGCATTTCGTTTCCTGTATGAACTGGTCGTCGCGAACCTTGAAGTTTTGTCCATCATCTTAAAACCGCGCCTCGACATCAAACCCGGTATCTTCGCCTATGAGACCGAACTCGAACACCATTGGCAGATCACATTGCTGTCACTGTTGATCACGTTAACACCCGGGACATTGGTCGTCGATATCTCAGATGACAATAAGACATTGTATATCCATGCTCTGCACATGCCGGAAGCAGATGATGCAGTGTCTTCGATCCGAAACAGTTTTGAGAAAGCCATCTTGGAGGTGAGCCGATGATGTTAGAGACGATTTTATTCATCGCCTTAGGAGGCGTCTTCCTGTCGATGCTCGGTTTATTTTACCGGGTCATCAAAGGACCTTCCGTGGCTGACAGGGTCATCGCCCTTGATTCAATCGGGATCAGCCTGATTTCCGTCGTCGGTCTGGTTTCCATTATCTTACGGACAAGCGATTATCTCGAAGTCATTTTGTTGATTGGGATTTTGGCCTTTATCGGGACGGTCGCCTTCTCGAAATTCATCGAGAAAGGAGAGATCATCGAACGTGACCGCAATCAGTGATTTTTTCGTAGCAGCCTTTGCATTGATCGGGGCATTTTTCAGTCTCGTGACGGCACTTGGCCTTATCCGGTTACCTGACCTCTATACACGTGCGCATGCCGCCTCCAAGAGCGCAACACTCGGCGTCATGAGTATTCTTATCAGCGTCATCATCTATTTTGTCGCTGAAGACGGATTTTTCTCGTCCCGAGTCGTCCTCGGCATCCTGTTTGTTTTAATCACAGCACCAATCGGCGGACATTTAATTGCCCGCGCTGCCTATTACAGTGATGTTCCGCTGTGGAAAGGTTCGGTTCAGGATGACCTTGCCAAAAATCCGGAACACGTGACACCTAAAAAACGACCTGCACCTAAATTAAAATGAGCTCAGTTTTCTTTGTTTCTACTAAACAAGTAAACAAGCATATAAAAAAACGGATGCCACCGTTCACTTAACGTGAAGGGTTCGCATCCGTTTTTGCGAATAACAAGTTCAGTTCGTATGGGTTTTTGAGTAATTCGGCTAATGTATGTTGTTCCAGTTCCCGGATAAAAGCACGCAAGGCACGAGCAAGAATACCTTTTAGCTGACAATGGGGTTCAATAACACAATGACCATCTGCCGCAAAACACTCGACGATATCCATCGGCTCCATCTCGCGAACGACTTTTCCGATATTGATTTCTTCCGGATCACGAATCAGCCGAAGTCCACCGGTCCGACCGCGTGTCGACTCTACGTATCCAAGCTTCGTCAATTGTTGGGTAACTTTCATTAAGTGATTGGAAGAAATACCGTAATGATTGGCAATTGCCGGCATCGGTGTCACTTCTTCTCGGTGAAGACCTAAATAAATTAGAACGCGAAGTCCATAGTCTGTATATTGAGTAATTCGCATATTTTTCCTCTCTTCCTGTTCATGGAACCCGTTTTTAATCCCACTTCACATTGCTGTTTCATCGTATCATGTTCGATCCTAGTCGAAAATAAAGGATGTGCTTTTAACAGTATACGTACGGGAGAGAGGTTTGGATGCCGTCTAAACCAAAAAAGTCAGTTTCCTGAACAGGAAACTGACTTTTAAACGATTCATTTCTTTTTCATGTCATGCAATACTTCGTTGAAACGATCCGCGTAGTTCGTAAAAACTCCCGTCACGCCGTAATCGAGCATCCGTTCCATGTCGACTTTCTCGTTCACCGTATAGGGGTGAAGCAACAGACCACGTTCCCGAATCATTGCCGTATTTTCTCGCGTCAGTCCTTTAAATGAGGGACCGAGCCCGACTGCGTATGTCTGAATTTCGTCAAGTGTCTCAGGCGTGATGGATTGAACGGTTGGTGCTTCCATCAGCTGGACGAGTGGAAAACCTTCATCAAGTGCTTTAACTTTTAACAGACTGGCTTGACTGAACGATTGAATCATGACTTGTCCCGGTTTAACACGGTCACTGGATAAACCATGATCTTTTAATGTTTTCAGTAGTTTTTCTTCCATTCCCGGATAAACTTCAGGTGATTTTGTTTCAATATAATAGTTGGCATGTTTGCCATATTTATCAAATATTTCATCGATTGTCGGCACTTGGAGTCCTTTATATTCAGCCTTCGCATAATCAGGATTCGCTGTATTAAACCAGCTCCCTGCATCGAGGCGTTTAATTTCAGCTAATGTCTTATCTTTGACAGCACCTGTTCCGTTTGTCGTCCGGTCGACCGTTTCGTCGTGCATCGCAATCAGTTGGCCGTCCTTCGTCATTTGTAAGTCAATTTCAATATAATCCGCTTTAAACTTTTTATGGCTCATTTCGTAAGCAAGCATCGTATGCTCCGGTGCATACCCAGAAGCACCTCGGTGGGCAATGTTAACGACACGATTTGGGTCGAGTAGGTCATGTTTTGCATGTGCCGAAGCGTCAATACCGCCGAAACTAGTTGCGGCTATTGCTCCTGTAAGTACGGTAACGCCAATCTGTTTCATCATATTGTATTTCCCCCTTAAAAGTAACTTACAGAATGAATCTTACGTGACGACTATGAAGGAAACATATTGTTGACGTGAAGAAGTTTTTAGAATCGATGACAGACTTGTAATCAAACGGATCACCGGCTTATCTGAAGAGACGAAAAAAGACGTTCTCCCTATCGCAGGAGAACGCCTTTGTCTTAAATCGACTTATGCTTCAAAAATCAATGACTCCGGATCTTCGAGCAAATCTTTGATGTGCTTCAGGAACGTCACGGCTTCTTTCCCGTCAACGATCCGGTGATCATAGGAAAGGGCGACATACATCATCGGACGATTTTCCATCCGCTCAGCATCGATGGCGATCGGACGCAGGTTGATCGCGTGCATTCCGAGAATCGCGACTTGCGGTCCGTTGAGGATTGGTGTCGACATCAATGATCCAAACGTTCCGCCGTTTGTAATCGTAAATGTCCCGCCTGTCAAATCAGATAAGCCAAGTTTGTTGTCCCGGGCTTTGACGGCCAAATTGATGATATCTTTTTCAATTTCACCGAAGTTCTTTTTATCGGCGTCACGAACGACCGGTACAACCAAGCCGTCTGGCGCAGAAACTGCGATTCCGATATCATAGAATTTCTTGAGAACGATTTCGTCCCCTTGAATTTCGGCATTTAAATACGGCATTTTTTTCAGGGCAGCGACGGCTGCTTTCGTGAAGAACGACATGAAACCGAGTTTAACTTCATTGTCCTTGACGAATTTTTCCTGACGGCGTTTCCGTAAAGACATGACGGCCGACATATCGATTTCGTTAAACGTCGTCAACATCGCTGCCGTTTGTTGAACCTCCACTAAACGGTTGGCAATCGTTTTACGGCGGCGCGACATTTTAATCCGCTCTTCCGGTTTACCCGGAGCTGCTGGCGGAGCTGCTTGTGGTGCCGGAGCTTGTGGTGCTTTTACCTGTTCGCGTGGCGCGACTTCAAATGTTGCAACGTCCTGCACACGAATGCGACCGAGTGGATCCTGCGTCGCAACTTGCGCTAAATCAATTCCTTTTTCACGGGCCATTTTTCGGGCAGCAGGAGAGGCAATCGGACGGTCAGCACGTGATGTAGCTTCTGTTGCTGCGACAGCTGCTGGTTGTTCTTTTTTCGGCTCTTCTGCGACAGGTGCTTCTTTTTGCTCTGGTGCCGGCGTTGTTGCTGCCGGTTGTGCCGCTTCTCCGCCTGCCGTGATGATGGCAATCGTCTCTCCAACACGGACTGTATCACCTTCAGCTGCCATTACTTCGGACAGGATGCCCGCTTCATCAGATGGTACTTCGATGTTAACTTTATCTGTCTCCAGTTCGACGATCGCTTCCCCTTTTTCTACCTGGTCGCCGGGTTGTTTTAACCACGATGCGACCGTACCTTCTGTAATCGATTCTGCAAGTTCTGGTACTTTGATTTCCATGTTAATTCGTCCCCCTAAGACTTTTCGTGTTTGACCCCACTTGATTCTAGCTTAGACATTTGTTTCGGAAGTAGCTGATGTGCTCGGTTGATCGACTGTCGTCCGCGTCAAGGCATCTGTCAGAATCCGTGCCTGTTCGACTTTATGTCCTGTCGGATCACCTTCCGCCGTACTCGAACGTCGACGACGGCCGATATAGCGGACCGTTGTAATGCCATTGACGGCAACCGATTCAAGACGCGGCTCGATGTATGTCCAAGCCCCCATGTTTTTCGGTTCTTCCTGAACCCAGACAAACTCACTGACATTCGGATAACGTTCAAGCAAAGCATTTAACTGCTTGGCCGGGAACGGATAAATTTCTTCAATCCGGACAATGTGCAACCAATTAAAATCATCATCTGATTTCGAAACGGCTTCTGCCAAATCGATGGCCACTTTTCCGCTGCAGAAGACGATTCGCTCCACCTGTTCTGGTGATTGCCCAAGACCGTCCTGTTCGACGATCCGTTTGAATGAGCCTTCTGTCAGTTCGGACAGATCGGACGTCGCCAGTGGATGGCGAAGTAAACTTTTTGGTGTCATGACGACAAGCGGACGGACTTCTTCTTTCCCGAGAATCGCAGCTTGACGGCGTAGCAGATGGAAATACTGGGCCGCACTCGATACATTGGCGACCGTCCAGTTTTTCTCCCCGGACAGAGTCAGGAAACGTTCCAGGCGGGCGCTCGAGTGCTCGGGTCCTTGTCCTTCATATCCGTGCGGTAACAGCATGACAAGTCCAGACGTCTGCCCCCATTTGGCACGGCTTGCCGAGATGAACTGATCAAAGATGACTTGACCCGAGTTGGCAAAGTCGCCGTACTGGGCTTCCCAGAGTACCAGTGTTTCCGGTGCAAAAACATTATAGCCGTATTCGAATCCGAGAACGCCCGCTTCCGACAACGGACTGTTGTATACGGCAAATGATGCCGTTGCTGACTTCAAGCTGTGCATCGGTGAAAACGCTTTGCCTGTCTTCACATCATTTAAATTAATGTTCCGCTGGGCAAATGTTCCACGTTCTGAATCCTGACCACTGAGTCGAATCGGTGTACCGTCGGAAAGAATCGAGGCGAATGCCAACGTTTCTGCATGTCCCCAGTCGATGCCGTTTTTAGTCGTCAACGCGTCGGTCCGGCGTTTCAACACTTTTTCAAGTTTATGGAAGACATTGAATCCGCTTGGCCATTCGAGCAACTGCTCATTGTAAGCCGTCAATTTTTCAACTGCGACACCAGTCTCGATGTGCGGGACACCTTTAAAGACAACATCCGGCATGATGCCGCCGTATTCTTTTTCGACATTCGGAACTTTCTCGCGAGCCGCTTTCATCATGTCATTGATGTCCGTTTCAATCGTCGTGACATCTTCTTTCGTGACATCACCTTGTTCGACCAGTTGCTTCGCATATAAGATACGGGCTGAGTCATGTTTATGGATCAAATCGTAAAGGACAGGATTTGTATTCATCGGCTCGTCCATCTCGTTATGTCCGAAACGACGGTATCCAATCAAATCAATCAAGACGTCTTTGTTGAATGTCGCGCGGTATTCGCTCGCAAGCAAAGCTACGGCCAAACAACTTTCCGGCTCATCTGCATTGACGTGGAAAATCGGAATTTCATACCCTTTTGCCAAATCACTTGAATAACGGGTCGACCGGGAATCCGTTGGTTCCGTTGTAAAGCCGATTGTGTTATTGGCAATGATATGAATCGTTCCGCCTGTGTTATAGCCTTTCAGATTCGTCAGGTTCAACGTCTCAGCAACGATTCCTTGTCCCGGGAAAGCAGCATCTCCATGAATGAGGATAGCGGCGGCTTTCCCTTGTTCCTGACGCGGTGCCCCTTTTTGTGAACGGTCATCTTGCGCTGCCCGTGTGAATCCTTCGACAACAGGATCGACGAACTCGAGGTGAGACGGATTGTTGGCAAGCGTCATCCGGACGTTACTTGACTGTTGCTCCATTTTTCGGTTTAACCCTAAATGATACTTCACATCCCCCGTCCAACCGTACGTGATGCCGATTGATCCTTCAGAAGGGACAAGATCATGGTTCGGTGCATGCTGGAATTCCGCGAAAATCATTTCATACGGTTTTCCTAATACATGCGCCAAGACGTTTAATCGTCCCCGGTGCGCCATTCCGATGTTGATCGTTTCCGACCCATTGGCAATCAGATGTCCAACGATCGTGTCGAGCAATGGAACCATCGCGTCAAGACCTTCAATCGAGAACCGCTTCTGTCCGACGTATGTTTTATGGAGATACTTTTCGAATAACTCCGTCTCAGCGAGCCGTTTGAACAACTGCTTTTTCTGTTCGACCGATAAACGTGCCGTCAATGCACCTTGTTCAATTTTTTGGCGTAACCATTTCTTTTCTTCCAAATCATCGACATGTTGGAATTCAACGGCGGCGGCACCTGTATACTGTGCTTTTAAATGTTCGATCCCTTCATAGGCATCCTTCAGATGTCCCGGCGGTTCTGGACAAACAAGCGTGACCGGCATGCCGCGTAAATCGGCTTCCGTCAATCCGAACTGACGAAGCTCCAGCAATTCCGTTTCCCGCGGATGGTCTTTCAGCGGATAGATGTCAGCCGCAAGGTGACCTTTTGCTCGAATTTGATCCGCTAAGCGACTCGCTGCCAAGTACTTTTCGAAATCTCCCGTTTCGATCGGTTGCTGAGTCACAGATTCTGCGATCGGAGCACCATTTTGTTCGAAATAGGCCCGTGTTTCTTCATCAACAGAAGAAGCATCTTCTAAAAAACGTTCATACAATTCAATGATGTATCCAAGGTTTGGTCCATAAAATGTTTGCTGTTCCTGTTCCCGGCTTGCCATGTACGGTTCCCCCCGTTTCATTCATTCCACTCTTTGTACTGAAACTCAGTACATTTCCAGCTCTCTACCTGTTAGCGCTTTCAAATCATATGACATAAAAATTCGATAATCGTCATGTTCCTTGCAACGAGGCCGAACATAACCCTTAACGATGGCCTGTATGTCAAAAGTGTTTGCCTTAGTTATTATATTACTACTTCTTTTAGGTCAGTGCGTTTCGAATTCCCAATTTCTCAGTCATAAATGTATAAGTTTTTCTTATGACTGTACCCTGTGTTGTTTATGAATGAAACCTCTCTAGGGGAAATCAGCCGTATTCGTCAAAAAAAAGCAGGAGTGACCTCCCTGAAGGTCATTCCTGCTCAATGTCTTATGTTATAACACTTTACTTAAAAACGATTGTGTCCGTTCGTGTTGTGGAGAATCAAACAATAGACTCGGAATGTTTTCTTCAACGATGAAACCACCATCCATGAAAAGAACCCGATCTCCGACTTCACGCGCAAATCCCATCTCGTGCGTGACGACAATCATCGTCATCCCTTCAAGCGCCAACTGTTTCATGACGGCAAGGACATCGCCGACCATTTCCGGGTCGAGTGCGGATGTCGGTTCGTCGAACAACATGATTTTTGGATTCATGGCCAGGGCACGGGCAATGGCGACCCGTTGTTTTTGACCGCCGGACAGTTCCCCCGGATAATTATCGGCTTTTTCCCGTAATCCGACTTTATCCAGCAATTCGAATGCCCGCTGTTTCGCTTGCGTTTTGTCCGTTTTCCGGACTTTCATCGGTGCAAGCGTGACGTTCTCAAGCACGGTCTTGTGGGGAAACAAGTTAAAATGCTGAAACACCATTCCGACTTCTTCCCGGACTTTATTGATGTCGACTTTCGGATCCGTGATGTCATTGGTATCGACGATTACTGTGCCGCCGGTGATATCCTCGAGCCGGTTTAAGCAGCGGAGAAACGTACTTTTCCCGGATCCCGAAGGTCCGATGACACACACAACTTCTTTTTCTTCAATCTCGACCGAAATATCCTTTAAGACTTCGTTCGAACCAAAGGATTTTTTTAATTGTTTGACTTCAATGATACTCATCGCAGTGTAAACCTCCGCTCCAAGAATTTCCCTAATAGTGAAAGGAGATAGATGACGACGAAGTACATCAGACCGACGACCGTCCAGACAATGAACGGTTCAAATGTCGTTGCTTGCTGCACTTGTCCCTGTTGCGTCAAATCCGCGATACCGATGATCGAGAGTAACGACGTATCTTTTAAACTGATGATCGATTGATTCGTAATCGTCGGCAGCATACGGCGGAAGGCTTGCGGTAAAACGATTTGCGTCATCGTTTGACGCCCTGTCATACCGAGAGAGCGCGCCGCTTCAGTCTGCCCTTTATCAATCGATTGAATGCCGGCCCGGATAATCTCGGCAAAATAGGCTCCGGCATTGATGGCGACGGTGAGAATCCCGGCATACATCCGGTCCATCGACAGCCACTCAAGCGAATTGAGTCCAAAATAGATGAAGAACAATTGGACGATAAAAGGCGTTCCCCGGATGACATCGATGTAGACGATGGCGATACCGTTTAAAATCTTAAGTGGTGATAAACGCATCAAGGCGACGATCAAGCCGATTAAAAATCCGACGATGACCGCGATGATAAAGATATAGAGGGTAATCTGTAACCCTTCCAGAAAAAACGGAAACGCCGTTTTTGCGACTTCCATCAGTGACTCAACTCCCTTGTCATTCGTTCAAATGGCTTATTTCAAATACGTATCGACGATTTTGTCGTACTCCCCGTTTTCTTTCAGGTTTGCGAGTCCTTTGTTGATTTTTTTCATCAACTCTTCGTTTTCACCCTTGAGGACGGCAATTCCGTAATTATCACCATTCAAACGGTCTCCGACGAGTTTCAGACCAAGGTTTTGCTGTTTGTTTGCATAGGAGATGACCGGATAATCTTCAATCAATGCGGCAGCGTTGCCGTTTTTGACTTCTTGGAACATCGCCGGGCTATCATTGAATTGCGTGACGGTGATTCCGAGTTTGTCTGCATTGTCAGTTGCATATTTTGCACCTGTTGTTCCCTTTTTAACCGCAACTTTCTTGCCTTTCAAATCATCGACTGATTTGATTTTGTTTTCATCTTCTTTGACGACCAGGATCAGCCCGGCTTTAAAGTACGGATCTGAGAACGTAACAACCTTTTTCCGTTCCGGTGTGATACTCATTCCGGCAATCGCTACATCCAGTTGGTTCGCTTGAAGAGCGGGAATGATTCCGCTGAAATCCATCGCTTCAAA
Organism: Exiguobacterium artemiae; assembly: GCF_033342815.1. Classification (GTDB taxonomy): domain Bacteria; phylum Bacillota; class Bacilli; order Exiguobacteriales; family Exiguobacteriaceae; genus Exiguobacterium_A; species Exiguobacterium_A artemiae_A. Next base: position 81,259 of record NZ_JAWPEN010000010.1, read on the forward strand.
CTTGATTTTAAATCCTTGATCTTTGGCAATCGCTTTGATGAGGTCGATATCGATTCCCTTGTATGTGTCCCCGTCTTTATATTCAAACGGCGGATACGTAACATCGATGCCAACCTTGTACGTCTTGTCTTTCGAGACCTCGTCCTGTGAACCGATGCTACATGCGCTTAATACCACGAGACAGCTGAGCAATAAAAATAATACCGATAAATGCTTTTTCATGTTGTTACTCCTCTCTTGAAGGCAAATGCCTTCTTTCATGTATTTTCCTCAAAAACTTTTCCTTAACACATATTTTATCAGAAAAATTCAAATTTTACGAACAAACTTGTTAAGGACATGAATCAAAATTTTTCGAAATAAAAAAAATAGGAGCACCCTTCTGACGAAGAGTACTCCTATTTCCACTTTAAAATGCCGCCGAGAGGACTTGAACCTCCACGGTGTTGCCACCACTAGATTCTGAGTCTAGCGCGTCTACCAGTTCCGCCACGACGACTTCTATTTATGTTATTAGAATACTAAATAGTTTTTTTCGTGTCAACGGTTTCATGCATTTTTTTACACTTTTTCTGTCGGTTCGTCTAAAATTCGCCGGACAAATTGTTCCACGACCGTATCGTAGGTGTCCGGATCCTCGAAATAAGCCATCGCGTGGGCTGCATTCGGAATGACTAACAATTCTTTTTCCGTCGGACAGGCTTGATACAATTCATAGACCATCGAGGTCGGAACAAATGTATCGGCTCCACCGTGAATAAACAGAATCGGAACCGTCGCCCGCTGGACTTGCTTAATTGCCGAGGCTTCACTGAAAAAATAGCCCGCTTTTAATTTCGTCAAGATACTTGTCATCGTCAGAAATGGAAAGTGCGGCAGACGATACATCCGCTTCATTTGATAGGCGAGAACGGCGTTGACCGACGTATACGCACAATCTGAAATGATGCCTTTGATTTGCGGAGGCAACAGTTCCCCACTGGTCATCAGAACGGTTGCTCCTCCCATTGAGACCCCGTGCAAAAAGATTGCACTTTCCCGGCCAAGACGAGCTACCAGATATTCAGTCCACCGGAGACAATCTTCCCGGTCATGCCACCCGAAACCGATATAGTTCCCGTCACTTTTTCCGTGTCCGCGATTATCCGGCATCATGACGTGGAAACCGGCTTGGTGATACAGATACGCAAATCCGGCCAAATCCGTTCCGACACCGCCGTATCCATGCACTAAAATCACAATCCGGTCCGATGGTACAAGCGGCGGCAAGTAATGCCCGCGTAACGTTAATCCGTCATGCGCCTTGACTTCAATCAGCTCCAGCGGCTGTTCTTTGATCCACGTCTGCCCCGGCTGCATCAGACGGACCATCTCGTCACTCAAATCACGGTTGTTGGATAAAAAGGGTTTCGGATTGGTCGCGATCGCCATTTCATAAAAGTAATAACTCGCTGCAAGCATCCCAGAACCGATTACTCCTAAACCGATTTTCGTTCGTGTTCGCATTGCTCCCACTCCTCATCTGCTCTTAAAGATCAATTTGTAATTGCGCCGAGGACTCTGCATCCTCTTCTTGTAAAATTTGTTGCCGCAGACGATGTTCGTGTTGTGCCTTTCGGTAAGCAAATTCCTGAACCAATTCTTGTCCCATAAATCCTTCTTCGACGATGTCCGACAGCAAATCCGTTTCCGTCGTGACGATCTCTTGTGGGTTCCGAATAATCAGCACTTGACCGACCTGTGCTAACATAAGTTCATCTTTTACCTGTAACGCATCATAAAACGGTTCAGGCAGGGTCATCCGCCGTGTTTCCGGATTGATGTGCACCCGCTTGTACGCTGCTAACGATTGAAACTTCCGACTCGCCATATCTGTCCTCCTCTTCTAGATTACTGGAATGTCATGTCTAATCTAGAATCTTTTCCTTGAATCATGATGGTTGCTGATGCTCCGTTGACGAGTGTCATTTGCGGCGGTTGGTGACCGATATCGAGATCGTAAAACACCGGAATGTCCAACAAACCTTTAAACGTTTCATACACATCGAGGATGGTATACTCCTCAACCGTCCGTCCGCCGGCTGTTCGCCCGAATACGATGCCCGATGCCCGCTCGAACCACCCCGCAAGGTACATCTGCATCAGCGAACGGTGAACGTCGGTGGCACTCGCTTCCGATACTTCAAAGTACCAAAGAATCGGTTCTTCATTCAGCTGATCCGCCTGAAACGTGGTCACGTCTCCGTACGGTGTTCCGATGAGATGACGAATCGTCTCAAGACATCCACCAAGCAACCGGCCGGATACCTGTTTTTGAGCCGGATTGATTGTTTTCCACTCTGTTGCCGCGTCGAGGTGGTACATGTAACGTTCGGGCCGTTCCGCATGATTCCAATTCGTCTGATACAAATCAGATGTCCACTGCGTCACGGTCGATCCGGCGGGCGTCGCGAGAACTCGTCGCCAAGCTGTCGTCGTTTCATCCCATTCTTCACTGCGCATGTCGACGAAGTTTGGTCCGTGCGCCGTCGCAATGCCGGTCTTGACCGTAATCGCAAACAGCAATGTACTGTTATCCGAATACCCGAGCAACCACTTTGGCGGAATTCGTTCGAAATCCAGGAATGGTAACACATCAATCGCCCGTTCCCCTCCGAACGGCGGAATGATCGCATCAATTTCCGGATTTTGCAGCATCGCATTCAGCTCGTCCGCCCGTATTTGAGCCGGCGCGCTTGTTGCCTGCTGTTGTGTCCAAACGGTTTGTCCGACTTGAACAGTCATTTGCCGATCCTGTAATCGATTCGTCGCCTCTTCAATCATCGGATGCAGTTCTTCCGGTAATCCGGAAGACGGAGCCGTCACACCGATTGTTTGTCCGGTCCAACCTAAATAAGGATAACGCATGTCTGTTTCCTCCTGACGATGTAATATTGTTAATCGAGCGATGCCACCAATCGACTGAGCTGTTCGACTTTTTTAGTAAACGGTTCAATGGGAACGATTCGTACTTCCCGGTGAATTTCTTTCCCGTTCACAAAAAACAGCAAAGCCGGAGCGGTAAATACGGAAAATTCTCCAGCAATTTCCGGGACGCTCCCTAAATCGACATGTCCCGACCGAAATTCGGGATGACTTGCTAATATCGGCTCAATCTGCGGAAACAACGAAGCGCAGACACCACAGCCTGGACTCGAAACATAAATAAAACTCGCCCGCTGTCCGAGATACAAGTCCCTTACGGCTTCAATGGACGTCAACTCTTGAAAAGTCGCCATGTTTCGTCCTCCTCTTTTTTGTGAAATATCTTTTAATTATAACGTGATGCCACAAAAAAAACACCTTTGCCCGGAGTATCTAAGTCACAAGCACTTAAATACTCGGGCGAGGTGTCTTCATTTCATGGCTCTATGGTTTGGCAGCAGCTGTGAGCTCCGCATATTCTTCGGACGTAAAAGCACGGGAACGTGTTAAAAACCGTTTGCCCTCGACACCTTCCAAGGAAAACATCCCGCCTCGACCATCAACGACATCAATGATCAGTTGCGTATGTTTCCAGTAAGCGTATTGGTCCTCATGAATATAAAACGGACAGCCGCCGATTGTACCGATCAATAAATCTTGATCGCCTAAAAATAAATCCCCTTCCGCAAAACACATCGGGGAACTGCCGTCACAGCATCCACCCGATTGATGAAACATCAACGGTCCGTGTTTTGCTTTCAACAGTTCAATCAATTCCAAGCCGGCATCGGTCGCAAGTACACGTTCGACCATGTCGCCACATCCTTTCTTCGATTAGAAGAAACCAAGTTTATCCGGGCTGTAGCTGACGAGAAGATTTTTTGTCCGCTGGTAATGGTTGAGCATCATTTTATGGTTTTCACGGCCGATTCCCGACATTTTGTATCCGCCGAACGCAGCGTGTGCCGGATACTGGTGGTAACAGTTCGTCCAAACGCGTCCTGCTTCAATCGCCCGTCCGAAGCGGTACGCCCGGTTCATGTCACGCGTCCAGACACCGGCGCCTAAGCCGTACAGCGTGTCATTGGCAATTTGCAGCGCCTCTTCTTCTGTTTTGAATGTCGTGACGGACAGGACAGGCCCAAAAATCTCTTCTTGGAAAATCCGCATCTTGTTGTTTCCTTTGAAAATCGTTGGTTGAATATAATAACCATCCGCGAGGTCACCGTCAAGATGGTTCCGTTCGCCGCCAATCAGACACTCGGCCCCTTCCGATTTTCCGATTTCGAGATACGACAGGATTTTCTCCATTTGTTCACTCGAAGCTTGAGCTCCCATCATCACGTCAGCATCCAGCGGATTACCGAGTTTGATCGCTTTGACACGTTCGAGGACCCGTTCCATGAATGGCTCGTAGATGGATTCTTCAATCAAGGCACGTGAAGGACACGTACAGACTTCCCCTTGATTCAAGGCAAACATCAGTAACCCTTCGATTGCTTTATCGAAAAAGGCATCATCGGCATCCATGATATCAGCGAAGAAGATGTTTGGTGATTTCCCACCGAGCTCGAGTGTAACCGGAATGATGTTTTGCGACGCATACTGCATGATGAGTCGTCCCGTCGTCGTCTCACCCGTAAAGGCGATTTTCGCAATCCGCTTGCTTGAGGCGAGTGGTTTTCCGGCTTCCAGTCCGAAACCGTTGACGATATTCAGGACACCCGGAGGTAATAAGTCTTCAATCAGTTCCGTCATCAGTAAAATACTTGCCGGTGTTTGTTCCGCCGGTTTCAAGACGACACAGTTTCCTGCCGCGAGTGCCGGTGCGAGTTTCCAGACAGCCATTAAAATCGGGAAGTTCCACGGGATGATCTGACCGACGACTCCAAGCGGCTCATGGAAATGATAAGCGACTGTATCGTTGTCGAGCTCCCCGATTGAACCTTCTTGGGCCCGGATGACACCTGCAAAGTACCGGAAGTGATCGATGGCAAGCGGAAGATCGGCATTCAGTGTCTCACGGACCGCTTTCCCGTTTTCGAGCGTTTCCGCATAGGCAAGCATCTCAAGATTTTCTTCCATCCGATTCGCAATTTTATTTAAGATGTTTGACCGCTCTGCGACTGACGTCTTACCCCAGGCATCTTTTGCCGCATGTGCCGCGTCGAGAGCGAGTTCAATATCTTCTTTACCGGAACGGGCGACTTGACATAATACTTTCCCGGTAATCGGCGTCACGTTATCAAAATATTCTCCACCGACCGGTGCCGTCCATTTTCCGTTAATGAAATTTTCATAACGATCCTTGTATTGTACCTTTGACCCTTGCGTGTTTGGAATCTCATAAATCATCTGATTGTTCCTCCCTCAAATAAAATGGTCAACCGACGAGAAGGTATCTCATGTATGCGCTTTCATTTTACCCCTATCGAAATGTCTTCTCGTTTCTATCGTACCAAATGTTTTGTAAAAGTCAAAATTTTCCGATATTTTTTTACGATTTTTTATCACATAAAAACACGTCATCTCCAAAAAAATGGATTGACGTGCGGATTGGTCGAATTAGCGTGTCGGATCGATGCCGTCTTCTTTATCCGAAGGTGTATCCGAGTTTCCGAACTCACCGACTTTACTGAATCCGTCAGTTGCCCCGTCGATGTCTTTACCGGTTGCCGTAACGGATGGATCAAGGACCGCCTCTTCACTCGGGCGCGACGTCGGATCGTTTCCAAGCTGCTCTTCTTCTTTTTTCGCGTCTTCGATACATAATAACGTTTCCGGAATGATGTCGAGACGTTCGATTTCAATTTCTTTGCCGCAGACTTTACAGATTCCGTACGTGCCGTCTTCAATCGCTTTTAACGCGACATCGACGTCCGATAACATTTCTTCCTGCATATCTGTCATTGCTTGATCGCGTTCCCGTAAAAACAATTCGTCTCCCGAATCGCCCGGGTGGTTGTCGTAGCTCGACAGTTCCCCCGTATCATAATCGACTTCGCGATTTTCAATATTTGTTTCCGTTTTATCTTTTTCCTTTAACAAACGTGTTTTGAATGTCTCAATTTGCTTTTCTGATAACATAGCCTTCATCTCCAATTCTTTAGCTTCAGCTTCTTCTCTAAAGGATTTAACCGAAATGAAACCATGTTAAACGTCAAAGACTGTCTCAAGAGCATTTATAGGAGCGGATCGAGCCGTGTAAATCACAGATGACCGTCATGAATTCTTGACCATCCTTGAAGCAGATTTGATGGCTTCTGCCGTTTTTAGAAGTCGTGATATCATCAATCCACAGCCGGGTAGCGTCAGCGGAGGATAACATCGCCACTTTGTCACGAATCAAGAACAAGTCAAACGGCAACAGATTCAGGGACTGGATGACTAAACCGTATTTCCGAAACAGCGGATCCAGCTGGTAATGTGAGAGGCTGTATAAACTCTTCTCCATCCCACCGATCAACAGTTGGATGGAATGACACGGTTCCCGGCTGTCAATCCGCTCTTTTTGCAGGATAATCCGCCCTTGAACGCCGGATCCATCAAAGACATGTTGCATTTTCTCTTGATCGACGCGATGAGCTCCCGGTTTGACGTGCAGGACCAGATGCGCAAATTCGGCATAATCCGGTTTTCCGATTTCAAGTGCCTGGATATGTCTCACTTCTTCTCGTTCAATCAATTCAATCAGTCCGCGTTCTACCGTGTCCGATACGTCCCCTTCAGAGGAAAGACGGACATCAATCACGTACTGGTCGACAACGGTATTGACTTCGAGTGTATACATCAAGTGCTGGTTCTGTTCCTGCTCGAGTGTCAAACGATTTAACAGCAATTGATGAAGCAGTTCAACCGGTGTATGGGATGAAAATTGGCTTGTATAAATCAAATGTTTGGCTGTCAAAGAATGATTGGTTTTTAATCGTGCGCCTTTTACCATATATACGTTCACTTTATAATTTTGCATAATGCCACCTTCTCTTAACTAAGAATCGGATCGGAGAATAGTTCCGTTTCTATAGCGTACATCGCAAAAACTGTTAAAAATATTCGATAACGAATATTCTAAATTTGTTATACACAAGACTATGAATTTATGTTAAAGATTTGGAAAATAGAAAACTATGATGCTTTTCCTAAAACAATTGGACTTAAAGACAAAAAAACCAGTTCCGGCAAACACCGGAACTGGTTCAGATCAAACGGGATCAGGCAATGGAATCACTCATCGGATGCATCTGTTCATACTGACTGACGATCAGTTGACTGAGACGTTCGTCTGCTTCCAGTCCCAGATAAGTCGAAACGGTTTTTCGGATGCCGTTTTGTTCGATAAAAGTATTTAATTCAGAAGATTCTGAATCATTTGGATCGGAATAGGTTAAAGCCGCGGCAATCCCTAAAGCTAATCCATTCGCCTCGATACCACGATCCATTAATTCACGGGCCGGTTTGACCAACCGATCACGTGGTCCGAGCTTCCGGATCGGTGAACGGGCAACACGGACGATTTCATCATGAATCCGCGGGTTTTCAAATCGTTTAATGTTTTTTTGGATATAGGCACTGTGATTTTTTGGATCAAAGCCGTATTTCTCAAGCAGTAGCCATCCGGTTTCATACAAGGCACTTTGTACGCCACGCCGGACACGGACATCCTGCAGACTTTCGGCAATCGTCTCTTTTCCAAACAACGCACCGAGGTAAGAGGCGATCGCATGCCCGGTGTTGACGGTGAATAATTTCCGTTCGATGAACGGTGTGATGTCAGCCACGTATGTCACGCCTTCGAACACCGGATAACCATCCGGTAATGCCTTTGTCTCAATGACCCATTCGAAAAACGGTTCGACTTCGACGTATAACGGATCGTCATGGTGTTGCAACGGGACAATCCGGTCGACGGCGGCATTCGGGAAAAAGACATTGGCCGGTATTGACTCGAGATGGTGCATCACTTCTTGCTGCAAGTGACTGGATCCTTCAATCATGTTTTCACATGCGATCACAAAAACGTTTTTAGTTGTCGTCCGTTGTTTGAGTCCCTCTGCAAGCAAGGGAGCAATTCTCGCAAGCAACGTCGGTCCGACAGCTGTCGTCACGACATCGGCTGTCGCGATAGCTTCGATTACCCGCTCGGCTTCGGTCTGACTGTTCAAGGCTGTGACACGCGACACCTCTTCCGCCGCTGCTTCTTCCGCTGCATAACCGACCGTATACGCCCCGCGCGTTTTCAACGCTTCGACGACTTCGGCATTCACGTCAATGAAACAGACATCATAACCTGATTTAACCAATTGTAAGCCGATGAAGCCCCGGCCGATATTTCCTGCACCAAAATGAACGGCTTTCATGGCTTACACCTCCACAGATAACAGCTGGATAATGTCTTCGGCTGTTTGCGCTTTGACCAACTGCTCGACATTCTCTTCATCCGAACAGATGATGGCAATGTGCGACAGCAGTTCCAGGTGTTCGTCACCGATGCCGGCGATCCCGATGATCAGCTTCGCCTGTTCTGTTCCGAACGACACGCCGTTCGGAACCTGCAGAATGGATAATCCCGTTTTTAAGACTTCTTCTTTTGACTCTTCCGTCCCGTGGGGAATCGCGACATGGTTTCCGATGTAGACCGTCGACAACCGGTGACGGGTTTTCATCGATTCGATATAGTTCGGACGGACATACCCATGATCGACGAGCAACGTTCCCGCTGCTTCAATCGCTTCCTCGTCCGTATTGAACTGTTGATTCAGTAACACCATTTCTTTTTCTAGTTTCATCGCAGTTGCCATCCTTCATTCACTCCTGTCTATTTTTTAAGAAATTTTATTGCGTGCTGTTTCAATTTCATGAACCAGTTGATCATAGTAACCGGCATTCAAGAAGTTTTCGACGGACCGGTGTTCAGCTTGCGGCACTTGTTCCTTCGCCCGTTGCGTCAAATCCTGGTGCGTGATGATGAATTCGGCATCTGTCGGGAGTTGACTGATCGACGTGTTCGTTACTTTAATCGGCAGTCCGGCTTTATTGATTTTGTTGCGTAAGACGGATGCGCCCATTGCACTCGATCCCATTCCGGCGTCGCAAGCAAAAATGATGTGTTCGACGTGCGCTAACGAAGTTGCGGATTCAGCTGAAACAAGCGAAGAAGCAATCGAATTTTTACCTTTCATCGCGCTGACATTAGCTGTTGCTTCTTCGAGTGATGTCTCTTTTGCTTTACTCGTTTTGAGCAAGACAGACGACACAACAAACGTAACGGATGCAGAAATCAAGATACCGGCAACAAGACCGACATATGAACCGCGGGATGCCATCGCAAGGACAGCGATGATACTTCCTGGTGAGGCCGGTGCGACCAGACCTACATCAAATAAGACGAAAGTGAGGATACCGCTCATACCGCCGGCAATCATGGCGAGTAAGAGAACCGGTTTCATCAGCACATACGGGAAGTAGATTTCATGAATCCCGCCGATGAACTGGATGAAGGCTGCCCCTGGTGCTGTCTTTTTCGCTGCGCCTGAACCGAAGACCGAATAAGCGAGTAACAAACCGAGACCCGGTCCCGGATTCGCTTCAAGTAAAAACAGCACCGATTTTCCGGCTTCGCTGACTTGATCCAAGCCGAGCGGACTCAAAATCCCGTGGTTGATCGCATTGTTAAGGAACAAGATTTTAGCCGGTTCGATGAACAGACTCGCAAGTGGCAGCAAATGCGCACTGACGATTGCTCCAACAGCCGCTGCCATGATGTCGTCCAATCCCGTCATCAGCGGACCAAACAGTTTAAAGCCACCGATCATCAACAAACCTCCGATAATCCCGACCGAGAAATTGTTGACGAGCATCTCAAGACCCGGTTTAACTTTGCCTTCAATCAGTTGATCAAATTTCTTGATGGTAAATCCGCCGAGTGGTCCCATGACCATTGCGCCAAGGAACATCGGAATTTCTGTTCCGACGATGACCCCCATCGTCGCCAGTGCCCCGACGACTCCCCCGCGGACATCATGCATGAGTTTTCCGCCGGTAAATCCAATCAGAAGCGGTAACAGATACGTAATCGTCGGACCGACTAACTCCGCCAGACTTTTATTCGGTGCCCATCCGGTCGGAATGAATAACGCCGTAATGATCCCCCAGGCGATGAATGCGCCGATGTTCGGCATGACCATCCCGCTGAGGAAACTTCCGAACCGTTGAACCTGGACACGGAGTCCACGTTTTCCTGCTTGTGTTGTTGTCATTGGTGTACCCTCCATTTCGTTTGCATTGTAAGATAAGTGCTTTGCTATGCCCTTATTGTATGCGCTCTGGAAACGCTTACTCAATCTTTCCTAGTTCACGTTTTGGCAACTAACTTGGACAAGACCAAAAGAACCATCCGTATCAACGAATGGTTCTTCTGATTTATCGTCATCATGAGAAATTAATCGGTTGTTCGACCGTCTCGAGCTCTCTTTCAATGACTTTCCGGAATGTCCGGTTCAAAATCTGTTGAAGTTGATGAACATCCCCGTATTCAAATTGATGGGTTTGTTCATCATTTTCGATGATCGCACCACTGATTGAGCTGAGCAGTTGCAGCAGTTGATCCGTCGCTTCTTCTGGTGCCGCGAGTACTAAAATCCGTTCGACCGGTTGAATGAGCTGATCCATCCCCAAAAGATCGATTGATTGGTCCAGCTCATAGATGAAGAACCCTCCACGATGAATCGATTCGTCGCGACCATGAAATAAAGCCAACCGTGTCCCTGGAATACCGAGTCCTGACATCTCGTGCCGCCGTAACAATTGCGCCGATAATTGGACGGCCGACGAGGTTACGTTTTTTTCGACCAGTCCATTGCTGATTTCAAGCAGGATTTCTTCCAACCCTTCCGTTTGCGAAGCAATCGTTTCAATGGAAAACGCGTCACTTAATTGACGGGCCGTCTTGACCAATTCTTCTAATCGAACTAAATCCAGCCATCCCGATGACTCCTGACGGACGGGAGATTGGAACGATTTCGGTAGGGAAACAAGTAACTTCCGGATCCGATCGACTTCTTCTTTCGGCAGTAACGGATTGACGAGCAGATGCGGTTGACTAATGTCCGGCAACGGCACCGTCGATAACACAAAGTCATAATCCTTCAGCTGGAGACGTCCAATCCCAAAGAGAGACGAACTTTCGACTTGCTCGAGTTCTGTAAATTCCTGCCGTAACCGGTTCATCAGTAATTTCGACGATCCGAGTCCCGCCGAACAGACGACGAGCACACGGTAGGGTGTTTTCGGCAACGGTTTACTTAAAACGGCGCCAAAGTGCATCACCCAAAAGGCTAAGTCATAATCCGCAAACGTTTGATCGTTGAAGACGAATTCAGCGGCTTGTTTAACAGCGTCAAACAAACGCGGGTACTCCCGTTCGATCTGTTTAATGACATAAGACGGATTCACGATGTTTTGTTTCGTATACGACATGATGTGACTGACCAACCCATGTTCGAGTGCCCGGTCCTCCGTGAAACCTTCTCCGTACAATAAGGAGACCTGTTCGATCAGTCGTTTGACACGCAGACGAATAACCAGTTCTTCGCCGGTCTCCAGCTGATCTTGTTGAAAATTCCGTAACTCTTCAGAAATCCATTGCCGCTCGGCAATCGATAAGGGGTACGGCAAACGTTGCTGAAGCGTATCGACGTGATGCAAGACTTCAAGCGGATAGGCTTTTAATTCATAGACCATCGGAAACTGGTCCATCCGAATCGCTTGAACGGCTAAACTCAGCGCCGCCCGCATGAGTAGTCGATCACTGATATCCTGCTGTTTCGTCAAAGGAGCGATAACGGCATACGATTGGTTGATCGCTTCAATCCATTCCCGCTGCTGAATCTGAAGCAGCTGCGGCAGTTGATCGACATGACCTTGCAGGAACCGGTAAAAGGACAAGACATCCCATTGCGTAAAAATCAACGAGACCAGCAACCGCCGTTTGTTGATTTCGTCACCGATGACTTCTGCCCCTAACCCCTTTTTACGTTTTAATTCCAGTGCATACTGACAGAACCATTCATCAATCCGTTCTAAATCTTGACTGATTGTACTCGGTGCGATGTACATGGCATGTGCCAAAGCCTGGAGTTTGATCATTCCTTGTTCCTGCAAAAGGCGGTACGCGAGTTCAACTTGCCGGTCTTCCGCTGAGGGTAACTGACGATGGGATAATAATAGCGCTTCACGCAGTTCCCGTTTCTGTCCCTCATCCCCATTCAGCTGTAAACCGCGTCCCCTTACATAAACCAGTTCCAACTGAAACGGTGCTACGGTTTGTCCAAGCCGGTCTCGTTCCCGTTGAATCGTCCGTTCCGAAGTTTCCAATGCTTCCGCAATTTCCTGAATCTGAACCGGTTCTGATTTCGTCAGTAAATAAAACAAGATTTCCCGCTCACGGGCCGTAAAATCAGTCACGTTGCATCAACTCATTTCTAATGGTCTCAATTAAAACATCATAGGATGCCGTTGCCAACAAATGATCAATGGCAAATACCCGGCACGAGGACCTCACCGGAAGATTGGCAACGATTTGCCGGGGACCGACCAGAAAGCTGACATCCGCCGGAATTTCTTTGGCCCGGCACGTTTCAATCGTGACAGATAATCGCTCTTTTTGTAATCGATCCCGTAAGACTTTTGCCCCCATGACACTGCTAACTAAGCCCGAGTCGCAGACAAAGATAATGGTCGTCATATCCATCCTGTTCACCCCTTCCCTTTTATCCTATCTGAAAGCGCTTAAAAACGGGGCGATGACAAACCGATTTATTCGATTTCTTTTTTTAGTTTTGTCCAAAATTCCTGACAGATCAAAAAACGTCCGAATCTCCCGCCTGAGGAGGTTCGAACGTTTGTTGATGTCTAATCCGGGTCAACCGGTTTGTTTGTGCACGGTTAAAAGATGTTGTTCAACTTTTTCAGCGACTTCGCGTCCTTCGCGGATCGCCCAAACAATCAAGGACTGACCACGCCGGGCATCCCCCGCCGCAAAGACACCCGGTCGGTTGGTCGCGTACGCCAACGTTTTAATCTTACCGTTTTGGGTCGCGACCGGCAGATGCCGCAGAACATCCTGCTCGACGCCGCTGAAGCCGATGGCAATCAGCATTGTATCAACCGGGTAATATTTTTCGGTTCCGGGAAGCTTTTGAAACTCCACCCGTCCGTCGGCATGACGGATTTTGTCATTATAAACCGTCCAGACACCGGTCAATCGGCCGGCTTCATCCGTCGTATAACGCTCAATCGCAATCAAGTATTCCCGGGGATCGCGACCAAACTGCACGTGTGCTTCCTCATATCCGTAATCGAGAGTGAACAGGTTCGGTGTATCCGGCCACATATTGTCCGCTGTCCGTGTTGAACCCGGCATCTCATGTTTGCCGAACTGAACGACGGAGCGGCAGCCTTGCCGCAGTGCCGTCGCCACACAGTCGGCGCCCGTATCCCCGCCTCCGATGACAAGGACATCTTTCCCCCGTGTATCATGCAAGTCGATCAAAGATTGTCCGGTCAGGAGTTGCCGTGTCACACTCGTCAAATAGTCCATCGCGTATCCGACGCCCTGACCCGGTGCGTCCAGTATTTTGCGGGGCTCGGTTGCACCGACACAGAGAATGACGGCATCGTAATCGGTTTCCAGTTGATCGAGAGAGACATCGAGACCGATCGTGACACCGGTTTTAAATGTAATCCCTTCCGTCTCAAGCAACCGGACACGGCGGGCGACGATATCTTTGGAAAGCTTCATCGCCGGAATCCCGTACGTCAACAGTCCGCCAATTTGATCTTCCCGTTCAAAGACGGTCACATGATGTCCCGCTTGGTTCAATTGATCGGCTGCCGCTAAGCCCGCCGGACCTGAACCGACGATTGCAACCCGGTGCTGACTTCTGACTGACGGGATACGCGGTTGGACCCACCCATTCTCAAAACCGATGTCGATGATGGTCCGTTCAATCTGTTTAATCGTAACGGCCGGTTCATTGATGGATAGCGTACACGATCCTTCACATGGCGCCGGACAGACCCGGCCCGTGAATTCAGGAAAATTATTCGTTTCCTGCAACCGTTCAAGGGCTTCCTGAAAATTCCCCTGTTCGACCAGCACGTTCCACTCGGGAATCAAGTTGTAGACCGGACAACCGATTTTGACTTGTCCATACGTCTCACCGACATGGCAAAACGGTGTCCCGCAATCCATACAACGGCTAGCCTGTTCCGAAGCCTCCGCTTCAGAAAAACGTTCTTTATACTCGTTAAAATCACCAATCCGTTCACTGCTGTCACGTTCCTTGCCTGACTGGCGGGGAACGTTCATGAATTGATCCCGTCTCTTCATTGTTTCCCTCCTGTTCCGCGTCCGATATGCGTTTCAAATGCCAGCAACATCGCTTCTTCCGTATTGTGTCCCTGTTGCGCATATCCCGCCATCAAAGTCGTCACCGCTTGATACGTCGACGGTATGACACGAATGAATGAGCTGAGGACATGATCCCAGTTTGCTAAAATTGCATGCCCTTGTTCACTGTTCGTCCGGGCGACATGCCGCTCGATAAACGTTTTTAAGCGGGTTGCCTCTTCCGGGTCGGAAACGGCTCCTGTTACGACAAGCTCCCGGTTGATCCGGGCCTCAAAACGGGTGACGTCTTTTGGCAGGACGTACGCGACACCGCCGGACATTCCGGCGGCAAAGTTCAGTCCGACATCACCTAAAATAACAACACTTCCGCCCGTCATATACTCGAGACCGTGGTTGCCGATCCCTTCGACGACTGCCGTCGCTCCGCTGTTCCGGACAGCAAATCGTTCCCCGGCCTGACCGTTGACGTAAAGCTCTCCACTCGTTGCCCCGTACAGTGCCACGTTCCCGATGATGACCTGATCCGAGGAGACGAAACTGGATTTGGCCTGCGGGCGCACGGCGATGACGCCGCCGGATAATCCTTTGCCGACATAATCGTTGGCATCTCCCGACACATTTAACGTCATGCCACGCGGGATATAGGCACCAAGACTTTGACCGGCTGAACCCGTCAGATTGAGCGTTAACCGATCCGTTGGAAGCCCCATCGCTCCATACAGCCGTGTCAAACGTGATCCGGTATTCGTTCCGATTGCCCGGTCCGTATTTGTGACCGGTAAGGTAAAGGTTTGTTGTTCCGTAAACGATTGATCCGTGACGAGCGTTTCCAGTTCACGCCCGTCAAAGGAAGCTGAGACGTGATGCTCCTGGTACTGCCGGTTTTCAGCTGAATATCCCGGCATGACGAACAGACGGGATAAATCGAGACTGGCTGCTTTCCAATGCGTCTTTAACCGGTCCGATGTTTGCAACAGATCCGTCCGACCGACTAAATCGGCTAAACGTCTCACACCGAGTTGCGCTAAATATTCGCGGACTTCTTCGGCGACAAATTCCATGAAGTGAACAACATGATCCGCTGACCCTGTAAATTTCTCACGAAGCTTCGGATCTTGTGTTGCAACGCCGACCGGACATGTATCGAGATGGCAGGCCCGCATCATAATGCAACCGACGGCAATTAACGGTGCCGTTGCAAAACCGTATTCATTGGCACCGAGCATCGCAGCGATGACGACATCACGTCCCGTCAATAACTTTCCGTCCGTTTCCAGAATGACACGGTCCCGTAATCCGTTTAAGGCCAGCGTTTGATGGGTTTCGGCCAAGCCCAGTTCCCACGGTAATCCCGTATGCTGAATGCTGGTCTTCGGTGAAGCACCGGTTCCCCCGTCATGACCGCTGATAACGATGACATCGGCCAGTCCTTTGGCGACGCCGGCAGCAATCGTTCCGACACCGCCTTTTGCGACCAGTTTGACACTGATCCGCGCCCGGTCATTCGCACGTTTCAAGTCATGAATCAACTGCGCCAAATCTTCGATTGAATAAATATCATGGTGCGGCGGAGGTGAAATCAATCCAACACCCGGTGTCGAGGCACGGACACGGGCAATCCAAGGATAGACTTTTTCACCCGGCAGCTGCCCGCCTTCTCCCGGCTTCGCCCCTTGCGCCACCTTAATTTGCAGTTCGTCGGCATGAACGAGGTAATCACTCGTGACACCGAATCGTCCGGACGCAATCTGTTTGATCCGGCTCATCCGGGAATCCCCGTTTTCATCTAACTGGTACCGTTCCTCTTCTTCGCCGCCCTCACCGCTGTTACTTTTACCGCCGAGCCGGTTCATCGCGATGGCTAACGTCTCGTGCGCTTCTTTCGACAACGAGCCGTAAGACATCGCTCCCGTCTTGAAATACTTGACGATTTCACTGACAGGCTCCACTTCGGCAAGCGGAATTGGGGTTGTTTCCCGGAAAGACATCAGGTGACGTAAAAACGTCGCCGGTTCTTCCTGGATCCGCGAGGAATAGGTTTTAAACAAATCATACCGTCCGGTCCGGCAGGCATGTTGCAACAGATGAATCGTCGCCGGGTTAAAGGCGTGGTGTTCCCCGTCATGGCGATAGCGGAAAACGCTGCCGGACTCAAGCCGTGTCCGCTTGACTCCTTCTTCATGCTGGCGAAGAGCCTCTTGTTCAATCAATGACAGCGTCAACCCGTCGAGTTGCGAGACGGTTCCCGTGAAGTACCGGTCGATGACTTCTTCGGAAATACCGACAGCCTCAAAAATTTGAGCCCCCCGATAACTGAAGACCGTCGAAATGCCCATTTTCGACATGACCTTGACCACACCTTCCGTTACCGCGGACCGGTATCGTTCGGCGTAATCGGCCATTGTCTCGGCAACCGCGTCCTGAAGCGTCGCATAGACGAGGTAAGGATGCACAGCATCGGCTCCGTATCCGACTAAGGCGGCAAAATGATGGACTTCCCGGACTTCTCCGCCTTCGATGATCAAGCTGACTTTCGTTCGTAACCCTTCCCGAATCAAATGATGATGAACGGCACTCGTGACAAGGAGAATCGGCATCGGGACTGCTCCCGGCCGAACATTCCGATCGGAGAGAATCAACAGTTCACAGCCTCCCCGGACGGCATGGACAGCTTGCTCGAGTAACGCTTCGAGTGCTTCCTCCAGCTGACCGTCAAACACTGTCGAAAGTGTTTTGTGGACGAGTTTCGTCTGTTTGAGCGCCGCGGCTTCCGCTGGCGTGAGGACCGGCGATGTCAGTCGGATCCGGCGGCAATTCTGCCGATTCGGCGTCAGCAATTCCCCTTGCTGACCAAGCCAGGTCATAGTCGACGTGACAATTTGTTCCCGCAATGCATCGATCGGCGGATTCGTCACTTGTGCGAATAATTGTTTAAAATACCGGAATAAGGATTGCGGCCGCTCACTGAGGACAGCAAGCGGGATATCTATTCCCATCGCCCCTAACGGATCTTTTTTCTCTTCCACGAGCGGAATCAAATACTGATCGATGTCTTCCCGTGTATAACCAAACAACCGTTGTAACGTTCCGAGGTTCGAGACCGGCTCCGTTTTTACATCTGTCGGTAAGGCAATCATCTCTTCCGCCAACCACTCGGCATACGGATGACGCATCGCGAGTTCACGCTTGACCTCTTCATCCGAAATCAATTGACCGGATGCAAAATCAAGGAGCAACAGTTCTCCCGGAACAAGACGTTTCTTAAACAAAATATCGTGTTCCGCAATCGGTAAGACACCGGATTCCGACGATAACATGAAGTGCCCGTCCCGCATCATCATATAGCGTGCCGGTCGCAGACCGTTCCGGTCGAGTGTCGCACCGATCTGTTTGCCGTTTGTAAAGACGATTGCTGACGGACCATCCCACGGTTCCATCATGCTGCTGTGATATTCATAATAGGCCCGTTTTGCCGGTCGGACCTCCTCATGTTCAAACGGTTCCGGGACGAGCATCAAGGCGGTTTCCGCCAACGTTAATCCGGATAAATACAAAAACTCGAATGCATTATCAAGCATCGATGAATCGCTGCCCGATTCATCCAGAAGCGGCAGGACATCTTTTGCCCGACGCCCGTAAGTCGTCTTAGCCAAACCGGTTTCCCGGCTCCGCATCGCCCGGACGTTTCCTTGCAGTGTATTGATTTCACCGTTATGGATTAAATAGCGGTTGGGATGGGCACGTTTCCAGCTCGGAAACGTGTTCGTACTGAATCTCGAGTGAACGATCGCAAAGCCGGACTGATACCGTTCATCCTGTAAATCATCAAAATACAAACCAAGCTGATCGGTTGTCACAAGTCCTTTGTAAACAATCGTTTCGCTTGAGCTGCTTAAGACGTATTGTTCAATTCCAAGCTGCTCCGCTTCCCGTTCAAATAAGCGGCGAATCAGAAACAATGCCCGTTCGAACGCCAGTCCTTCCACTTTGTTTGCTTCAATGAAGCATTGCCGGATAACAGGTTCCGTTTGACGGGCTTTTTCTCCAATCACGGTGTTCGTGACCGGGACCGTCCGCCATTCGATCAAACGTTGTCCTTCTGATAGGATGATTGATTCCAAAGCCCGTTCCAACCGTTGACGCAACCGGTCTTCCCGCGGTAAAAACATCATCATGACCCCGTAGTCCCCACTGCGCGGCAGATGGACATTTCGCAAGGCTTGACGGAAGAGACGATCTGGTATTTGCGTGAGAATGCCGGCTCCGTCGCCGGTTTTCGCATCACTTCCTTGTCCTCCCCGATGTTCCATCTGACACAACATCTTCAAGGCGTTTTGAACGATTTCATGACTGGCTCGTCCCGTCCGATGAGCATAAACCCCGATTCCACACGCATCGTGTTCTTGTCTCGGATCATAAAGTCCTTGCCGCTGCGGCATTTGATGAAATGACATGTTACCACGCTCCTAACCGTTCTAAATTTTCTGTATATTCTGTTAAAATATACTTTACACTCTTTTATGTTTATTCGCTACCATGTATATTTCCAAAATTTGAGTTCTCCCATCCCTTGATAGACCGTCTCATCATGATGATAACGCTTACATATAGATGAATAATTTTTTTGAATAAAATATTTTTTAAGATGATATTCATTTTTGCCGTAATTCCTTTTTCCGTGGTATTTTTAAATAGAAAATAAATTATCAGTGCTTGTTTGGAAAAGGAGAATATTAAAATGAAAAACTCTGTAAAATGGACGGGTCTCTTGATTGCAGGAACCGCCCTGGTCCTTAGTGCATGTGGTCAGGAAGAAAAACAAATGACCGCATACGATAAAATTAAAAAAGAAGGAACCTTGACCGTTGCAACAGCAGGTACCCTTTATCCGACCTCTTTCCATGAAGAAAAAAGTAACAAATTGACCGGATTTGATGTTGAAGTCGTTAAAGAAATCGCAAAACGTCTTGATTTAAAAGTCGCGTTTAAAGAAATGTCTTTTGACGGAATGCTGACAAGCGTGAACACCGGTCAAGTGGATTTAGCGGCCAACGATATTACGATTACGGAAGAACGCAAAGGAAAGTTTGCCTTCTCTAAACCTTACAAATATACGTACGGGACAGCGATTGTTCGTAAAAGTGATTTATCCGGCATCAAATCCCTCGGCGATTTAAAAGGGAAAAAAGCAGCTGGAGAAGCGACGACAACGTACATGCAAGTGGCTAAGAAATACGGTGCCAAGGAAGTCACATATGATAATGCAACGAATGATCAATATTTACGTGATGTCTCCAACGGACGGACGGATGTCATCTTAAACGATTATTATCTCCAGAGCCTTGCCGTCGACTTCTTTAAAGATTTCGACATCACGATTCATCCTGATATTGCCTACAATCCAAGCCAAGTCGGACTCATCATGGATTTAGACAACAAAGAGTTACAGTCGAACATCAATGCTGAAATCGACGAAATGAAAAAAGACGGCACACTCGCTAAACTGTCCAAGACTTTTTATGCCAACAAAGACGTCTCGAAAATGCCTGACATCAAAACGACGCTCGTCGACGTGAATTGAACAGTTTCTCTGAGATTGAATGGCGGTCTGTCTTTAACCCGGAATTAGCAAGAGAAGCGTTTCCCTACATCTTAGGAGGGCTCGGTCATACGCTTTGGATTTCGGTACTCAGCATGTTGATTGGTCTTGGACTCGGCTTGTTGCTTGCTTTGGCACGTTTATCCGCATCACGTCTGTTACGGACAGTCGCCACTCTCTACATCTCCTTCATGCGCGGTGTACCGATTCTCGTCTTATTATTCATGTTTTACTTTGGTTTGCCTGTCATTAACATTCAGCTCGATGCCTTAACCGCTGCCATTGCCGGTTTCAGTCTGAACAGTGCTGCTTATATGGCTGAAATCATTCGTTCGTCACTTTTGTCCGTTGATCATGGGCAACGAGAAGCGGCACAATCGCTCGGGCTTTCCAGATACCGTGTGTTCGTCGGCATTATCTTGCCGCAGGCCGTCCGCCTGGCAATCCCCCCGTTATCAAATGTCCTTCTTGATTTGGTAAAAGCCTCTTCGCTCGCTGCCATGATTACGGTGCCTGAGATTTTTCAACGGGCTAAAATCGTCGGCGGACGGGAGTTTGACTACATGACGGTTTACTTTGTCATCGCCTTCATCTACTGGGGCATCTGCGCGGTCATTGCTGCCGGACAAGAACTGTTGGAACGTCATTTCGCCCGCTATCTGTAACACAAAAAAAGCTCAACCATTCTCACAAACGTCATATGACGACAGTGAAAATCGTTGAGCTTTTTTATTATGCTTGTTTGTCGAGTAAGGGTTCGACGGATAATGCTTCTAGCGGTTTATAGAATAAATAACCTTGCAGGGTTTGACACCCGAATTGCGTTAAGAGTTCCGCTTCTGCCATCGATTCAATGCCTTCTGCGACAATCGTCATCTTCAAACGGTTTCCCAATTGAACGATCATTTCGACGATTGCCCGTTTTTCCTCCGAGTCGATTGCGGCCTGGACGATTTCTTTCGGAATTTTCAACTGATCAAAGGGCAGCTCGACAAGTGTCTGCATCGACGAGAATCCTGTTCCGAAATCATCCAGTGCAATCCGAATCCCGTGAAGGTGCAAGGCATTTAATGTCTCAATGATTTGTTCCGTTCCTTCGACAAAGATATGTTCCGTCATTTCTATTTCCAATAAGTAAGGCGGAAAACCGGTCGTTTGTAAAATATCCAATACTTTTTCAGTGAAGTCTTCTTGCCGCAACTGCCAAGGCGAGACATTAACGGCAATCGTGATTGGTTTTCGTCCTTGTTCTAACCACTGCTGTCCTTGCAGACAAGCTTTACGCATTACCCATCCTCCAAGTGTCTCGATGAATCGTGTCCGTTCTGCCAATGGAATAAATTCCAGTGGCGAAATTTGTCCATACTTCGGATGATTCCACCGGACTAAAGCTTCCGCGCCCGTGATGTGATGACTGTTTGAGCTGACCTGCGGCTGGAACAAAACAAAGAAATCACGATCAAGGTCGGCATCATACAGATCACGCGTCAAGTGCATCGCCCGTTTCCGTTCTTTTTGAGTGACTTGATCTGTAATGGCGAATGTATTTTTTCGATTTGATTTTGCCGTAAACAATGCAATCTCGGCATCATTGATGACATGATCAATCGATTCTCCATTGACGAATGACACTCCGATACTTGCGGTTACATTGATTTGTTTGAAATCAATCTGAACACGCTCAGCGATGCTAGCTAAGATTTCATCGCACAACTGATCCGGTTGCGAGGATGTCGCGTGTAATAAAAAAGCGCTTCCACTTGCTTTGGCGACGATACAACCGGAAAAACGTGTCATCAACCGTTTTCCGATGATGTGCAACGTCCGGTCTCCTATTCGGTAACCGAACGCATCATTGACTGTCTTGAAATCATCCAAATCAATCAGACAGATGATATCTCCCGTGACGGCTTTTTTCTCCGTTTCAATCACAAAAAAAGACCGATTCGCTAGTTCCGTGACCGAATCGAAAAAAGCTTGTTCCTTCAGTCGAGCTAAGTAGTCGATATTTCGTTCCAGCCGTGAAACATACTGTCTATGAATCAACAGGCTGATGAGTGTGGCAATAAGAATCAGTCCGATTCGTGCAATATGATCCGTTGAACTGAATGTTGACGATCCTGTCGGTGCATTTAACCAGACGTACAGTAAGGACAGAACACTGATACCCGTCGCATACAGTAACATCGTCCGGTTGATGACGACCAGCGACGTCAAGACAAACAACAACGAGGCTGCCCATACCGTCTGTGCTCCATTATCGATATAGGGATAGTAGATGAAAGGGATCAATAAGAAGACGCTCGACATCACATGCGGTTTCCAGCGCTCGGTCAGATTACTTTTTCCAACTAAATATTGAATCCCACCGACGATAAAAATTAAAAGTGCCCGCCATCCGTCTGACCACCCTAATCCGGTTTGACTGATACTACTTGAAAAAATATACAGAGCGGCGCCACAACTGGTCAGTACAAAAATAATCATTCCAAACAGCTGATAGTTTGCGTTTAATTCGCGATGATAGTGAAGATTTGTCGATGAAGGACGGGTATTCGCCTTCATATCATCCCCTCTTTCCCTTCAATTCATTCTTTCCTTTTCCTTATCAAGTTGGAATTAAAACCTAAATCCTCCATCAATTTGCATTTCATTCCTCACGTCTAAAGAAGTCTTCAATCGGGTAATTGACTAATAAAGATTGAAAGGAGTGTTAAGTCATGAGCCGTCTTTTATTTATCGAAGCCAATGACAGTACCCATCAAAAGAAAGGAATCAGCTCGCATATGAATGAAGCTTTTCTTTCGAGCTACCGGACACATCATCCGGAAGACGAAA
Organism: Exiguobacterium artemiae; assembly: GCF_033342815.1. Classification (GTDB taxonomy): domain Bacteria; phylum Bacillota; class Bacilli; order Exiguobacteriales; family Exiguobacteriaceae; genus Exiguobacterium_A; species Exiguobacterium_A artemiae_A. The sequence continues at coordinate 104,070 of NZ_JAWPEN010000010.1, forward strand.
TCGTTGTTCTCAATTTATTTGAGGAACGGTTGCCGTTTTTTGATTTACGTCTCGCATCCGCTGCTGCTAAACTGTTTCGCGGGGAATCGGTAGATCCCGATGACGATGTTCCGCTCGGAAAATTACAAGAATACCTGACCGGATTTCTCGACTCGGACAAAATTGTCTTCTCTTTCCCGATGTGGAACCTGACCGTCCCGGCCCCCCTTCATAACTATATGGACTATCTGGCGCAAGCAGGTCAGACATTCCGTTATACCGCAGAAGGATCGATCGGATTGGTGAAAGGAAAACAAGTGTTGTTACTGCATTCACGCGGCGGTGACTATTCGACGGCCGATAAAGCGGACTCCGAACATGCCGTTCGTTACATGCTCGATATACTCCGTTTCTTCGGCATTGAAGATGTTCAGACCATCATTTTGGAAGGACACCAACAATATCCGGACCGTGCGGATGAACTCATCAAAAAAGCCCTCTCCGCATGTGAGAAGGCTGGGGAAACATTTTAAAATGTAAACAGTAGAAATCGTTCTTTTCCTTTAAGAACGATTTCTTCATAGGTATGCAGATGAAAGGCACGAAACAACGCATATGAAATTGTATAATCCCGTTGTGCCGATGAACTGTCATCACCCAGCATCACTTCATGATAATAACCACGTTGATAATAAAAATGAGCGATGAAAGAAGCATCATTCAAAGATAAACTGTAGCTTAGTGCTTTTTCTGTAATTTTTAAGCCGGCTTTATATTTTTTTTCATAGGTCAACAATTGAGAATGATTGTAATAAATCTTAATCAATTGTTTTTTTAATTCTTCCGTGTCGTACGTCAGTTCTTCCAACTCTTCGTAAACTTTTTCCGCCAAGTGATACTGCTCATTCTCTACGTGCAGATTTGAGATAGCCATCTTGATCCGAATGAACATTTTAGGTGATTCGTACCAGATATCTTCTTGATCCGTCAGTCGTGATAATAATGCTGAAGCAGTACGGTAATCAATTTTCTCCGTCTTTACCTCTAACAGAATCGTAAAGTACGCTTTCAACAGCCGGATTTCATTGTGATGACTCGCATCAGTTCGTAATAATTCTTGTCTCATCTCTTGATATTTCTTCTCACGAAACAGACTGGATAAATGATTATCGGCTTCCCGAAATGCGTCACTCTCCAATTGGTCCCGAAATAATAAAGAAAGTGGTACACGCAATCGTTTCGCAATTTGTTGCAATAAGTCAATCGTTGGCGAATTGCGCCCATTTTCAATTTTACTGATCTCTGCCTGGCTACATATCCCGTCGCATAATTCTTTTTGTGTCATTTTCTTTTCTTTACGAATCCGTTTGATTTCATTTCCAATCATATGAGGTAATGATTTCATCATAATTTACCTTTCCATCTCTTCCGGCTATTGTCGCATAACAGTTCTTTAGTTTGATTTTAATGAAAAATACATCGTATCTGATAAATGATCTTCTAAAATGGTTGCGAATGAAGTATTTTCGGTTGCCAAGAAGATACCATAGGCAAGTGTATAGGCCTCCTGAATCCGCTCTGAAGGACTGTTTAACTGCTCTAATGCGTATCCCTGCTGATAGTAAAAGTGTCCCAAAAAACTTGTGTCCTTCAACTGATTACTTTCATTAATAGCTGCCTCTGTTTCTTTTAAAATCAGAGAAAATTCCTTTTGTTTGATCAAGTTCCGGATGTAGTTGTATACAATTTTTAATTTTACTTTCTTGTATTCGATCGTATCATATTCAATCTCAAACAGTAGGGAGTAAATAGAATCCGCATGGCGGTACTCGCCGTAATTCGTATATAAAATCGCAATCGACATTTGAATTCTTAAATACAGCAGGAATGACTCTTCAATCAAATTTTCCTCTGCTGAAATGTTCAAAAGTTGTGAGATACACGTTCGATAATCGATGATGCTCGTTTGTTCTTCAATAATCAATTTATGATAACGCAATAAAATGATGATCTCTTTGTCCATTTCTTCCGTCAGATACCGATCAATGCGTTTAAATATTTCAGCATATTGATTCAGACGTGTGAGATGGATTATTTCTTGATCGCGTACTCGAAAATTTGTTTTTTTCTCTTCATTGATAAAAAAGGAAGAGACCGGAATATGAAATCGTTCTGCAATTTGTTGCAACAGATCAACCGTGGGTGAGTTGCGGCCATTCTCGATTTTACTGATTTCTGCCTGACTGCAAATTCCCTGACACAGTTCGGATTGTGTCCAATTCCGCTCTTGCCGGATCCGTTTGATTTCGTTACCAATCGAAACATTTAATTGATTCATGGATGTCTCCTTCACAATCTGTTCCTGTTCTGGAAAAAAAACAGGCCTCCCGTTCAAGTGATTGACTTGTGACGGAAGACCTGTTTATTTTGATGCTTCCGGCGAGAATCGAACTCGCACTGCAGCATTACCATTGCTGAGGTCTGCCATTAACCTACGGAAGCCTGTTTTTTCTAATATTAGTATAACGTAAGCCAATATGAAATTCAACATTTTCACAAATATAGAAAAAAAGCGGTTAGAGGAAAACTTTCCCCTAACCGTTTTAACGATTCATTAAAGGACTGTTTTAGTTAATGAGTTATCAAAAACAATCAACACAGAATAATGTTCATCCGCTTTCGATGCGACGAATGTCGAGAATTTGAGTGTGATGATTGAATTTGAACCGACACCGTTTTCCTCAAAGAATTGGTTAAGTCGTTCTTCGAGTTCTTCTGGTGATCGTCCTACTAACACTTTTGAATGTAACATAAAATCCACCCCGTCCTTTTTTTTGTGTACGATATTGAGTTTTCCCATGCGCTCATTTTTTAAAACCTCTATTTTTCCAGCTTGCCGAAATAAGAGGCATTCGGTACTGTGAAGTTATGGTAACTTTTTTATAGAAAGGACTGATCAGAATGAAGGAGCATATGTTCGATGAAATTTTGAAAAAAAGACAAACCGGTTCCGTCAAATGGGATGGTTTGAAACAGTTGTTCGGATCGGATGAACTGATTCCGATGTGGGTTGCGGATATGGATGTCCGTCCTGCCGACTCCATTACGAAAGCCTTGACTAGACGGGCCGCAAGCGGCAATTTCGGATATTCCTTGTTCGAAGAAGAAGCAAAACACGCGATTCAACATTGGTTTGAAAAACGTTACAATCAATCGATTGATCCGGCGACGATTCTTTATTCAAACGGTGTTGTGCCCGCCCTCGCGCACAGTGTATTGGCCTTGACCGAAGAAAACGACGAAATCATCATCCAGACTCCGGTCTATCCGCCTTTCCATCATGTCATTGAAGCAAACGGACGACGTTTAATTGAAAATCCGCTCCGCTTGCAAAATGATCGGTATGAAATCGACTTTTCCATGTTGGAACAACAAATGAAAACCGCCCGCATGCTAATTTTATGTAATCCGCATAATCCGACCGGCCGTGTATTCCATTACGATGAATTGCAACGGTTAGTTGCACTCGCTAAACAATACGGCGTCTATGTGTTATCGGATGAAATCCACGCTGACCTGCTGTTTTCCGAAGCGACTCATCACCCGATCATTGCCTTTGATTATGATCAGGTGATATTAGTCAGTGCCCCTTCTAAAACATTTAATATCCCGGGGCTGTATGCGTCATATCTGATTGTACCGAATGCCGACTTGCGGCTCAAAATCGAGCAGGTACAACAGGCGAATTTTGTCCATCCGAATGCTTTTGCAGCAACAGCTATCATTGCTGCTTATACTGATCCCGACAGTGAAGCGTGGTTACGGGAGTTGCTGCTTTATCTTGAGGAAAACCGAAATCATGCCGTCGAGCGAATTCAAACAGAAATGCCACGTCTCACTGTCGTTGTACCGGACGCGACCTTCCTGCTTTGGATCGACTGCCGTGCACTTCCGTTTGATTCAAAAGAACGGGCGGACTGGTTAGTGGAACAGGCTGGTCTCGCCTTGACGCACGGACAACCATTCGGAAAAAATGCTTCAGCCTTTGAGCGATTGAACTTCGGATGCCCGCGCAGTCAATTGGACGAGGCACTCAATCGTCTTCGAACGGCTTATGAAGCGATTGTCTTTACGGATTAAGAGTGATGAAACCCGCGATTCAAGTAACTTTCACGTTACTTGAATCGTTTTTTTGTGCAAATAAACTTTTAATCATACCGTTTTTAATAACGTTATAGATTTCAGTGGTTTTTCTTTCGTGTTACGTTCACAAGACAAAATTCAGAAAATTTAAACTTCAACAGGGACGAAAACCGTCCCAATCCCTTGATAGACGAGGGCTGACGCCGCTTTTAACGACATTGTGAAGACTTGCTTTGTTGTTTTAGACCTTGTAACGTGGGGAACAAATCGATTGTGCTTATTTTGACGAAGAGATGAACAGCGCAAAAAAAGTTTAAATTGGAGGATTTATTGTTATGACGCAAGAATGGATTTCTATCAGCTTGTATCTGGTCATGATGCTTGCTATCGGCTACATTGCCTACAAGCGAACGACAAACACGGAAGATTATATGTTAGGTGGTCGGGACTTAGGACCCGGTGTCACAGCTCTATCCGCCGGAGCATCCGACATGAGTGGTTGGATGTTGATGGGATTACCCGGTGCCATGTATGCTACTGGCGTATCTGCTTTATGGCTTGCTTTAGGATTACTGATTGGATGTTACGTGAACTACCTGATTTTAGCGCCGCGTTTTCGTCTCTACACGGAAATGGCGAACGACTCGATTACGATTCCCGACTTCTTGGAAAATCGTTTCAAAGATACATCACGTGTCTTACGGACGGTTTCAGCAGTCGTCATTATCGTTTTCTTCACGTTCTACACATCAGCTGGTATTGTATCCGGCGGAAAGTTATTCCAAAGCTCATTCGGCTTTGATTATCATTATGGTATGCTCTTGACGATTGCGGTCGTTGTCGCCTACACATTGTTTGGCGGTTTTCTCGCAGTCAGTTGGACCGACTTCGTCCAGGGTTGTATCATGTTCATCGCGCTTGTCCTTGTACCGATTGTCGCGTTGACAGATGTAGGCGGGATTGACGGAGCCTACAGCTATGCTGAAAACTTAGACCCTACTTTGTTTGACCCATTAAAAGGAACGACATTCCTCGGAATCATCGGATTCCTCGCATGGGGACTTGGTTACTTCGGACAACCGCACATCATTGTTCGTTTTATGGCCATTCGTTCAGTTAAAGATTTGAAAAACGCACGTCGTATCGGAATCAGTTGGATGTTTGTCTCAATCATCGGTGCCATGATGACAGGACTTGTCGGGATCGCTTATTTTGAAGGACAAGGCAACGGGCTTGGTGATCCGGAGACAGTCTTTATCCGCTTCTCTGACGTTCTGTTCCACCCGTATATCACAGGGTTCCTGATGGCAGCAATTCTTGCTGCGATCATGTCGACGATTTCGTCCCAGTTACTCGTCACATCAAGTGCCTTAACAGAAGATTTTTATAAAACGTTCTTAAACAAAAAAGCGACGGATAAACAGTTAGTCTTAACAGGACGCATTGCTGTCCTAGTCATCGCTGTCATCGGTTCCGTATTAGCCTGGAACCCGTCAGCTACGATTTTATCACTCGTCGGTTATGCATGGGCCGGTTTTGGTTCGGCCTTTGGTCCAATCATCCTGCTTTCGCTCTATTGGAAACGGATGACGAAACAAGGAGCACTTGCCGGTATGTTATCCGGTGCTATTACGGTTATTGCCTGGGTCCAGCTCGGACTCAGTGATACATTATACGAAATGGTACCTGGTTTCTTTACTAGCTTACTCTTTACTGTCGTTGTCAGCCTCTTGACGAAGCAACCGGTTGAATCGGTTCAAGATACATTTGACGATATGGAAGAAGAATTAAAAGAAGCCATCGAATAATTTGAAGCAACAGATAAAACCCCTTTGAGTCTGACTCAGAGGGGTTTGTTGCCGTCATAATTCAAGAACACCATAGTGCAGCTTGGACGACTTTCGTTTTGTACGCTCAAATCCGTACCGTTCAAAGAGATCACTCTCAAAATGAGCTTTTAAGACGATTCTTTGTCGCGCGACACGCTTCGCTTCAGCTAACACGTGTTCTGTCAACGGTTCATAGTTTGCCAATTGCCGCAATCCGTCTAGATGTGTTGATTCCGAAACCGTTTTTTCAAACATAGGATCAAAATAAATCACATCCACCGACTTACTCGCGCATTGTTTAAGATATGTGGAGTGTTCCGTCAGTTGAACGTTAATCCGACGCATCGCCTCAACGATTGGCGAATATCCTTCAATCCACTGCTGTAATCCTTCCCGGACGATCAGTGCCGTGACCGGATTACTCTCTATACCGGTGACTTGACCTGACCGGCCGACCGCATGACTCATGACAATTGCGTCTGCTCCTAAACCTAACGTACAATCAAGCACTGTCATCCCCTCTTGCAATCGGGCAATCGCAATCAAGGGGTCGTGACCGTCGCGGTCGAATTGTTTGATCCGAAAAACCGCACTGGACGGATGAAAGAAAAAGGAACTGTCCGTTCCTGCCGGATAGTACTCCAACCGGTTTTTATCCACGACAAGAACGGGCAGCTGATGTTGCTCGTGAAGTGCCAGCAGACTCAGTTTTTTTCGTTCTACGACAGCAAAGTCGATATTTTGTTCTGTTTCAAAAAGTTGTTGCCGTCTGATCTTCATATCTTCTGTCGGTCTTAAGCATGTCGTCAAGATCACTTTTTGTTTATCCAATCCGTTTCACTCCCAGAAAAAAATAAGCTAGCCTGCGCCAGCTTATTTCTTTTTCTTCAATAACCCTTCGATGTCTTCGATGAGTGCTTTTTTAGAAATCAAATCTTCTTGTTTTTCTTGTTCGACTTTAGCATCGACAGTCGTCCGTTGTAATAATGCCTGCAACGTCTCGTCAATACTTGATTTCAAATGATCGCGATCTTCTTTATTCAAGGCAAGATCGTGACGGACTTCGTCACCTTGTTCGTCAAGTTGGCGTAACCGCTCCGTCAATTGTTTCGCTTCCCGATTCAAATCAGAATATAAGCGTTCGATTTGTTCTAAGCGTAATTTGATTCCATCGCGTTCTGTGAACACATTTTCCAACCCCTTCCAGCATACAGATGTCTACATCATTACTTTACCATATTCATCACGAAATGAAACAATCACAATCCGTTTACAACTTGCTTTTTCCCTCTTCCCGTTTCCTTACACGTGCGTGATTCCTTCCGGCTATCTTTTGCAATTTGTTTCCTCAAGTCGCTATAATAAATGAGCAGAGTGAAATGCGATCAGAGGAGGACACCGTCATGGATTTAAAACGTCGAACACTACGTCATGTAGATCAGACTGAATTCGAACATTTTTTAAAGTACGGCGAACAGGCTTACGGATTATCTCGTCAGGAAATTCAAGGATACGATCATGAGCTAGGAACCGAACGGGCCTTCGATTCTGTTGAACACAGTTATGCCGAAGACTTCTACTTTGATATTCTCGTCGACGAACAGCTGGTCGGTCGCGTACTCTTATTAAAGATGGGGCATTATTTCCAACTTGATTTGATGGTATTCGATCCGTACAGTAGACAAGGTTTTGGAACAAAGGCGGTGCAGCAAGCACTCGAGCAGTCGAACGTACTGGCTCTTTACGAAGTGCGTGCCCGTATCCTGCCGACCTCTCCCCATCAAGAGATCGCTTCTAAGATTTTGAAGACGAACGGATTCGTCAAACAGGATGATTACTTCAGCAAGGGTCGCCGTAAACGTTATTCCCTGCAACGCCCTTGAAATTCGACCGACGCAATCAGGCGTCGGTTTTTTTTGACATCAAACTAAAAACAGCGTAAAATTTTGGTTTGTATGATTCAGAAAGGAGTTCTCACATGAACGAATGGTTATGGTTTCCTTCCATCTTAATTACGATGGGATTATTATTACTCAGTTATCGTCTGTTTGGCAAAACCGGTCTGATGATGTGGATTGCCATCGCAACGATCATTGCCAATATCCAAGTCACACAACAAGTCGAACTTTATTCTTATATTTTCACATTAGGTAACGTCGTATACGGAAGCTGTTACTTGGCGACCGACATCTTAAATGAAAAGTACGGGAAGAAAGTCGCGCGTCAAGGCGTTTATATGGGCTTTTTCTCATTGATTACGACAACGTTATTGATGCAATACAGTTTACTGTATACGCCGCTTAATGACACACTCGCAAAAGACATGTCAAATTCATTGAATCTTCTATTCGGGTTGCTTCCTTGGATTGCGCTCGGCAGCCTGTCCGCCTACCTTGTCTCACAATTGTTTGATGTTTTTATCTATTCAAAAATCCGTCAGAAGACGGGTGAAAAGAAACTTTGGTTACGTACAACCGGTTCGACTGTCCTCAGTCAATTGATTGATACATTAACGTTTTGTGCAATCGCCTTTCACAGCTTACCATTTGATATCTGGTGGCAGATTTTCATCACCACTTATCTCGCTAAATTCGTCATTGCCTGGGTCGCGACTCCTTTCATGTATATTGCCAAACGGATTCATCCGACGGCTCCTTCGAAAGATTTGGCCGCATAATGCAATCACCTTCCTGATTTTCAACATTTCGCTAGAAGATTGTTCTCTTTTAACGGATAATGGAAGTCAGGAGGTGTTCATTTGAAAATCAAACGCAATGAATCGTTCCGGTATCAGTTTGATCAACCGGTTTCCGGTGAATTCTATCTTGTCAAAGAGGGACGGCGGACACCGGTCGGATCGATGAAAATTCATAATCTCTCCCCGAGTGGCATGGCGATTGCAACACCGCTGAAACTGCCGATTGATCGTTCGATGTCAATCGTCGTTGAATTTTCTCTTTTACCCGGTCTCGAACCTTTGAAGCTGAACGGACGGATCTTACATGAAAAATGGTTTGATGACCAGCGTTTGTACGGTATCCGGCTCGAAACGACGAAAGAGGATCAACAACAGATTATCGATACGATCAAACAATTCGTCAAAACGACGTCTTGAATGACTCGTGTTTTACTTAGAACAAGAAGGATACGTTCTTTTTTTGAGAAGAAACGGACTTCAACAATTAAAAATAAGGGTGACGGATATCATGTCCGCCACCCTTATTTTTAATTGTTTTTCTGATTTTATCGTGTCGTCCGATAGACGATTGCTTCATACGGTCGAAGGACCAACTCTTCTTTTGATCCTGCCGGTGATTCATTGTAATTTCCAATAACCGGATCAGAAGTATCGTGAGACAGTGGAACTGTTACTTCTTCCTGACTGAATGAGCAGTAAATGTACCATGTTTCATTTTCATACGTTCTTGTGTACGCATAGATGTCCGTTTCCTCTTCTAAAATCAAGGCATATTCACCATATACGATTACATCGTGCTGATGACGTAACGCAATCAGCTGTTTGTAATAATAGAAGATGGAATCCGGATTGGCCAAAGCCTGTTCAACATTAATGGTCGGATAGTTCGGATTAACTTTTAACCAGGGTGTACCCGTCGTAAATCCAGCATGCTCCGTCGCATCCCATTGAATTGGTGTCCGGGCATTGTCCCGTCCCTTCACATGGACAGCACGTAATAACTCTGCCGGTGAAGCCCCTTGTTCGGTCCGTTCTTTCCACATATTACGGATTTCGATATCCTCATAGTCCTCAATCGATTCAAAGGCCACGTTCGTCATGCCGATTTCTTCCCCTTGATAAATGTAGGGAGTTCCTTTTAACAAGTGCAGCAGGGTCGCTAACATTTTAGCGGATTCGACGCGATACGCCGTATCATTTCCGAATCGGCTGACAACGCGTGGCTGGTCGTGATTATTCCAGTACAGCGAGTTCCACCCTTTTTCGTGTAAGGCGACTTGCCATTTCGTAAAGTTTTCTTTCAGTTTCTGAAGATCAAAGGGTTTTACATCCCATTTCCCACCCGGACCGGAATCCAAGTCCATATGTTCAAACGTAAAGACCATGTTGACTTCTTTGCGTTCCGGATCTGTATAAAGAATGGCGTCGTCAGTCGTCGCCCCCGGCATTTCACCAACCGTCAAGACATCATAATTACCGAAAGAAGCATCATTCATTTCTTTTAAAAACTCATGAATTCTTGGTCCGTTAATATAATGTTGTCCGCCGTCCCCGTATAGAGCACCGGGAGGAACCGTCGCATCCGGAAGACCGGGTGTCTTCGAGATTAAGTTGATGACGTCCATCCGGAAGCCGTCGATCCCGCGATCCAACCAGCGCGTAATCATTTGATAGACTTCTTGACGCAACTTTTCGTTTTCCCAGTTCAGATCAGGTTGCTTTTTAGAAAACAGGTGCAAGTAATATTCGTTTGTCGTCTCATCCAGTTCCCAAGCCGGTCCGGAAAAAATCGAGCCCCAGTTGTTCGGGAGCGTCCCGTCTTCATTGGCGCTTCTCCAAATGTAATAGTCCCGGTATGGATTGTCCTTGCTCTTTCGTGACTCTGCAAACCAGGCGTGCTCGTCCGACGAGTGGTTGACGACCAGATCCATCACGATTTTAATCCCTCGCTCATGCGCCTGATCGAGCAGACGATCAAAGTCCGCCATCGTCCCGAATTCGTTCATGATGGCTTCATAATCCCGAATATCATATCCGTTGTCGTCATTTGGTGAGTCATAGACCGGACTCAGCCAGATGACATCAATTCCAAGTTCTTTTAAGTAATCCAGTTTTTCGATGATGCCAACGAGATCCCCGATCCCATCTCCGTTTGAATCATTGAAACTCCGCGGATAAATTTGATAGACCACACTGTCATGCCACCATTTACGTTCCATGTGATTGATCGACTCCTCTTGTGAACAATTTGCGCAATCGATTGCGCATTTAATAAAAGCGCTTCCATTTATTTCATCGTTAGCGTATCACGAATCTTGTAATCAGGACAAGAAGATTCCCTTGTACGGAATCAGGTATACTGGACCTAGCGTTTCACGTTTGAATTTTTCCGTTTGAGGAAAATGATTTAAGAGAGGAGGCGTACCAACATGTATCGTCGTTATTTATTATTTCTTGTCTGGGCTGTCGCCATCATCTTTATACTGTTGTTCGGGAATAACAGAGTTTTCCCGTCCGGTTTTCTCCTGTCCTTTTTACGATTCGACCAAAGCCAATTTGATACGTCTGCACTCAGTTTATTTACATTACTCGGGATCTATCCTGCAGCCTTTTTCATGCTCTTCTTGGATGAAAAACGCTTCTTGAAACCTTCACCGATGTTGGCCAGTTTCGGCGCATTCGCATTAGGTTCTTTTATCCTGATGCCGTATCTCGCCCTGGCAATTCCCCGTCAAACGTTTTTACCGTTTCGGCGCCGGAAGTTCATCCCTTATGTCGTCGCCGTGTTAGCCGTTCTGTCGGCAATCATCATCTGGTTGGCTTTGGCACGTTCTGACTGGAGCATTTTCGGAGTTTATTTTATGACAAATCAATTCGTTCGGACGATGACCGTCGATTTGGTGATGTTTTATATTTTACAGTTGTTTATGTTACACCGTATTCGGGCGCGCGAGAATACTCGGCTCGGTTGGCGGGACCTCGTGCCGTTGTTCGGACTGTTCAGTTATCTGTTCCGACGTCATCTTCCGACTTCCTCCAACGGTTGATTCGACCGAACGGATTCGGCTACAATAGGAAGATAGCTTTCATAGGGGGACATTATTCATGAAACAGTATCATCAACTTTGTCAGGAAATTTTAACGAACGGCGTAAAAAAAGAAGATCGGACGGGAACCGGAACCATCAGTATTTTTGGTCATCAAATGCGGTTCCCGTTACAGGATGGTTTTCCGATGGTAACGACAAAAAAGTTACATATGAAATCGATCATTCATGAATTAATCTGGTTTATCTCCGGTGAAACGAACATCTCTTATTTACAAGAGAACGGTGTCCGCATTTGGAACGAGTGGGCGGACGAAGACGGTAATCTCGGACCGGTTTACGGTGCCCAGTGGCGTTCTTTCCCAAAACCGGATGGAACGACCGTCGATCAATTAGCAGATGTGATTGAACAGATCAAAGTCAATCCGGACTCCCGTCGTTTGATTGTCAGTGCCTGGAATCCCGGACAACTGGAGGAGATGGCCTTACCGCCTTGCCATCTGTTGTTCCAGTTTTACGTAGCAGACGGAAAACTGTCTTGTCAGCTCTATCAGCGGTCGGCGGACGTCTTCCTCGGAGTCCCGTTCAATATTGCTTCCTATGCTTTGTTGACGCACATGATTGCTCATGTCTGTAAACTTGAAGTCGGCGATTTTGTTCATACTTTAGGAGATGCCCATATTTATTCAAACCATCTGGATCAAGTGAATCTCCAGTTGAGCCGGAATCCGAAACCTTTGCCGACGATTCGATTTGCCCGTGAAGTCGAGCGCATTGAAGACTTTACGTTTGACGATATCATCATCGAAGGCTATGACCCTGATCCGCACATTAAAGGAGTCGTCGCCGTATGATTTCGCATATCGTTGCCTATACAAAAAACCGGGTCATTGGACGGGATAACGAAATGCCTTGGCACTTGCCGGCTGATTTAGCCCATTTCAAGAAAACAACTTACGGTAAACCGGTCATCATGGGTCGAAAAACCTTCCTGTCAATCGGACGGCCATTACCGGGACGCGAGAATATCGTCGTCACACGTGATCCGGACTTTCATGCGGAAGGCATCACCATTTGGCATGACTTAGACAGACTGGCGGACTACGTGGAGTCGGACGAGGAAGTCTTTTTAATTGGCGGCGGCGAATTGTTCCAGCAGACCTTGCCTCTTATCGAGCGGATTTATGCGACGGAAATCGATGCCTACATCGAAGGGGATGTTTACTATCCCATTCTTCCCGATCATTTCGTTTGTTCCTCCGAGACATACCACCCTGTGGATACGCAACATGCAGAAGCTTTTACGATTAAGCAATTTGATCGTGTTCCTGAATAAACATCATTCGATTGACGTTTCAAGCAAAAAGCATCCCGACTTCCAAGAAGTCATGGGCTAACCTAAAATTTTGAGACAATATAAAACACCTTCGGAGTGGTACACTTTTAAAAAGTACTAGCATCGGAGGTGTTTTTGCATGGGCAAAAACGTATATTCAAGCGAAGTGAAATG